>DASRAV010000037.1:0-33034 GCA_035637995.1 Conexibacter sp. | reverse complement strand
CGGCATCCGCCTGATGCCGCTCGACGAGCAGCAGCGCGTGATCGAGGGCCTGCGCGCCGAGCTGAACCCGCCCGCCGGCGTCGACGCCCAGCTCGCCGGCCTGCCGGTGCTCGCCGCGCAGGCGAACGCCGACCTCTCCTCGACCTGGCGGCGGCTGCTGACGCTGCTCGCCGGCCTGCTCGCGGTCTTCCTCGTGCTGCTCGCCGCGTTCCGCCGCTTCGAGCGCGCGCTCGTGCCGATCGTGCCGATCGTGCTCGCGACCGGCTGGTCGGCGCTGCTCGTCTACGCGACGGGCGTGCCGCTGAACCCGCTCTCGGCGACGCTCGGCGCGCTCGTGATCGCGATCTCGACCGAGTTCAGCGTGCTGCTGTCCGAGCGCTTCCTGCAGGAGCGCGGTGCCGGCCACGAGCTGGCCGCGGCGCTCGCGCGCACCTACCGTTCCACCGGCCGCGCGGTGCTCGTCTCCGGCGTGACCGCGATCGCCGGCTTCGGCGTGCTCGCGCTCTCGGACATCCGCATGCTGCGCGACTTCGGCATCGTCACGTTCGTGGACCTGACCGTCTCGCTGCTCGGCGTGCTCGCGGTGCTGCCCTCGGTGCTCGTGCTGTCCGACCGCGCCGCGCTGCGCGTCGCGTTCCGGCGCATGCGGACGCGCCGACGCGCTCGATCGCCGCGTCCGCCGGCGCCGATCGCGTGAGCGCACGCCCCACCTGGATCGCCGTCGTCGCGGGGGTCGTGATCCTCGCCTACATCACGTTCAACACGCTCAGCACGCCGGGCGCAGGCTCGCGCGGCCCGGCGCCGGGCGCGCAGATGCGGCCGTTCGCGGCGCCGCTGGTGACGAGCGACCTCGTCGGCGACGCGAACGTCGCGACGCGGAAGAACCACGGCAACGCGGCCGGAGCAGTGCCGGCGTGCAGCGTGCAGGACCCGCGCGCGCTCAACAGCTGCACGCTCGCGCGGCGCGGCCCGGTCGTGCTCGCGTTCCTGACCGGATCGAAGCACTGCGTCGCCGAGCTCGACGCGATGCAGGCGATCGCGCCGCGCTACCCGCAGGTCGGCTTCGCGGCCGTGGCGGTGCGCGGCGATCGTGGCGCCCTGCGCACGCTCGTGCGCGAGCACGGCTGGCGCTTCCCGGTCGCGCAGGACCGCGACGGCGCGGTCGCGAACCTCTACGGCGTCGCGATCTGCCCGACGGTCGTGCTCGCCTACCGCGGCGGGCGGGTGATGCGCACCGCGCTCGCCGGCGAGGTCGCGACCCCGGCGACGCTCGCGCGCGCCGTGCGTGCGCTGCTCGCCGGGCCGCCTGCGGGAGGAGGAACGCGCGGATGAGCCGGCCGGGGCTGCAGGCCGGCTGGATCGCCGCGGCGCTGCGCACCGAGCTGCCGGGCCTCGGCCTCGTCTCCAGCGAGCTGCCCGCACCGAAGCTGCGCCGCAGCCCGGCGGGGGTGCGCGAGCACCTCGACGCGCTCGCCGTGCGCTTCCGCGGCGCCGACGCGCTCGTGCTGCGTCAGCGCCCGGTCCCGCACGCCTACCGCGTCTTCTTCCGCCACGTCGGGCTCGACCCCGACGTCACGCGCGTCCCGGTCGAGGCGGCGTGGATGGAGCGGCTCGTGCACGGCGGCTTCCGCTCGCAGGGGCTGCTCGACGACGCGCTCACGATCGCGCTCGTCGAGACGGGCGTGCCGGTGTGGGCGCTCGACGCCGACACGCTCGACGGGCCGCTGGGGCTGCGGCTCGCCGAGGAGCAGGAGCGCCTCGGCGGGGAGGCGGACGGCGTCGCGCTGCCGGCCGGCCGGATCGTCGTCGCCGACGCGACCGCGCCGGTCGCCCCGCTGTTCGACGCCGCGGCAGTTGGGCGCCGAGTCACCCGCCGCACGCACCGGATGCTCTTGTTCGCGGTGCATGTCGCCGGCATCTCCGCGATGCAGATCGAGGAGGCGCTGTGGATGTGCGCGGAGACGCTCGGCGCGCGCTGACGTTCCCGGCTTGGCGGCGTCCGCGGGGCGGTAGACTTGGCTGACCGGACAGGAGGCTCTCGTCGTCATGGTGGTGATCGCGCAGCGTCCCGCAGCTCCCGCCTTCGTCGCGCAGGGGATCGACGAGGCCGCCGCACGCCGCACGCTGCGTACGCAGGTCGCGCGCCTGGAGCGTGAGCTCGCGGCGCTTGCCGTGCACGCCTCGCCGCGCGACCGGATCGACTGGGCGACTGGGCCGCACGCCGGGCCGCGACTGCTCGGGCTCGGCGAGCTGGAGCGCCTGCGCGACGATCTCGCCGAGCGCCTGCACGAGGTGCAGCGCGTGCTCGCCGCCCGCGCCGCGCGCGAGGCGGAGCGGCGCGCGCTGCTGGAGCGGATGCTGCGCGACCCCGGCCGCCATCGCTTCGTCCGCATCAGCCAGGCCGATCTCGGCGAGCCGGGGTGCGGCGTCTGGCACGTGCGTCCGCGGCTCGGGCTGGTCGGGATGCTCGCGGGCTGGTGGCAGGTCAAGCTCTCCTCCGGATGCCCGCTAGCCGAGGGTCGCTGAAGACGCGGCCGCCCGAAGTGCCCCGCAGCCGCCGCGACAGCGCGCCGGCTCCGCCCTGGGGCGCCTTCCCGCTCGTCGAGCTGTGCGCGCTCGCGGCGATCGTGCTCGGCGTCTGGGGCCTCCTGCGCGGCGGCCACGGCGGCGCGATCCTGCTGACCGCGGCGGCGTTGCTCGGCTCGGTCGCCGGGCTGGAGATCGCGATCCGCGAGCACCTCGGCGGCTTCCGCTCGCACACGCTCGTGCTCTCCGGCGCGTGCACGGTCGTCGCGATCACGGCGCTGCTGTTCGCGGGCTTTCAGCGCACGGCGCTGGTCCCCGTCGCGGGGATCGTGCTCGTGCTCGCGCTCGCCGGCTGGGCGCTGCTGTTCAAGCGCCGCTCGGGCGGGCGCGCCTTCCGCATTCGCTGAGCTCCGGTCCTGGAACGACGACGGCGCGCCCTGTGCCCGGTCGTCCCGGGCACGGGGCGCGCCGCTTGAGCTCGCTACGCCGTGACGAGCTCGCGGACCACGGTCCGCGGCTGCTCGGCGGGGCGGACGCGTTCGATCTTGGCGTGCGCCTCGAGCTGTGCGCCGAGCGCCAGCCGTTGACGTTCGGTGAGCGACCCGACCGTCTTCGCCTCCGAGATCTGGAACATCGCGAGGAACTTCCGACACCGCGTTCCGCCCCACCGACGCTGGCTCATCAGCAGGTCGGAGATCGCCATCCCGTCGGCTTCCCAGGGGGACGCCATGATCACCTCCGCCGCGGTCAGCTCGCCCTCGGCGATCCGCCGCTTCAACTCTGCGCGCGCGAGGCGCACGTGGTTGGCACGCTGAAGGGCACGCAGGTGCTGCGGCCCGTGGGACATCGTCGGCAACCCGTCCATCTGCACTCTTTCTCCCTGCCTCCGTAAGAGTAGGCCGTGAACCGACGCCCGAGCTTGGGGGATCGGGCGGTCGATGATCGCTCACCGCGCGGGGCCCGAGCACCGTTCTCTGCAATCCGGTGGCCCCTTCTCGGAGTCCCCGTCTGCTGTGGTGTGGGCCCGCCCGGCGGGCAGCACTCAAGCTATGCGAGCGGACCCTCGCGGGTCAATCCCGAACCGTCCGCTTCGTGCGCTAGGAGCGGCCTTTTCGTAGGCACCTGGATTTTGGTGTGTCAGACGGGCGCGGGAAGCGGACCGTGCTCCGCCTCGAACGCGCGCTTGACCCGCTCGAACGCGCCGAGCGCCTCGTCGAGCGTCGCGCGGTCGTGCGTCGCCATCACGCTCGTGCGCAGCAGCGCACCGCCCGGCGGCACCGCCGGATGCAGCGCGACGTTGACGAAGACACCCGCCTCGTAGAGCGCCTTCCACAGCAGCGCCGCCTTCCAGTCGTCGGCGACGAGCACCGGCACGATCGGCGTCGCGACCGTCGTCCCGTCGGGCATCGCGACCGGGTCGACGACGTGGAACCCGAGGTCGCGCAGGCCGGCGTTCAGGTAGTCGCCGTTCTCCAGCACGCGCGCGAACAGCTCACGGCCCTCGTCGGAGCGGCAGATGCGCACGGCCGCGAGCGCGGCGCCGACGGCGGCCGGCACGCCCGAGGCGGTGAACAGGAACGGGCGCGACTGGATCCGCAGGAAGTCGATCACGTCGGCCGGGCCGGCGATCACGCCGCCGCAGGAGGCGAGCGACTTCGAGAAGGTCGCCATCCGCAGGTCGACGCGGTCCTCGACCCCAAGCAGCTCGCTGGCGCCGGCGCCGCGCGCGCCGAGCACGCCGAGCCCGTGCGCCTCGTCGACCATCAGCCGCGCGCCGAAGCGGCTGCAGAGGTCGGCGATCTCCGGCAGCGGCGCGACGTCGCCCTCCATCGAGAAGACGCCGTCGACGACGACGAGGATCCCGCCGCCGTCGCCCTCCGCCTGTCGCAGCCGCTTCTCGAGCAGGTCGAGGCGGTTGTGGCGGAAGGCGCGCAGCTTCGCGCGCGAGAGCAGCACGCCGTCGAGGATCGAGGCGTGGTCGCCGGAGTCGGCGATGACGGTGTCGCCGGGGCCGAGGATCGTGCCGAGCGCGCCGAGGTTCGCCTGGTGGCCGGTCGTGAAGACGAGCGCGTCCTCCGTGCCGAGCCATTCGGCGAGCTCGGACTCGAGCTCGAGGTGGATGTCGAGCGTGCCGTTGAGCAGCCGCGAGCCGGTCACGCCGGTGCCGTAGCGGTGGACCGCGTCGAGCGCCCCCTGCACGACGCGCTCGTCGGCCGTCAGCCCCAGGTAGTTGTTGGACCCGAGCATGATCCGCCGCGCGCCCTCCATCTCCACGATCGGCCCCGCGGCCGACTCCAGCAGGCGGAAGTAGGGCACGGCGTCGAGCTCGCGCGCCGCCTGAAGCTGCGCGACGCGCTCGTGCGTTCGAGCCTTGCTGAAGACGTCCGTGGTGGTGGGCATATAGTGTCCGCCGCCAATGGCCCTCGAGATCAGGCCGGTCGCCTCCAAGCGCGACCTCACGACCTTCATCAAGCTGCCCTGGCGGCTCTATCGTAACGAGCCGAACTGGGTCCCGCCGCTCGTGTTCGAGCGCCGCCAGTTCCTGGACCGTCAGAGGAACCCCTGGTTCGAGCATGGCGAGGCCGAGTACTTCCTCGCCTGGCGCGACGGGGAGGCCGTCGGGCGCATCACCGCGCAGGTCGATCGCATCTTCAACCAGTTCCAGGACAACACCTGGGGGCTGTTCGGCTTCTTCGAGTGCGAGGACGAGCCGGAGACGGCGAGGGCGCTGCTCGACGCGGCCGAGGCGTGGCTGCGCGCGCGCGGGCGCGACCGCATGGTCGGCCCGATGGACTTCACGATGAACGACGAGTGCGGCGTGCTCGTCGACGGCTTCGAGCGCCCGCCGATCATCCTCACGAACTGGACGCATCGCTACTACCCGGCGCTGCTGGAGGGCGCGGGGATGGCGAAGGCGATGGACACGCTGATGTGGGAGCTGGAGATCGCCGGGCGCGACAAGGTCAACCCGGCGATCTGGACGGTCGCCGAGCGCGTTGAGTCCAAGCACGGGATCGTCGTGCGACCGATGCGCAAGAAGGACATCCACGCCGAGATCGACCGCTTCCTCGAGGTCTACAACGCCGCCTGGGAGAAGAACTGGGGCTTCTCGCCGCTGACGGAGAAGGAGGTCCGGCACTACGCGAAGACGCTCAAGCCGCTGCTCGACGAGCACTGGGCGTTCATCGCCGAGAAGGACGGCGAGACGGTCGGCGCCGCCCTCTCGCTGCCGGACTACAACCAGGTGCTCAAGCACCTGAACGGGCGGCTGCTGCCGTTCGGCTGGCTGAAGTTCCTCTGGTACCGACGCAAGATCGATCGCGTGCGCGTCTTCGCGCTCGGCGTCAAGCGCGAGTACCAGCACACCGGCGTCGCCGCGCGCTTCTACGAGCTGCACTTCGACTCGGCCGAGATCACGCCGCAGACGTACGGCGAGATGGGCTGGATCCTCGAGTCCAACACCTCGATGAACCGGGCGATGGAGGGGATGGGCGGCACCGTCGTGCGCCGCTACCGCCTCTACGAGCGGCTGTTCGAGGAGGCCGAGAGCGCCGAGGAGTCGATCTCCGAAGCGGTGCCGATCGGCGCCGGCGCACCGGCCTGACCCCGCGCCGCTTGCGATTCGACCGGAGGCGCTGTCACGATGCCCTCCGTGCAGCCCCACCCGGATCGGATCGAGCCGGAGGAGACGGTCGACAGCCTGCCCGTGCTCGCGGAGGTGCGCGCGCTCGAACCGGTGCGCCGTTCGCGCCCCGCCGTGCAGGCCGCTGCGGTTGCCGTGACCGGCTTCGCTGCGGGCGCGGCGACGGTCGTGGCGATCCGCCATCGCGCCGCGCGCGGCAAGCCGGCGCTGGCGCGGCGCAAGCGCGGCGCCGCGGCGGAGCAGCTGACGGTCGTGGGGACGCGCTCGTTCCTGCTCGACGTGCATTTCCTCAGCCGCAGCGAGTAGCGGGCTCGTGATCGACCACCGCGTCGAGGTCGCGCCGGCGTGGCCGTTCCGGCTCTCGCGCGCGAACGGGATGGACGGCGTCCTGAAGGTGCGCGGCGGCGTCGTGCACCGGCTGCTGCACCATGGGCCCGAGGAGCAGCCGGTCGTCGTGCGCGTGGCGCAGACGGCGCGCGATCGCGTCCTCTTCGGCGCGCAGGCATCCGATCGTGCGGCGGCGGAGTGGGGGATCGAGCGGATGCGCTTCGCGCTCGGCGTCGACGACGACCTGCGGCCCTTCCATGAGCGCTTCCGCGACGACCCGCTGATCGGCGCGGCGGTGCGCGCCGATCCGACGGTGCGGCTGCGCCGACGCCCCGAGCCCTTCGAGGCGCTCGCGTGGGCGGTGACCGAGCAGCTGATCGAGTTCGTGCGCGCGGCTGCGATCCAGCGGCGGGTCGTCGGGCGGCTCGGGCGCCGCTGCGAGCGCAGCGGACTGCGCGACCTGCCGAGCGCGGCGAGGATCGCGGCGCAGGCGCCCGCGTTGCTGTGCTCGTTCGACCTCGCCCCCAAGCGCGCGCTGGCGCTGGGGCGCGTGGCGCGCGAGGTCGCCAGCGGTCGCGTCGACCTCTACGCCGCCGAGGTGGGCGGGCTCGAGGACGGCTGGCGGCGGCTGCGTGCGATCCCCGAGATCGGCAGCTGGACGCTGTCGCTGCTCGCGCTGCTCGGCCAGGGGCGCTACGACGCGCTGCCGGCCGGCGACCTCGCCTACGTCAAGCTCGTCGGTCGCCTGCTCACCGGCGATCCGCGCGCCCGCGTCGAGGAGCGCGACGTCGCGGCCTTCTTCGCGCCGTACGGCGAGTGGGCGGGCCTTGCGGGCGCCTACGCGCTGCGCGCCGCCGCGCCCGATCTGCGCGCGGTCGCGGCGGCGGCATGAGCGAGCGCTTAGACTAGCGTCACTTCCTGGGCCGGTTCGAGGATGAGTATGCCTTCGATTTCCACGAAGGCTTCCGGTCTACAGCCTCTGCCTTCGAAGTAGTTGAGGCGGTTTGGTAGGAACATCTTTCGATTGAATTTGAGTTCACCTGGCGACCGGTATATTAGGTAGGGAAGGTTGCCGCGGAATAGGCATTCGACGGTTCTTTCTGCGTTCGTGAGGCGTATGCCGACGTTCTGGGCGGTGGCTAGTATCCCGGTTATGTCGGGTAGCGTGCCTAGGAACGTGTTGTAGAAGACCGGCGCGGGCATTCTCGGTTCGACTAGCGCCGTCACTATCCACGGAATTCTTCTAAACGTTTCGATGCAGTTTCTGAATTCGAGTCTCGTTAGGCTTCCGAGCGGGGCGTTCGTCATCTTCGGAACCTGTCTGACGAGCATTCCGGTTAGGACGAGTTCGCATTCTATGTTGGCAACTCTGAGCGCTTCGTTGACTCTGACCGGACCTTCGGCTCTTATCGGGCCGCCTGGGTTTATGGCGAGCGCTCTTAGCGCCACGGCGCTTCCGCTGGCGAAAGCGACCAGTGACGCGACTGCGAGCGCGAGCAGACCGATGCTTCTCGAGGTACGCATGATAAATCGTTCTCCCTCAGAGTAGAGTGACTCTCAGCGCCTGTGCTCTTTCGTAGAGCAGCGTGCCTTCGATTTCTATCGAGCTTTCTCTCCCGCATTCCCCTTCGATGTATCTCAACGGGGATCTTAGGAAGGTCTTTGCGTTGAAGTTCGGTTCGCCGAGTCTCGATATTAGGAACAAGAGCGGCCCGCGGAAGAGGCAGTTTGGTCTTCCGCCTTCGCCTCTCATGCGAATCCCGACATTCGGGGCTCCGGCTAGTATGCCCGTTATGTTGGGTAGCGTGCCTAGGAACACGTTGTACATGACGTTCACCGGAGTTCCCGGTTCGACGGTCGAAGTCACCGTCCATCTTCTTCCGAAGTTGTCAATGCAACCGGTGAATTCGATTCTTCTCATGATGCCGAGTATTTCGCCTGATCTCTTTGCGATGGAGGGCAGGTATCTCTCGGTTAGGGACATTTCGCAGGAGACAGTGGTGATTCTTGCCGATTCCGTGATTTCCACAAGGAATCTGGCGGTGACTTCTTCGTTGGGTGCTATCCCGAGCGATCTTAGCGCCGCCGCGCTTCCACTGGCGAACGCGATCAACGACGCGACTGCGAGCGCGAGCAGTCCCGCGCTTCTCAGAGTACGCATGCTTGTCGTTCTCCTTGTCGATTTACGAACGGTGAGACCCCGGTCTGCTCTGACCGTTCAACCCCCTTTCCCCAGGCACCAGACGTCCCCCGCCGGTGCGCAACCCGTCAAAGGTAGTGCACCGGCGAGTGGTCCGTCAAATCACGAGCCCTGTCCGGCGAGAAACTCGTTCGTGAGCGCGACGCTCGCGGTCGGCCTCGTTGAGAGCAGGTGGTGAGCGAACATCCAGCGGCCGTACGCGTCCCACGCCCGCGGGTCCTGCCAGCCGAACGGCTTGCTCGAGTCCGCGGGGAAGAAGACGGGCAGCGACGCCTTCACGCTCGCGAGCGTGAAGGAGCGATCGAGGTCGGGGTCGGCCTTGACGAGCGCGTCGGCGCCGGCGCCCGGGTTCGCTCGCACCGTCGCGTAGCCGCGCCCGAGCGCCTGCACGAACGCGCGCACGTCGTCGCCGCGCTCGGCGAGCGTGTCCTTGCGCGCGACGACCACCAGCTCGTCGTAGATCGGCACGCCGACCTGCTCCATGTGGATGATCCGCGGGTGCTTGCCGGCTCGCCGCAGCTGCACGCCCTCGACGTTCCAGAAGGCGCCGAGCGTCGCGTCGACCTTGCCCGACAGCATCACCGGGACGAGGTTGAAGCCGACGTTCGTCTCCTTCACGCTCTTCTGCGGCACACCGGCGCGCGCGAGGATCGTCTGCAGATAGGCGCTCTGGTAGGGGATCCCGGCCGTCCCGACACGTCCGCCGCGCAGGTCGGCGGGCGTGCGCACCTTGCGGTCGAGCGTCATCAGCGAGGTCAGCGGCCGCTGCGCGATCGCAGCGACCGAAACGAGCTGCGCGCCCTTGTCGCGCGCGATCAGCAGCTCCGGCTCGTAGGAGATCGCCAGATCGACCTTGCCCGCCTCGACCAGCTTCAGCGGCGCCGCCGGGTCGGACGGCACCTGCACGTGCACGTCGAGTCCCGCCTTGGTCATGTCGCCGTCGGCGAGCGCCTGGTAGAGACCGGCGTGGTCGGCGTTCGGCAGGTAGTCGAGCATCAGCGACAGCGAGCCGCGCGCGCCACCGGTCCCGAGCTTGTCCTGCTTCTCGCCGCATGCGCTCAGCGCGAGCGCGGCCACGAGCGCGACGAGGGCAACAGCGCGTGTCATCGAGTGCTTCCTCCTGGGGGGTCGTGCGTCCACGGCAGCACGAGCCGTTCGACGAGCGTGAGCAGCCCGAAGAGCGTGATCGCGAAGGCGGACAGGATCAGCACGGCGGCGTATGCACGCGCCGTGAGCAGTTGCGGGATGGCCTGCTGGACGAGATGGCCGAGGCCGGCCTCCGAGCCGCTCCACTCGGCGAAGACCGCGCCGATGACGGCAATGGCGACGGCCACCTTCGCGCCGCTGAAGAGGCCCGGCAGCGCTGCCGGCAGCTCGACGTGGCGCAGGATCGAGAGGCGCGAGGCGTCGAGCGTTCGCATCAGCTTGGTCAGCGCGGGATCGACGCGTGTGAGCGCGTCGAGCGTCGTGACGACGATCGGGAAGAACGACACCAGGCCGATGATCACGAGCTTCGGTGCGAGGCCGAAGCCGAGCCACGTGACGAGCAGCGGAGCGAGGAGCACGATCGGGATCACCTGTGAGGCGACGAGCAGCGGGTAGACCGAGCGGCGCAGCGGAAGCGAGAGGTGCAATGCGATGGGGAGGACGAAGCCGGCCGCGCCGGCGACGAGGACTCCGAGCAGGATCTCGCGGGCGGTCACCGTGAAGTTGCTCCACAGCAGCGCGCGGTCGTCGACGAGCGCGCGACCGACGTCGTGCGGGGCCGGCAGCAGCAGCGGATCGACCGGCCCGAGTTCCGCATACAGCTCCCATGCGCCGAACAGCGCCGCGACGATCAGCAGCGCGCGGATCACGCGGGCGCTCCGAGCGCGAGCAGCGCCTGCTCGCGCAGCGCGATCACAGCGCGGTCGGTGCGCCGCCGCGGGCGCTCCAACGGGACGTCCAGCTCGACGACCGCATGGCCCGGGCGCGGCGCCATCACGACGACGCGGTCGCCGAGCACGATCGCCTCCTCGACGTCGTGCGTCACGAGCACGACCGTGCGCGGCTCGGCCGCCAGCGCGCGTCCCAGCCAGCCCTGCAGCTCCTGACGCGTGAGCGCGTCGAGCGCCGCGAACGGCTCGTCGAGCGCGAGCACGGGCTTGCCGGCGAGCAGCGTGCGCGCGAATGCGACCCGCTGGCGCATCCCGCCCGAGAGCTGCGAGGGGCGCGCGCGCTCGAAGCCGGCGAGCCCGAAGCGCTCGAACAGCGGCCACGCCTGCCGTCGTGCATCCGCGCGTCCGATCCCGCGCACGCGCAGCGCGAGCGCGGCGTTGTCGAGCGCGCCCAGCCACGGCAGCAGCAGGTCGCGCTGGGGCATCAACACGGCCGGGTCGGCGGCGACCGTGCCGGCGTCGGGCATCTGCAGCCCGCAGATCAGCTCCAGCAGCGTCGACTTGCCGCAGCCGCTGGCGCCGACGACGCACACGATCTCGCCGGGCTCGGCATGCAGGCTCATGCCGCGCAGCGCCACGACCTCGGCGGCGCGACCGCGACGGTCGCGGAAGACCCGCTCCACTCCGTCGATCCGTACGCCTGCCATCGCTCCCTCCGCGGGCATTACCCCACAGGTTCGAAGGGTCAGCGCCGGGTGCTGCGAGGAGGCGCTCTCTCAGCCGGCTTGCCCGCCAGCTCCCCTGGTTTCACGCAGGACTGCAGCCTACCGCTAGCGGACCACCGGCTGCGAGCTCGCGAGCGCCTTGACGAACTCCTCCAGCTGCGCCGTCGTCCAGCACTCGAACGCGGTGCAGTGGCGCTCGTAGGCGGCGATCACGGAGTCGCCGTAGTTCCAGTAGAGGCGCGGCTCGGGATTGAGCCAGAAGGTGCGGCCGGCCTTGGCGGCGATCGTGGCGAAGACGTCGTCGCGCGGGGGGCGGCCGTTCGTGCGGGCGTCACCGAGCACGATCACGGTCGCGCGCGGGTGCAGGTCGTCCTCGACCTCGGCGAGGAACTCGGTCCAGACGCGGCCGTAGTCGGTGTAGCCGGAGATGTCGGCGACGCCGGCGTCGCGTGAGATCGCCTCGTTGGCGGCGCGGAAGTCGCGCTCGCGCTCGAACACGTCCGTCACCTCCGAGATCCGCTCGATGAAGACGAACGAGCGCAGCTTGCGGAACGAGTCGTGCAGCGCGTGCAGGACGCTGAGGAAGAAGACGCTCGCCGAGGTGACGCTCGTCGAGACGTCGCAGAGCACGAAGATCTCCGGGCGCTTCGGGCGCTTCGGGCGGTACTTCAGCACGACCGGCACGCCGCCGGTCTCGAGCGAGGCGCGCATCGTGCGGCGCACGTCGACGTGGGCGTGGCGGCGGGCGCCGCGCTGCTCGTGGCCCTGCGTCGCCAGCCGGCGCTTGAGCTGGGCGACGACGCGATGCACGGCCGCGAGATCCTGGATCGGCCCGCCGGGCAGCGAGCGGTCGAGCTCGCTCAGCGGCCGCGCCGCCGGCAGCTTGCGCGTGCGCTCGATCAGCGCGCGCTCCAGCTCGCGCCGCAGCTGGGCCTCGAAGCGCCGCAGCTGCTCGCGCGGCAGCCCCTCGCGGCGCGGATCGTCCTGCGGCAGCTCCGGCTGCGGCTCGGCGCGCAGGCCGAGCGCACGGCGGATCCGCTGCACGTCGACGCCGATCACCCCGGAGCCGTCGCCGCGCTCGCCAAAGGCCGCGATCGCAAGCCGTGCGAGGTCGCGCATCGCGCCCTCGTCCCCGTCCTGCAGCGCGGCGGCGATCTGCTGACGCAGCGCGTCGAGGTCGATCTGGTCGGCGCCCTGGAGCGCGCCGCCCTCCGTCACGTCGTGGGCGACCGCCTGCGCCTCCGCCGCACGGAAGAAGAAGCGGTCGAAGACGAGCTCGAAGACCTGCCGGTCCTCCTGGGACTTCGCGAGCGTCGCGCCGAGCGCCTCCTTGAAGGCGCCGTGCGCGCTCCACGGCACCTCGCGCAGCGCGGCGAACGCGTCGAGCAGCTCGGAGGTGCCGATCGCCACGCCCTCGCTGCGCAGCTCCTCCGCGAAGCCGAGCAGCTTCGCGTCGATTCCGCCCGGCGCGCTCTCAGCCGCCACGCGGGGCTCCGAAGGCGGCGTCCGGCGCCCCCTCCAGCCGCATGCCGACGCGCGCGGCGACGGTGTCGAGGTCGGTGCGGTGCTTGACGATGATCGACATCGTCTCGCGGAAGGTCTTCGCGTCGAGGTCCTCGGCGCCCAGCAGCAGCAGCGCGCGCGCCCAGTCGATCGACTCGGCGATCGAGGGCGGCTTCTTCAGGTCGAGCTCGCGCACCTCGTGGATGATCCCGACGAGCTTGCGTGCGATCGTCTCCTCCAGCTCGGGCGTGTGCAGCCGCACGATCGCCAGCTCGTGCTCCAGCTCGGGATAGTCGAGCCACAGGTAGAGGCAGCGGCGCTTGAGCGCCTCCGTCAGCTCGCGCGAGTTGTTCGACGTCAGCAGCACGATCGGCTGCGTGCGCGCATCGATCCGGCCCAGCTCCGGGATCGAGATCTGAAAGTCGGACAGCAGCTCGAGCAGCATCGCCTCGAACTCCTGGTCGGTCTTGTCGATCTCGTCGATCAGCAGCACGACCGGCTCCTCGGAGGCGATCGCCGTCATCAGCGGGCGCGGGAGCAGGAACTCCTCGCCGAAGATGTCCTCCTGCACCGCGTCCCAGCCGGTTCCCGACGCCTCCGCCTGGATGCGCAGCAGCTGCTTGCGGTAGTTCCACTCGTACAGCGCCTTCGCCTCGTCGAGTCCCTCGTAGCACTGCAGCCGCACGAGCGTGCGGCCGAGGTGGCGCGAGAGCGCCTTCGCCAGCTCGGTCTTGCCGACGCCGGCCGGCCCCTCGACGAGGATCGGCTTGCCGAGCTTCGCCGCCAGGAAGGAGACGAGCGCGGTCGCCTCGCCGGGCAGGTAGCCGGCGGCGCGCAGTCCTTCGGCGATCTCCTCGACGGATGTCGGCTCCACGCTCATCGACGGCGAATCATAGGGAGGCGCCCCCGGCGCCCCGCCGGCTCAGTCGTCGTCGCCCGCGGGCGGCTCGCCACCGAGCGGCATCGTCAGCTGGTCCTCGGGCACCGACGGCCGACGCGCTCGCGGTCGCTCCGGCGGCAGCACCCGTGTGACGGTCGTGCCGGGGGCGGGCGGCTCGCGCGGCGGCTCCGGCACGGGCTCGCTCGGCTCCCGCCAGGCCGGCGGATGGCGCCGCTCACGATGCGCGACGAGCGGCGGCTCGCGGCGTTGCGTGGCGCGGCGCATGCGCCCGCCGGCGTACGCGAGCGCGCCGGCGGCGGCGAGCGCGAAGAAGATCCCCCATTGGATGCCGACGTTGGCCGCGACGCCGCGTCCTGTGATCCCCGGCTTGTCGAACAGCCGCCAGACGAGCAGCAGCGCCGCCCACAGGCCGGCGCCCATGATGACCGTCCCGTCGCCACCCGGCAGATGGAACGTGTGGCGCTCGGCGCGCGCGAACAACAGCGCCAGCACCCCGACGGCGACGAGCAGGACGGCCGCCTCGACGAACGAGAAGACCGCGAACGCGTTCAGGTCGTTGCTCGACGGCTGACTGTGGGGGCCGCTGAAGCCGTTCTGCTGATACCAGGGCAGCAGCATCGTCAGGAACAGGCCGAGCGCGGCGAACGCCGCCATCCGGCCCTCGGCCGTGAGCGCGCGCCACGCGTCCACGACGCGCAGGAGCGCCCCAGGGCGCTCGTCGCTCATGCGCGGGCGCCTGCCGCCGCGCCGAGGCGCTCGAGCAGGACCGTCGCGTCGTGCTCGGAGACGGCGCGGATCTGCCCCTGGAACGCGAGCTTCCAATGCTCGCGCGGCCACTTGCCGATGTGCTCGAGCGTGTCGACGAGCGTCTCCGCCGGGATCCAGGCGTCGTCGTCGAGCACGAGCTCGGGGACCGTCGGAAAGCGCCACGGATACGGATCCGCCTTGCCCGGCTTCCCCGGCCAGACCTTCGCGCGGTCCTCGTACAGCTCGCCGGTCACGCGGATGCTCGCGGCGAACGCCATGATCCGCGTCAGGTAGAGGACGATGCGGTCGCCGGGGACGATCTCCAGCGCGCGGTTGCGGTTGCGCTCCTTCAGGCCGATCAGCTCGTAGCCGTGCTCGCGCGTGGCCGCGTAGTTCTCCGGCGAGCCGGTGAGGATCCAGGTGCGGTTGGCGGCCTCGACCACGCGTCGGATTGTACGAGGTGCCCGCCCGCTCGCTCGCTCGCTCGTGCGCCCGGTAGGCCGGCGAGCCCGCCGCACGCGGCGACCGGCTCGCCGACGGTCGCCTCACGGCGTGACCGGGACCTGTCCGACGACGACGTTCGAGCCGTTAATGAGTTGGAGCATGTTCGTCCCAGCTGTAGCCGTCGCGGTGAGCGTGAGCTGGCACATGCCGGTGGGGTACATGATCGTCGTCAGGCAGGGCGTGACGTCCGTCGTCCAGCCGTTGGCGCCGTCTCGCCACCTGCCGGTGGTCGGTCTGACGGTCATCGTCGTCGGCGTGAACGTCACGGCGACGCCGGACTGCGCCTGGGCGCGAGTCACTGTCCGGGGTGACGCCGCCAATTCGAGTATGAGGGCTTCTATGAGCCAGTTTTCTGCTGCGAGGCTGAGGCTCGCTCTGATCGACCCCGTTCTCGCGCAGCCTTCGCCTCTGACGAGCGAGAGGCTGTTCGCTAGCGTCGAGAGCGTCCCCACGGGATAGGGGTTCGCGCCGCTCAGCGCGGCGCTGAGGCCGACTTCGCCTCTGTATAGGCAGGACAGTCTGCCCGAGGCTATGTTCACGCTCGTGCCGTTCATCGACATTAGGACTGCGGTCAGGGCTTCGGGTTCCGAGCCGCTGACCGAGCTGTACGCGAGCGTCGACGGAGGCGCTAGGAACGTGACGGACGGTCTTTCTCCGCCTTCGCAGCCACTCGTCACGGCTCTCGGAACCGAGCCGAGCGCTTCGCCTCTGGTCGGCGTTATTTCTCTGTTGAGTGAAGCGGTCAACGTCAGTCTGCATCTGACGGTGACTTCTCCGGCGGTGAACGTGGCCGTGCCGGAAGCGGTGACTTCTCCCGAATGCGCGAAGATCAGCTTTTCGATGGTGGCGGTGGCCGATGCGGCGCCGACCGCGAGCAGGCTGATGGAGGCGCCCAGCACGAGGCACGCCTTGGTGCGATTGGACATGATGATCCTCCGCCGCTACGCGGCGTCCGGTGCCGCCCGTGCGACGGCACGATCCCCCAGGTCAAGACGACGATACTCCCGCTTTCGGGTGCTGGCAAACCGCGACGCCGTCAGCGGCGCGGCTTCGCCTTCGCTCCCACCACGTCGATCGTCCCGGCGGAGCGCGCGACGTTCCCCGCCAGATCTGTGCCTGAGAGCGTCACGTCGTACGTGCCCTGCCGGTGGGGGACCCGCCAGGCGTAGGCGTGGTCGCCGCGCGCGACGGTCGTGCTCGTGCTGAGCACCGTCTTGCCGCCGGCGTCGCGGATCGTCATCCCGACGCGCGAGACCTTCGACAGGTGGAAGCGCACGAGCACGTGCGAGCGCGCGCGCACGCGATGCGTCAGCAGCTCGAGCACGGGCGGGTCGCTCAGGTCCTGGGTGAAGCGCTGTGCGGTGTCGCAGTAGACGGCGACGCCGGTGCGATCGCAGAGGTTGCGCAGGAAGTCGCGCAGCAGCTCGTGGTAGGGGAGCGTCGACTCCGCGCCGCCGAGCTGGTAGAGCGACCAGGCGCCGGTGTCGACGGCGGCCACGTCATGGCGCGCTTGGCGGTCGCCGGCCCGATAGAGCCTGTCGGCGGTCGGATCGTGCGCGATGCGCGCATAGTCGAGCAGGCCGATCAGCGTCTGCACGAAGGCGTTGACGACGATCTGGCTCGGCGCGTACGAGTAGATCAGGTAGCGCGCTCCGAGCGCCGTGCGCACGCGCACGCCGAGCGGCGGCGGCAGCCGGAACAGCGTCAGCGCGCGCCTGGCGACGGCGAGGTAGGTCGATTCGCCGAGTCGCACGGAGGCGCGCGCGAGCGCCTGGATGCCCGTCGCCTGCGACAGCGCGCTCGTCCATGGCGGCGCGCCGCCGCCGAAGTCGAAGTCGTACTCCCACGCGAGCGCCGGGCCGCGCTGCACGGCCAGTGCGACCATTTCGTCCAGCAGCGCCTGCAGCTTGCCGTCCTGGTGGGACTGCCACAGCCCGTTCGCCTTGCCGAACGTCCCGAGCACCTGCAGCTCGATCCCCTCGCCCGGGTAGTACTCCCACACCAGCTCGCTGCCGGAGAACTCGACCCGCTGGCTGTAGGAGAGCAGGCGCCCGGTCGTCCACCACTCGCGGTTGCGCTCGAGCGTCGTCAGCAGCACCGGCAGGCGGCTCGCGGTCAGCGCGCCGCGCGCCGCGATGTCGTGCATGTTCGCGATCACGCCGAGCAGCTCGACGCGACGGGCGCCGCGCAGCCGCCGGGCCGTGCTGAGGCATTGGTCGAAGAGGCGGCGCGCTTCGGTGTAGGCGCCGGCTTCGATCTGGCCGCTGGTGAAGAGGCGCTTCAGCTCGCTGCGGAAGGTGGGCGCGCGGCGCTTCGCTGCGGCGCGGCCGGCTGCGGCGCGCACGCGAGGGGTCGCTCGCGCGGGTACGAACGGCTGCGCGGAGGCGACGTCGGCGGCCGGCAGCGCGCGGTCCAGGCGTGCGTGCACATGCCCGTCGCGGCCCATCACGAGGACCCGGTCGGCGGCCTGCGCGCTCGAGCCGGCAAGCCCGACCAGCGCACATGCAAACATGGATGTCCTCAGAAATCTGCGCAGGGAAGGCACGCGAACGGATGCTACGCTCGCGCAGCCGGCCGCCACGTCGCCCAAGGAGATTGCAGGTGTCCCTCACCCATCGTTCCCTTCAACACCGCGGGCGTGCGCTTGTCGCGCTGCTCGCGCTCGCGCTCGCCGCGCTTGGACTCGCGGCCTGCGGCTCCAGCGGTGGGGGAGGTGACAGCTCCGGCGGCGGCGGAGGCGACTCGAGCAACGCGCAGGTGCTGCTCACGCAGACGTTCACCGGCTTGCACAAGATCGACAGCGGCAAGGTCAACCTCCAGCTCAACATCGACGCGCAGGGCGACTCGTCGCTCAGAGGCCCGATAAAGGTGTCGCTCACCGGCCCGTTCGCGAGCGCCGGCAGCGGCAACCTGCCCCGGTTCGACCTCGCCCTCGACGCCCACGCCGCGGATCAGGGCATAACCGCCGGGCTGACGTCGACGAGCGACCGCCTGTTCGTGAAGCTCGGCGGCACGGCGTACGAGGTCCCCGCCACGCTGCTGACGCAGCTCAAGCAGAGCTTCAACCAGCAGTCCCAGCAGAAGTCCGGCTTCGACAGCCTCAGCAGCCTCGGCATCCATCCGATGAACTGGCTGAAGGACCCGAGCGTCGTCGGCAGCGAGTCGGTCGGCGGTGTGGACACCGAGCACGTCACCGCGCAGATCGACGTGAGCGCACTGCTCGACGACGTCGACGGGCTGCTCGCGAAGTTCCACGACAAGATCCCGGCGGGTGCCGCCGGCGCCGCGCAGATCCCCGACAAGCTCCCCGCCGACACGCGCCAGAAGATCGAGTCCGCGATCAAGAGCGCGAAGGTCGACGTGTGGACGGGCAAGGACGACAAGACGCTGCGCAAGCTCGCACTCGCACTGTCGATCGAGCCGAGCTCGGGCAGCTTGAAGTCCGCGACGGTCGATCTCAGCGTCGAGATCGACGACCTCAACGCGCCGCAGACGATAGAGGCCCCCTCCAGCGTGCATCCGCTGAGCGAGCTGCTCGGCCAGGTGCAGGGGCTGCTCGGCGGCGCCGGCCTCGGCGGCGGCAGTGCGCTGGGCGGCGGCTCCTCCGGCTCGGGCTCCTCCAAGCAGGTCGACGCGTACGCGCAGTGCCTGCAGCAGGCGGGCGGCGACGCCACCAAGATCCAGCAGTGCGCAGCGCTGCTGACGAAGTAGCCTGACCCGCCGATCCCGCCCGCGCCGCAGCGGCGCGGGCGGGATCGCGCCGGGGCGGTCGCGTATCGTTCCGGCCTCGTGTCGACGGAACGTCGCCAGCGGCCGGATGTGCGCCGCTTCCTCGCGAGCAGCGCCGGCTGGCCCTATCTGCTCGTTCCGTTCATCCCGCTGGCGATCGTCGTCGACGTCGCGAACGCCTCGGCGGTGATCGTCTTCGTCTGCTCGGCGCTCGGCGTGATCCCGACCGCGGCGCTGATGGGCCGCGCGACCGAGGAGCTCGCCGCCCGCTCCGGTCCCGGGATCGGCGGGCTGCTCAACGTCACGTTCGGCAACGCGCCCGAGCTGATCATCGCGCTGTTCGCGCTCCACGCCGGCCTGCAAGAGGTCGTCAAGGCATCGCTGATCGGGTCGGTGATCGGCAACGTCCTGCTCGTGCTGGGCGCGTCGATGCTCGCCGGCGGCATCGGGCGCGACCGCCAGTACTTCAATCGCGTCAGCGCCTCCGCGCAGTCCGCGATGCTGCTGCTCGCCGTCGCGGCGCTGGCGATGCCTGCGATCTTCGAGCTGGTCGAGGGTCGTGGGCTGCCCGGTCCGGGCGCCGAGCGGATCGCCTACGGCTCGACCGTCGAGCAGCTCTCGTTCGCGGTCGCGATCGTGCTGATCCTCTCCTACGGCGCCGGGCTGCTGTTCTCGCTGCGCACCCACCGCGACCTCTTCAACCCGCCGTCCGCCGAGGACGAGGAGGGCGTGCCGTGGAGCACGCGCCGCGCGGTCGGGATGCTCGCGCTCGCGGGCGTGGCCGTCGCCGGGATGTCGGAGATCCTCGTCGGCTCGATCTCCGAGGCGGCGAAGTCGATCGGGCTGACCGAGTTCTTCGTCGGCGCGATCGTCGTGGCGATCGTCGGCAACGCGGCCGAGCACTGGGTCGCCGTGCTCGTCGCGCGCAAGGACAAGATGGACCTCGCCGTGAACATCGCGATCGGCTCGAGCGCCCAGATCGCGCTGTTCGTCGCACCGGTGCTGGTGCTGCTGTCGTTCGTGCTCGGGCCCGCTCCGATGCCGCTCGTCTTCAACGGGTTCGAGCTCGGCGCGATCTTCATCGCCGCGCTGATCGCCGGCCACGTCACGAACGAGGGCGAGTCGACGTGGTTCGAGGGCGTGCAGCTGCTCGCCGTCTACGCCGTCTTGGCCCTCACCTTCGCGTTCGCGTAGCGCGTCAGTCGAGCTCTTCGACGTCTTCGTCGGGCTCCAGCTCGTCGTCCTCGTCGAGATCGGCGTCGGGGTCGAGCGGGACCTCGTCGTCCTCGTCGCCGAGCTCCGGGCCCGGGGCGGCGGAGCGGTAGCGGACCTGGAAGCGCTCGAGCAGCTCGTCGCGCGTGGCCTCGTCGAGCGGCAGCTCGTCGGAGACCAGCACCCAGTCGCCGCCGTCGGATTGCTCCTCGGCGTCGAAGCTGGCCTGGTCGAGCTCGGGTGAGTCGTCGACGACGATCAGCACCTCGGTGTCCGGGTTGAAGTACGTGCCGGGGCGGAGGACGAGCTCGTCGAGCTCGAAGCGTCGGGGTCGTGCCATGGGCGGCAGCCTATCCGGTGAGGGCGGCGGAAAGCCCGCTCGCGGCGGCTCCCCGTTGCGCTGTCGCCCGGCGGTTCGCTACCCTTCGGATCAGGTATTGACTGACCAGTCAATCTGTCTGCGCCACAAGGAGATCAACCGTGGTCGATTTCACGCTCACCGACGAGCAGAAGAACCTGCGCGAGATGGCGCATGACTTCGCTGAGAAGGAGATTCGCCCCGTCGCCTGGGAGTACGACAAGGACGGCACCTGGCCTCAGGAGATCCTCGAGAAGGCCTGGGAGGTGGGGCTGATGAACACCCACATCCCCGAGGAGTACGGCGGCCCGGGCGCCGGCTACCTCGACGGCTGCCTGATCGAGGAGGAGCTGTCGTGGGGCTGCTCCGGCATCCAGACCTCGCTCGGCTGCAACGGCCTCGCGACCGCGCCGGTCGTGCTCGGCGCCTCCGAGGAGCTCAAGAAGGAGTACCTCGGCCGCCTGACCGAGGCCCCGCTGCTCGCATCCTTCTGCCTCACCGAGCCGGACGCCGGCTCCGACGTCTCGGGCATGAAGACGACGGCCGTGCGCAAGGGCGACAAGTGGGTCATCAACGGCTCGAAGTGCTTCATCACGAACGGCGGCTACGCCAACTGGTACACGGTCTATGCGAAGACCGACAAGGAGGCCGGCCACCGCGGCATCTCCGCCTTCATCGTGCCCCGCGACGCCGGCGTCGTGGTGGACAAGAAAGAGGACAAGATGGGCCAGCGGGCGTCGAACACGGCGACCGTCTCCTTCAACGACATCGAGATCCCGGCCGACCACCTGATCGGCGAGGAGAACAAGGGCTTCAAGCTTGCGATGATGACGCTCGATCGCACGCGCCCCGGCGTCGCCGCGATGGCGACCGGCATCGCTCGCGCTGCGATGGAGTTCGCGATCGACTACTCGAAGGAGCGCGTCCAGTTCGGCGTGCCGATCGCGATGCATCAGGCGATCCAGTTCATGATCGCCGACATGGCAACCGACATCGAGGCCGCCCGCCTGCTGACGTGGAAGTCGGCCGTGCTGCTCGACCAGGGGCAGCGCAACACGCTGCTCTCCTCGCACGCCAAGCGCTTCGCCGCCGACGCCGCGATGAAGGTCGCGACCGATGCGGTGCAGGTCTACGGCGGCTACGGCTTCATCAAGGAGTACCCCGTCGAGAAGCTGATGCGCGACGCGAAGATCATGCAGCTCTACGAGGGCACTGCGCAGATCCAGCGGCTCGTGATCGCGCGCGAGACGCTGCTCCCGCGCCGCGTCGCGGAGCCCGCCACGGCGGGCGTCTGACCAGGCCCGACCTGCTCATCCCTTCGCGACGGCCCCGGCATCCCCGGGGCCGTCGTGCGTTCGGGCTCAGGAGCGGAAGCGCACGCGGAAGCTGCGCGCCTCGAACGGCGTCAGCAGCGCGTTGCCCTCGAAGCGCACGTGCACGCGCAGCAGCCGCCGGCCCGCGGGCGGCAGCGCGCGCATCCGCACGCGGAAGCTGCAATGCCCGGCGCCCATGCGCACGCGTCGCTGCGCGACCGTGTCGCGACGCGAGCTGAAGGCGACCTCGACGATGCCGCCGCAGCCGTCGATCACCGAGACGCCGGACGGCAGCCGCAGCACGCCGTGGACGATGAAGAAGGGGTGCGAGCGGCGCTGGCGGTGCGGGCGCGCGCCGACCGCGAGCTGCCCTGGCGGGAACGGCCCGGTGCGGAACGTCACGTCCGGGCCGAGCACCGCGCCGGCGCGATTGGAGGCGGCGAGGCGGAAGTGGTAGGTCGTGTGCGCGCGCAGGCCGCTGACGGGGAGCCGCACGGCGCGCGGTGTCACGCCCGCGCCGAGCGTGCGCGTCGGCGTCTGCTGGCCGTAGGCGGTCGTCGTCCCGAGGTCGAAGTGGTAGGTCGTCGGCGCGGCGCCCGGGTTCACCTGCGCGGTGAGGGTGACGCTGTTCGCGTAGGGCGCGAACGGTGCGGTGGCGAGCACGAGTGGAGCGTGCGCGGGCGGCAGCTTCGTCACGAACGAGCGGTCGGCACCCGTCGTCGTGCCGTCGGCGTTCATCGCCGCGACGCGGTAGTGGTAGCGCACGCCCGGCGTCAGCCCGCCGAGCGTGGCGGCGACGTCGCGCAGGCTCGTGCCCGACCCGGCGGAACGGGTCGCGGTGCGCAGCCCATAGGCGCGCGTCGTCCCGTACTCGAACGCGTAGGTCGTCGCCAGGCCGTGGGGGTTGACGCCCGCATGCAGGCGCGCGCCCGTCGTCGTGACGCCGGTGGCGCTGCGCACGGTGACCGACGGGCTCGCGGCGTCGGCTCTCGCGGTCACGATCGCGGCGGTCGCGAGGATCGCCAGAAAGGCGAACGCTGCGTACGTCGCTCGATGTCGCATGTGACGTCCTCCTCCGCTTGACCAGGGTTCAGGGTGGGAACACGCTTTGGTCCGACGAAGTTGCGCCGGCACCCGGCGGCGGGTCATACAATCCCGCCCGTGACCGGCGCCGACGTCCCCGCACAGCCGCGCCCGGACGCGGGCTGGGAGGAGGGGCCCGTGAAGCTCGAGTCGCGCGGCGCCGTCGCGATCGCCTGGCTCGACCGACCGCCGGCGAACTCGCTCGCGCCGGAGACGATCGCTGCGCTGCGGCGCGTCTGGGATCACGTCCTCGCGACGGGCGAGGTGCGCGCGCTGGTGTTCGCCTCGGCGAACCCGAAGCTGTTCTGCGCCGGCGCCGACATCAAGGCGTTCACGACGCTCGACGAGGCCGGGGGGCGGGCGCTGGTCGGTGCGGCGCACGACCTCTTCCGCGCGTTCGAGCTCAGCTCGGTCGTGACGATCGCGGCGGTCAACCGGATCGCGTTCGGCGGCGGCTGCGAGCTGGCGATGGCGTGCGACATCCGCATCGCCGCCGCAACGGCGACCTTCGGCCAGCCCGAGATCAAGCTCGGGATCATCCCCGGGTTCGGCGGCACGCAGCGGCTGCCGCGGCTCGTCGGCGAGGCGAAGGCGCTGGAGCTGAACCTGACCGGCGATCCGATCGGTGCCGAGGAGGCGCTCGCATGCGGGCTCGTCAATCGCGTCGTGCCCGACGAGCAGCTGCTTGCGACGGCGCTCGAGTGGGCCCAGCGGCTCTCCACCCAGGCGCCGCTCGCGGTCGAGCAGATCAAGCGCGTCTCCGCGCAGAGCGACCTCGACGAGGGGATCGCCGCCGAGCAGCAGGCGTTCGCCGCCGTGTTCGGCTCCGAGGACGCGAAGGAGGGCATCACGGCCTTCCTCGAGAAGCGCGCTGCGCGCTTCGAAGGTCGCTAACTAAGGCTCTAGTCGAGCCTTAGGCTTCCCCCGCGGCACGTGCTCGCAACGCCGCCTCGAGGCGTCCCAGGGTCTCGTCGAGCTGCTCGGCCGCCGCGGGCGGCAGCAATCCGCCGATCGCCGCGTCGGCCAGCGGATCGAGGGCGGCGCGGCGTGCCTCGAGCTCTTCCAGGCGCTCCGCGAACGCGGCGGAGCGGGGTTCCTCACGCGCCAGCTCGCGCAGTGCGGCGTCGAGCGCCGTGCGCAGCTGCAGCGCTCCCTCCCGCAGCTGGCCGTGGTCGAGATCGTGGCGTGCGCGCAGCGTCAGCTCCTCGCACGCGAGCGCGTGCGAGCGCCCGCCGAGGAGCGCGGCGAGCCGCTCCTGCGGCTGCAGCGCAGCGACGCGCCTGCGCCGCGGCGCGCGCGCCGCCGGCAGCTCGCGCGCGGACGCCCAGCGACCCTCGGCGACCTGTTCGCCGGCGCCATAACCGACGCGCACCACCAGCGCCTGCGCGAGTGCCGGCGGATGCACGTCGACGTCGCCGCTCGCGATCCGGTGCGTGCGCACGGCGCGCACGACGGCGGCGAACGCCGCCTCGGCGGTCGCGACGTCGACCTGCTCGAGCCAGCGCGCAGCCTCGCCGCCTGCGACGGGTTGCGCGTCGATCACCGTCGCGCGTCCGGTCGTGACAGCGGCCGGCTGCGGCTCGGGTGCCACCGCGCGTGCGCGACGACCGCCCAGGCGCCGGCGCTCGGGTGCGCCGAGCGTCGCGAGCACGAGCACGTGCGTCGCCTCGCCGTCGGCCTGCTCGCGCAGCAGGTAGCGCCCGTCCGGAGGGCCGAGCGCCCAGGGCAGCTCGAACTGCACGAAGCGGAATGCCCGCTCCGAGCGCGCGAGCGCGTCGTCAGTCGCCGCGGCCGTCCTTGATCGCGTACTTCGAGGGGTGCGTCGAGACGACGGGGTTCTCGATGTTGTCGAGGCGATCGACGAGCTTGGTCCACTGCTCGGGCTTGAGGACGGCCTGCAGCGAGCCTTCGAGCGGCCCGAGGCCGACCGGGTGGAAGCCGACGTGGATGTGGTCGGCGTGGTCGGGCAGCGCGAGCGTGTTGTCGGTGCCGGGGTACGTCATCAGGCTGATGATCTGGTGCGGCTTCAGCGCGCCCTGCAGGGTCAGCAGGCGACGGATCGTAATGTCTGTGATCGAGCCCTCGCCCTGGTGCCCGTAGATCGGGATCCCGTTGATCGCCGCGATGTCGACGGCGTCGCCGCTGGAGTGCTCGGAGACGTTGCCCGACGTGGTCAGGTAGCTGTGGCCGCACTTGAGCGCCGAGATCGTCGGGCGCAGCCCGCTCGCGGAGAGGAACTCGATCGTCGCGAGCACGCGGCGGTCGATCGCGCCGGCCGCGATGTCCTGGCGTCCGCAGGGGTAGATCGCGACGTCGGGGTCGGCGAGCACCCGCTGCTGGAGCTCCTCCTTGCTCATCAGCAGGACCTGCCCGACGGACGGGTGCACGGCGTCGCGGCCGAAGAACGGGCTTGTGCCCTTGGCGCGGTAGATCGCGGTCGACTCGAGCAGCTTCCAGCCGTCGAGGATCGGCTTCGGGTCGATCTGCGGCGCGCCGCGGCCGGCGGGCCGGATCGCGAACTCGACGTGCGGTGCGAGCTGCGGGTCGGTCTTGCCGACGCGGCCGAGGATCGTGCCGGCGATCACGGAGGCGCCGCGGTGCAGCGGCTTGAGGACGTAGTCGTGCGGATCGAGGTTGAGCGCCGGCGTGAAGTAGCCGTGCACGCTCGTCATCTGCTCGCCGATCGCTTCGAGCTGGTGCTGCCCGCCGTTGTGGAACGCGGCCGGGCGTTCGGGGCTCGCGAACAGGCGCTCCTTCTCGACCGGGGCCGTGTCGGTGCTCGCGGCGTTGGCGGCGACGCGCTCCTTGCGGACGTGGGCGTTCCTGTGAGCCGCCTTCGCGTGGTGGGCCTTTGCGCGCTGGGCCTTCCTGGTCTTCGGCGCGCCGACGCCCGGACGGCGCGTGCCCGCGCTCGCGGCGGCGGTCGGCTTCGCGTCGTGCTTGGGCAGCTCGAGCTCCTGCTTGACCCGCGCGGCGCTCGCGGTGCGGACCTTCGGCACCGGGTACTTGCGCGCGATCGAGCCGAGGTGGCTGTACGTGTAGCGGTTGCCGTACACGTCTTCGAGGATCGCGAAGCGGCCGAGCCGGGCGCTGACGCCGAGCTTGACGATGCGACCGTCGTTGACGGCGATCACCGGCGCGCCGCGCTTGGCGAAGACGTTGATCGAGCGGCGCGTCGGATCGCCCTCGATCGGGACCGCGGCGTTCGTGCCGTGCACGCGCCGGGTGGCGGCGCGGGCGTCGAGGCCGTCGGCGTACGTGGCGCGGGCGGCGACGGGGAAGTGTCCCTGCGTCAGCCCGGTGAGCGAGCCGACGAGGTCGGCCGGCATGCCGCCGATCACGCGTGCCCGCAGCAGCACGGACTGGACGTACCAGTCGGCGTGGTTGTAGGCGAAGATGGCGCGGGGGAGATCGGTCTCGGCGCCGGCGGCCTTCAGGTAGCGCGCGGCGGCGAAGATCGCGTCCACCGGGTTGTCGGGATCCTTGACGCCGTCGCCGTTCGCGTCGACCCCGTACATCGCCCAGCTCGACGGGATGAACTGCATCCAGCCGAGCGCGCCGGCGCTGGAGACGTTGAGGTTGCGGCCGTAGTCGCTCTCGATCTCGTTGATCGCGGCGAGCACCTGCCACGGCACGGAGTACTCGATGCCGGCGGCCTGGTAGATCGGCAGCAGGAAGGGCGGGATCCGGAACTGGTCGATGAAGAAGCTCGGAACGCCGATCGGCGCGGGAAGCGTCGGCGCGACCGTGAAGCCGGGGGACGACGGGGTCGGCTTCGCCTCGCCCGGCTGAGCGGGCGTCGTGTCTTCGAGCGTCGGCGTCGCGGGGGCACCGTCCTGGGGAGTCGTCTTCGGCACCGCGATGGCCGAACCCTCAGGCTTGACTTTACCCTTAGGTTCGACGATTCCGCCGATCGCAGCCGGCGTCGTCGTGGGGGGAGTCGTCGTCGGCAGCGTGGTCGGGCGACCCGGATTCGTCTGGGTCGTCGTGGGCGGCGTCGTCGCGGTGGGCGGCGCGGTCGTGACGGTGGCGGGCGCGGCTGCGCTCGGCGTCTCGGAGACGGCGACGACCGGCATGCCGAGGTCCGGGAGCGGGATGCTGCCCACGGGCGTGCTCGGGTCGGCGTCGACGGTCAGCGAGACCTGCTTGCCGCCCAGCAGCGTCACGAGCAGGTGCCGTGGGGCCGCAATGGCGGGCACGGACACCAGTGCCATCAGGATCAGGACGCTGGCGACCAGCGAGGCGATGCGCAGCTTCGTCGTCATTGGAACGTCCTGATCCTCCCGCACTGCCGCGTTTCGCGGCGTGGTCGAGCGCTCGCCGCGTTGGCGATCGTCAGGCAAGCTACCGGCTGATCTGGACGTTTGCAAAGAAGAACCCGTGTGTTTGTAAATGCCACAACGCGTAGCGGGTGCCCGCGTTGCGCAGTACGAATGTCCATCGGCTTCGACATCGAGGGACTTGAGTACCACACCCCCGATGGCATGACGGTAAACGCGGCGTTTAAATCGCCAGTGAAGCCTCAAGCCTGACTTGAGGGTGTGCGAACGGCATGCGGCGTCGCCGCGCGGGCGCTTCGCTACAGTCGAGCCGCATGTCGCCGACCGACGACCCCGACGACGGCCTGCGCGCCCGTATCTCGCGCCAGGGTGAGGACACCTTCGGCCGCATCGCGCAGGAGCTGCTCGAGAGCCCGCTCGTGAGCGGAGCCATCTCCCGCGCGTTCGAGGCGCGCGAGAAGGCGTCGCAGGCGCAGGAGGTCGCGATGGGCGCGCTCAACCTGCCCTCCGCCGGCGACCTCGAGCGCCTCACGCGCCGCGTGCGCTCCGTCTCGCAGCGGCTCGAGGGCGTCGAGGACACGCTCGACCGCGTCGAGCAGCGCATCGCCTCCGCCGGCGGCGCCGGCGCGCTCGAAGCGCGCCTTGGCGCGATCGAGCAGCAGCTCGCCGCGCTCGCGACCCAGCTCTCGGAGGTCGCGGGGCAGATGGCCCCGCCGTCCGCGGTCGCGCCCAAGGCTTCGCGCACCCCCTCGCGCGCGCGTCAAGCGGCCGCGGCGAAGCGCGCTGCCGCCGCTGCGAAGAAGCCTTAGCGGGCTCGGGCCTCGGCGAACGGCGTCTGGGGAGGGGGAAGGGAGGCGGCCGGTGCCCTGGCGCCGCCGCCGATCCCACACGCTTTCTTGCACCGGATTTACGTGACGACACTTTGGTGTCGTATGCGGTTCTAAATCGCCGCACGTCAAAGTGGTGCAAGGAACGGTGTGGGGATCCCCAGCAGGGCTGGGGCCCCCCGAATCCCCGCTCCTCCCCCTCCCCAGATGCCGTTGGCCGAGGCTCAGCTCAGGACAGAGCCGCAGCGGCAATCCGCCCCACACGCTCGGCGGCAGCCTCAAGCCCCTCGGCGGAGATCCGCTCAGGCACGGGCCGAGCGAGGAGATCGGTCACGATCAGTACGCAGCCGACCTGAAGTCCGCGCAGCGCTCCGAGCTGAAACAACGTGGCCGCCTCCATCTCGATCGCGAGCGCGCCGTCGGCGACCGGGCGGGCGTGGGCGCCGTCGGGCGCGTAGAAGAGGTCGGTCGTGAGGATCGCGCCGCGCTGCACGGCGCCGCCGCCGTCGGCGCGCGCCGCGGCCTCCAGCGCATCCGTCAACGTCGGATCGGCCGCGACGCGCTCGCCGGCGCCGAGCGCGCGGCTCGTCCCATCGGCGGCGATCGACGTCTCCGCCACGAGCGCGTCGCCGAGCGCGAGGCTCGCGGCGAACGCCCCGCAGGTGCCGACGCGCACGATGCGCCGCGCGCCGAGCCGGGCGAGCTCCTCGATCACGATCGCGGCGCTGGGCCCGCCCATGCCCGTGCTCTGGATCGTCAACGGCTCGCCGTCGGCGGCGCCGCCCGTGTAGCCCCACAGCCCGCGGTTGTGGTTGAACATCTTCGGCTGCTCGAGCAGCACCTGGGCGAGCAGCAGCGCGCGACCGGGATCGCCGGGCAGCAGCACGCGCTCCGCCAGCGGCGCGGTCGGATGCAGGTGCAGCGTGCTCACGCGCGGCGAGGATAGAGACAGGGCACGTAGACTGCGCCCATGGGCAGCTTCAGGTCGCCGAAGGAATTCCGCGAGGTGATGGAACGGATCTTCGGGATGATGGACGAGGATCCCGACATGGGTCCGCGCCTGCGCGACGCCGACGTGCCGCAGCGCTTCGAGTTCGAGGATCTCGACCTCGTCGTCAACATCCGCGCCGCGCGCCCGGACGAGGGACGCAACCTCGTATGGGAGTGGACCGACGACGTCGCATGGGAGTCGAAGGTCCGCATGACGATGTCCTCGGAGACGGCCAACCGCTACTTCCAGGGCAAGGAGAACGTCGCGATGGCGATCGCCCGCCGCCGCATCAAGGCCGGCGGCGACGTGAAGGCGGCGCTTGCGCTGATGCCGATCACGAAGCCGATCTTCGAGCACTACCGCGCGCTCGTCGCCGCCGAGTACCCGCACCTCGCGGTCTGAGCGACTGCTCGCTCCACCGCGTGGCGCCGTCGCGGACGCGAACGGCTAGCTTGAGGAGCATGGCGCGGGGCAGCCAGGAGACGACGACGCTGTCGCTCACGGAGGCGGCGCGCCGGGCGGGGGCCACGCCCGCGACGCTGCGTCGCTGGGCCGACCAGGGCGTCGTCCCGCTCGCGAACGGGCGCTGGACCCCCGCCGCCGCCGCGCACGCGCGGATCGTCGCGCGCATGCGCGAGCGCGGCCACTCGCTGGAGGAGATCCGCGCCGCGAGCGACGAGGGCCGACTCGCGTTCGGGTACGTCGAGGAGCTGCTGCCCGCGCTCGCGCCTGAGACCGCGGTGCCGCTCGAGCAGGCCGCACGCAGGACCGGGCTCGAGCCGGCGTTGATCGAGCGGCTGCTGTCGTCGCTCGGCTACGACGCGCGCGCGATCCAGCGGATCCCACCGGAGGACCTCGCGCTGCTGCAGCTCGCGCCACAGGTGCTCGACGCCGGCTTCCCGCTCGTCGCGCTGCTGCAGCTGATGCGCGTCTACGGCCAGGCGCTCGCCGACATCGCGGACGCCGAGGTGCGCCTCTTCCATCTCTATGTACATGAGCCGCTGATGCGCGACGGCGTGCCCGGCCTCGAGATGGCCGAGCAGATGGAGCAGCTCGCGCGCGGGCTGCTGCCGCTCGCCTCGCCGCTGATGGACCGCGTCCACCAGCGCTTCCTGCGCCACTTCGTGGAGCAGGACATGATCGGGCACATGGAGGCCGCGTTCGACGGCGAGATCGGCGATCTCGGGCGGCTGCGCATCGCGATCGCGTTCGCCGACCTTGCCGGCTACACGCGTCTGACCGAGGAGGTCGGCGAGGAGGAGGCCGTCGACGCGGTCGAGCGCTTCGTCGAGGCGGTGCAGATCACGCTGCCCGACGACGCGCGGATCGTGAAGACGATCGGCGACGAGGTGATGGTCGTCGCGCCCGACGCGGCCGCGCTGCTCGACTGGGCCGTCGGCTTCCAGCAGCTCTTCACCGAGCGACCGCGACCGCGGATCGGCATCCATGCCGGCGACGTGCTCTACCGCGAAGGCGACTACTACGGGCGCGAGGTCAACATCGCCGCGCGCGTCGCCGCGCGCTCGGCCGGCGGCGAGGTGCTCGCCACGCGGCCGGTCGCCGAGCAGGCGGGCGCGCACCTCGAGCTCGAGCGCATCGGCGAGGTCCGTCTCAAGGGCTTCAGCGAGTCGACCGAGCTGTTCCTCGCAACGCCCGCCCACGACTAGACTCGCCCCATGGAGGCCGAGCGCGTGCTCGAGCAGGTGCGCGCCGGGGGGCTCCTGCCCGCCGGCACGCCGGTCGTCGTGCTGCTCTCGGGCGGTCGCGACTCCGTCTGCATGCTGCACGTCGCCGTCGAGCTGCTCGGGGCGGAGGCGATCGGCGCGCTGCAGGTCAACTACGGCTTGCGCGACGACGCCGACGAGGACGAACGCCACTGCGTCGCGCTGTGCGAACGGCTCGGCGTCGAGCTCGCGATCGAGCGCCCGCGGCGGCCGGAGGGCTCGGGCAACCTGCAGGCCTGGGCGCGCGACGTGCGCTACGCCGCCGCAGCGCGGCTCGCGCTCGCGCGCGGCGCGACGATCGCGACCGGCCACACCGCCGACGACCAGGTCGAGACGATCCTCTACCGGCTCGCCTCCTCGCCGAGCCGCCGCGCGCTGCTCGGGATGCGCCCGCACGACGGTCGGCTCGTGCGCCCGCTGCTCGCGTGCACGCGCGCGCAGACGACCGCCTACTGCGAGGAGCGCGGCCTCGCCTGGCGCGACGACGTGACGAACGCCGGCTCCAGATACGCGCGCAACCGCGTGCGCAACACGCTCGTGCCCGCCTTCGAGACGATCCACCCCGCCGCCGCGGAGAACGTGCTGCGCACCGCCGCGCTGCTGCGCGACGAGGCGGAGGTGCTCGACGCGCTCGTGACCGAGCAGCTCGACGAAGCGGCGGTCGCCGGCGTGCTGACGATCCCGCTCGAGCGGCTCGCCGCGCTGCCCGCGGCGCTGCGTCGGCTCGTCGTGCAGCGGCTCGCCGACGGCGCGGCCGGGCGGCCCGTCGCGGGAGCGGCGCGCCACGCGGACGAGGTCGCCGGCCTGCGTCGGACCGGTGTCGCGATGCTCGACCTCGGCGGCGGCGTGCGCGCCGTCGCGGAGCGCGGCGTGCTGCGCGCCGAACGCGACGAAGCGGCGCGGAGCCGCGGACGCGCACCCGCCCGCGGCGGGCGGGCCGGATGACCGCTTCCGCACCCGCGCTGCGTACACTGCCCGCGGACATGGGCGACACGGCGATCGGAGAGATCCTCGTCCAGCCGGACGCGCTGCAGCGGCGCGTGCGCGAGCTGGGGGAGGAGATCACGCGCGACTACGCCGGCCGTCGGCCGCTGCTGGTGTGCGTCCTGAAGGGCGCGGTCTTCTTCCTCTCGGACCTGATGCGCGCGATCGACCTGCCGGTCGAGGTCGACTTCATGGCGGTCGCCTCCTACGGCTCGGCGACGCAGTCCTCGGGCGTCGTGCGGATCCTCAAGGACCTCGACGCGGTGATCGAGGACCGTGACGTGATCATCGTCGAGGACATCGTCGACTCGGGATTGACGCTCCAGTATCTGCTGCGCAACCTCAAGGCGCGCGGCCCCGCGACGCTCGCCGTCTGCGCGCTGCTGACGAAGCCCGACCGCCTGCAGGTCGACCTCTCGCCGCGCTACGTCGGCTTCCCGATCCCGAATCGCTTCGTGGTCGGGTACGGCCTCGACCATGCCGAGCAGCACCGCAACCTGCCCTATGTCGCGGTGCTGCAGGACGGCTAAACGGCTGCTAAACGGCAGTCCAGGCAGGCGGGAGGCCAGTCCCCGGCTGCTACGCTTGGCAGCCCGTCCACCGTCTCGCATGGCGCTGAGCGCGCCCGGAACGTCCACATGAGCAGGTTCTTCAAGAGCGCCGCCTTCCCGATCCTGGTCGTGGTCGTGCTCGCGTTCTTCGCCCAACGGCTGATCAACCCGCCCACCAAGGGGCCGACCTACACGTACAACAACTTCCTCCAGGACGTCCAGCGCGACAACGTCAAGTCCGCCGACATCAAGACGAAGGACAACACGATCGTCGTCAGGCTGAAGTCGCCCGATGCGCAGCACGAGCTCGGGTTCGTGCCCGACAACGGCAACACGCTCGTCAACGACCTCGCCGCGCACAAGGTCGACTTCAACATCGAGGGCACGAAGACGAACGGCTGGCTCTCGCTGCTGACGTACGTGCTGCCGTTCCTGATCTTCATCGGCTTCTGGATCTTTTTGATGAACCAGGTCCAGGGCGGCGGCTCGAAGGTGATGTCGTTCGGCAAGTCGCGCGCGAAGCGGCTCTCCGTCGACTCGCCGAAGATCACCTTCCGCGACGTGGCGGGCGTCGACGAGGCGGTCGAGGAGCTGCACGAGATCAAGGAGTTCCTCGAGAACCCGAAGAAGTTCCAGGCGCTCGGCGCGCGCATCCCGAAGGGCGTGCTGCTGTACGGGCCGCCGGGCACGGGCAAGACGCTGTTCGCGCGCGCGGTCGCGGGCGAGGCGGGCGTGCCGTTCTTCTCGATCTCCGGCTCGGACTTCGTCGAGATGTTCGTCGGCGTCGGCGCCTCGCGCGTGCGTGACCTGTTCGAGCAGGCGAAGCAGAACGCCCCCTGCATCATCTTCATGGACGAGATCGACGCCGTCGGGCGCCACCGCGGCGCGGGCCTCGGCGGCGGCCACGACGAGCGCGAGCAGACGCTCAACCAGCTGCTCGTCGAGATGGACGGCTTCGAGGCGAAGGACAACATCATCATGATCGCGGCCACGAACCGGCCCGACATCCTCGACCCGGCGCTGCTGCGC
>DASRAV010000036.1:0-9516 GCA_035637995.1 Conexibacter sp. | reverse complement strand
CTTGGCAGCGGTAATCGTTGCAAGCTGCGTCGTTGCCTCACCGGCCCATGCAGATGCGTGTGTGGACAACCAGCGCTGCTGGGCCATCGCCAAGAACGAGGTCTCCGGCAGCAATGGGTTCCACGCCGCACAGGTCGAGATGGCGCCGATCTGCAAGGACATCGGCCAGCCGTCGCAACATTACGTCAACCACCTGCTTTGGGCCATCAGCAAGACCCAGTCTGCGACGTTCATCGAGGCTGGGATCCGATGGGGTGTCGGCACGGGCGGCATCATTGATGGCTTCCATTTCTCCTGGACACTCGGCGGGCTGTTCGTGTTTGTTCCAACGGGCGTAACACCGACGTTTGGAACCTATTATCCGGTGAGCATCTCGTGGGTTTCAGGCTCTAGCTGGAATATTCGCGTTCCGGGGCACACGTCAGGAACGACAAACACCGGGATGAATGCTCCAGCTCAGATCCTTGAGACCGGTCTCGAGACCGACACAGCCAACACTCAGGGTTGGGGCGCCTCGCGCATGCTGGGGTATACGACTCGCCAAGGCGTCTTTCACGACGGTTGGGACACGGCCACCGGGACTGACACGCTGATTGAGAGCCCTTCGTCAACCTACGTAGATGCCCTCTGGATCAGTCAGCACCACCATCTTCATTACAAGACCGTGCCAAGTTGCTAGCCTGGAGTCGTGAGCCAAATGCTTAGGATTTCAGCAAGGCGAATGGTTGCTGCCGGCCTGAGCCTCGTTCTGCTCGGTGTCGGCTTGGTGGTTATCAGTCCCTTCTCCCGAGGCGCCGATTCCAGCATAGCCGTGTCGGCTCAGCCACCCGACGCCGTCCGCGCCACAGTGATGCAGCTTGCGTCGGAGAATGGGAAGGGTCCCTTGCAGGACGTCCGGTCGGTCGCAACGACGCCAGAGGCAGCCTCCAACCTTCTTGGCATCGGCGACGTCGTTGCAGACGCGAGCTCGAAGGCTGACACCTATCTCGTCGTGGCGAACGGTGCATTTGCACCGAACGATTTCAGCTTCCCCCCCGGGGAGCCTGTGCCGGACTACCAGCAGCTCGCGCTTCTTGTCGACGGTGCGTCCGGCCGCGTCCTCGCGCTGACACTCAGGACCCGGGACCGGATGATCAGCGCAGATGAGATGGCTGATCTGGGCACGGTCGCCACGCTCTCCGACGCCGAACAGTAATCTCCGCCGCTGCTTGGACGGCAGGCCCGTCGAGCACCGATCAAGCGCCACTTACGCGCTCATGGCTGCCGCCAGATCGAGAAGGTGGCACACACAGCCGCTGGGCGGGACCTGAGGCGCGCGGTCTCCGGTGCCTCGCCACCGCGAGGTCGGTGGAGCAGCATAGAAGCGAGTCTGCGACTCGACCTCAAGGGTTGATGAGAGCTCTTGCCGCTCGACGAGACCAGATCCGGTGGTTTGACATTTTACTTGCGCTCACTCGCTCCTGGAGTTGGGCGTCGCCAGCGGGTGGGTAGCACTCGGGCTTCCAAGTTGGAAGTGTCCGAGCTGAAGTTGTCGCGCCGCCGCCAGAGCGCGACGCTCCTGCACCATGACGGAGGCGGCAGAAAACCCGCTCATGGCGAGTCCGGCACAGTGCCGCCGAGCACGCGGCGCTCGACGACGTCTCGCTCGACGTGGACGCCGGCGAGGTCGTCGGCGTCTGGGGCCGTCGGCGATCGGGACGCACGACGCTGCTGCGCGTCGCGGCCAGCGTCGAGGAGCCCGACAGCGGCACGATCCGCATCGAAGGCGTCGACCTCTGGCACGCCGCTCGCGAGCAGCGGCGCACCGCGCGCCAGCAGATCGCGGTCCGGTACCCGCGATTTGCAGGCGCTTCGCCTCGAAGCCGACGGGGAGACTCGAACTCCCGACCCCTTCATTACGAGTGAAGTGCTCTACCAGCTGAGCTACGTCGGCGGGGGCGGACATCGTAGCCGACGGTCGAACCGGCGGATCGTTCGTCGAGGCACGTTACAGTCGCGGGCAAGATGTCACTTCGTACTCCGGGCTCCGACTCGCTGAACGCCGTACGGCGGAGCCGGGAGCTGGCGGCGCTCGCGAATGGCGAGGCGGTCGACGTGCTTGTCGTCGGCGGTGGGATCACGGGCACCTGGACGGCGCTCGACGCGGCCAGCCGTGGGCTCAGCGTCGCGCTCGTCGAGCGGGGCGACCTCGCGCAGGGCACGAGCCGCTGGAGCTCGAAGCTGGCCCACGGCGGACTGCGTTACCTCGCCCACGGCGAGGTCGGGCTCGCGTGGGAGTCCGCGCGCGAGCGCGCGGTGCTGATGGACGTGAGCGCGCCGCACATGATTCGCGCCCTGCCGATGCTGATCCCGCTCGGGGCGCAGGTCTCGCGCGCCGGCGGCCTCAAGCTGGAGGCGGGCCTGCGCTTCGGCGACCGCCTGCGCGCCGCGGCCGGCACAAGCCGTCGCCGCCTGCCGCCCGCGCGTCGCATCAGCGCCGAGGAGGCGCTGCGGCTCGCGCCCGCGCTCGATCCATCTGGCCTGCGCGGCGCCCTCCTGCACTGGGACGGGCAGCTCGACGACGACGCGCGACTCGTCGTCGCCGTCGCCCGCACCGCCGCCGCGCACGGTGCGCGGATCCTCACCTACACACGCGTGACAGCGCTCGGCGCCGAGGGCGCCACCGTCCACGACGAGCGCGGTGACGCGACGTTCGAGCTGCGCGCCCGCCACGTCGTCAACGCGACCGGCGTGTGGGCGGGCGAGCTGAGCGGCGGCGTCGCGCTGCGGCCCAGCAAGGGCTCCCACCTGCTCGTGCGCTCCGACGCCCTGCGCCAGCCGCGCGCCGCCGTCAACGCGCCGCTGCCCGGCAGCGGCGGATCGCGCTTCGTCTTCGCCGTGCCGTGGCCGCACGGGCTCGTGATGATCGGGATCACCGACGAGTCGTTCGAGGGGCCGATTCCCGACGAGCCGACCGTCACGCCCGCGGAGGAGCGCTTCCTGCTCGAGGGCGCGAGCGGCGTTCTGCGACAGCCGCTGTGCGCCGCCGACGTCGTCGGCCGCTATGCCGGCCTGCGCCCGCTGCTCGCCTCCGGCGACGAGGCGACGGCCGACCTCTCGCGCCGCCACGCGGTCGTCGAGCACGACGGGATCCTCACGCTCGTCGGCGGCAAGCTCACGACCGCGCGGCGGATGGCGCAGGACGTCGTCGACCGGCTCGCCGCACGGCCCGGCGTGCGGGCACGCGACTGCGCGACGACTCGGATCGCGCTCTCCGGCGCCGATCGGCCGGCGGACGCCGACCGCGATCCGATCGCGCCCGGCGTGCCCGTCTCGCATGCGCAGCTGCGCTTCGCCGTCGAGCACGAGCTTGCGCTCACGCCCGAGGACCTGCTCGACCGCCGCACCCGCCTCGGCCTCGTGCCCGAGCGCCGCGCTGCCGCGCGCTCCGCGGCGCAGGAAGCGATCGCGGCAGCCGGGTAGGCTCGCGACGGCCGGCGCCCGACCCGGCGCCGCGCAGCCGCGCCGGGTCGTGCGACGTGCCCGATCAGACTAGCGACACGCTGATCACCTGTTCCGGTTCCAGGCTTTCCGCAATGATTTCACCTGTTCTCGGACAGATTTCGTTGTTTAGTCTCTCGGGAGAGAGCGTGAGTCTGCGGCTTTCTCTCGTAAATCTTAGTCTGCCGATGACGCCTTCCGTGACGGTCGCTAGCTCTTCAACCGGGCCTCTGTATAGACAGCGCATGACCGCGCCGAACACGAGCATTTCGAATAGCAATAGGAATTCTCTTATCTGGAACTTGATGCCCGTTATTCTCGGTAGGGTGCCTAGTATCGCGGTATAGACCATCTTCCATAGTTCTGGTTCGACGTTTAGCGGGACGACTCTTGGACTTTCGATCAAGCCGTTGCCTCTACAGGCTTCGGTGAAGAAGCCGAAGATTTCGCCCACCATCGTCCCCGCTCTCTTCGGGAATATCCCGGGCGTGCCTTTCCGGAGCGTCAAGTTGCATATGATTTCTCCGAGTTCGCTTCTGAACGCGACGCCTCTTTGCGTTAGCGTCCAGCTTCTCGGGACGGGATTAAGTGAAAGTGATCTTAGGGCGGTGGCTGCTCCGGTCATGAGCATGAGCGCGAGTGCTGTTGCGAGCGCCACGAGCATGCATCGCGTGCGGTTCGGCATCGTTGACTCCTGGTTCGATCGCAGCCGGATCGGGCTCGACCCGGCGACCCGACGGAGGCGAGCTGCTCCTTTCCCAAGGTTTGCGCGCGCGAACGCCCCCACGAGTCGCGCTGCGCACCGCTGCGATCGAGATTACCTTCCAGCTGAGGGCAGATCAACGTCCGCCCCCGGCAGCGACGGCGGATCGATCAGCTTGCCGGGGTTCATGATCCCGGCGGGATCGAGCGTGGCCTTCGCGGCGCCCAGCAGCTCGACCCCCAGCGGACCGACCTCCGCCGGAAGCCACGGCGCGTGGTCGCGCCCGACGCCGTGGTGGTGGGTGATCGTCCCGCCGCCGGCGAGGATCGCGTCGCTCGCGGCCAGCTTCGCGGCGTGCCACTGCTCCAGCTCGGCGCCCTCCTGCTGACGGGCGACGAACGTGTAGTAGAGCGACGCGCCCGTGCGGTAGACGTGCGAGACGTGGCACATCACGAGCGGCGGCGTCCCGCGCGCGCGCAGCGCGCCGTCGATCGCCGCGCCGACCGCGTCGTGCAGCTCCATCACACGACTCCATGTCGTCGCCGTCTCGAGCGTCTCGACGAGCACGCCGTGCGCGAGCAGCTCGTCGCGCAGGTAGGGCGCGTGGAAGCGCCCGTGCTCCCACGCCGCGCCGATCCGCGTCCCGAGCGCAATCGCTCCGTGCGCCCGCAGCACGCGCGCGGCCGCCGCGCGGCGTCGGCGCACCGCGGCCTCCTCCGTCCCCTCCCAGCCGGCGATCACCAGGCAGCCGTCTGCGTGCCCGCGGGCGCGCAGATAGCCGCGCAGGGCGCGCGTGGCGGCGCCGTCGCCCGCCGACAGCATGAGCGAGACGCGCGTCTCCTGCTCGTCGGAGAGGCGCGCGACATCGGGCGCGATGCCGCCCTGGACGAGCTCCCGAAAAGCCTCGACCCCCGCCGCGCTCGACCCGATCGAGAACGCCTCGTAGCGGCGCACGATCGGTCGCCGGCGGATCCGCAGCGTCACCGCGACGAGGATCCCGAGCGTGCCCTCCGAGCCGACCAGGAGCTCGCGCAGGCACGGCCCCGCCGCCGAGGCGGGCAGCGGGCGCGTCTCGATCTCACCGGACGGCGTCACGGCGCGAACCGCGACGACGAGCGCGTCGATGCGCCCGTAGCCGGTCGACGCCTGGCCAGAGGAGCGCGTCGCGACCCAGCCGCCGACGGTGCTGAACTCGAACGACTGCGGGAAGTGGCCGAGCGTCATCCCGTGCTCGGCGAGCGCCGCCTCGAGCGCCGGACCGGTCATGCCGGCCTCGAACGTCGCCGTGAGCGAGATCGGGTCGACGGCGACGAGCTGGTCGAGGCGACCGAGATCCACCGTCAGGACCGAGGCGAAGCGGCCGCGCAGCGCCGCGACGCCGCCGACGACGCTCGTGCCGCCGCCGAACGGCACGACGGCGATCTGCTCCTCGGCGCAGACGCGCAGCAGCGCGGCGACCTCCGCGGCCGTGCCGGGGAACGCGACGGCGTCGGGCGCGTCGGGCGCGTCGCCGGCGCGCAGCCGCACGAGGTCGTGGTAGCCGCGGCCGGCCGCATGGCGCACGCGCGCGAGGCGATCGTCGTGCACGTGCTCGGCCCCGACGACGGTGTCGAGGCGCTTGCGCGCGGCCGCCGAGAGCGCCGGCTCCGGCAGCCGCACGTGCTCGAGCGCGACAGGGTCGCGGCGCGGCGGCAGCGGGGTGGGCGGGCCGAGTTCAGCGGCGAGCATCCGCTGCGCACCGGCCGGCAGCGGCGCGTCGTGACCGTCCTCTCCCCAGCCCCACCACCTCATGGCGCGAGGTACCGGTCGAGCAGGCGGCGCAGCTGCGTCATGTCGCCGGCTTCCGGCTGGAAGACGAACCCGCGCAGCGCGAGCTCGAGCGTGCGCGCGACGGCCGCCGGGTCGCTCGCCGCGATCGAGCCGTCCGCGATCCCCTCGGCGATGCGCTGCTCGAACGACGCCACGACCGCGCGCTGAAAGCCGCCGAGGCGCGTCGTGAGGTAGGGCAGCAGCAGCTCGGGGTCGACGTCGAGGATGCGCCGGAAGAGCGGATCGCTCGTCAGCCGCTCGATCCCGGCGAGCGCACCGGTGACGAGTCGCTCGCGCGCGTTGGCCGCAGGCGTGGAGCCCGACGTGTCCTCGACGAGCGGCGTGAACTCGCGCGTCATCAGCGCCTGCAGCAGCGAGGTCACGTCGGGAAAGCGGCGATAGAGCGTCATGCGGCTGACCTCGGCCTGCCGCGCGACATCCGTCATCGTCGTGCGGCGAACGCCCACCGCCAGCACGCAGGCGCGGGCGGCGTCGAGCAGGGCATCGTCCTCGACCGTACGCTGTGACACTATGCCGCGATTTGTATCAGCTAGGATCCGGACGATGCGCCAGCTCGGGCTCGCTGCGGTGCGGTACGGAATCCCGCTCGCGATCGCGATCGCGGGGATCGTCTGCCTCTTCATCGGCGGCGACGCGGCCGGTGCGGGCGTCGTGCTGATCGGCTCGGCATTCATGGTGCTGCTGATCAACGTGCTCTTTCGCGTCAGCATCGTGAGCAATCGCGAGCGCGAGGAGGAAGAGCAGGCGCGCGAGGCGTTCGAGCGCAGCGGCCGCTGGCCGGACGAGTAGCGCCGGACGGATCAGGCGGCGAGCAGTGCCTCGAGCCGGTGCGCGAGCGTCTCGAGCGCGAGCTCCTCGGTGACGTTGCTGCGCAGCCGCCGACGGGTCTCCTCGACGTGCTCGACGGCGACGCGCAGCCGCTGCGGGTCGCACCCGGCCGCGTCCTGGGCGAGCTGTTCGGCGCGGTCGACGTTGCAGACGAGCTCGTCCGCGCCCCAGGCAACGCACGCGAGGTCGCGCAGCCACAGCGACGCGACCTGGAGCCCGAGGTCGAGCGCCCCCGTCTCGACGCGGCGCTTCGTACGCCGGATGCGATCGGCGTACTCGTTCTCCACGCGCTTGCGCTCGCGCGTCGGAGCGAGCGCCTGCTCCTCGGCGAGCCGCGTCTCCAGCTCCGCGACCGCCGCCTCACCGCGACGTTTGCGCACGCTCAGCAGCTCGCCCCACGGGGCTGTCGCCACCGTGCCCGCGAGCGCGGCGCGCGCGAGCGCCTCGCCGCCGGCACGCAAGGCCGGTCCGTCGCCGAGCGCGAGCTCGAGCGCCTGCGCGCCGTCGCCGAGCGCGAGCCGTGCGCACGCGTCCGCCTGCGCGGGCGGGACGCCGTGACGGCCGAGTCGCTCCGCCAGCCGCTCGGGCCCGAGCGCGTCGAAGCGCACGAGCTGGCAGCGCGAGCGGATCGTCGGCAGCATCTCGCCGAGCCGGTCGGTGAGCAGGATCAGGTGCACGAACGACGCCGGCTCCTCGAGCGTCTTCAGCAGCTTGTTCGCCGCCTGCTCGATCAGCGTGTCGGCGCGCTCGAGCACGAACACGCGGCGCGTGGACTCGAACGGCGTCAACGCCGCGGCGGCGATCACCCGCTCCTCGACGTCGCCGACGAGCATCTCGTGCGCGCCGCTCGGGACGACCCACGTGAGATCGGGGTGGGTGCCGTGCTCCACGCGCGTACGCGCGCCCGCCGGATCGGCGACGTCGTCCGCCAGCAGGGCGGCCGCGAATGCACGCGCGGCGGTGCGCTTGCCGCTGCCGGACGGACCGTGGAAGAGGTAGGCGTGCGACGGGCGTCCGCCCGGCGCAAGCGCGGCGCCGAGCGTCGCGCGGGCGTGCGGGTGATGCTCGGCGCCCGGCAGCTCGATCATGCGGCGAGCGTATAAGGTCGCCCCGGTGGCACGCGGCCGGCTGATCACGATCGAGGGCATCGACGGCGCCGGCAAGACGACGCTCGCCGCCGCTCTCGCCGCCGCGCTGCGCGACCGCGGGATCGCCGTGACGCTGCTGCGCGAGCCGGGCGGCGTCGCCGCCGCCGAGCGCATCCGCACGCTCGTGCAGGACCCGGCGCTGCAGGTCGGGGCGCGCGCCGAGGCGCTGCTGTACGCGGCCGCGCGCGCGCAGCTCGTCGAGGAGGCGCTCGCGCCGGCGCTTGCGCGCGGAGAGTGGGTCCTGCTGGACCGCTTCGTCGACTCCTCGCTTGCCTACCAGGGCGCCGGGCGCGCGCTCGGGATCGAGGCGGTGCGCGCGATCAACGCGTTCGCGACCGGCGACCTCGTGCCCGACCGCACGCTGCTGCTGCGGATCGATCCGGCGCTCGGGCGCACTCGCCAGGACGGGCGCGGCGAGGAGCCCGACCGCCTGGAGCGCGAGACGGACGCCTTCTTCGCGGCGATCGCCGCCGGCTACGACGCGCTCGCCGCCGCCGAGCCTGAGCGCATCCGCGCCATCGACGCAGGCAGGGCGCCGGCGGACGTCACCGCAGCGGCGCTGTCGGCGCTCGCGGACCTGCTTCCGGAGTAGCGCCGACGGCGCCGCGCGCGAGGCGCGACGCACGTCGGCGTAGCGCCGCTCAGCTCGGCTGTTCGGCCATGTAGGCCTTGAGCGCTTCCTCGGTGCTCACGTCCGGCAGCTGAACGAGCTTGTGGATGATCTGCGCCCGACGGTGGACCGCGGCTTCGAACGCATCGCCCGGGGTACGCCCCGTTCTCAGCAGCGAGATGCCGTGGTTGGCGAATTCGAGCCGGTAGTTGCGCGCTCCGAACCGCTTCGCTCTGAAGTCCCGCAGCGCCTGTTCGATCGCCAGTTCGGGATGGATCAATATCGACGTCAGGAGGTCGTTTTCTCTGTTGATGAGCGCCTTGTCGCCGACGGTGCCGACGAACTGATGCTCCGCGTCCGCCCGGATCACCCCGCGCATGACGCCGGGCGCCGCGGGACCGCACAGCGGGAAGATGAACTCGGCGCCGCGCTCCGCCAGGTAGTCGGGGCCCGACGGGTCGGGGTTTTCGAACGGCACTTTGATCATCGGGCCGCCGAGCGTGATTCTGATCGTCGCCGCCTTCGCCTGCGCGTCGCTGACGGGTCCGCCACCTTCGCCGACGTGCGTGTAGAAGAGTCTGACGAGCTTGGACTGGGCGCGGGCGCCGGCGACGAACGCGGCCGCCATCCGGTAGCGGGTCGCCATCTCCGTCGGTTCGGCGTTCTCGCACATCACTATCCCGGCGCTTCTGTAGACGGCCGCGTGGACGGCCATCGTGCCGGCGGCATACGCACCGTCGACCGCCGCCCACTCGACGTCGGCGACCTGGCCCTTGCGCAGCGCATGCGGGTCGCCCCACACGAGCGTGGGGACGTTCGTCTCGGCGGCGACGCGCATCGCGACCGCGCGATCGCCCGCGTACGGCACGACGATCAGCTGGGCGTGCTTGGCGACGCGTTCGAGCGCCGCTCTCACG
>DASRAV010000035.1:0-9281 GCA_035637995.1 Conexibacter sp. | reverse complement strand
GGGCGAAGTTCGGCTCCTGCACGTCGTCGACGAGCAGGTGGCGGTAGCGCTCCGCGACGCGCGCGCGGACGTGCGGATGCTCGCGCAGCAGCGCCAGCACGCCGATCACGAGGTCGCCGCTGTCGAGCGCTCCGGCCTCGGCGAGCATGCGGTCGTGCGCACGGAAGACCTCGGCGAACTCGCGCTCGCGCGCCGCCTCGGCGCGCGCCGCGTCGTCGCCGTCCTCGCCGAGCGACGCTGCCCACTGCGCGTAGTCCTCGGGCCCGATCAGCTCGTCCTTCAAGCGATCGATGCGTCGCAGGAAGCCTGTCAACAGGGCAGCCGGGCGGCCGCGGAAGTCGTGGTGGCGGATCGTCAGCTCGTCGATCCGCTCCAGCAGCATCGCGAGCCGGTCGGCGCGCCCGACCGCGACCGCGAACGCGTCGCTGCCGCCCTCGCGCGTCTGCTCGCGCAACAGGCGCGCGCAGAAGGCATGGACGGTCGTGACGGCGAGCTCCTCGTACGGGCGGGCGATCCCGTCCTCGACATCGCGTCGCAGCGCGTCGGCCGCGCGCTCGGAGCGTGCGAAGGCGAGGATCGCCTCCGGCGCCTCGCCCTGCTCGATCAACCACGCGAAGCGGGCGACGAGCGTGCGCGTCTTGCCGCTGCCGGCCCCGCCGACGATCAGCAGCGGCCCGCCGGTGTGGGTTGCGGCGACGCGCTGCGCGGGGGAGAGGCCGTCGAGGGCGGCGGGCACCCTGCAAGGATATGCGGCTGATGGAAACCTCCGGTACGGCGCTCGACGCGGATTGGATCGGCGCCTGTCGCGGCGCCGTCGCGGGGCTGCGCGAGGTGCTGCGCGCGCACCCGGCGACGCGCGAGCGCGCCGTCGAGACGGGGCGCGGCGAGGGGGGCGATCGCACGCTTGTGATCGACAGCGGCGCCGAGGAGGCCGTCTTCGCGCGGCTGGACGCGCTGCATGCGGCCGGCCATCGCTTCACGGCGATCTCCGAGGAGCGCGGCGCCGTCGACTACGGCGGAGCGGGCGGGGACGGGGTCCGCGTCGTGATCGACCCGATCGACGGCTCGCTGAACGCCAAGCGGATGATGCCCCATTACGCGCTCTCGATCGCGGTCGCCGACGGGCCGACGATGGCCGACGTCGCGTTCGCGTTCGTGCACGACTTCGGCGCCGACGAGGAGTGGACGGCGACGCGCGGCGCCGGCGCCCGGCTCGACGGCGAGCCGCTCGACCCGGGGCTGCCGGAGCGGCGGATGGACGACGGGCGCCTCGAGCTGCTCGGGATCGAGTCGGCCGACCCGCGCTGGGTCGCAGCCTCGATGGAGGGCCTGCTCGGGGCGACGCGGCGCCTGCGCGTCGTCGGCGCGATCGCCGTCTCGCTCTGCCAGGTCGCCGCGGCGCGTCTCGACGGGATGGTCTCGCTGCGCAACTGCCGTGCCGTCGACGCCGCGGCCGGTCAGCTGATCGTGCGCGAGGCCGGCGGGTGCGTCTCCTTCCCGCGTTGCGAGGACCCGCTGTCCGCCCCGCTCGACGTCGCGGCGCACTCGCCGGTCGTCGCCGCGCGCTCGCCGGAGGCGCTCGCGCAACTCGCGGCGATTCCGGTCTGAGCAGCCGTTTCGAGGCAACTCGCGAAGCCGACGGTGCGGCGCTGCCATAGTGGAGCGATGATCGACTGGCCACTCGCTCAGCGCCTCGCCGCGCTCGTCGCCGGCCGGCCGGACGTGCGCGCGCCGCGCACGGACCTGCAGGCGCTCGCGCAGGACAGTGCGACGCGCGTGATCGCCTACACCGGGTTGGAGCCCGCCCATGCGCTGCCGCCGGCCGAGGGGGTCGGGCGCGCGGAGTGGATCGCGGCGAACGTCTCCGGGATGCGGGCGCTGCTCGACGCGCCGCTCGCGCGCCTCGGCACCAGGCTCGGCCCGGCGAAGCCGGCGCTCGACCTCGCGACCGGCGTCGTGCTGACGGCCGAGGTCGGCGTGCTGCTCGGGTTCATGGCGCAGCGCGTGCTCGGCCAGTACGAGCTCGTCCTGCTCGACAGCACGCCCGACGAGCGTCCGCCGCGGCTGCTGTTCGTGCTGCCGAACCTCGGCTGCTCGGTGCAGGCGTTCGGCGCCGACGAGCGCGAGTTCCTCACCTGGGTCGCGCTGCACGAGGTCACGCACGCGGTCCAGTTCGCCGGCGTCCCGTGGTTGCAGCCGCATCTCGCCGGGATGGTGCGCGAACTGCTCGATGGCGCGGAGGTGCGGCTCGATGCCAAGCGCGCGCTGCGGCTGCCGCGCGGGAGCGACCTCCAGCGGATCGTGCGCGCGGTTCGCCGCGGCGACGTCGTCTCGCTCGTCACCAACCCGCGCGAGCGCGCGACGCTCGACCGCATGCAGGCGACGATGGCGGTGCTGGAGGGGCACGCCGAGCACGTGATGGACGCGGTCGGCGCGCCGCTGCTGCCGTCGCTGCCCAAGCTGCGCGCCGCCCTCGACGCGCGCCGCCGCTCCCAGTCCGCGCCCGCGCGGCTGCTGCAGCGCCTGCTCGGGCTGGAGCTGAAGCTGCGCCAGTACGAGCTCGGCAAGCGCTTCTGCGACGCGATCGTGCGCGCGGGCGGGATCGAGGCGCTGAACCGCGTCTGGCAGAGCCCGGAGGCGCTGCCGACGCTCGCCGAGCTCGACGATCCGTCCAGATGGCTGAAGCGAACAGGCGTTCCTCCGCTGTTGAGCGCATAGCCGTTTTCACCGGCGTTTAACGTCCGCTCTAGGATCGCCTGTAACGCTCTGCTGCAAGCGGGGTACAAACAGGTGTTCGCTCGTGTGCGCCGATGCGATGAGCGGCCCACTACGATCTCCCGACTCCAGCAAGGAGCCTTTCCCCACCATGGCATCCAGTCCACGTACCGCGGCTGCGACGACTCGCAAGCCGCGCACCGCCAAGAAGTCCCCCAGCACCACCGCCAAGCCCAAGCCCGCCGCGGCCAAGGCGACCGCGTCGAAGTCGACGGCTGCGCCGAAGGCAAAGCAGGCGACGCGCTCGACGGTCGGGCGCGCCGTGCTCGTCCCGATCGGAGCCGCGCTCGAGGCGCGCGACGTCCTGGAGCAGCAGCTGGCCCGCTTCGAGCGCCGCGGCGAGACGGCCCGCACGCAGGTCGAGCGCGAGGTGCGTCGCACCCGCGCGCGCATCGAGCGCGAGGCACGACAGGCCCGTCGCGGCCTGGAGCGTCGCGGCACGCAGGCGCGCAGGAATCTGAGCTCGAACGTCGAACTCGTGTCAGATCGCGTGGAAAACGTGGTTCAGAACGGGGTCAACACGGGCATCAAGCTCGTGAACGGGGTACAGGACCGCTTCTCACGAGCGGCCTGACAGCAAAGCTTCCCCCGGGTGGCGCGAGTGTGGAGGCGCGTCGCGACCGGGTCGGGTTCGCCGGTGACAATCCCTGCCGGCGGATGCAGCACCCTCTCCTCCCTCAACCGCCGGGGCGTCCATGATGGGCGCCCCGTCGGTCGTCGTGGGAGCTGATGTCGAGTCCGGCGCGCCTACGGTGCGGCGGGCACCGCCGCGAGACTGGCCGGCTGGACCGGGTCGGCGTGCTCGACCAGCGCGGTGATCGGCGGCTGAGCCGCGGTCGGTGCCGGCGGCGAGGCGGCCGGCCACGCAACCGCGGCGGTGTGCGTGCTGCTGCCGACCGCGGCCGTGACCCACCCGGATCGCGAGCCGCCGTAGACGGTCCCGGCCTCGGTGCCGGTCAGCGGCACGTCGACTGCCGTCGTGCCGGCGTTCGCGATCCGGACCTGCGCACCCTCGACGTACCCGCTGACGCTGCCGCCGCTCGCCGCCGCCCAGGTGCTCTGGCGTGCGAGCAGGGCGCCGATCTGAGTCTGCGTGAGCTGCACGATCGGCGCGCTGGCGTTGAAGTACGTCTTGTAGGTCGCCAGCGCGGCGTCGAGGACGGGGTAGAAGACGCCGCCGTCGGCCGCCGTCGTGTCGGCGAGGTTGCTTTGGTGGAAGTAGTGCGGGCGCGGATCGTTGCCCATGGCGTGGCCGAAGATCCGCTGCGACTCCGCGGCGACGAGGTCCGACCAGGTGGCCGGGCTCGTGAAGCAGGTGGTCACGGCCGTGTCCGTGCACACGCCGCCGAGCGAAGGCGGCAGGTAGAGGTAGTTGTACTCGTCGAGCAGTTGGCTCTGGGTGGCGACGTTGTAGTAGACGTTCGTCGGGTAGCGGGGGATGACCCGGGCCGGACCGTCGAGGAACGACGTCCCCGCCGGCCACTGCGGGCCGGTGGCGCTCGTGGGCGTCTGCGGATACGGCTTCGACGCATCGCCGCCGAGCACCTTGACGCCGGCGTCCGTGATCGCGCCGATGAAGCTCGGGTTCTGACCGTAGGGCGCCAATGCGGCGGTGTTCGACGCGGGCGGCGCGTCCGCGGTGCCGGCGCCGCCCGTGTCGGTGAAGCTGACGTTGACGGGACCGTTGTTGTTGAACGCGGGCGCCGGCTGCGCGATCGTCCCCATGCGCGACCACGTGCCGGTGGGCGACGAGCGTCGGTAGACGCGGTAGCCGGTTGCCTTGCAGATCGCCGGCCAGACCAGGCGCACCGAGCGTCGCAGCGGCTTCGTCGTGACGGTGGCGGTGGCCGCCACGGTCTCGCCCGCGGCGTTCACCGCCGTGACGGCGTAGTCGTAGGTGCCGATCGGGATCGAGCCGCCCAACGGGGTTGCAGTGCGATCGATCTCGGGCGCGTCGATCGTCCTGGCGGGGATGAGGTTCGCGAGCCCGGAGTGCTCGCCGGTGACGAGCTCCGCGGCGTTGACGCTGAGGCCCTTGTTGCGCGCCCAGCGGACGTTGTCCTGGATCTCGTTCGCGATGAAGCGGCGCGTCGAGCAGTCGAGGTTCGGATGGTCGTAGGTGTGGTTCGCCCAGCCGAACGAACCCTTCGCGGCCTGGAACGCGCTCAGCAGTGGGTCGCTGCCGTGATCGTCCACGTACGCGTCGCTGCCGCCGCCGTTGAACAGCATGTCGAGGCGCAGGCCGTTCGACTGTGACCAGGCGACGGCCTTGGAGACGTCGGCCGGCGTCATGCGGATCGCCGCGGCGGGATCGAAGTTCGTGACGTGCGCGGCGGTGTCCCAGCTGTCGTCCGGCAGGAACACGTCGTCGATGTGCAGCTCCAGGTAGTTGCGCTGGTCCCCGAGATATGTGCCGCGCGTGACCCAGCTCAGCTCGCCGTGGCGAAGCAGCTGGCTGTGCAGCTGGTACTGGTTGCCGTCGAACGTCTGGACCATCTCCTCGCGCCCGTCCGGATGCGTGAAGACCCCGACGAGGGAGGAGTCGCCCGGACCGGAGAGCAGTGTCGTGAAGCTCGCCGGGTCGATCGGTGTGGCCTGGTACCCATACGTGCCCGCGGCGATCGTCACGGGACCCTGGAGATACGGAAACGCCTGCTGCCCGGCGGCGGTCAGGCTCGCGCTCTGTCCGTCCATCGCGCCGGCGAACGTCGGTGGGTTCAACCCGAAGTCCGCGCCGGGGAAGACGTATGCCGACAGCTGACGGACATGGAAGGTCTGCTCGAACGCCTGCAGCGCGGACCACTCGGAGCTCGACAGCGCCGAGCTGCAGGGTGTCGTGTCGCACTGGACCAGGCCACCGGTGGCAACGATCACTCCCTCGTACTTCGCCTCCTGCGTCCCGTCGGCGAGGGTCTGCGAGAGGGTTGCCGCCGTGATCGGGGCGTGACCCGGCGTTGCGACGATCTGGTCGAACGGGACGCCCTCGCGCCGCAGCTGCGCCTGCCACGCGAGGAACGACGGCTCCGTGCCGTTTGCGCCGAGCAGCAGCACCTTCAAGTCGATGCGCTGAGCCGCCGCGGCACGGGACGTCGAAGCGACGGACGCGATTCCGCCGAGCGTCAGGACGATCATGATCAAGCAGAACTTCAGTCGCATGCGCTTCGCCTCCGATTTCGCCGACCAGGGTCGCGTGTGCCGTTCAGTTTTCAGAGCGAAAGGTGCGATCCCAATGGGTCATGTGACGCATCCACCGTTCAATTCGGTTGAACGTTCACGAGCGCATCACTTGATCCACAACGCCGTCGCGAGCATGCGACCCGGCGAGCGCAGCCGACCGGTGAGCGGCACGCCTGCGATCAGCGTGCCGACCACGCTGCCCGCGATCAGGCCGGCTCCCGGCACCGGCGCGCCGGCCCACCTGTTCATCCCGAGCTCCGCGGCCAGGCCGGCAGCTCCGCTGAGGAGCGCCCACCGCAGGTAGCCCAGCGACTCGAGCAGGCTCACGAGCAGGCACAACAGCGCGGCGCAGCCGAATGCGACGAAGAGGCTGAGGTCGTCGGTTCCCCGCGTCCAGAAGCCGGCGGAGAGGACCAAGGCCGAGAGGAACGTCGTGATCCCGACCAGTCGCGCGAGCGCGCCGATCACGATTCCCGCCGCCGGGCCATGCGCGATGCGACCGCCCGCGTGCGCGAGCGACACGCCCCGCAGGCCGCGCGGGATCTCGTCATGCAAAGCCCACAGGTGGTATCCGCCCCAGACGCTGCCGATCACCGATGGCACGAGGGCGAGCGCCGGAAAGGCGCCGTGGATGCCCCAGCCGAGGCTCGTGTCGCCGACGAGCAGGCCGCCGAGCAGCGCACCGAGGAGGGCGGCGACGAGCGCCCGCGCCATGCGTCCCGGCAACTCGCCCGAGGCTGCACCGGCGGTGCCGACCGCGGCGGCGACCGCGATCGTCGTCGCGAGCGTCACGGCGCCCAGCGACAGGTCGGCTGCAAGTCCGGCCGCCAACCCGACCGCTTCGGCGATCAGGAGCGCACCGTAGGCGAGGCCCCAGCCGCGGCGCGACAGCACGGTTCCACCGACCCAGATCGCGACGAGCATCGCGGCGATCGGCCCGAAGCCCGGGAGCAGCAGCAGGAGCGTCCCGATCGCGGCCGCAAGCAGGCTCAGCGGGACGCGATCCGCGGCGAGCAAGCGCAACCCCGCCTGCCGGCTGAGGTACCGGCTGCGGATCATCCACTGCAGGCTCAGCGTGACGGGGAGTGCGACGCTGAGGGCGCGCCCGAGCGTCGCGGGCCCGAGCTGGCGACCCAGCGGCCCGGCCCACGCCGCGATGGCGAGGATCGCCAGCAGCAGCGTGACGCCCTCCGCGACGACGCTCTCGCGAATCGCGTGGTCTGCCGGCGCCCAGCGGGCGGACTGCTCCGGAGTGGGCTGCGCGTCATGGGGGAGGGCGCCGGCGCCCAAGCCGAGGGCGGTGACGGTCGCGATGCCACCCCATGCCTCGAGCACGACCGCCAACTCGAGCACGTCTTGTGCCGGTCGTCCCAGGCGCGCGTGCACGATCGCTCCGGCCTCGCTCGGTTCAAGGGGGGCGCGTCGCATCGGGTCAGGGCCGGGGCCCGGTCAGCTCGGCGAGCAGCGCCCGGTAGCGCCGCAGGCAGGTGTGCTGGGTGTAGTGGTCGTGCACGCGCGCGTACGCGCGCTGACCGAGCCGTGCGGCAAGCCGTTGGTCGCGCAGGAGCGCCGTGACGCCGGTGGCCAGGCCGCGCACGTCGCCGGAGGGCACGACGATCCCGCAGCCGCGCAGCAGATCCGGAACGCCGCCCACACCAGTTGCGACGATTGCGCGGCCCTGCGCCATCGCCTCGAGGGCTGCCATCGGCAGGCCCTCGGAGATGCTCGTCATCAGCACGACGTCGGCGCTGCGCACGACGTCCGCGGGCGCCGACGTCGTGCCCATGAAGCGGAAGCGGTCGCCGAGCGCAAGCTGTCCCCGCAGGACCTCGCAGGTGCGCGCGTAGACCTCCTGCCCCTTGGTCGGCGGCCCCCAGTACTCGAAGTGCGCCGCGGGGATGCGGCGCGTCACCTCGGCCGCGACGTGCAGCATCGTCTGCACGTCCTTGAGCGGGTCGATGCGGCCGATCGAGACCACCTTCAGGTCGCCCGGCGGGTCGGAGCGGGAGGGCGTCGGCGCGATGCCGTTGTGAATCACGCGGATGCTGGCGGGCTCGACGCCGAGCCCGAGCTCCCAGCGGGCATTCGCCTCGGTCACCGGCGCCACCACGTCGGCGCCGGCGTACGCCGCCATGCTCAGCCCGCGGGCGAGGCGGCTGGAGAGGAAGCGCTCGCCGGCGGGGGCGGAGCTGCGCGCCGCTGCGAGATAGGCCTCGCGCACGTAGACGCCATGCTCGGTGAGCAGCAGCGGGACACCGGAGATTCGCTGGTGCACGAGCGCGGGGATCGCCGCCCAACCGGCCGCCGTGACGTGAAGGAGGTCGGTCGCCGGCGTCTCCACGGCTGCCGTTCGTGCGATCCAGTACAGCCGCTGGTAGAGGTTGGCGGCGTCCACCGCGTCGAGCTCGGGCGTGCGGCCGACGTCGGGATGGCGCTCGTCGAGGACGTTCCTCAGCTCAGCGAGGAACAGGCTCCAGGCGTCGACCGAGCGGAACGTCCGGCGCAGCGCCTCCGGGTGCCGGCGGCACCAAACGAGCGCATCGGTGAGCGCGTCCGGATCGCTCGTCCACCCGATCAGCGTGCGCGCCAGCTCGGCTGGAAGCGCGGGCCGGCTGCCGCGCCGTGTCCCACGCCTGTTGCGCCGGCTCCGCCGCCGCGGCAGCTGCTCGGACCACACGTCGACCCGCCCGGCCAGTGCGGCGTGGGGCGGCAGCTCGAACAGCTGTCGCGGCCGGCGGCCGCCCGCGTGGATGGGAAGGATGCTCCACGTGAATTCGGGCAGGCCGCTGACCACGAGATGGCACCACGAGCTCACGCCACCCATCGCGTAGGGATAGGTCGCCTCGGTGGTGAGCAGGATGCGTGGGCCATGCGCACGGCGGGGGGCCCGCCGCCGCGGTGCTGCGACGCTCACGCGACGTGCTCGAGGCTGTCGCGCGTCGTCTGATCGGCGCTCGCCTCGCGCTCGCGCTCGAGCGACTCGAGTTGCTTGCGCGTCGCGCGCACGCTGCGCTCGATCTCACGGCAGGCGTCGGTCAGGTCCTCGCGCAGCCGCCAGCAGTCTGCCAGCAGCTCCCACGGCTCGCCATCGGCCGCCCCCTCCGCGCGATGCGGCAGCAGCTCGTGCACGCGCTCGTGCACGGGTCGGTCGCGTGCACGCTGGTGCTTCAGCTTCAGCCGCGTGTTCTCTTCGCGCAGGAGCGACAGCTCGATCTCGAGCTCCTCGACGATGCGGGCCTGCGCCGACTGCGGCGTCCTGCGGCTGGTCGCGCCGAGCGACCTGAGCCATCCGATCACATGAATTTCCTCTGCACCCCGATGCATGACCT
>DASRAV010000034.1:0-24768 GCA_035637995.1 Conexibacter sp. | reverse complement strand
CTTCGCGTTCGGCGAGCGTGCGAAGCGCGGCGAGCGCCTCGTCGTCGGTGACGGCCTCGTAGCGCACGCGCCCGGTGTCGCGGAGATGGCTGTGCTCGGGACCGACGCCGGGGTAGTCGAGCCCGGCCGAGACCGAGTGGGCTTCGAGGATCTGGCCACTCTCGTCGGCGAGCACCGAAGACATCGCTCCGTGGAGGACGCCGGTGCGCCCGGCGACCAGCGAGGCGCCGTGCAGCGCGTCGAGGCCCTCCCCCGCCGCCTCGACGCCGATCAGCTCGACTTCTTCGTGCGGGACGAAGGCGGTGAAGGTGCCGATCGCGTTCGAGCCGCCGCCGACGCAGGCGATCACGCGCGCCGGCAGCCGCCCCTCGCGCTCGAGCAGCTGCGCGCGCGCCTCCTCGCCGATCACGCGCTGGAGGTCGCGCACGAGCGCCGGGTAGGGCGCCGGGCCGGCCGCGGTGCCGAGCACGTAGTGCGTCGTGGCGACGTTCGTGACCCAGTCGCGGATCGCCGCCGAGCAGGCCTCCTTGAGCGTGCACGTGCCGGCCTCGACGGGCGAGACGGTCGCGCCGAGCAGCCCCATCCGCTCGACGTTCGGCTTCTGGCGGCGCATGTCCTCGGTGCCCATGTAGACGACGCACTCGAGGTCGAGCAGAGCGCAGGCGGTCGCCGTGGCCACGCCGTGCTGGCCCGCGCCCGTCTCGGCGATCACGCGCGGCTTGCCCATCCGCTTGGCGAGCAGCGCCTGGCCGAGCGCGTTGTTGATCTTGTGCGCGCCGGTGTGCAGCAGGTCCTCGCGCTTGAGGTAGATCGCACGCCCTGCCGCCTCGGACAGCCGCTCGGCGAGGTAGAGCGGCGTCGGGCGGCCGGCGTAGTCGCGCAGCAGCTCGGTCAGGCGGTTCGTGAACGCGGGATCGCGCTGCGCGTCGAGCCACGACGCCTCCAGCTCCGCGAGCGCGGGCATCAGCGTCTCGGGGACGTACTGGCCGCCGTAGGGGCCGAAGCGGTGCTCGACGCCGGTGATCACGCCACGCGCTCCGGAGCGGTGGCCGCAACTGCGCTTGCGAATGCCGCCATCTTCGCGTGGTCCTTGACGCCCGGCGCGGTCTCGACGCCGCTGGAGACGTCGACGGCGAACGGATGCACGGCGGCGATCGCGTCGCCGACGTTCGCGGGCGTGAGGCCGCCGGAGAGGAGCAGCGGCGGGTCGTGCGGGTGGGCGTGCGCGAGCTCCCATTCGAACGTCTCGCCGGTCCCGCCGGGGCGCTCCGGCACATACGCGTCGAGCAGGTGGAAGTCGGTGCGAAACGCCCGCACCGCCTGCACGTCGGCCGCGCCGCGCACGCGCGCGGCCTTGATCACCTTCGCGCCGGTGCGGCGGGCGATCTCGCCGCAGTAGACCGGACCCTCGTCGCCGTGCAGCTGGATCAGCGTGAGCCCGTACGCCTCCGCCGCCGCGGCGACCTCGTCGAGGTGCGCATCGACGAACACGCCCGCGACCTCGGCGCGGCGGTGCAGGACCGCGCCGATCTCCGCCGCCGTCTCCGGCGGGCAGGCGCGCGGCGAACCCGGCCACAGCACCATCCCGACCGCCCAGGCGCCGAGCTCGACGGCGCGCTCGGCGTCGGCGAGCCGCGCGACGCCACAGAACTTGATGCGGGGGACGACGTCGGTCACCCCCTCATCGTAGACGGGGCCTACGGCGACTGCGTCTGGGACGGCGCCGTCTTGGGCGCGGTGCCGAGCGTCACGGTGAGCGTCTTCGCGCTGCCCGCCCGGAGGATCTTCAGCGTCACCTTGTCGCCGGGCTTGCGCTTCGCGATCGCGCCGGAGAGGTCGCTCATCGAGTCGATCGGCTTGCCGTCGAGCGACTGGATCACGTCGCCGCCGAGCATGATCCGCTGGCCGTTGAGCTGGCTCTCGATCGTGCCGCCGCGCAGGCCGGCCTTCTGCGCGCCGCTGCCGGACTGGACGTTCTCCACGAGCACGCCGCGATCGACGCGCAGCTGCAGGTCCGCCAGTGAGGAGTCGATCGTCGTGCCGGTTATCCCGAGGTAGGCGTGCGCCACGCTGCCGCTCTGCTTCAGCTGCGGCAGCAGCGCCTTCGCGGTGTTGATCGGAACGGCGAAGCCGATGCCGATGTTGCCGTTGCCGCCGCCGCCCGTCTCGATCTGCGAGTTGATGCCGATCACGCGCCCGGTCGCGTCGAGCAGCGGGCCGCCGGAGTTGCCGGGGTTGATCGAGGCGTCGGTCTGGATCACGTGCTGGATCGTGAAGCCGTTCGGCGCGGTGATCTGGCGCTGCAGGGCGGAGACGACGCCGGTCGTGAGCGTGCGGTCGAGGCCGAAGGGGTTGCCGATCGCGAGCACGGGATCGCCGACCTGCGCGGTCTTCGAGTCGCCGAGCTGCAGCGGCGTGAGCTTCTGGCCCTGCGGATCTATCTTCAGCAGCGCGAGGTCGTTGCTCGCGTCGGTGCCCAGCACCTTGGCGGGCACGGCGTGCTGATCGCCCAGCTCCACCGTCACGTCGGAGGCGCCCGCGACCACGTGGTAGTTGGTGAGGATGTGCCCTTCGGCGTCGATCACGAAGCCGGTGCCGGTCGCCTCGCTGCGCTGGCTCTGCGGTTCGAGGCTGAAGGGCGAGGCGACCTGCTGGACGATCTGCGAGCGCACGAAGGCGACGCCGGGGGCGTCGCGGTTGTAGATGGCGTTGGCGGTGAGGCCGCTGGACTCCGCGGCGGCGGCGCTCGAGCGCGCAGCGCTCATCGGCGCCTGCTCCACGATCGTCGTCGTGTTGCCGCCGCTGTCGGCCACGCCGGTCGCGAACAGCGCGGCCGCGACGACGCCGCCGCCGATGAGAGCGGCGAGCAGGGCGAGCGCGAGGGAAGAGCGGGCGGAGGACTTCATGCGACGGCGGAAGTCTGGCGCATCGGGCTCAAGCGCGTCTAAAACGTCGCTGAGAAGACGGTCGGGACTTTGACTGCCCAGCCCTCGCGGTTTATATTGTCACCAGTCACATCGGGGGATGTGCACCTGAGAGGGGGGTAGATACCCATGCGCAGGGTACGTCAGCTGCTGGTCGCGGCGGGTGCGTCGATCGTCATGCTCGCGATGTTCGCCGGGCCCGCACTTGCGCTAAGAAGCCTTCAGAGCTCGAATCCCGGAGCCGTGTCGCTTACGGGGGCCAACGTCAGCTTTGAAGACGAAGCGGGATTTCTGAGAGAGGTCTGCTCCGGCGTCACGCTCGCTGGGGAAGTCATCGAAAGAATAGGCAAGGTCGCCGGCACCGCGGTGGGAAGCATCACAGAAGGCAGAGCGACGGCGTGCAGAGCGTTCGGGTTCGTCGAAGCAGCAGTCACCATCGAAGCCTCGACGAGAACGCCGTTTCCAGAGACGTACAACGGCTTCCTAGGAACGCTACCGACGATAACCGGCGTGCTAATTCTGATCGGCAGTGTGAGATTCACGACCGTGGCGGCGGGAAGAACCTGCAGATACGAAGGCAGAGTGGGCTTCCTAATTCCGGTCACGAGAGAAGCAAGAGGCGCCTTGATCTACGAAGGCGGCTCGTTCCTAGCTGAACCGAAATTGAGAATCCTCGCCGGAAGCACAGCGGAATGCCCGAGAGAAGGCTCGCTCAGAGGCAGCTTGAGATTCGAAAGAACCCGCACGATCACGCTACTCAACGAAGCCCCGGCCGTGTGGGTCGTGTCCGTCGGTGACTCGTACATCTCGGGAGAGGGAAGCCGGTGGGCCGGCAACACCAACAGAGAAGAAGCCAGAATCGACGCGCTCGGCAGAAACGCCTACTTCGACAGCCCGGAAGGGACGAGAGAGACGATCGAACGCTGCCACCGCTCCAAGGAACCTGAGATCAGAATCGGCGGCGCAGGCGTCACGTCCGTCAACTTCGCGTGCTCCGGTGCGACGGTTGCGACGAGAGCTGGCCCGCCGTTCAAGCCGGGCCTGGACAGAGTCGCGAACAGCCAGCTCGAACTACTGAGAGACCTCGCGACCAGACATCCCAGACAGATCAAGCTCGTCGCCGTCTCGATAGGAGGCAACGACTTCGGCTTTGGCGAAATCGTCGAAGCCTGCGTGCAAGCGTACTTGGCCGCAGGGAGAAGACTCTGCAGCACCGAAGCGGCGGTGACCGAAAGAGTGAACGCGGCCAACGTCGCGGCCAAGACGGCGTTGATCGCGAGAGCCATACTAGAAGTGCGCGAAACGATGAGAAACGCCGGCTCGGCGGACGGGGAATACAGAATCGTCGTCCAGAACTACGAGTCGCCCGTACCGCTGGGGCCGGGCTTCCGCTACGCACAGGAAGAAGAAGAAGGCGGAGGGAACAGAAAGAACCGCTCCGCCACCGGGAAATGCGGGTTCTGGGATGCCGATGCGGAATGGGCGAACAACACCGCGCTCGTCCAGATCAACAGAGCGGTCGCCGACGCGGTGACGGCCACGAGACTCGCGAACGTCGTGCCACTCAAGCTGGAAACGGCGTTCGAAGGGCGGCGGCTCTGCGAAATGGGCGTCAATCTGATCGAGAACACCGAACTGGCACTCGGAACCGAAGCGGGCGGGGCCGACAGACTCGAGTGGATCAACCAGATCCGCATCGTCGTGCTCTTCACCGAATACTTCATCCAGGAATCGCTGCACCCCAACTACTGGGCGGTGCTCGCGCTGCGCAACTGCCTGCGCAGAACCTACGTCGGCGGCAGAGCAGCCGCCACGTGCACGAGAAACGGCGCAGGGCTCGAAGGGGGCGAGCCCAGAATGCAGATCAGATAGGGGAACGGAGCGACACCGGCGTGCGAGGGCTCCGCAGCTGCGGAGCCCTCGCTCAGACCTCCTCGCCCTGCCCGGTCAGCGCCCGGCACGCCGCTTCGACGTCGTCGGCGCGCATCAGCGCCTCGCCGACGAGCACCGCGTCGACGCCGACGCGCTCGAGCTCGTCGAGCTGCTCGCGGTCGGCGATGCCGGACTCCGAGACGACGGTCTTGCCGGCGGGGATGTCGGAGAGCAGCTCGAACGTGCGCGCGAGATCGACGCTGAAGTCGGTCAGATCGCGGTTGTTGATGCCGATTACGTCGGCGTCGAGCTCCAGCGCCACCTCCAGCTCGCGCTCGTCGTGCACCTCGACCAGCACGTCGAGGTCGAGCGCGAGCGCCTCGGCATGCAGGCGCTCCAGCTCGCGCGGCTCCAGCGCGGCGACGATCAGCAGGATCGCGTCCGCCCCGACGGCCGCCGACTCGAACACCTGATAGTGATCGATGACGAAGTCCTTGCGCAGGATCGGCAGGCGCGTGGCGGCGCGGGCCTCGCGCAGGTCCTCGAGCGAGCCGCCGAAGTGCTGGCGCTCGGTCAGCACCGACAGCGCAGCCGCGCCGCCGCGCTCGTAGGCGCGCACGACCTCCTCGACCGTCGCCCCCTCGCGGATCGCGCCCGCCGACGGCGAGCGGCGCTTGTGCTCGGCGATCAGCGAGATGCCCGGATGCACGAGCGCCTCGGTGAAGGGACGGTCCTCGCTGCGGCCGACCAGCTCGCGCTCGAGCGCCGCGAGCGGCACCTCGGAGCGACGGTGCTCGACCTCGCGGCGGGTGGAATCGACGATGCGCTCCAACGTATTCAAGCGGTCACCAGCTCCTTCGTCCGGGACACATACCGTTCCAGCACCGCGCGCGCCTTGCCGGCGTCGATCGCCGCCTCCGCTGCGCGCACGCCCTCCTCGAGCGTCTCCGCCCGCCCGCCGGCGTAGATCGCGGCGCCCGCGTTCAGCACCGCGACGTCGCGCGGAGCGCCGCGCTCGGCGGCGAGGATCCGGCGCGTGATCTCGGCGTTGACCTCGGGCGTGCCGCCGCCCAGCTCCTCCGGCGCGGCGGCGTCGAGACCGACGTCGGCGGCCGTGATCGTGAACTGGCCGATCGAGCCGTCGCGCACCTCGATCACGAGCGACGGCGCGGACGTGCTCAGCTCGTCGAGGCCGTCGTCGCTGGAGACGACGAGCACGTGGCTGGCGCCGAGCTGCGCGAACGCGCCCGCGATCGTCTCGAGGTAGCGGCGGTCGGCGACGCCCGTGAGCTGGCGCGTGACGCCGGCCGGGTTCGTCAGCGGGCCGAGGAAGTTGAAGACGGTGCGCACCGCGAGCTGCTTGCGCACCGGGATCACGTGGCGCGTGGCGGCGTGGTGCGTCGGGGCGAACATGAAGCCGAAGCCGACCTCGTCGATGCAGCGCCCGACCGCGTCGGCGTCGAGGTCGATGCGCGCGCCGAGCGCCTCCAGCACGTCGGCGGCGCCGGAGAGCCCGGTCGCCGAGCGGTTGCCGTGCTTGGCGACCGTGCAGCCGGCGCCGGCCGCGATCAGCGCCGCGGTCGTGGAGACGTTGAACGTCGGACGCCCGCCGCCGGTGCCGACGACGTCGAGCAGGTCCTCGCGGGCGGGGACGCTGACGTGAGCCGCCAGCTCGCGCATCGTGCGCGCCAGGCCGGTCACCTCCGCGATCGTCTCGCCCTTCGTGCGCAGCGCGATCAGGAAGGCGGCGATCTGCACCTCCCCCGCGTTGCCGGCCATGATCTCGGCGAGCACCTCGGCCGCCTCCTCGGAGCTGAGGTCCTCGCCGGAGGCGAGCGCGTCGATCGCACGCGTCAGCAGGTCGCGCTCCGCGCTCACGCCAGGCCTCCGACCGCTGCGCGCGAACCGGTCGCAAGGAAGTTGCGCAGCAGGTCGTGGCCGTGGTCGGTCAGGACCGACTCGGGGTGGAACTGGATCCCCTCGGCCGGCAGCGTGCGGTGGCGCAGCGCCATGATCACGCCCGCTCCGCGAGCGGAGATCTCCAGCTCCTCGGGCAGTGAGGACTCCTCCACGACGAGCGAGTGATAGCGGCCGACGGTCAGCGGCGACGCCAGTCCCTCGAAGACCGTGCGGCCGTCGTGCTCGATCGCGGCCGTCTTGCCGTGGATCGGGGCGTGGCGGATCACCGTGCCGCCGAACGCCTGCGCGAGCGCCTGGTGGCCGAGGCAGACGCCGAGCGTCGGGATCCCCGCCTCGGGGAAGCGGCGCACCGCCTCCAGCGAGATGCCCGCCTCGTTGGGCGTGCACGGACCGGGCGAGACGACGACGCAGGCGTAGCCGCGCACGAGCAGCTCGTCGACGGTCGCGCGGTCGTTGCGCACGACCTCGACGTCGCACCCCAGCTCGCCCAGGTACTGGACGAGGTTGTAGGTGAACGAGTCGTAGTTGTCGAGAACGAGGACCCTCATGGCCAGTCAGGCTGCTGGACCGCAAGCTCGATCGCCTGCATCACCGCGCCGGCCTTCGCGACCGACTCGCGGAACTCGTAGTCGGGCTTGGCGTCCGCCACCGTCCCGCCGCCGGCCTGGACGTGCGCGACGCCGTCCTTCACGACGACCGTCCGGATGTAGATGCACGTGTCGAGGTCCCCGGCGTAAGAGAGCCAGCCGATCGCGCCGCCGTATCCGCCGCGCTTGACCGGCTCGAGCTCGTCGATGATCTGCATCGCGCGCACCTTCGGCGCGCCTGAGAGCGTACCCGCCGGGAGGATCGCGCGCAGCGCGTCGAGCGCGCCGACGCCGTTCAGCAGCCGCCCGGAGACGCGCGAGACGATGTGCATCACGTGGCTGTAGATCTCGATCTCCATGAACGCGTCGACGGTCACCGAGCCGTACTCGCTGACGCGCCCGACGTCGTTGCGGCCGAGGTCGACGAGCATCACGTGCTCGGCGCGCTCCTTCTCGTCGGCGAGCAGCTCCTGCGCGAGGCGCGCGTCCTCCTCGGCGCTGGCCCCGCGCGGGCGCGTGCCGGCGATCGGGCGCGTCTCGATCCGCCCGCCGTGGACGGTCACGAGCGGCTCGGGGCTCGCGCCGGCGACCTCGAAGTCGCCGAAGTCGAGGAAGTACATGTACGGGCTCGGGTTCACCGTGCGCAGGCCGCGGTAGATCGAGAACGCCTCGATCGGGACCTCGGCCGACCAGCGCTGCGAGGGCACGACCTGGTAGGCGTCGCCGGCATGGACGTACTCGACGATCCGCTCGACCATCCCCTCGAACTGCGCGCGCGGCATGTTGCTCTCGAAGCTCGGCGCCGCGCGCCCGCGCGGATCGCGCGCGTGCTCCGGCACCGGCCCGTAGAGGCGCGCGCGCACCTGCGTGATCGTCTCGACCGCCGCCGCGTAGGAGGCGTCGAGGTCGTCGTCCTCGCCGTAGACGTTCGCGAGGATCGTCGTCTCGCGCCGCAGGTGGTCGAACGCGACGAGCACGTCGGTCAGCATCAGCGCGAGGTCGGGCAGGCCGACCGGATCGGGGTTCGGCTCCCCGAGCGGCTCGACGGTGCGCACGAGGTCGTAGCCGAACACGCCGACGGCCCCGCCCGCGAACGGCGGCAGGTCCGACAGCGGCGCCTGGCGGTAGCGCGCGACCTCCGCGGCGGCGAGCGCGTAGGGGTCGCCCGCGTCGCCGAGCGACCAGCGCAGCACGCTGCGCGGGCGGAAGCCGATGAACGACCAGCGTCCGACGCGGCCCTGCTCGGCGGACTCCAGCAGGAACGCCGGCCCCTCCCCGCGCAGCTTCAGGAAGGCCGAGATCGGCGTCTCGCAGTCGTCGACGAACGTGTGCCGCAGCGGGATCAGGTTGTGCTCGCGCGCGAGCTCGCGCACCTCGTCGAGCGCGGGCGTGACGTGCAGGGCGGCGGGGTCAGCGGCGACGGTCATCGAGCACCCGCTCGGCGTCGGCCAGGCTGAGGCCGCGCGAGCGCAGCAGCACCAGCAGGTGGTAGATGACGTCGGCTGCCTCCTCGGCGACGCGCTCGTCGCTCTCCTCGCGCGCGGCGCGCACGACCTCCTCCGCCTCCTCCTCGACCTTCGCGCCGGCGAGCGCGGGATCGGCGAGCAGCGTCGCGGTCCACGAGCCCTCGGGGCGCTCGACGGCGCGCGCGGCGATCGTGCGCTCCAGCGCCGGCAGCGCCTCGTGCGGCGCACCGGGGCTCAGGTCGCCGGTGAAGAAGCAGGTGCGCTGCCCGGTGTGGCAGGCGGGGCCGGCCGGCTCGACGAGCGCGAGCAGCGCGTCGGCGTCGCAGTCGAAGCGCAGCGCGCGCAGCCGCTGGACGTTGCCGCTCGTGGCGCCCTTGTGCCACAGCTCCCGGCGCGAGCGGCTCCAGAAGTGCATCTCGCCGCTGCTGCGCGTGAGCGCGAGCGCCTCGGCGTTCATGTATGCGAGCGTGAGGACCTCGCCGGTGTGCCAGTCCTGCACGATGCATGGGACGAGGCCGCGGTCGTCGAACGCGATGGCGGGATCGGTCACGGTCCGGGGGATTGTAGGCGGCCGATAGCGTGGCGGGCCGGATGACGACCCCGACCGCTTCCCGTGTCTCCCCGCGCGTGCTCGCCGCGATCCTCATGGCGACGGTGCTGAATCCGCTCAACTCGTCGATGATCGCCGTCGCGCTGGTGCCGATCCGCAACGACTTCGACGTCGGCCTCGTCGCGATCGCGTGGCTGATCTCGAGCTTCTACGTGATCGCAGCGGTCGGCCAGGGGGTCCTCGGGCGGCTCGCCGACCAGCTCGGCCCGCGGCGGATGCTGTGCGCCGGCTTCGTCGTGGTCGCGCTCGCCGGCGCGCTCGGGCCGCTGGCGCCGAGCTTCGGCTGGCTGATCGCGGCGCGCCTCCTGCTCGCGGTCGGGACCTCGGCCGGCTTCCCGGCGGGGCTCGCGCTGCTGCGCAACGCCTCCGGCGGCTACGCGCCGCCGCCCGGCACGCTCGCCCCGCTGACGATCGCCGGCTCGGCGACGGCGGCGCTCGGCCCGGTCCTCGGCGGCGGGCTCGTCCTGCTCGCCGGCTGGCACGCGATCTTCTTCGTGAACGTCGCGCTCGCCGTCGTCGCACTGCCGCTCGCGCTGCGCTGGCTGCCGCATGACCCGCAGCACCGCGGCGGGATCGACCTGCCGCTGGTGCGCCGGCTGGTCGACGTGCCGGGGATCGCGGCGTTCACCGTGATGCTCGGGAGCGTGCTCGCGCTGCTGCTCTCGCTTGCGCAGTCGCCTCCGCTGTATTGGCTGGCGCCGGTCGCACTGCTTGCCGCGGGCCTGCTGGTCGTGCGCTCGCGCCGGCGCGAGGACCCGTTCCTCGACGTGCGCATGCTCGTGGCCGACCGGCGGCTGCTCGCCGTCTACGCGCAGTACCTGCTCGTGAACGTGGTCGCGTTCGGCGTCTTCTTCGCGGTGCCGATCTGGCTCGAGGGCGCGCGCGGCGACGGACCCGGCACCACCGGCCTGCTGATGTCCCCGCTCGCCGGCGTGGCCGTGATCGCGACGCCGATCGCCGCTCGGCTGATCGCGCGCCGCGGCGTGCGCCCCGCACTGCTCGCCGGCGCCTGCGCGATGGTCGCCGGCACGCTGCTGCTGATGACGTTCGGACCGGGGACGCCCGCGGTCGCGATCCTCGCCGTCACCTGCGTCCTCGGCGTGCCGATCGGCTTCAACAACCTCGGCCTGCAGTCGGCGCTCTACGCCGCGTCGCCGCCCGAGCGCACCGGCGCGGCGGGCGGCCTGTTCCAGACGGCCCGCTTCACCGGCGCGGTGCTCGCGACGAGCCTGATCGGGATCGTCTTCGCGGGCGAGGTCACCAGCACCGGTCTGCATGAGATCGCGGCGACGCTCGCGGGGGTGAGCGCGATCGTGCTGCTCGCGAGCATGCGGGCACTGCGACGATGACGTCGATGCCTGCGCCCGTGGACGCCACCCTCCTCACCGCGCTCGAGCGCATCGTCGGGGCGGCGCACGTCGTCGTCGATCCCGCGGTGCGGGCCGCCTATGAGACCGACGTCTCCGGGCGCTACCGCGGCGAGGCGGCGCTCGTCGTGCGTCCCGGCGACACCGGCGAGGTCGCGGCGGTCGTCGCGGCGTGCGCGCGGGCCGGCGCGGCGATCGTCCCCCAGGGCGGCAACACCGGGCTCGCCGGCGGCGGCGTCCCGCTCGGCGGCGAGGTCGTGCTCGCCCTCACGCGGCTCGACGCGATCGGATCGCCGTCGGCCGACACGGCCCAGATCGTCGTCGGCGCCGGCGCGACGCTCGCGGCTCTGCAGGCGGCGCTCGCGCCGACGCCGTTCGAGTTCGCCGTCGACCACGCCGCCCGCAGCTCCGCCACGCTCGGTGGGATGGCGGCGACGAACGCCGGCGGCGCGCAGGTCTTCCGCTTCGGCTCGATGCGCGCCCAGGTCGCGGGCTTCGAGGCGGTGCTCGCCGACGGATCGGTCGTGCGGCGCATGTCCGGCCTGCTGAAGGACAACAGCGGCTACGACCTCGCCGGGCTGCTCGTGGGCAGCGAGGGCACGCTCGCGATCATCACCGAGTTGGCGCTGCGCCTGATCCCGCGCCGTCGGCAGCGGCTCACCGGGCTGCTCGCGCTGCGCGACGTCGAGGAGGCGGTCGCGCTGGCGAGCCGCCTGCGCGGCGCCGTGCCCTCGCTCGTCGCGTGCGAGCTGCTGCTGGCCGACGGGATCGCGCTCGTGTGCGCGCACCGCCGGCTCCCGCCGCCGTTCGCGCTGCCCGACGACGCCGTCTGCGTGCTCGTCGAGTGCGCCGACGACGAGGATCCGAGCGCGCAGCTCGCCGCCGCGCTCGCGCACGCGCCGCCGCGACTCGCCGAGGCGTTCGCCGACGACAGCGCCGGGCGGGCGCGGCTGTGGACCTACCGCGAGGCGCAGAACGAGTCGGTGGGCTTCGTCGGCGTCCCGCACAAGTTCGACGTCACGATCGCCCAAGGTCGCATCGCGGCGTTCCTCGCCGACGTGCGCGCCGAGATCGCCCGCGCCTTCCCGGCCGCTCACCTCTACGCGTTCGGTCATCTGTGCGACGGCAACCTGCACCTCAACGTCGTCGGCGTGCCGCTCGACGACGACGCGCGCCTCGAGCCGCTCGTGCTCGGCCTCGTCGCCTCCTGCGGCGGGAGCATCAGCGCCGAGCACGGCGTCGGGCAGACCCGCCGCGACTACCTCTCCCTCACCCGCTCCGACGTCGATCTCGCGGCGATGCGTGCGATCAAGCGCGCGCTCGACCCGCACGACCTGCTGAACCCCGGCAAGCTGCTGCCGGCGGAGTAGCCGGCTACTCGATCCCGAGGCGGTCGAGCAAACGCTCGTCGCTGCGCCAGCTCTTGCGCACGCGCACCGCGAGGTCGAGGTGGACCCGAGTGCCGAGCTCGCGCTCGAGCTCCTTGCGCGCGGCGGTCCCGATCGCCTTGATCATCTGGCCGCCGGCGCCGATCAGGATCCCCTTCTGCGAGTCGGCCTCGACCCACATCACCGCGCGCACCGCGATCAGGTCGTCGCGCCGCTCGTCGACGTCCTCGATCTCGACCTCGACGGCGTGCGGCACCTCCTGGCGGGTGCGGCGCAGCACCTGCTCGCGCACCAGCTCGGCGAGCATCGTCGACTCCGCCTGGTCGGAGCGCTCCTCGGCGGGGAAGTAGAACGGCCCCTCGGGCAGCAGGCCGACGAGATGCGCGACGAGCGCGGGGACCCCGGTGCCCTTGCGCGCGGAGATCGGGAAGACGTCCTGGGCGACGTCGAGGTCGGCGGCCGCCTGCAGCACCGCGACGAGCTCCCCCTGGCTGCAGCGATCGACCTTGTTGACGGCGATGATCACCGGCACCGACGCGCGCCCGAGCAGCTGGGCGATGAAGCGGTCGCCGGGGCCGATCCCCTGCTGGGCGTTGACGAGCATCAGCGCCGCGTCGGCGTCGCGCAGCTCGCTCTCGACGCGCCGCTGCATCCGCTCGGTGAGCGCGTCGCGCGGCCGTTGGACGCCGGGGAGGTCGACGAGCACGAGCTGGGCGTCCTGCGTCGTGGCGACGCCGCGGATCGCGCGCCGCGTCGTCTGCGGCTTGTCGGAGACGATCGCGACCTTCTGGCCGACGATCGCGTTCGTGAGCGTCGACTTGCCGACGTTCGGTCGCCCGGTCAGCGCGACGAAGCCGCTGCGCGTCACTCTTGAACCCAGCGCAGCAGCTCGGCCTGCAACGCGAGCATCTCGCCGTCGTCGACCTCGTGGTCCATCCCGGTCAGGTGCAGCGCGCCGTGGACGACGGCCTCGCTGAGATCCTCGGTGCACGGCGGGCAGATGACGACGTCCCCGAGCTCGCGCGGGGCTCCGTTGGCGCCGGGCGCCGCGTCCCCCTCGACGCCGTCGATCGGGAACGAGAGCACGTCGGTCGGGGCGTCCTTGCCGCGGTGGTCGCGGTTGAGCGCCTGGATCGTCGCCTCGTCGACGAACGCGACCGCGACGTGACCGTCCTCGATCCCCGCCGAGGAGAGCGCGAGCGCGCACAGCTCCTCGACGTCGAGCGCGGTCAGTTCCTCGAGCACGCCGTCGTCGAGGCCGATGACCTCCACTTCCAACATACGAGGGACTATGCCCGTCGGCGGTCGGCGGGACGCAGTTCCGGCGCAAGCCGTGTCTGATGCTCGGCGTAGGCGGCGACGATCCGCTGCACGAGCTTGTGGCGCACGACGTCCTCCCCGCCGAAGCGGATGAACTCGATGCCCTCGACCTCGTCGAGCACCTCGCCGACGGCGATCAGGCCGGATTGCTGGTCGGTCGGAAGGTCTATCTGCGTGACGTCGCCCGTCACGACCATCTTCGAGTTGAAGCCCAGGCGCGTGAGGAACATCTTCATCTGCTCCGGGCTCGTGTTCTGCGCCTCGTCGAGGATGATGAAGCTGTCGTTGAGCGTGCGGCCGCGCATGAACGCCAGCGGCGCGACCTCGATCACGCCGCGCTCGAGGTGCTGGGAGACGCGTTCGGGGTCGATCATGTCGTGCAGCGCGTCGAACAGCGGGCGCAGGTAGGGATCGACCTTCGCCATCAGGTCGCCGGGCAGGAAGCCGAGCCGCTCGCCGGCCTCCACGGCCGGGCGCGTGAGGATGATGCGGTTGACCTCGCGCCGCGACAACGCGGCCGCGGCCATCGCGACGGCGAGGAACGTCTTGCCCGTCCCGGCCGGCCCGACGCCGAACGTGATCGTGTTGTTGCGGATCGAGTCGACGTAGTGCTTCTGGTTGACGGTCTTCGGGGCGACCTTCGTCGAGCGGTGGCGCCAGACGATGTCCTCGAGGATCCGCCCGGGCGACTCGTGCTGGTCGAGCGCGCCCTGCACCGCCTCGATCGTGCCGGGGGCGATCTCGTGCCCCTGGGCGATCAGGTCCGCCATCTCGCGCACGACCTGCGCGCCCGCCTCGACCGCGCGATCCTCGCCCTCGAGCGTCAGCATGTTGCCGCGCAGGAAGACGTTGCAGTCGAGATGGTCCTCCAGCGTGCGCAGCACCGCGTCCTGGGTGCCCGCGAGCTCCGCGGCGACGGCGTTGTCGAGCTCGATCTGCCGCTTCACTGCGATTGCAGCGCCCCCTGGACGCGCGCCGAGACGCGCTTCCCGTCGGCGCGGCCGGCGACACGCGCCATCGCGGCCTTCATCACCTGGCCCATGTCCTTCGGCGAGCTGGCGCCCGTCTCGGCGACGGCGTCCGCGACGATCGCGTCGAGGTCCGCGTCGGAGAGCTCGGCCGGCAGGTAGGAGGCGATCAGCTCGGCCTCGCCCTCCTCCTGGGTCGCGAGCTCGGTGCGCCCGCCGTCGCGAAACTGCGTGGCAGCGTCGAGACGGCGCTTGCGCTCGCGGCGCAGGACGGCGAGCTCGTCGCCGTTGCCCTCCTTCGCGTCCTTCTGCAGCTCCGAGAGGATCAGCCGCAGCGCGCCGACGCGCTCCTTCTCCCCCGCCTTCATCGCGGTGGTGAGATCGCTCTTGAGCTGGTCGACGACGGTCACGTGCACGAGCAAGGATAGCCGTGCCGCGACCCGCCCGGACCGCTGTTCACGAGAGCACCACGACTTCGATCATCGCAAGTCGCGATCGGCACGGATGCTCTCGACCACGAACGCGGTGGTGATCCCACCGCCCGAGCGCCGTTCAATCCGCTCGAAGACCTCTTCGACGGTCGGCTTGCACGCCGCATCGACGAGCAGAGCCAACACGTACGCCTGCTGCGACTGACCTGCCCGAGCCGCACGCTCGCGCAGCACGCGGGATACATCCTCTGGAACGCGTTTGATCCGGATGTTTGGCATCACCGGACACGCTAGAGCGGTCTCGCAACACAGTCCACCGCAGGGAACTTGCGCTCGGCTAAGCCTGTGTCGAAGCGTTGCGATCCGCGGGCGTGCCGTGCTCCTCCAGCTCCGGCGGATGGCCGAGCTGGCCGAGTTCACTCGTGTCGCGGCTGAACAGCAGCGAGACGGTCCAGTCGACGAGCAGGCGCGCTTTGCGCTTCGTGCCCGGCATGTTCGCCAGGTGGTAGGTGCGGGCGAGGAACCAGGCCGGGAAGCCGCGCCACTTGATCCCCATCGTGGAGGCGACCGCCTGGTGGCGGCCCATGTCGACGAAGACGCCGAGCGTCTTGTACGTGAACGGCTTCACCGCCCCGCCCGCGCCCAGCTCTGCGGCGACGTTGCGCGCCACGCGCCGGCCCTGGCGGATCGCATGCTGCGCCGTCGGCGGCGAGGGCTGGCCCTTGCGCGCCGGGTCGGGGACGGCGGCGGCGTCGCCGATCGCCCACACGTTCTCGTGACCGGCCACGCGCATCGTCGCGTCGACGTCGATGCGGCCGCCGTCGGTGAGCGGGAGCCCGAGCTGCGCCACGACCGGGTGCGGCTTGACGCCGGCCGTCCAGGCGACGGTGCGGGTGGGGATCGTCTCGCCGCTGCTGAGACGCACGGAGGTGTCGGTGACCTCCTCGATCGTCGTGTTGGTGCGGATCTCGATCCCGCGGCCGCGCAGCTCGCGCTCGGCGAACGCGGCAAGATCCGGCGCGACCTCCGTCATCACGCGCTCGCGCGCCTCGACCAGCATCCAGCGCATCCCCTGCACGCGGCAGCGCGGGTAGAGGTCGATCACGTCGCTCATGAAGTCCTGCAGCTCGGCGAGCCCCTCCAGTCCGGCGTAGCCGGCGCCGACGAAGACGAACGTGAGGTACTCGGCGCGCGTGGCGGCGTCGTGCACGGTCTCGGCGATCTCGAGCAGCCACAGCACGCGGTTGCGCAGCGTGATCGCCTCCGAGAGCGTCTTGAAGCCGATCGCATGCTCGACGAGTCCGGGAATCGGCAGCGTCCGCGACACGGATCCGAGTGCGAGGACGAGCTGGTCGTAGTGCAGCTCGTGCCGGCGGCCGTCGAGCGAGTCGACGACGAGCCGGTTGCGTTCGGGCTCAGCCCCGGCGACCCGTCCGAGCCACAGGTCGGTGCGATCGATCTGCTCGCGCAGCGGCACGACGACGTGGCGCGGCTCCAGCGTTCCGGCCGCCGCCCCGGGCAGCAAGGGCGTGTAGAGCAGGAAGTTGACGTCGCTGACGAGCGTGATCCGCGCGCTGTGCTCCGGGAGCACCTTCTCCAGCGTGCGCGCGGCGTGGTAGCCGCCAAACCCGCCTCCTGCGATGACGACGTCCCAGGCCATGGCGCTGACAGTACGCCCCGCCCGGCGAAGAGACCAATGTCACAAGCGTGTTACAAAGTCAGCAGCAGCGCCGCCCACTCCCCCCGCTCGCGGCGATCGCGCTCGCGCAGGCCGTGGCATGCGAAGGCGGCGGCGACCTCGTCGGCCTCGTGGGTCAGGAGGCCGGAGGCGACGAGCGTCGCGGGCGGCTCGTCGAGGCGGGCGGCGTAGTCGAGCAGCAGCGGGCGCAGGAGGTTCGCGAGCACGGTCGGCGCGGTCGGGATCGGATCGTGGCGCAGGTCGACGCGGCGGGCGTCGAGTGCGACGCGGTTGACCGCGGCGTTCGCGCGCGTCGCCTCGACGCTGAGGGGATCGAAGTCGACCGCGACGACCGGAGCGAACCCGCGCTTCGCCGCCGCGATCGCGAGCACGCCCGAGCCGCAGCCGAGGTCGAGCAGCGGGTGTGCCGGACCGGGCTCCGGCAGGTCGAGCAGCAGTTCCAGGCACAGCGCGGTCGTCGCGTGCGAGCCGGTGCCGAACGCCTGCGCCGGGTCGATCACGAGCTCGATCGCGGCCCCGACCGGCTCCTCCCACGGCGGGCGCACCGCGAGCCGGTCGCCGAGCACGAGCGGCCGGTGGAAGTCCTTCCAGCGCTCGGACCAGTCGTCGGGCAGCTCGCTCGTGCGCACCTCCACGAGCGCACCGCCGACCGCGGCCTCCAGGTCCGGCAGCGCCGGCAGCTCGCCGGGCGGCCCGTAGACGGCGTACTCGACCCCGGCCTCGCCGAGGTCGACCTCCTCCACCCCGCCCGGCGCCAGCTCCAGCAGCTCCGCCAGCGCAATCTCCGCATGCGCGCGATCGACGCGCAGCGCGAGCCGGATCATGGGAGGCCGAAGGCGGGGCCCGCCTCCGGCAGCCATGTGGCTGCCTCCGGCACCCGCTAGGCCCCGAACGCCCGCCGCAGCTTCGCGAAGACGCCTTCGTCGGAACGGAGGTTCTCGTCGCTGAGCGTGGCGGTGAGCTGCTCGAGCAGGCTGCGCTGCTCGGCGGACAGGCGGCGGGGGATGATCACGTTGACGACGACGACGAGGTCGCCGTGGCGGCCGCGGCGCAGCGCCGGCATGCCCTTGCCGCGCAACGTCAGCCGCTCGTGCGGCTGGACGCCGGCGGGGATCTCGAGCGGGATCGGGCCGTCGAGCGTCTCGACCTCCAGCGTCGTGCCGAGCGCGGCGAGCGGCGCCGGCACGTCGACAGCCGTCACCAGATCGTCGCCGTCGCGCACGAAGCGCTCGTCCTCGCGCACCCGCACGAGCACGTACAGATCTCCGGGCGGGCCGCCCTGCTCGCCGGCGTGGCCGCGGCCGCCGAGCCGGATCCGCTGCCCGTCGGCGATCCCCGCCGGGACGTCGACCGAGAGCGTGAGCCGCTCGACACGCCGCCCGCGCCCGTGGCACTCGCCGCACGGCTTCGTCGGCACGCGCCCGTCGCCGTGACAGGTGTCGCACACCGTCGCGCGCACGACCTGGCCGAACGGCGTGCGCGTCACCGCGCGCAGCTGGCCCGCGCCGCCGCAGCGCTCGCACTGCTCGATCGGCGTGCCCGGCTCGGCGCCGTTGCCGTTGCAGGCGCCGCAGCGCACGACGGCCTCGTAAGCGACCTCGACCGACGCGCCGCTGGCGGCCTGCGCGAGGTCGATCGCCGCGTTCACCGCCACGTCGCCGCCCTGCGCCGGACCGGCGCGGAAGCCGCCACCGCCGCCGCCGAACATGTCCCCGCCGCCGAAGAACGCGTCGAAGATGTCGGAGAAGGAGCCGAAGCCGGTCGGCTGGAAGCCGCCGCTGCGCAGCCCCTCGGCGCCGTAGCGGTCATAGGTCGCACGGCGCTCGGGATCGCAGAGCACCTCGTAGGCCTCGGCCGCGTGCTTGAACTTCGCCTCGGCGTCCGGGTCGTGGTTGTTCACGTCCGGGTGCAGCTCGCGCGCGAGCTTGCGGAACGCCTTCTTGATCTCGGCGTCGTCGGCGTCGCGCGCGACGCCGAGACGCTCGTAGTAGTCGGCCGCCATCGGCTCGGTGCTCATCGGGGGACGCTCACGACTCGTAGACGTCCTCGACGAAGCGCGAGAGCTCGCTCGCCGCCGCGCGCACGGAGTGGATCGCGCGCGCGTAGTCCATCCGCAGCGGGCCGATCACCGAGACGGTGCCGAGGTTTCTCGCCGGCAGGCCGTAGCCGGAGGAGACGAGCGCGAGCGACTGCAGCGCCGGCGACTCGTTCTCGCGCCCGATCCGCACGAACACGTCGCGCTGCGCGAGCGCGACCCGCAGCACGCCGAGCAGCGTCACGCGGCGCTCGAGCATCTCCATCACGTCGTTGAGCTGGGTGACGTCCTCGAAGTGGTAGCTGCTCACCAGCCGCGCGGCGCCCTCGACGTAGAGGCGCTCCTCGGCGGTCTCGCTCAGCTCCGTGAACGCCGGTGCGACGGCCGCGAGCAGGCCCCGCTCCACCGTGCCGAGCGAGGCGTCGGCGAGGCGCTGATGCAACACGCGCGCGCCGAGGCCGAGGCCGACGAGCTGCTCGTTCAGATAGCTCGCGCCCCAGTCGACGAGGCCGCTGTCGACGGGCGCGTCGAACGTCAGCATCCGCTTGGAGACGCCGCCGGTCGACGTGATGACGACGACCATCAGCACCTGCGGCTGCAGCAGCAGCATCTCGATGTGGCGGATCGTCGCCGTCTCGATCGGCGGCGCGGAGACGACCGCGAGCAGGTTCGTGACCTGCGAGAGCGTCTCCGTCGTCACGCGCATCGCCTCGTCGACCTCGCGCCGCACGAGCGAGAGCTCGAGCGGCCGTTCCTCGGCGCCGGGCGGCGTGGCGGGCAGCAGCCTGTCGACGAAGTAGCGGTAGCCGGCGTCGGTCGGCACGCGCCCGGCGGAGGTGTGCGGATGCGCGAGCAGCCCCTGCTCCTCGAGGATCGCCAGCTCGTTGCGGACCGTCGAGGGACCCCACTCGACGTCGGTCTCGGTCGCGAGCGCCTTCGAGCCGACCGGCAGGCCGACCTCGAGGTAGCCCTCGACGACCTTGCGGAGGATCAGCTCCTGACGCGGGCTCAACATCCCGTTGATTCTAGGCGCGGAGCGTGACGAGCCCGGCAGCCAGCAGCACGAGCGCGAGCGCGAGCGCCCGCAGCGCGCCGTCCAGCGGTGCCGCGAGCCGGGCCGCGCTCAGCGCTCGGACGGTGCCGTCGACGAGCCGCTGCTCCCCCGTGACCGCGAGCGTGCGCCGCCGCAGCTCGCGCACTGGGGTGCTGAGGCGCCGCTGCGCGATGCTGAGCATGAAGCACGCCGCCGCGACGATCAGGCCCGGCGCCTCGAAGCGCAGCGCGCAGACCCAGAAGCCCGTCAACGCCGGGAACGCGCCCCATGCGAGCGCGAACCAGGCGTCGGTGTGAAAGCGCCCGCCGAGCAGCTCGAGGTTGTACGCGAGCACGAGGAACGCGCCGACCAGCACGAACGGCACCAGCGTCCACGAGACCGTGATCGCACCGACGATCCCGATCGCGCACGCCCCGCCCAGGCCGGCGACCGCGAGCACGCTCAGGGTGCGGCGCGAGACGCGCGTGGCGAGCGGGCGGCCGTTGAGCTCGTCGAGCGCGTGCGCGGCGACGCCGACCGCGAGCAGGAACGCCCCGAGCGCCGCACCGAGCCGACCGAGGTCGAACGACGTGGCGGCGCACGCTCCGAGTGCGACGTATGACAGGTGCCAGGCCGTGTACGGCGGGTGCAGCAGCGTGACGAGATCGCGCCAGCCGCCGCCGGGCAGCGCGTAGAACGCCGGGCGATCGAGGCCGCCATGACCGGCGGAGGCGGATCCCCGCGGGGTGCTCACGCGCCGCGCACGGCCGTCATCACCACGCCGGCGCCGAAGCTCATCCGCCGCACGCGCACGTGCTCCAGGCCCGCCGCCTCCCACAGCTCGACGAGCCGCCCGAGCGGGTACTCGGCGTAGAAGCGCTCGATGCTCGGCCCGAGGAAGCGTCCGACCTCCTGCCAGTCGCGCGAGAGCAGCCGGCCCAGCGCGGGCATGAAGGCACGCGTGTAGAGCCGCCACAGCGCGCGCAGCAGCGGGCGACCGGGCACGCCGAACTCGAGCGTCGCGACCGTCCCGCCGGGCTTGACGACGCGCGCCAGCTCGCGCAGCGTCGCGGCGGGATCGTCGACGTAGCGCAGCAGGTAGGTGAACGTGAGCGCGTCGAAGGAGCCGTCGGCGAACGGGAGCCGCTCCGCCTCGCCCTGCACCGGCGCGATCCGCTCCGCGAGCTCCGGATCCGCCGCAAGCCGTGCGCGCAGGCCGCCGAGCATGTCCGCGCTCTGGTCGAGCGCCGTCACGCGACAACGGCCGGCGCGCACGAGCGCCGCAGCGACCATGCCGGTGCCCGTCGCGACGTCCAGCACGCGCTCGTCCGGCCCCGCGGAGATGGCGGCGACCGCCGCGGCGCGCCAGCGCGGGTCCTGCCCGAAGCTCAGCGCCGCGCCGGCGCGGTCGTAGTGGCGCGGCAGGCCGGCGAAGAGCGTCAGCGCGTGCTGCTTGCGCGAGGAGGCCACGACGGCAGTCTCCCCGCGCACCCGGCAGATCAGTCCAGCGCGATCTCCGCGATCCCGTTGCGCACGATCCGCGTCTCGCCCTGCGCCGCCTCGGTCGCGACCGTCGCGACGCCGTCCTCGACGGCGCTCACGCTGCTCGTGACCGTGATCTCCTGCTCCAGCGCGCCCATGCCGCGGAACTGCACCGACAGGCGCTTGAGCTTCTCCGGCCCGCCGGCGGCCTCGGTCTGCGCGCGCGCGACCTGCGCCATCGTCCACAGCCCGTGGAGGATGCGGCCCGGCAGCCCGACGGAGGTCGCGAACTGCTCGTCGATGTGGATCGGGTTGAAGTCGCCGGAGGCGCCCGCGTAGCGGACGGTCACGAAGCGGTCGGGCGTCACCTTCAGCTCCTGCAGCTCGGCGCCGGGCTCGTAGCTCGCCATCTCAGACTCCCCTCACGATCATCTTCCAGATGCCGGTGCAGACGACCTCGCCGGCCGCGTCCTTCGAGACGACCTCGAAGTCGTAGAAGCCCATGCCGCCCTTCTCCTCGATGCTCACCACGGAGGCCTGCGTCGTGAGCTCCTCGCCAGCGACGACGACCCGGTTCCAGCGCAGGTCCTGCCCGCTGTGCACCATCATCGCGAAGTTGATGCCGACCTCGGGGTCGAAGATCCCCGGCATGACGGCGCCCGACTGGTAGACGACGGCGAACATCGGCGGCGCGACGACGTCGGCATAGCCGGCCGCGCGCGCCGCGGCGGGATCGAGATGCAGCGGGTTCGTCTCGCCGACGGCCGAGGCGTACTCCTTGACCTTCTCGCGTCCGACCGCGTAGACGACCGGCGGGTACTGCTTCCCGACCGCGCTGGTGTTGACTGGCACCGGGCTCCTTCCTCGCTTTGCAGGTTCCGGCGGCCAGTCTAGGGAGCGCTCAGATGATGAGCGGCACCGCGCCGCCGTCGACCGACCAGGCCGCTCCGACGACGTCGCCCGCGCGCTCGGAGCAGAGGAAGACGATCACCGAGGCGATCTCCTGCGGCGTGCCGAAGCGCCCGAGCGGCACCGCCGCCGCGGCGTTCGCAAGCGTCTGCTTGCGGTCGAGACCGGTCGCGGCCGCCTCCTGGTCGGCGAGCCCGCTGCGGCCCATCCACAGGTCGGTGCCGGTGATCCCCGGCGCCACCGCGTTGACGAGCACGCCATGCTCGACGAAGGCCTGCGCGTACGCGCGCGAGAGCGAGAGCTGCGCGCTCTTGGTCACCGAGTAGGCGGCGTTGCGCAGCGACGGGCGCTTGCCGGAGGAGGAGGCGACGTTGACGATCCGCCCCCACCCCTGCTCGGCCATCAGCGGCGCGGCGGCGCGCATCAGCCGCTCGGGCCCGCGCACGTTCATCTGCCACTGCGACTCCCAGTCGTCCTCCGTCAGCTCCGCCAGCGGGCGCAGCCACGTCGTCCCGGCGCAGTTGACGAGCACGTCGATGCCGCCGAGGCGCTCGACGCACGCGGCGACGAGCCGCTCCCCGGCTTCGGGGTCGGTGACGTCGGCGGGGAGGATCTCGGCACCCGACGGCGCCGCCTCCGCGAGCCCGTCGCGGTCGCGCGCGACGAGCAGCAGCCGGGCGCCCTCGGCCGCGAGCAGCTCGGCGCTCGCGCGGCCGATGCCGCGGCTGGCGCCGGTGATCAGGCAGCGCTTGCCGGAGAGCCCGAGGTCCATCGCGCTATTTCGCGTCGCCCAGCTCGAGCACGGCGAGGAAGGCCTCCTGCGGGACCTCGATGCGGCCGACCTGCTTCATCCGCTTCTTGCCCTCCTTCTGTTTCTCCAGCAGCTTGCGCTTGCGCGAGATGTCGCCGCCGTAGCACTTCGCGATCACGTCCTTGCGGAACGCCTTGACCGTCTCGCGCGCGACGACGCGGGAGCCTATGGCCGCCTGGATCGGCACGTCGAACTGCTGGCGCGGGATCTTCTGGCGCAGCTTCTCGACGAGCACGCGACCGGCCTCCTGCGCCTTCGAGCGGTGCACGACCATCGAGAGCGCGTCGACGGGATCGTGCGCGAGCAGGATGTCGAGCTTGACGAGGTCCGATGGAGCCAGGCCGTTGAGCTCGTAGTCGAGCGAGGCGTAGCCGCGCGTGCGCGACTTCAGCTGGTCGAAGAAGTCGAGCACGATCTCGGCGAGCGGCAGGTCGTACTCGAGCTGCAGGCGATCGGCGGACAGGTAGTGCATGCCGACGTGCGCGCCGCGCTTCTCCTGGCACAGCTCCATGATCGTGCCGACGTACTCCTTGGGCGCGAGGATGCTCGCGCGGATCATCGGCTCGCGGATCTCGCGGATCTTGCTCGGGTCCGGCATGTCGTTGGGGTTGTGGACGTCGACGTGGTCGCCGTTCTCGAGCGTCACCTCGAACTCGACGCTCGGCATCGTCGTCATCAGCTCGAGGTCGTACTCGCGCTCCAGCCGCTCGCGCACGATGTCCATGTGCAGCAGGCCGAGGAAGCCGCAGCGGAAGCCGAAGCCGAGCGCGTCGGAGGTCTCCGGCTCCCATGAGAGCGCGGCGTCGTTGAGCACGAGCTTCTCGAGCGCGTCGCGCAGGTCGGGATAGTCGTCGGAGTCGATCGGGAAGAGGCCGCAGAAGACCATCGGCTTGACGTCCTGGTAGCCGGGCAGCGCCTGCGTGGCCGCGTTCGCCTTCGTCGTGAGCGTGTCGCCGACGCGCAGCATCGTCACGTCCTTCACGCCGGTTATGACGTAGCCGACCTCGCCGGGACCGAGGTGCGTGACGGGCGTCATGCGCGGATTGAAGAAGCCGATGTCGTCGATGTCCGCTTCGGTGCCGGCGGCCATCGCGCGGATCGCCTCGCCCTTCGTGAAGGTGCCGTCGACGACGCGCACGTAGGCGATCACGCCGCGGTACTGGTCGAACTCGGAGTCGAAGATCAGCGCGCGCGGCGGAGCGGCGGGGTCGCCGTGCGGCGGCGGGACGCGCTGGACGAGCTGCTCGAGCACCTCGACGACGCCCTCCCCCGTCTTCGCGCTGATGCGCAGCACCTCGTCGGCCGGCTCGCCGAGCAGCTCCGCGACCTCGCCGGCGACGCGCTCGGGCTCGGCGCCGGGCAGGTCGATCTTGTTGAGGCAGGGGATCAGCTCGAGCCCGGAGTCGATCGCGAGGTAGGTGTTCGCGAGCGTCTGCGCCTCGACGCCCTGCGAGGCGTCGACGACGAGCAGCGCGCCCTCGCACGCGGCGAGCGAGCGGCTGACCTCGTAGGTGAAGTCGACGTGGCCGGGCGTGTCGATGAGGTGCAGCTGGTAGGTCTCGCCGTCGGCGGCCTCGAAGAGGACGCGGACGGCCTGCGCCTTGATCGTGATCCCGCGCTCGCGCTCGAGCTCCATCGAGTCGAGCAGCTGCGCCCGCATCTCGCGCTGCTCGACCGTCTTCGTCAGCTCGAGGATCCGATCCGCCAGCGTCGACTTCCCATGGTCGATGTGGGCGATGATCGAGAAGTTGCGGATGTGCGCCTGGTCGGTCATGGGCGCGTACAGCGTAGGGGCCGCACGCTCGGCGCGGTTACCGCAGACGGTCAGCCTCGCCGCAGCCGGCCGGCGACGAGCGTGCGGATCTGGCGCGCCTCGTCGATTCCCATCGCGAGCACGGCTGCGACGTAGGCCAGCGATCCGGCGGCGATCGCGCCGCCGACGGAGA
>DASRAV010000033.1:0-57975 GCA_035637995.1 Conexibacter sp. | reverse complement strand
CGCGCGTAGTTCTGGTGCAGCCGCCAGGGTCTCTTCGCGCCCTGCTTCGGCAGCGCGTCGAGCGAGCGCTGCACGTAGCCGGACGTGAGGTCGACCATCGGGGAGGTCGGCAGCGAGGGGTCGGGCCGGCGCGGCGTGCAGACGCGGTAGCCGCGCGCGTCCATGTGGTTGAGCAGCCGGCAGACGTACTCGGCGGCGAGGTCGCCCTTCAGCGTCCACGAGGCGTTCGTGTAGCCGAGCGTCAGCGCCAGGTTCGGCACGCCGCTGAACATGATCCCCTTGTAGCCGACGGTGTCGGCGAGGTCGACGTCGCGCCCGTCGACGGACAGCGTCATGCCGCCCAGCACGAGCATGTTGAGGCCGGTCGCGGTGACGATCACGTCGGCCTCGAGCTCGGCGCCGGAGGCGAGCCGCAGGCCGCGCTCGGTGAACGTCTCGATGCCGTCGGTCACGACCGACGCGTCGCCGCGGGCGATCGCCTCGAACAGGTCGCCGGCGGGGACGAGGCACATGCGCTGGTCCCACGGGTCGTAGCGCGGGGTGAAGTGCGTCGCGACGTCGTAGCCCTCCGGCAGGCGCCGCTCGACGCCGCGGCGGATCAGCTTGCGCATGAGGTTCGGCGCGCGGCGGCTCAGCCGGTAGCTGAGCGTCGTGAGCAGCACGTTCTTCCAGCGCACGACCGCGTAGGCGGCGCGCGGGGGCAGCACGCGGTGGACGGCGTGGGCGAGCGGGTCGTGCGCGGGCAGCGAGACGATGTACGTCGGCGAGCGCTGCAGCATCGTCACGTGCGCGGCGCGCTCGGCCATCGCGGGGACGAGCGTGACCGCCGTCGCGCCGCTGCCGATCACGACGACGCGCTTGCCGTCGTAGTCGAGCGCGTCGGGCCAGTGCTGCGGGTGGACGATCTTCCCGGCGAAGCGCTCGGTGCCGGGGAACTGCGGCGTGTAGCCCTCGTCGTAGCGGTAGTAGCCGGTGCAGCCGAAGAGGAAGTCGCAGGTGATCTGGAAGGCCTCGCCGCTGTCGGCGCGCTCGACGTCGACCGTCCAGCGGGCGTCCTCGCTCGACCACGCGGCCCGGGTGACGCGGTGGTGGAGGCGGATCTGGCGCTCGACGTCGTGCTCGCGCGCCGTCTCGCGCACGTAGTCGAGGATCGTCGCGCCGTCGGCGATCGCCTTCGGCCCGCGCCACGGGCGGAAGCGGTAGCCGAGCGTGAACATGTCGGAGTCCGAGCGGATCCCCGGGTAGCGGAAGAGGTCCCACGTGCCGCCCGTCGCGCCGCGCGCCTCGAGCACCGCGAAGCGCTTGCCCGGGCAGTCGCGCCGCAGGTGGCAGGCGGCGCCGATGCCCGAGAGGCCGGCGCCGACGATCAGCACGTCGAGGTGCTCGCTGGGCATGGACTGGATCTTGGCGGACGGCGCGGGCAGACGGCGCCGGTCGTGTCCGCGCGGACGCGCCGCGCGCCTATGCCGGCGCGGCCCAGGACGTGTCGTCGAGCCGTGGTGCGGCGCCGAAGCCGCCCGCGTGCTCGGCGATCCACGCCGCCACCTCGCTGCACGGCGCCGCCCACAGCTCGCCGCGCTCCGCGCCCGCGCGCACGCGCGCCAGGACGTCCCGCACGACGTCCAGCTCGGCCTCGATCAGCCACGTGTGGAGCACGAGCACGGCGTGCCCGCCCTGCGCGAGCGCGTCCTCGACGCGCTGCAGCAGCGCCGCGCGCACGGCCTCCGGGCCGCCCGGCTCGGCGTCGCCCGTGAGGCGCGCGCGCAGCGCCGCGAACGCCGGCAGCACGTGGAACGCGTCCACCGCCGGCCAGGCGAACGGGAGCAGGACGACGCCGCGCTCGACGCCGGGCGCGCTGCCCGCGGGCGAGCAGTGGCGCAGGCCGCGCGCGGCGAGCAGCTCGAGCGTGCGCGGCGTGAGGCGCCCGCCGGGCGGCCGGAAGCCGGCGGGCTCGAGGCCGATCGCGCGCAGCGCCGCGAGGCCGCGGTCGAGGTTCGCCGCCTCTGCGGCGGGGTCGAGCGCCGCCCACTCCTCGTGGCACCACGCGTGGTAGGCGAGCTCGTGACCGGCGTCGCGGATCGCGCGCAGCGCGTCGGGGTAGATCTCGGCGTTGATCCCCTCGACGAAGAACGTCGCAGGCTGGCGCGCCGCGGCGAGCGCGCCGAGCATGATCGGCAGCGCCGTCGTGACGGAGTAGTGGCCGCCGAGCGGCGCGTCGGCCTCGCGCAGGCCGAGCTGGAGCTCGGCCGCCTCGCCGAGGTTGTCGACGGTCACCGAGACGGCGGCGCGCGCGCCTCCGGGCCAGGTCATCCCGCCTCGTCCAGCAGCGAGGCGCTCCAGTGCGCGGGGTCTTCGCGCGCCCGCTGCTTCGCCCAGCGGAAGTGGTGGCGCGCCGACTCGAGCAGCAGCGGCGCGGTCGCGACGCCGGCGAGCGCGTACTTGAGGTCGCGGCGGCGCGTCTCGAGCAGGACGCTGCCGGCGCCCGCGAGCAGCCAACTCCAGAGGATCGCGTTGTAATAGGGCATCTGCGCAGGCGTGAGGCCCTCGGCCTCGTCGAGCCAGGGGAGCACGCCCCAGCGGCGCGACCACGGCCAGTCGGCGAAGTGCACGGCGACCCCGGCGATCGCGACGCCGGCGTTGAACGCCAGCAGCGGGCCGTCGCGCTCGCCGCCGTGCAGCGCGCGCACGAAGCCGAGCGGGTGGACGACGCTCCACAGCGCATTCGTCGCGCGGCGCCCGATCCACGGCTCGAGGAAGACGCCGACGCCCGCCCGGCGCTCGAAGCCGTTGTGCGCGGCGGCGCCGAGCGTGGCGAGCGCGTTGAGCGGCTTGAACGTGCGCCGGCGGCTCACGCGCGCGCGCCGATCGGGTTCGCGAGCGTGCCGAGGCCCTCCAGCTCCAGCTCGACGACGTCGCCGGGGCGGATCCAGCGGTCGAGCTCGAGCCCGCAGCCGCGCGGGAGCGTGCCGGTCGCGAAGAGGTCCCCGGGGCCGAGCCGCTCGCCCGCGGAGGCGGCCGCGACGAGCGCGCCGAGCGAGTGCGCCGCGCCGGCGGTGGACGTCTCGCTCCACGTCTCGCCGTTGACGCGCACGCGCCCGCGCAGGTCGTGCGCGCGGTCGAGCAGCTCGTCGGCGGTGACGACGACGGCGCCGAGCGAGTTCGCGAACGACTTCGCCTTGACGGCCGGGCCGAACATGCCGTGACGGTACTCGTCGGCCTGCACGTCGCGCGCGCTCCAGTCGTTGACGACGAAGAAGCCGCCGATCGCCGCCTCGCCCTCCCGCGGCGTCGCGTCGGCGACGGGCGCGGCGAGCACGAAGCCCAGCTCCAGCTCGAAGTCGAGGCGGTCGGTGTGCGACGGCCACGGCATCGTCTCGCCGTCGGCGAGGAACGCGGTGTGGTTGCCGACGTAGAACGCCGGCTGCTGCAGGAACTGCGCGTTGGGCTTCAGCGGCGGGAACGTGCGGCGGGTGACGCGCTCGAAGGCGCGCATCGCGCCCGCCGCCGGCTTCGGGAAGAAGCGCCGCACGAGCACCCGCGCGGACTGCTCGACGTGCTCGGGATAGATCGAGAACGCGCGCAGCGAGCGCGGCTCGAACGGCAGCAGGACGGCGTCGGTCAGCGGCGCCGGCTCGGCGCCCGCGACGAGCTGCTCGACCCGCGCGCGCAGCTCCGCTCCCCCCGCCAGCAGCGCCACGAGATCCCGCGCCCACGGCTCGTCCGACAGCGGCGCCAGCGCGACCCAGCGCCCGTCGCGCTCGACGGCCGCGGACGGCCCCGCGCCGTCGCCGGCCACCTGTACGCGCTTGAGCCTCACGCGCGCAGTGTTACCAAGCAGGTGACGTCTTGGAGCCGGTCAGCGCGACCCGTCACGCAGCGACGGCCGGCGCATCCATTCGCGTGGAGGCGAGGTAGGCGACGAGCGCGGCGATCAGCGCCCCCAGCGCGAGGCTGACCCAGCCGGTCCCGAGCGCGAGGCCGCCGCGCTTGTGCGTGACCGCGAGCCAGTCGGCGAATGAGGCGCCGAGCGGGCGGGTGATCACGTAGGCGAACCAGAACGCGAGGATCGAGTTCATGCCGAAGCGCCAGTAGCCGAGCGCCGGGATCGCGATCACGGCCGCGAACAGCAGGCCGGAGGCGAAGAAGCCCAAGCCGAGCGTCACCGCGGTGAGGTCGCCCGCGGCGGTGCCCAGGGCGAACGTCGCGAGCACCGCGGCCCAGTAGAACAGCTCGCGCCGGGGCGTGTGGATGCTGTGGATCGAGAGCGTTCCCTCGTTTGCGTGCCACGTCTTGAACACGACGGCGAGGACGACCGCGTAGAAGAGCGTCGAGGCGACGTACGGGACGCCGAGGCCGACGTGCAGCACGTCGGCGGCCATCGTGCCGAAGATCCCGACCATCGCGACCGCGAGCCAGTAGGCCCAGGCGTTGTAGGCGCGTGTCGAGAACTGGATCGCCAGCGCGGCAGCGAGCCCGATCGCGCCGAGCACGACCGCGATCTCGGGCACGAGGCGGTGCACCAGGAAGTCCGACGTCGATTCGCCCATGCCCGTCGTCAGGCCCTTGACGATCCAGAAGTACGCCGTGATCTCCGGCACCTTGGAGGCGCCGGGGCGCGTCGTCGCGGTCGCGTCCGCCCGGTCGCTTGCCGACATGTCGGCCTACTCGTCCTCGGACGATCGCAGCACGAGGTCGCTCTGCGGCTCGGGCGGGATCTCGTCGACCTTCGTGATCGTGAGGTAGACGACGAGCGCGAGGATCGTGGCGAGGAACAGCAGGCTCGTGAGCGTGGTGCCGAGGCCGAGGCCGCCGTCGGCGCGGGTCTGCGAGAGCAGGTCGCCGAGCGACGCGCCGAGCGGGCGGGTGAGGATGTATGCGATCCAGAAGGCGAGGATCGCGCCGACCCCGAAGCGGACGTGGGCGACGTAGACCACGGCGATCGCCGCGGCGAACATCAGTGCGGAGAGCGGATAGCCGAGGTTGAGACGCTCGGCGATCAGGTCGCCGGCGGCGGTCCCCAGCGCGAAGGTGAAGAGGATCGCCAACCAGTAGAAGCCCTCGCGCCGAGTCGTGTGGATCGTGTGGATCGAGAGCGTCCGCTCACTCCGGTACCAGGCGGCGAACGTGATCGCGAGCGCGACGCTGAAGAGCGTGGTGGTCGTCGTCAGCGCGACGCCGTAGTTGTCGGTCAGGTTGTCGGTGATGAGCGTGCCGACGACGCTGATCAGGACGACCGCGAGCCAGTAGATCCCAGGCACGTACTTCCTCGTCCTGAATTGAAATGCCAGCGCCACGACCAACAGCGCACCGACCACGTACGTCGTGTTGGTGAGGCCGAAGCCGAGGTTCTCGTTGAGATAATCGGCACCGGTCTCGCCGACGGTCGTCGCCAGGATCTTGATGATCCAGAAGTAGAGCGTGACCTCGGGGACCTTGTTCAGCATCCGCCGCGGTGACGAGAGGCGTGTCATCCGCGGTTGCGTGACGGTCGACATGGGGCGGGAGACTGGCACAGCTCACCTGAGTGAAACCTGAACGGAGGCCGGTGCGATCAGGCCCGTCCAGTCATCATCAGCGCATGACCTCGGCGCGCATCGGGCTGTGCGAGGACGACGCCGACCTGAGGTCGGTGCTGACCCGGGCGCTGAGCGCGGAGGGCTTCGAGGTGCGCGCGACGATGACCGGGCACGAGGCCGTGGAGGCGTTCTCCGCCTCGCCGCCGGACCTGCTGGTGCTCGACATCGGCCTGCCCGACGCGGACGGTCGCGACGTCTGCCAGGCGCTGCGCACGCACGGCATCACCGCACCCGTGCTGTTCCTGACGGCGCGCGACGCGCTGCCGGACCGCGTGTCGGGCTTCCATGCCGGCGGCGACGACTATCTGACCAAGCCGTTCGCGCTCGCGGAGCTGCTCGTGCGCGTGCAGGCGCTGCTGCGGCGTGCGTCGCCGACCGCTGCGCCGGCACCGTTGGCCGACGGGCTGCGGCTCGACCCGGCGGCGCACGCCCTACGCCGTGGCGAGCGGACCGCGACGCTCACGCCGACCGAGTTCCGCATCCTCGCCGCGCTCGCCGCGCGCCCGGGTGACGTGCTGCGGCGTGCGGAGCTGACGGCGGCCGCATGGCCGGAGGGGGCGATCGTGCACGCCAACACGCTCGACACGTACATCGGCCGCCTGCGACGCAAGCTCGCGACCGTCGGCGGCGGGGAGAGGATCGACACGGTCCGCGGCGTCGGGTACGCGCTGCGATGAGCCGACTCGACCTGCGCGACCGCGTGACCTTGGCGACCGCGCTCGTGCTGGCGCTCGGGCTCGCGGTCCTGACGCTCGGCGTCAACGCGCTGCTGTCGCGCCAGCTCGACCGCGACCTCGCGGCGCGCCTGCGCGAACGCGCCGACGCGCAGCTCGCGCTCGTGAGCGTCGAGCACCGACGCATCGTCGTGCGCGACGCGGCCGGGGACGCGGCGCTCGACGACCAGGCCTGGGTGTTCGCCCGCGGACGGCTCGTGCGCCGCCCCGAGGCGCCACCGGCGGTTCAGCGGGCGGCCGCCGCGCTCGCGAGCGTCCATGACGTCACGCAGGTCTCCGTCGGCGACGTGCGCCTGCGCGCCGAGCCGGCGGACCTGCCGGGCGCCGGGCGTCGGGGCGCGACGATCGTCGTCGGCGCCTCGCTGCTCCCGTACGAGCACACGCGGCGGATCGCGTTGCTCGGCACGATCCTGCTCGACGCCTTCGTGCTCGGCGCCGGTGTCCTGCTCGCGCGCCGCGCAGTCGGCAAGGCGCTCGAGCCCGTCGCCGAGATGACGCGGCGCGCGGCCGACTGGAGCGAGCACGATCTCGACCGTCGCTTCGACCTCGGCCCGCCCCGCGACGAGCTGACCGCCCTGTCGGCGACGCTCGACCAGCTGCTCGCGCGGATCGCCACCAGCCTGCGCCACGAGCAGCGCTTCTCCGCGGAGATGGCGCACGAGCTGCGCACGCCGTTGAGCGGCGTGCGCGGCGAGGCCGAGCTCGCGCTGCGCGACGCGGCGACGCCACCGCAGGCGCGGGTCGCCCTGACGCAGATCCTGCGCGGCACCGAGCGGATGGAGCGTGTGATCGAGACGCTGCTGACCGTCGCGCGCAGCGACGCCCAGCCGATGCGCGGATCCTCCGACGCGCACGCCGGCGCGGCGCAGGCGATCGAGGCGCTGCGCCTCAGCGCCGCCGGCGCGCAGATCACGCTCACCCGCGCTCCCAGCGCCGGGCAGCTGCGCGTCGGCGCCGAGCAGGACGCCGTCGCCCAGGCGCTGAGACCGCTGCTCGAGAACGCGATCCGCCACGCCCGCGACAGCGTCGCGGTGACGATCGCCCGCGAGCATGCCGAGGTCTGCCTCGGCGTCCAGGACGACGGCCCCGGACTCGACGGCCGCGACCCCGAGATGCTGTTCGAGCCGGGCGCAAGCAGCGTCGGCGGCGCCGGACTCGGCCTCCCGCTCGCACGCCGCGTCGCACGCGCCTACGGCGGCGAGGTCACCGCCGAGCACTCCACCACGGGCGCGCGCTTCGTGCTCCGACTGCCGGCGCTGTCGTAGTGTTCAGCCGCCCGCCGGACGCCCGGCGTCATGGTCCAGCTCGGCGAGCAGCGCGCGGACGCGCTCGGCGATCTCGTCGCGCGTGGCGCGGACCGTCTCGATCGGCTGGCCCTTCGGGTCCGGGAGCTGCCAGTCGACGTAGCGCTTGCCGGGGATGGAGGGACAGGCGTCTCCGCAGCCCATCGTGACCACCACATCGGCCTGCTCCGCCAGCTCGCGCGTGAGCAGTTGCGGGGTGCGGTCGGCGAGGTCGATCGCGAGCTCGCGCATGACGTCGACGACCTCGGGGTGGACGTGCTCGGCCGGCGCCGTGCCCGCACTCAGGGCGCGGTGTCGTCCGGCGGCGGCCTGCTCGAACAGCGCCGCGCTCATCTGCGAGCGGCCGGCGTTGTGCAGGCACACGAACAGCACCGTCGCCATCACGCCGTGTCCGCGACGGTGGCTGTGCGCGGATGCTCGCCGCGCACGAGCTGGTAGGCGAGCGCGCCGAGGCACGCGCCGACCACGGGCCCGACGACGTAGATCCAGAAGTCCGTCCAGGTGCCGGACGCGAGCGCCGGCCCGAACGACCGCGCGGGGTTCATCGACGCCCCGGTGATCGGCCCGCCGAACAGCGCGTCGAGCCCGACCGTCCCGCCGATCGCGAGCGCAGCGGCGGCGCCCACGGCGCGCGTGTCGGTCGCCACGGCGATGATGACGAACATCAGGAACGCGGACAGAACGATCTCGTAGAGCAACGCCGTCCCGGCGCCGACGCTCGGGACCGTCGCGCCGAGCGCAGCCGGCTTCGCGCTCCACGCCGCGAGCAGCGCGAACGCGGCCGTCGTCGCACCGGCGAGCTGCGCGGCGACGTACGCGAACGCGTCCTTGACCGGGAAGTGCCGCGTCAGCGTGAACGCGACGGTGACGGCCGGATTGATGTGCGCGCCGGAGAGGTGCCCGGTCGCATAGATCATCGCCATGATGACGAGGCCGAACGTCGCTGAGACTCCGATGCCGCCGAGCGCGCCGGCGTGGACCGTGTTCGCGATGATCGCTCCGCAGCCGGCGAACACCAGCGCGAACGCGGCCAGCCCTTCCGCGAGCGCGCGGCGCAGCAGATCAGGCCGCATCGTCCAGCCACCCGCGCAGCTCGGCGAGCGCGTCCGGCAGCACGTAGTAGTACGCCCACAGGCCGCGCCGCTCGACGCCGACGAGCCCCGCCTCGCGCAGCTTGCGCAGGTGGTGGGAGAGCGTCGGCTGAGCGACGTCGAACAACGGCTCCAGCTCGCACACGCAGACCTCGCCCGCGTGGCCGCGCAGCACGTCCACGAGCTGCACCCGGATCGGGTCGGACAGCGCCTTCGCCACCGCCGCGATCCGCGCCGCGCCCGCCTCGTCCACATCGGGAAGCACGACCGGCTCGCAGCAGCGCTCGCCGGCCGCACGCTTCCGCTTCGGGACGACCGTTATATCGACAGCCATCAATGGAACACTACCCGCGGACGGCGGCGGCCGCAAGGCGCGACCGCCGCCGCGTCGAGCCCCCGCCCGCCGTCAGCTCTTCTTGCCGGCGATCGCGCGCTGCAGCTGCGCCTTGCTCATCTTCGAGCGGCCGTCGATCCCGAGCTGACGGGCCTCGTTGTAGAGCTGGTCGCGCGTGCGGCCCCGCGGCCCGGGCTTGCCCGAGCGCAGCCCGCCGCGCCGCCCGGAGGAGATGTCGTCGGTCGAGGAGCGCGAGCTGCTGCGCGACTCGCCCGCCCGCGCCCGCTCCTTGTTCACCGTGCGCGCCGCGATCTCCTCGGCGCGCGACTCCGAGCGCCCCTGGTCGCGCTCGCTCTGCTTGACGTGCTCGTACTGACGAGCGCGCTTCGTCCCTTTCTTCACACCTCGCGGCGGCATCTGCCCTCCCGAAGTCCGTGGTTGGAGTCGCAGCCCGTGTACCCGGCAGTGGGCAACCCGATTCGCGTGGGTGCAGATTGCATGTGCCACATGCAGTTGGTAGTCTCGCCCCATGAAGACGATCCAGGTACGCAACGTGCCCGACACCGTGCACCGCGCGCTGCGCACGCGCGCGGCGGCCGCCGGCATCTCCCTTTCCGACTTCGTGCTCGACGAGCTCGAACGCGTCGCCGAGCACCCGCCCGTGGCGGACTTGCTCGCCCGCGCTCGTGCACGCGCCGGTGGCGCACAGAGCGAAGCGATCGTCCGAGCGGTGCGCGCCGGGCGCGATCGCGACTGAGCCGGTGCTCGTCGTCGACACGTCAGCAGTCCTCGAGGCGCTCGCCGCCAGCGACCCCGCACCTGGGCTCGTCGAGCGCCTCGCGCTCGACGGCGACCTGCACGCACCACACCTCGTCGACACCGAAGTGCTGCATGCGTTGCGCGGCATGGCGATCGGAGGCGCGATCACCAACGAACGCGCCGCCGACGCTCGCAGCGACTTCGCCGATCTCACGCTGGTGCGCTACCCCCACCAGCCGCTCAGCGACCGCGTCTGGCAGCTGCGCCACAACCTCACCGCCTACGACGCAACCTTCGTCGCACTCGCCGAGACGCTGGGCGCCCCCCTCATCACCTGCGACGCCCGGCTCGCCTCCGCGCCAGGACACACCGCGCGCATCGAGCTGTTCGGCGCGTCATAGGCAGTCATGGCACCCGGGACCTCCTGCTCCAAACCGCAACCTCCTGCGCCTTCCCTGCTAGGCGCGGAACGGGAGCGCTTAGAAGCCATCGGTCTCGCGCACTCGCGGGCACGAACGGTGCGCCCCGTGGTACTCCCGATTTGGCGTTCTCCTCCGCCTGAGGCCCTAGAATCCGAGGCATGCTCACCGTCCCCCAAGCCGCCCGCCGTGTTGGCCGCGACCCCGCGACGATCCGCCGCTGGATCAACTCCGGCCGCCTCCTCGCCGAGCGTGTGGGTACACATCACGTCATCCGCGAGCGCGACCTCGACAAGGCCGCCAAGAGCGACATGGTGCCGCTGCCACCCGGCTGGGACCGGACGATCGACGGTGAGCCGATGCCGGACATCGTCGCCTTCCTCCGCGAATCCCGCGCTGGCCGCTGAGGCCACATGCTGGTCATCGACGCGAACGTCGTCGTTGACCTCTGCGTGAGCAAAGCCGGCTTCGACGCACTCGCCGACCAGGAGCTCGTCGCGCCGCCTCTACTCCGAGCGGAAGCCTTGTCCGTTCTGCACGTGATGCACTGGCGCCACGTCGTGTCGGCGCACGTCATCGATACCGCTTTGGAGCGACTCGGCTCAGCGCCGATCAGATTCACTGATCCACGCGATCTCGCCCGCGAGGCCTGGCGAGTCGCCGAGGAGTTCGGTTGGAAGAAGACCTACGACGCCGAGTACGTCGCCCTCGCCCGGCTGCTCGACTGCCGACTCCTCACACTCGACGGACGCCTTCGGCGCGGTGCCAAACGCCTCGGTTTCGTCATCGCTCCCAGCGACCTCTGATCGTTCGCTCCCAGGCGACCGATGGCGAGGAAGCGGCAACAAGCCTGAATAGCCTCGGATCCTCGGGCGCACGCTCAGGGCGCCTCGCGTCTAGTCCTTCTTGCCGACCGGTGCCAGAACGGCTTGTGTTTCCACCTCCGTGCCACGTGTGAGAACCAGCTCAGCATCGTAGGCCTGAGTACCCAACAGATGTGGCTGAGCAAGGGGACGAAGAGCATCGATGACGTCGACGACGGGGAACCCGCGGCGGTCGAACAATGCTCTTGCTACCTCCCGTTCGGGCGGTCGCGGCAACGCGACCTCCCTCGGCATCTTGGCCTTCGCATCGATGAACTGTTGAACGATGCGCCAGCCGGAGTAGAACACCTCCATGAAGCTTCCGTCGTGAAGCAGGGGACACACGACGAGGTTCTTTTGATCATCCTTGAACGGCATATCGCTCTTACCAGCCTTGACCGGGACGATTCCGACGCGCAGACCCTTGACGGGCTCAAGGTTGCTGGCATTGATCTTGACGCTTGTGCCCACCCACTTGTCCGTGTCGGTATGTCCGAGAAACAGATCCGCCTTCCAGAGACCGCTGATGCTGTTGGGAAGGATGTCCGTACGCCTCTTGCTCCGGAACGCCTGTGCCATCAAGTCGATCTGACGCTTCAAGCGCGCCGGCCGGCCACGCTGGCCGTACATCAGGAGCGAGTCGTCGGTTAACGCTTCCTTGGCAGTCTCGATGAGCTGCTGGGATCCCGCCTTCTCAGCACCAAACAAGATCGAACCAAGCTCACCTCCCGGGATGTTGCACATGCCAAGAGCATGTTCGACTCGCTCGACAACGTGTGGATCCTGCCGACGCATCGCGTCGTGGACCGCGTATTCAAAGCAGATGCCGCAGTCACCGTCGCCGGGCTCGTAGAGGCGTGTCAGAACTTCCAGCTTCACTCCCTCTCGACCACCGGCCTCGGCGACGATGTTGGCCTTCAATCCATAGAGAAGTCCTTCGAGGATCGGCCTAACCACGGCGAAGAGCGCCGCGACCTCATCCGCAACCAGGGCCTGCTGCTCCTCCACGCGAATCTGCATGAAAAGACGATATCTCTAGAAGCGGCGTAACCGACGACCGGCCCTCAGCGCGTAGCGTCCCGCGCGCGCGATGACGCCCTCGACGCAATCGACGCGACCAGTGCAAGTCGACCAGTCACCGCCATCAGAACAGGAGACCCGCCGCCGCAATGCGCCGGCCACGACCCACTCGCAGCAGCGCCCCCTCCACGGCGAGATTCCGAACCAACGTGACTTGGCCTCTCGCGTACCCTGGCAGCGTGCACCCTGGTACTCCCGGCTGGTACTCCCTACCGAGGCTCCGATGTGATGTGCCACGAGCCAGCTTAATCCCCGGCAGGACGGGCGTTTCCGTCGATCGGGGCGCCGGGATTCGAACCCAGGACCTCCTGCTCCCAAAGCAGGCGCGCTACCAGGCTGCGCCACGCCCCGTTCCTCCGAGTATACGGGCGTTTCGGGGGTAGGATCGGGCGATGGCGGCACGGCCCGAGGATGAGCAGCTTTTGCGACGCGCCTATGCGGCGTTCAACGCCCGTGACATCGATGCGGCGCTGGTGCTCATGGCGCCCGGCGTGGACTGGCCGAATGGGATGGAGGGCGGACGGGTCGCAGGCCGCGAAGCGGTCCGTGCGTACTGGACGCGGCAGTTCGGACTGATCGACTCGCGCGTGGAGCCGAACGCCTTCACGGCGCGTGACGACGGCCGGGTCGCGGTCGACGTCCATCAGGTCGTGCGGTCGCTTGACGGCGACGTGATCTCCGACGGCCGCGTCGTGCACGTCTACGCGATCGAGGACGGGCTCGTCGCGCGGATGGACATCGAGGACCCGCCCGCGGCCGCTGAGCCGCACACCCACCGCTACCACACCCACCTCACCTGGAGCGGCTCGACCGCCGGGGGCATCGCCGCCTACGACCGCTCCCATACGATGAACGCCCCGCCGGCCGCGATCGCGCTGGCGCTCTCGTCCGACCCGGCCTTTCGGGGCGACCCCGCGAAGCTCAACCCCGAGCAGCTGCTCGTGCTCGCCGCCAGCTCGTGCCAGATGCTCTCCTTCCTCGCCGTCGCGGCCCGCGCGCGCATCGACGTCGTCGCCTACGAGGACGACGCGGAGGGCTTCATGCCCGAGGACGACAGGCCGATGCGGATCGCGCGCATCGTCCTGCGCCCGCACATCGCGATCCGCGGTGAGGTGTCCGAGGAGCGGCTGCGCCGGCTCGTCGAGACCGCCCATCGCGAGTGCTTCATCGCCAACAGCCTGCGCACGGAGATCGCGATCGAGCCGCGGTTCTCGCATTCACCGTAAAACGTGATAGGTAGGTTTGGTGCGAGATTGAGTAACCACGTCGTTTAATCAACGGTCAGGATGGGGTCGTGACACCATGGCCTCTGGCGGGGGACTGCCGATAATTGGGGAGCGCGCCGGACCGGGACCACCATGGCAGCCGGCGCGCGTCCCCGCATTCGCCCATCGATCCCTCCAGGAGGATCCTCCGTGTCCGAAGCGCACGTGCTCGAGCCCGAGCTCGAAGAAGCCCCCGCCTCTGTCGCGATGATCCTCGAAGCGGTGCCGGCCACTCCGGCGCCCGCCGCCCCCGCCGCCCGCACCGTCCTCCCCACCGTCGCCGTCGTCGGGCTCGGCTACGTCGGCCTCCCCACCGCGCTCGCGCTCCACGACGCCGGCTGCGAGGTCGTCGGCATCGACGTCTCAGAGCCGCGCCTCAGCGCGATCCGCGACACCCACGTCGACCTGCCGCGCGCCGACGTCGGGCGCCTCGGCAGCGCGCTCGCCGGCGAGCGCCTGCGCCTCACCGCCAACCCGATCGCGCTCGCCGGCGCCGACGCGGTGATCATCTGCGTTCCGACCCCGGTCGACGAGCAGCTGCGCCCCGACCCGCGGGCGCTGCAGCAAGCCTGCGCCGCCACCGTCGCGCTCGCCCGACCCGGCCAGACGCTGATCCTCACCTCCACCTCCGCGGTCGGCTCCACCCGCGAGCTGCTGCTCGAGCCGCTCGCCGCGCGCGGACTGCACGCCGGGATCGACGTCGCCGTCGCGTTCGCCCCCGAGCGCGTCAACCCGGGCGACCAGTCCGTCGAGCAGCATGCCGTCCCGCGCGTGCTCGGCGGCGCCACGCCCGACTGCGCCCGCAGGGCGAAGGAGATCCTCGCCCCCACGACCGAGAACATCCACACCGTCTCCTCGCTGGAGGCGGCCGAGCTGACGAAGCTCTACGAGAACACGTTCCGCGCCGTCAACGTCGCGTTCGCGAACGAGATGGCGGCGCTGACGACGCACCTCGGGCTCGACCCGGTCGAGATCGTCGACGCCGCCGCCACGAAGCCTTACGGCTTCCTCGCCCATTACCCCGGCCCCGGCGTCGGCGGGCACTGCATCCCGGTCGATCCGCACTACCTGCTCGCGCCGCTGCGCGCGGCCGGCGTGCGCGCGCCGATCACGGAGATCGCGATGGCCGGGATCGCCGCGCGCCCCGGCACGGTCGCGCGCCGCGCGCTCGACCTGCTCGACGACCGCAACCTCGACCCCGACGGCGCGCTCGTGCTGATCGCGGGGATGGCGTACAAGCCGGGCGTCGCCGACGCCCGCGAGTCGCCCAGCCTCGCGATCGCCGCCGAGCTCGAGCGCGCCGGGGTCGAGGTCGCCTACCACGACCCGCGCGTGCCCTCGGTCAAGCTGCCGAGCGGGCGCACGCTGCGCTCGGTGCCGCGCCCGGACGCGCGCGTCTTCGACCTCGTCGTCGTCACGACCCTGCACGACGGCACCGACCGCGACTGGCTCGCGAGCTGCGACCACGTGCTCGACGCGACCTACCGCACCCGCCTCGGCCGCCGCCGGCACCTGCTCTAGGCGATGAACGTCCTGCATCCCCATCCCCCGTCGGTCGCCCCGCCCGCGTCACCCGCGAGCGACGGCGCCCCCGCCGCCAAGCCCAACCGCGCCGACGCCATGATCCGCACGCTCGCCGCCGTCTACCTGGGGATCCTGCTCGTCGCCGCGATCGCCTACCACGGCCTCTGGTTCGACGCGACCGGCGGCGACGTCGCGCTGCTCGTCTACGGCCTCGTCGTCGTCGCGTTGATCGCCGCCCGCTTCCTGCTGTCGCTGCCCTACCGCGCGCCGCGCGACGCGGGGCTGGAACCGCACGTGGCGATCGTCATGCCGGCGTTCAACGAAGAGGCGGCGATCGCACGCTCGCTGCGGTCGCTGCTCACGCTCGACTACCCGCCGGAGAAGCTCGAGCTCGTCGCCGTCAACGACGGCTCGACCGACGACACGCTTGCGCAGATCCGGCAGGTCGCGGCGCAGGAGCCGCGCGTGCGCGTGATCGACCTCGGCCACAACCAGGGCAAGCGCGCCGCGATGGCCGCCGGCATCCGCGTCACCGGCGCGGACATCCTCGCCTTCGTCGACTCCGACAGCACGCTCGAGCCCGACGCGCTGCGCAGGATCGTCCAGGGCTTCGCGGACCCGAAGGTCGGCGCGATCTGCGGCCATGCCGACGTCCAGAACGTCGACGACTCGTGGCTCACGCGCATGCAGGTCGTGCGCTACTTCGTCGCGTTCCGCGTCGTGAAGGCCGCGGAGTCGCTGTTCAACTGCGTCACGTGCTGCTCAGGCTGCTTCTCCGTCTACCGCCGCGCCGCGATCCTCCCGCACCTCGACGGCTGGGAGCGGCAGTCGTTCCTCGGCGCGCCCGCCACCTTCGGCGACGACCGCGCGCTGACGAACCTCGTGCTGCGCGACTGGCGCGTCAAGTACGCGGCCGACGCCGTCTCGCACACGGCGGTCCCCTCGACGCTGCGCCAGTTCCTGCGCCAGCAGCTGCGCTGGAAGCGCTCGTGGACGCGCGAGTCGCTGCTGCTCGCGCGCTTCGCCTGGCGCAAGCACCCGCTCGCCTCGATCCAGATCTACGCCGGCACGGTGATCTCGCTGATCGCGCCGATCGTCGCGATCCGCTCGCTGCTGTGGATGCCGCTGCTCGGCGGGCGCGGCGCGCCGCTGGTCTACCTCGGCGGGCTCTACGCGATGTCGCTCGCCTACGGCCTCTACTACGTCGTGCGCCGGCGCCGCTACGACCCGCGCTGGATCTACGGGATCGCCTTCTGCGGCTTCTACATCGTGTTCCTGCTGTGGCAGACCTACTGGGCGATCCTCACCGCGCGCAGCTCCGACTGGGGCACGCGTCCCTCGACCGCGGCGCTGGAGCCGCTGGCGGAGCCGGCCTGATGCTGCGGCAACGGCTGCTCGCGTTCGCGCTGGTGCCGCTGTCGGCGACGCCGTTCGTGGCGATCGCCCCGCGCGTCGCGCCGGCCGTCGCCCAGCGCGTCCACGCGCTGCGCGGCACGTTCGAGCGCCCGCAACACCCCGAATCGACGACAGGAGACGGATCTCCATGTGCAACGCTCCCGGCCTGGCCTGCCGCACCCTGCGGCGGCGGATCGCCCTTCTTGCCGGGGTCGCGCTCGTCGCCGCGGCACTCGGCCTGCCCGCAGCCGCATCCGCGGCGGCGCACGGCTGCAGGGGCGCAAGCCCGTCGGCGCTGCAGTTCCGCCGCGCGCTCGGCGCAACCGTAGGCGTCCTGCGCTGGCACGCACCGGCGGGCGCCGCGCATCGGCGCGGGCTGCGCTATCGCGTGCTGCGCGACCGCACCGTCGTCGGCCAGACGACCCACCGTGCGCTGCGGGTGCCCGTCACGCTCGGGCACGTGCACCGCTTCAGCGTCGCGCTGGTCCCGCTTCACGGCCGCGCCCGCTGCGCCGCCACGCGCCGCATGCGCATCAGCTTCCGCATGCCGGGCCGCCCGCTGGACCTCGCCGCCCGCGGTGACGAGCGCGGCGTGACGCTGCACTGGCGCGCCGGCCGGCGCGGCGACGGCAAGCCCGCCGGCTTCCGCCTGCTGCGCAACGGCGCGACCGTCGGACAGACCGCCAAGCCGACCTGGCGGCTGAAGCTGCCGCCGAGGCGCAGCTTCCGCTTCGCCGTGCTCGCCGTCGACAGCGCCGGGCACGCGAGCGCTCCGAGCGCGGCGGTCACGGTCGAGCTCGGCCACCACGCCCCGACGCGGCCCGAGGGCGTGCAGGCGCTCGCCGTCTCCGACACCGAGGTCGGCCTGACGTGGCAGCCCAGCCACGTCGACGCCGGGCGGATCGCCGGCTACCGGATCCTGCGCGACGGCGTCGTCGTCAAGCAGGTGCAGGGGACCTCGGTGCTGCTCGACAACCTCGCCGCGAGCACGACGTACCGCTTCACCGTCGTGGCGATCGACGGGCTCGGCTACGCGAGCGCCGCCTCGGCCGTGGCGAGCGTGCAGACGCAGGAGCCGGTCCCGAGCACCGGCAGCGCGCACGCGTTCCTGCTGGCGACGACCGACCAGAGCTTCGCGGACTTCCGCGCCCACTATCGCGAGATCGGTTACCTCTATCCGACCTACTTCGACTGCACCAGCTCGGCGACGCTCGCCGGCGTCGACGACCCGCTCGTGACGCACTGGGCGCAGGCGCGCAAGGTGCGCCTGATGCCGCGCATCAACTGCCAGCGCACGACGGTCATCCACCAGATCCTCACGGACGCCTCGACGCGCACCGCCTGGCTCGACCAGCTCGCCGGGCTCGCGGCCGATCACGGCTACGACGGGATCTCGCTCGACTTCGAGGCGGGGCCGTACGCCGACCGCGCCGCGCTGACCTCGTTCGTCACCGAGCTCGCCAACCGTCTGCACGCCGACGGCCGGCTGCTGACGCTTGCCGTCTCGCCGAAGGCGAAGGACGTGCCGACCCACTCGCGCTCGGGGATCTTCGACTACATCGCGCTCGCCAACTCGCCCGTCGACGACCTGTTCGTGATGGCGTGGGGCCTGCACTGGTCCACCTCGGTGCCCGGCTCGCAGGACGATGCAACGTGGACGCGCCAAATTGCCGACTACGTCGCGACGATGCCGCAACCGCACAAGTTCATCTACGGAACCAACCTGTATGCGATGGACTGGCCGGCCGGCGGCGGCGCGAGCCATCCCGCGACCGCCTACGAGTACGACGACGTCGTCCCGCGGCTGCCCGGCCTGGGGGCGTCCGTCGTCCTCGACAGCGCCAGCGACACGTACCACGCGACGTACACCGCCGCCGGCGTCGCCCACGACGTCTGGTATCCCGACGGAGCGACGATCGGCGACCGCATCCGCATGGCCGCCGACCACGGCCTCGGCGGCGTCGGCTTCTGGCGCCTGGGGCGCGAGGACCAGCGGCTGTGGGACGACCCGCTGCTGGCGCCCGGCGCCGCATGGTGAAGACGCGTTCCGGGTCCCACGCGCCGCGCATCGATACGATGCCGCAATTATGAAGGCGACTGCGCGGCGAACCGGAACGTTCAAGCATGAGATCGACGTGCGCGAGCACCGGCTCGAGGCCGACGAGGGGCCGGAGTCCGGCGGCGAGGACGAGGCGCCGAATCCGCAGGAGCTGCTCGCCGCGAGCCTCGCGTCGTGCACCGCGATCACAGTCGAGATGTACGCGCAGCGCAAAGGCTGGGACATCGGCGGGATCGAGGTCGAGGCCGAGTACGCGCCCGCCGAGCGGGGCGCCCCGACGCGCTTCACGCTCGTGCTGCGCCTGCCGAAGTCGCTCACGGAGGAGCAGGTCGAGCGCCTGTCGGTGATCGCGGCGAAGTGCCCGATCCACCGCACGCTCGACGGCGAGGTCATGTTCGACGAGCGCGTCGAGCTCGTCGTCTGACCGGCGGCGGCGGCGGCGCATGAGCGAGCTGCGCGACGAGCTGCGCCGAGCGCTCGCCGCCACGCCCGCGGCGACCGCGCCGGAGCTGGCCGCCGGCGAGACGGAGGCGGCCGTGCTCGTGCCGCTGTTCGAGGCCGACGGCGAGCTGCACGCCGTCTTCACGCGGCGCCACGAGGACCTGCGCCGCCATGCCGGCGAGATCGCGTTCCCGGGCGGCCGGCGCGACCATCCGGGCGAGCCGCTGCAGGAGACGGCGCTGCGCGAGGCGCACGAGGAGATCGGGCTGCCGCCGTCGGCGGTCGAGCTCGTCGGCACGCTCGCGCCCGTGCGCACGTTCGTCACCGGCTACCTCGTGTTCCCGCACGTCGGCCTGATCGAGTCGGGGCACGCGTGGACGCCCAGCCCGCGCGAGGTCGCGGCGGTGATGGAGCTGCCGCTGAGCGCGCTCGCCGAGGGCTATGCGCTGCGTCCGATGACGCGACGCGGCATCACCTTCGAGACCGACACCTACCTCGTCGGCGAGCACCTCGTCTGGGGCGTCACCGCGCGCATCCTCGGCGAGCTGCTCGAGCGCGTCTCCTAGCGGATCACGCGCCCGTCTCGATCGGCGCGCCGACGAGGTTGCCCCACTCGGTCCACGAGCCGTCGTAGTTCTTGACGTCGTCGCGGCCGAGCAGCTCGTGCAGCACGAACCACGTGTGCGCGGAGCGCTCGCCGATGCGGCAGTAGGCGATGATCGGCTCACCCGAGAGGACGCCCTTGCCGCCGTAGAGCTCGGTCAGCTCGTCGGCGGACTTGAACGTGCCGTCCTCGCGCACCGCCTGCGCCCACGGGATCGACTGCGCGCCCGGGATGTGGCCGCCGCGCTGCGCGCCCTCCTGCTCGTAGCCGACCATCGCGATCAGCTCGCCGGAGAACTCCTGCGGGGAGCGCACGTCGACGAGCTTGCGCCCGTCGCCCAGCGCGCCGAAGACCTCGTCGCGCTTGGCGCGGATCGCGTCATCGCCGGGATGCGCGGTGAACGTCGCGGCCGCGTGGCTCGGAACGTCGGTCGTCGTCGGGCGCCCCTCGGCGATCCAGCGCTCGCGCGGGCCGTTGAGCAGCTTGACGTCGTCGTGCCCGTAGTACTTCAGATACCAGTACGTGTAGGCCGCGAACCAGTTGTTGCGATCGCCGTAGAGGACGATCAGGTGGTCGTCGGAGATCCCCCGCCCGCCGAACAGCGCGCCGAACTCCGCCGCCCCGAGGAAGTCGCGCTTGACCTGGTCCTGCAGGTCAAGCTTCCAGTCGAAGCCGATCGCACCGGGGATGTGCGCCTCGGCGTAGAGCGCCGGGTTCTCGTCCACCTCGACGATGCGGATGCGCTCGTCGTTCAGGTGCTGCTCGAGCCACTCCGGCTCCACCAGGACGTCCTTCGCATACTCAGCCATGGCGAACTCGACCTCCAAATCCCTATCGCCTTTTAGCTATTTAGAGCGAGTGTAGCGCGCGGTCTCAGACGCGCTGAAAGGCGAGCAGCTCCTCGACGCCGGCGAGCGCGCCGGCGAGCCAAGCGTCGTGCTCAGCCGGGTCGGCGCGCAGCAGCGCATGCGGGATCTCCGAGTACGTGCACGCGACGCGCACCGTCTCGGCGCCCGCCGCGAGCAGCGCCGGCTCGACCGTGCCGGCCGCCTCGTACAGCAGCCCCCGCACCGTCGTGTCGATCGTGCGCTCCAGCAGCATCTTCAGGCGCGAGCCGTGCAGCGCCGCAAGCGCGTCCGGCGTGCCCTGCGCGGAGCCCATCAGCCAGCAGAGGATCGTCACCCCGTCGAGCGCGTAGCTGATCGTCGCGATGCGGTCGGGATCGCCGATCCACGCCTCCGCGCCGGTCGCCTCGATCGCCGCCCGGCCGGCCGGGTCGCGCGTCGTGCCGCGCACGGCATGCCCGCGCTCGCGCAGCGCGCGCGCAAGCGCCTGCCCGCGACAGCCACAGCCGACGATCAGCACGCGCGCCATGGCGCGGGAGCCTAGATGATGGATTTCATGGCCGCGCGTGCGCGGGGGTGCGCGGAGACCGAGCTGGGCGGGGGAAGCAGGACGCCGCCAATACCAGCGGTATTGGCAAGGCCGATGACCCCGATCCAGCGACGGTCTACGCGTGCCATCCGCGCGCGTGGGGTCATGGAATTCGTCATCAAGTCAGCGGCTTGCCCTCGCGCAGCTCGCGCAAGGTCAGCTCGCGCTCGCCGCGGGCGCGCCGCTTCGCGTTGACGCCCTCGAGCATCTGCGCGAGGTCGTCGGACTCGCGCACGCCCTCGTTCTCGGCGTGGTGCTCGGGGGTGTGCCAGTCGAGCACGTCCGCGCCGGAGCCGGGGTACCAGACTCCGAGGAAGAGCACCCACAGGAGCATGATCCCCAGGAAGCCGCCGATGGCGATGACGAACGGATCCATGGGCTGCGACCGAGTCTACCTCCGCGCGTGCATGCGTCCGCCGACCGCCGCACAGTGCGCAACTCGATCGCGCAACCAGTGTTCAAACAGGCGATCCGCCCCTTCCGCGCAGCGTCGGAGGAGCAACGGGAGGGGATCCCCATCACCCAGCCAGCAACGGAGGCTTCTGTGCGTCCACGTCTCGCTCTGCCCGCCGCGCTCGTCGCGGCCCTTGCGCTCGCGGTGCCGTCCGCGGCGTCCGCGCACCGTCATCGCCATCACCATCCGCACCATCCCCCGCGCGTCCACGCGACGGTCACGCTCGACCAGCCGACCGGTCCGCTGCTGACGCGCACGCCGATCGCGTTCACCGGCTCCGTCTCGCCCGCGCACGCCGGGGAGCACGTGATCCTGCAGGCACAGGTCGGCATCAACGGCGACCAGTGGCGCACGATCGACCGCGGCAACACCGACGCGAGCGGCCACTACGCGATCCTGCACCGCTTCCGCCAGGCGGGCGACCGCTCGCTGCGCACGGTCGTGCGCAACGACCGCCGCGTATTGCGCGGCGAGTCGACGCCGATCTCGATCACCGTCGAGCAGGAGCAGATCGCCGGCTTCACGATCGGCGCGAGCGCGACGTCGATCGACTTCGGCTCCAGCCTGACGATCACCGGCACGCTCGACAACGGTGCGAACACGTCGGTGACGCTCTATGGCCGCAACGAGCTCGGCGGCCGCTTCCGCCCGCTCGCAGCCGGCACGACCGACGCCAATGGCGCGTACACGTTCACGCAGAGCCCGACGCGCAACGCGATCTACAAGGTGCGCGTCACGACCGACCGCAGCCGTCACACGGCCGCGCTCTTCATCGGCGTGCACGACGTCGTCTCGATCGCCCCGAGCGCGACGACCGCGGTCGTCGGCGAGACGGTCTCGTTCACGGGCACCGTCCAGCCGGACAAGACCCATCACGTGATCTTCCTGCAGCGCCTCGACGGCGGCGTGTGGCGCTCGATCGCGGTCGGGCGCGTCGGTCCAGGCTCCGGTTACTCGCTGTCGACGAAGCTCGTCGCCGCCGGCAGCGTCCAGTTCCGCACGCTCGTCCCCGGTGGCCCGGTCAACCAGCGGGGCGTCTCGTCGGCCGTGGCGATCGCGGTCAGCCCATCACCCGCGATCTAGTCCCACCACGGCGCTCCGCGGTCGGCCCGGCACGGGCCGGCCGCGGAGGCGACGGTCCGCCGCTCCCGGCCGCATCCTGCCCCCGCGGTCGGGAGCAACGGCGAACCGCGATCGAACCGGCGGGTCGAGGACCATGCGGGCGGTAGCGTTCGGCGCCGCCCAACCTCGAGAAGGACGCCATGGACTTCGACCTGACCGACGAGCAGCAGCTGATTCGCGAGACCGCCCGCGACTTCACCGACAAGGAGATCGTCCCGCGCGCACGCGACAACGACCGCAACGCGCACTTCGACCTCGAGCTCGTCGCCAAGATGGCGGCACAGGGCTACCTCGGCGCGATCGTCCCCCGCGAATACGGCGGCTCCGGGCTCGACTACATCTCCTACGGTCTCGTCGTCGAGCAGGTCGGCCGCGGCTGCTCCTCGATGCGCACCGTCGTCTCGGTGCAGACCTCGCTCGTCTGCTCGGCGATCCTCAAGTGGGGCACCGAGGAGCAGAAGCAGCACTACCTGCCGAAGCTGTGCTCGGGCGAGTGGCTCGGCTGCTTCGGCCTGACCGAGCCCGACACCGGCTCCGACGCCGCCAACCAGAAGACGCGCGCGAAGAAGGTCGACGGCGGCTGGTCGATCTCCGGTTCGAAGATGTTCATCTCGCTCGGCAGCCACGCGAAGGTCGCGCTGATCTTCGCCCAGACCGACCCCGCCCTCGCGCATCGCGGGCTCGCCTGCTTCCTCGTCGACACGAGCCACCCCGGCTACACCGCGCAGGAGATCCACCACAAGCTCGGCCTGCGCGGCTCCGACACCGCCGAGCTGGCGCTCGACGAGGTCGAGGTGCCCGACGAGGCGCTGCTCGGCCAGGTCGGCGAGGGCTTCAAGGTGGCGATGTCGGCGCTCGACAGCGGCCGCTTCTCGGTCGCCTCCGGCTGCGTCGGCGTGATCCAGGGCTGCGTCGACGCCTCCGTCGCCTATGCGAAAGAGCGCGAGCAGTTCGGCCGTCCGATCGCGAGCTTCCAGCTCGTGCAGGCGATGATCGCGGACATGGTCGTCGACATGGAGGCCGCGCGCGGGCTCGCCTGGCGCGCCGGGGTCCTGAAGGACCAGGGCCGGCCGTCCACGACCGAGACGTCGATCGCGAAGCTGTTCGCGACCGAGGCGGCGGTGCGCTCCGCCAACACGGCGATCCAGGTGCACGGCGGCTCGGGCTACGTCGACGACCACCCGGTCGAGCGCTACTTCCGCGACGTGCGCGTGACGACCCTGTACGAGGGCACCTCGCAGATCCAGAAGCTGATCATCGGTCGCGCGGCGACCGGGATCAACGCGATGACATGAGCGAGGGAGAGGATCCCGCCCACCCACCCCCCGCCACCGTCGGCGTGCTCGGCGCGGGCACGATGGGCGGCGGGATCGCCCAGCTCGCGTGCCTCGCCGGCGCGCGCACGCTGCTGCACGACCCGGTGCCCGAGGCGCTCGCGCGCGGCGTCGAGACGCTGCGGGCGAACCTCGCCAAGGGCGCCGAGCGCGGCCGCTGGTCCGGCGCGGACGCGGAGGCGGCCAGCGCCCGCCTGGAGCCCGTGGACGCACTCGACGCGCTCGCGCCCTGCGAGCTGATCGTCGAGGCCGCACCCGAGCGCCTCGACCTCAAGCACGGCCTGTACGCGCAGCTGTCGCAGATCGTCGCGCCCGACTGCGTGCTGGCGACGAACACGTCGTCGATCCCCGTCACCGCGATCGCGGCCGCCGCGACGCACCCCGAGCGCGTCGTCGGCATGCACTTCTTCAACCCGGCGCCGCTGATGCGGCTGCTGGAGGTCGTCGCCGGCGAGGACTCCGGCGAGCCCGCGCTCGCGCGCGCCCGCGCGCTCGGCGCGGCGATGGGCAAGGTCGTCATCGACGCGAGCGACGGCCCCGGCTTCCTCGTCAACCGCGTCAACCGCCCGTTCGGGCTCGAGGCGCTGCGGCTCGTGACCGAGCGGATCGCCTCCGTGGAGGAGGTCGACCGCTGCTGCCGCCTCGGCGGCGGCTTCCGCATGGGTCCGTTCGAGCTGATGGACCTCGTCGGCGTCGACGTCGGCTTCGACGTCGCGCGCTCCTTCCACGAGCTGAGCTTCGGCGAGCCGCGCTGGCGGCCCTCGCCGCTGAGCGCGCGGATGGTCGCCGCCGGCCGCACCGGACGCAAGGCCGGCCGCGGCTTCTACGACTACCGCGACGGCCCGCACCGGCCCGACGATCCGGAGCCGCCGAAGGCCGGCGGAGGGAACGGCCTCGTCGTCGTAGCAGGCGAGCTGACGCTGGCCGAGCTGCTGCGCGTGCGCGCCGAGGAGGCCGGCTGGGACGTCCGCGCCCCCGCCGAGGCGGAGGGCGAGGCGCCGTTCCTGATCCTCGACTGCGGCAGCACCGAGGAGGACCCGCCGTTGCAAGGCGGCCCGCAGGCGATCTGCTGCCACGAGGGCTCGCTCGCCACGCTCGACCCCGGCGGCTCGGCCGTCGGCTTCCACGCGCTGCCGCCGCTGGAGCCCGGCGCGCTCGTCGAGCTGACGCGCGGGCCGGACAGCCTGGACGCCGCCGCGTCAGCCGCCGAGCGGTTCTTCGCGACGCTCGGGCTGCACAGCGCGTGGGTCGGCGACGCGCCCGGGCTCGTGCTCGGGCGGATCGTCTGCCAGCTCGTCAACGAGGCGGCGTTCGCCGTCGGCGAGGGCGTCGGCACGCCGGACGACGTCGACGCCGGCGTGATCCACGGCCTCAACTACCCGCGCGGGGTGCTCGCGTGGGCGGACGAGATCGGGCTCGACCACGTCCTCACGGTCCTCGTGGCGCTCGGCGACGAGTACCGCGAGGAGCGCTACCGTCCCGCCCCGTTGCTGCGCCGGCTCGCGCTCGCGGGCCGCTTCGGGCGCTCGACCGGCGAGGGCTTCTTCATCCACGACCAGGAGAGCGAGTAAGCGATGCACGTCGTCACCTATCAGGCCCCCGGCGAGGTCGCGCTCGAGCAGCGCCCCGACCCCGAGCTGGCGGCGGCCGACGACGCGATCGTGCGCGTGCAGGCGACGGGGATCTGCGGCTCGGACCTGCACATCTACCACGGCCGCGTGCCCGTCGAGAAGGGCTTCACGATCGGCCACGAGTTCGTCGGGACGGTGCTCGCGGTCGGCGACGACGTCGAGCGCGTCGCGGTCGGCGACCGCGTGCTCGGCTGCTTCCACACCGCGTGCGCGACGTGCGTCGCGTGCGTGCGCGGCGACTACCACCGCTGCGAGCGCGGGCGGACGTTCGGCCACGGCTCCAAGCTCGGCGACCTGCAGGGCGCCCAGGCCGAGCAGCTGCTCGTGCCGCGCGCCAACCTGACGCTGCGGCGCGTGCCGGAGGAGATGTCGGCCGACGTCGCGCTGTTCGCCGGCGACGTGATGGGCACCGGCTACCACGCCGTCGCGCATGCCGGAACGCGCGCGGGCGACACGGTCGCGGTGCTCGGCCTCGGCCCGGTCGGGCTGTGCGCGGTGCAGGCCGCGCGCGCAAGCGGGGCGGCGCAGGTGTTCGCGATCGACACGGTCGCCGACCGCCTCGCGATGGCCGGGCAGTTCGGCGCCACGCCGATCCACCTGACCGAGGAGGACCCGAAGAAGGCGATCCGCGCGGCCACCGGCGGCGGCGTCGACGTGACGGTCGACGCGGTCGGCGACCCGGCCCCGCTCGCGCTCGCGGTCAGCCTCACCCGCGACGCCGGGACCGTCTCGGGGATCGGCGCCTACGCCGGCAAGGGCGAGGTCCCGCTCGGGCTCGCCTGGTTGAAGGGCCTCACCCTGCGGCTCGGCCTCGCGAACGTGATCGCCCACGTCGACCGCGTGCTCGCACTGATGCAGGCCGGCATCCTCGACCCCACCCCGCTCGTCACCCACCACATGGCGCTCGCCGATGCGCCCGAGGCGTACCGCATGTACGACGCGCGCGAGGCGTTGAAGATCGTCCTGTCGCCGTAGCCGGCGCCGTTCTACGATGCGCGCGTGACGGAGGAGCGTGACGCGCGCCGCCTGGTGGTCTACACCGGCGGCGGCGACGGCTTGGAGCTGCCGCCCGCGATGCCGGTCACGGCGCCGTGGATCGGCGGCGGGATCCGCACGCTGCACGAGCTGGCCTTCGCCGCGGCGGCGTCGGGTTGGCGGGTCGAGCTGCGCGGACCGGTGCTGCCGTCGGCGTTCGAGCGGCTTGCGGTCGCCGCCGGCGTGCGACCCGAGCTGCCGGACACGCCGCGCCGGCCCGCAGCCGAGGACCTGATCGTCATCCCCGAGGGCTATGAGGACCCGTGGTCGATCGCCCGCGTGGTGCTCTCGCAGGCGCGCGGGATCATGATGCTGCTCGCGCCGCCGGGCCTGTTCGGCTGGCCGTTCGTGCCGGGCAAGTGGAGCAGAGCCTCGCCGCTCATCGCCGAGCGCGCCGTGCTCGCTCGCCCCGAGCACTTCCGCGGGGCCGCAGAGCTCGGCCTGACGCTGTGGACGCACATGCCGCGCATGGCGCAGCTCGCACATGACGCCGGCGTCCCCTGCCGCTCGATCGGCAACGGCAGCCCGTCCACCGTCGCCGAGCCGCCCGCCAAGCGCGTCGACGTCGCCTGGCTGCAGGCCAATCGCTGGGCGCCGCTGGCGGAGTCGGTCGCCACGAGCCTGGGCGAGCGGATCTCGGTCGACGCGATCGAGGAGGTCGAGCACGACGAGCTCTTGGCGCGCGTCGGCGCCGCCCGCGTGCTGCTGTGGCCGTCGCGGATCGAGGGGCACGCGCGGATCGCCGGCGAGGCGCGGCTGCTCGGCTGCGTGCCCGTCGCGCTCGCCAGCAACGAGTTCGCCACCGGTCTCGACGAGGCCTCCGGCGCGGTCGTCGTCGACACCGTCGAGCAGATGAGACCCGCCGTCGAGGCGCTGCTGCGCGACCCCGCGCGGCTGGCGGAGCTGGCCGAGCGCGGACGCCGCTCCGCCGCCATCCAGCTCGACTGGGACGCCTACGCGGCACGCGTCGGCGCCGCGCTGTACGAGGTCGAGCAGGCGCCGCGGCCTGACGCGGTCGGCGCGCTCGCCGGCCTCGGCGAGCGGCTCGAGCTCCTGCGAGGCGAGCACGAGCGCCTGCTCGCCGAGATGCGGGCCGCGCTCGCGGCGGTCCATGACCAGCGCGACCACGCGCAGGCGCGCTACGACCACCTCAAGCGCCGCAAGGCCGTCCGCTTCGCGCTATGGGCGGCGGAGCTCAGGCATCGCCGCGTCCCGCGCCGCTGAGCGAGCGCGCTACGCGTGCCCGCCGAGCATCGCCGGCAGCTTCGGCAGCGCGCCGAGCCGCGCGCTCGGGCGCAGCTTGCGGCGCAGGACCGCCTGCCCCGGCGTGATCCGCCCGCCCGCGATGTCGAGCCAGTCGGACCAGCTCGTCTTCAGCGTCACGTCCGCGCGGCCGTTGCCGCCGCGCTCGGCGCGCGCGGTCCCGCCGCCGAGCTCGAGCGTCCAGGGCTCCGCGTCGGTGAAGGCGAAGCGCACCGCGAGGCTCGTCCCGTTCGTGTCGGGCAGCTGACGGCGCACGGTGTCCATCACGAGCTCGATCGAGGCGGCGTCCATCGGCGGCGCGGCCTGCTTCTCGCCGAGCAGGCCGGCCTGCACGAGCAGCGGGCCGCGGGTGGCGGTCTCGCGCGGGGTGAGGTCCTGCGGCACGACCGGCGGCCCCGGCAGCTCTTCGATCGGCATCCCCGCGCTGCGCATCTTCGTGCTCAGCGAGGTCACGCCCTCCTCGCCGATGTCCTCCAGCGAGAAGCCGAAGACCTCGGTGTAGTTGCGGTCCCAGCCGGGCGGCTGCAGCACGGCGGCGCCCCATGGGGTGACCTCGCGCAGCATGTCGGCGACGGCCTTGCGGCAGCGCTCGTCGTGGGAGGCGACGTCGGCGAGCAGCTTGACGCCGAAGGCGATGTGGCGCTGCTCGTCACGCGCGATCTGCGTCATCCCCTCGCGGAACGCGGGCATCAGGTCGCGCTCCTCGAGGTAGGACGTGATGAAGTGCTGGCTGGGCTGGGCGAGCGTCGCCTCGATGACCATGTGGTAGAGCGTCACGGCGGCGGAGAGCTTCGCCGGCGAGCGGTCCCTGCGCAGCTCGTCGGCCATCGTGTCGAGCCGTCCGAAGACCTTGTTGAAGCCCCAGGTGAGCTGCGGACGGATCGCGTTCAGCCCGCTCGCCGCGCGGCCGTCCCCGAGCCCGCAGACCTCGTGCATGAAGCGCTTGAAGAAGACCGCGTGGCGCGCCTCGTCGACCTGCTGGGTGGTGAGGAAGTACTTCTGCTCCTCCAGCGGCGCCGCGTCGATGTACGGCGAGAGGTTGTCGGCGACCGCGTCCTCGCCCCAGAAGAAGAGCGAGTAGTTCCACAGCGCGGCCTTGCGCTCGAAGTCGCTCAGCTCCTCGCGCCACTGGCGCGCGTCCTCGGTGAAGTCGAGCTCCGTGGCGCGCCAGTTGCCCTGCTCCCAGCGGGCGTAGAGGTCCTCGTAGGAGATCAGGTCGGCGGCGGTGCGGGTATTCGCGGGGGTTTGAACATCGTTCAAGCTCATGGCGAGTACGATAGACAACACCTTGAACGGAAGTCAAGAAACAGTTGCGGTGCCTGCTACCAGCGCCGAGCCGACCTCCGACCGGCGCGCCGAGCTGCTCGCGATCGGCCGCCAGCTGTTCGCGCGCCACGCCTACGACGAGCTCTCGATCGACGACGTCGCGGCGGCCGCCGGCGTCGCCAAGGGCCTCCTCTACTACTACTTCAAGAGCAAGCGCGGCTTCTACCTCGCGACGATCCGCGCCGAGGCCGACGAGCTGCTCGAGCTCGCCCAGCCCGACCCGGCGCTGCCGCCCGCCGAGCGCCTGCGCCGCACGCTCGACGCCTACCTCGAGTTCGTCGACGAGGCCTCCGAGCGCTTCCGCGCGCTCGTCGTCGCCGGCCTCGGCTCCGACCCGGAGGTCCGCGCGATCCGCGACCGCGACCGCGCGGAGTTCCTGCGACTGCTCGCCGAGGGCGTCGCCCACCAGCCCGAGCCCTCCCCCGCCCTGCGCGCCGTCTTGGAGGGCTGGCTCAGCTTCATCGAGGGCGTCAGCCTCGACTGGCTCGCCCACCGCGACCTCACCGCCGACCAGCTCCGCGAGCTGCTCGTCGCCTCGCTCGCCGGGTCCCTCCACGCCGCGCTCGCGGTGGACCCGACGCTCGAGATCGACTTCAGCGTCTTCTAGCGCTCCGGCTGAGCTCGCGGCCGCGACCGCTGCCACGCGAACGCGCCGACCAGCAACAGCAGGCCGAAGCCGACGAACGACGCGACGCGCGTCACCGAGGTGAGCGTCGCGAGGTCGAGCAGGAAGACCTTCCCCGCGGTCGTCCCCAGCAGCGCGAGCGCGGCGAGCCGCAGCACGCGCACGTCGTGCCGCAGGCCGGCCACGAGCGTCGCGAGCCCAACCAGCGCCCAGAACACGCTCAGCAGCATCTGACCCTGCTCCTGCGTCGCGCCGAGCCCGACGACGAGCGCCGAGGCGAGGCCGAGCAGCCCGAGCGCCGCTCCGCCGGCGAGCGCCCGGCGGACGTGTTGCGGCAGCGCAGGCAGCTCGCGGCGGATCCACAGCGCGGCGATCGCTGCGCCGCCGGCGCTCTGCACCGCGGCAAGCGGATCGGCGAGGCCGTCGGCCAGCGCGCTCGGCGGCAGCTCGAAGGCAAGCGCGTGGCCGGCGGCCAGCGAGAGGAATCCGAGCGCGCCCCAGGCGGCGACGCCGTCCTCGAAGCGGCGTGCGATCCGCGTGAGCGCCAGCGCCTCGCCGATCCACGCGAGCGCGAGCGTCGAGCCGTCCAGCATGAGCGCGGTGAGCAGCGCGACCGTCGCGAGCCCGAGCGCGTCGAGCGCCGAGGACCACGCAAGCCGGCGCTCGCCGACGAGCCGCGCGGACGTCAGGCAGCCGGCCGCGAGTGCGACGACGGCGGCGATGCCGACGCCCGAGAGCGGCTCGCCCCCGTCGAGCGCCCGCAACGGGTCCGCGACCGCGATCGCCTGCACGAGCACGAGCGCCAGATGGCCGCCGAGGCCGCCCTGCACGAAGGCCGCGTCGCGCCCCGCGGGCTTCACGCGTCGCAGCAACGCGGCGAACGCCACCCCGGCAGCCGTCCAGCCGACCGCGAGCACGAGCCCGTCGGTGAGGAGCGCGAACGCCACGTCAGCCAGCACGACGCCGAGCGCGAGCGCCAGCAGGCGCAGGTCCTGTGAGACACGCGTCAGCCGCGGGCCGGCGAGCCCGACCGCGGCATGCGTCGCCGCCAGGCCCACGAGCCAGGCCTTTCCGGCAGCCGGATCGCCGAGCCGGTCGAGCGCGAACCAGCCCGCAACCGCGAGCACGAGCGCGTTGAGCGCGAGCAGGAGGGCCGGCTGGAAGCGCAGGGCGGCGGCGCGCACGCGCACGTCGTGGCCGACCGCCAGCGCGACGCCGAGCGCGCCGAACGCGACGAGCGCGGCGACGACCTGGACCGGCGAGGCGCCGTCGAAGAGGAACCACAACCACTGCGGCGTCGCGAGCGCGAACGCGCTGAGCGCGAGCCAGTCCCAGCGCTGCCACAGCAGCACGCCGCCCGCGGCGGCGAGGGCGACGAAGAGGATCGCCATCGTCGCGCCGTCGGAGGGCGCGCCCGAGAGCAGCGGCGCGGCGACCGCGCCGAGGACGCCGAGCGCCCCGAGCCCGCGTGAGGTCCAGCGCACGGCCAGCGCGGTCGCGAGCGCGCCGACGCCAAGCGCGAGCACGATCCCGAGCAGCGCGGGCACGAGCTCGTACACGCGCGAGGCGACGGTGACGGTGGTGAAGAGGCCTGCCAGTCCCGCCGCCGACGCGGCGCGAGCGGCGTCGGTGCGCCGTCCGCGCTCGTGGAGCGACACACCCGCGCCGAGCAGCCCGGCGGAGCCGAGCGCGGCGAGCACGGTGCGCGCCTCCTCCCCGATCCACCCACGCGAGACGGCGATCGCGAGCAGGAACACGATCCCCACCAGCACCGCCAGCCCGCCGACCCACGCCAGCACGCGGCCGCCGATCAGGTCCTCGAGCGACTCCCCGGGGCCGAGTCCGAAGCGCTCCCCGAGCCGCTGCTCGCATGTGCCGATCTGTGTCTCCTCCATCGTGCGCGCTCCTTGTTGACCATCGGTTGACAAGCTTCTGAGGCTTATCTACCGTCGGTCAGCAAGATGGTTACACTTCACTCGATGAGCGAGCCCGCCTACACGCGCATGCACGTCGACGAGCGGCGGGCCCAGCTGCTCGAGCTGGCCGCCGACCTCTTCGCCCGCCATGCCTTCGCCGAACTCTCGATGGCGCGGATCGCGCACGAGGCGGGGATCTCGAAGGCGCTGCTCTACCACTACTTCCCCAGCAAGCAGGTGCTGTTCGTCGCGACGTTGCAGGAGGCCGCCGAGCAGCTGCGACTGCGCACCGAGCCACAGCCGGGGGTCCCGCCCGCGGAGGCGCTCGCGGGCAGCCTCGAGGCGTTCCTGACCTGGATCGAGGAGCACGACGTCGCCTACCGCAAGCTGATGGAGAGCGCCGGGAGCGTGCCGGAGGTCGGCGCGCTGATCGACGAGGTCCGCAGCCGCACCTCAGCGCGCATCCTCGAAGGCCTCGGCGTCACCGGCGCCCCGCCGCCCAAGCTCCGCGCCGCCGCCCGCGCGTGGCTGTGGTTCATGGACGGCGTCGTGATCGACTGGCTCGACCACCGCGACATCAGCAAGGACGAGCTGATCCAGCTCCTCCTCGGCACCCTCGCCGGCGCCCTCACGACCGCCGGCGCCGCCGACCTGCTCGGCGGTTGAGCCTCAGGCCTCCGCGGCAGCCGGTGACGCCGTGCGCGCGGCCACCTCGGGCGGCGTGTCGCGCAGATACCACTCGGCGTCCAGCGCGGCCTTGCAGCCCGAGCCCGCCGCCGTGATCGCCTGGCGGTAGGTGTGGTCGACGAGGTCGCCGGCGGCGAAGACGCCGCGCAGGTTCGTGCGCGTCGAGCCGCCCTCGGTCAGCACGTAGCCGTTCGGGTCGAGCTCGATGAGGCCCGTCACGAGCTCCGACTGCGGCACGTGGCCGATCGCGATGAACGCCCCCGTCGCCGGCAGCTCGCGCGTCTCGCCCGTCTCGACGTTGCGCAGCCGCGCGAACGCCAGCGACCCGTTCTCGCCCGCGACGAACTCGTCGACCACAAAGGGCGTGGCCCACTCGATGTTCGGCATCGCCTTCGCGCGGTCGAGCATGATCGGGGAGGCGCGGAACTCGTCGCGGCGGTTGACGATCGTGACCCGCTCGGCGAACTTCGCGAGAAAGATCGCCTCCTCCATCGCCGAGTCGCCGCCGCCGACGATGATCGTCTCGTGCTCCTTGAAGAAGGCGGCGTCGCAGGTGGCGCAGTAGCTCACGCCGCGGCCGCTGAGCAGCTCCTCGCCGGGCACGTCGAGCTTCTTGTGCTGGGCGCCCATCGCGAGCACGACCGCCTTCGCGCGGAAGGACTCGTCGCCGACCCAGACGGTCTGGAGGCCGCCGTCGGTCAGCTCGACCTTCGTCACGTCGTCGGTGAGGAAGCGCGTGCCGAAGCGCTCGGCCTGGTCGCGCAGCTCCTGCATCATCTCCGGCCCCATCACGCCGTCGCGGTAGCCGGGGTAGTTCTCGACGTCGGTCGTCTGCTGCAGCAGGCCGCCCCACGCGAAGCCCTCGACCACGAACGGGCGCAGGTTCGCGCGCGCCGTGTAGAGCGCGGCCGTGTAGCCGGCGGGGCCGCTGCCGATGATGATCACGTCGTCGATGTCGCTGGCCATGGTGCTCCGTTCGGAATCCAATACTTCACAAAGTATAGCGCCTCGTGCGGGCCGGAATCACCCATCTAAGCGGGTGCCATGCGCGCGCGCCAGTCGCCGACGCGCCGCCGCAGCTGCACATACGCGATCACGCCCGGGATCGTCGGCAGCCAGAACGCGAACAGACGGTAGGAGAGGACCGCGAGCAGTGCGATGTCCGCCCCGACCCCGAAGGCGACGAGCGCGCCGATCATGCCGCCGTCCACCCCGCCGATCCCACCGGGGATCGGCAGCAGGTTGCCGAGCATGCCGACGAAGAACGCCTGCACGAGCACGGCGAGCGGCGGCGGCTCCCCGAAGGCGTGGAAGCACGCCCACAGAATCGCGATGTTGAACGCCCACCAGGTCACGACGCCGAGCATCGCCAGGTCCGGGTGCATCGTCTTGATCAGCGCGAAGCGCACCCCGTCGCGCAGCGACGCGGGGCCGGAGGCGATCCGCCGCAGCCAGCGGGCGACGCGCGGGTTGCGCGGCGCGATCCGCCCGATCACGCGCCGTTCGATGTCGTCCGGGACGAGCGAGAGCGGCAGCATCACGAGGATCACGCCGCCGGCGAGGATCGCCGGGACGATCGTCAGGCCGAACGGCGCCCGGCCCGAGAAGACGCCCTCGCGCAACCCGATCCCGCACACGATCATCGCGAGCATGTAGGTGCCGTACAGCAGCACCAGGAAGGCGATCATCCGCGTCGCGACCTCGCGCCGCTCCATGCACGAGCGCCGCAGCGCCCACGCGGTCAGCGCGACGCCGCCGGCCCCGGCCGCCGCGAACAGGCGCGTCGCGGCGAGGCTCGCCATCGTGATCAGGTAGCTGTCGCGGTGCGTCAGCGGCGAGCCGGGCGGCACGTGGATGCCGTGGAAGATCATCACGTAGCTCACGGTCGCGAGCACCTGGAAGCCGAGCGCGGCGGCCAGCCACGCGCGATCGCCGTCGCGTACGCGGTCGAGCGTCTCCGTCACGCCGCTGATCTCCGGCAGCACGAAGTAGAGGAAGGCGATCGAGGCGAGCACGAAGACGCCGAAGGCGATCGCGCGCCGGCGCGTCAGCGTGACGCGCGGCATCTCCTCGTCGTCGTCGGCCGCAGGGCGGTGCGGCTCGGGGACCGGCGCCGTCGAGGCGCCGTTCATGTCGGCGACCCGCCGGTCGGTTGCTTCCTCGGCCATACGCATTCTCCTACCCGCGCGCCCGTGCTTCGAGCGCCTCGACGACGCGTGCGGCGCGCGCGACGTGCGGCGCCGCGACGGGCGCGAGCAGGCGCACGCTCTCTGTGAGCGCGAGCCCGGCGAGCAGGTCGACGACGTAGTGCTCGCCGAGGTAGACGAGCGCGACGCCGAGCGTGAGCGCGTACGTCCAGCCGACGGCGCCCTCGACCGGCCCGGCTTCTGCGAGCAGGTGGGCGGCGTTCACGGACGTGGCGAAGTGCAACGAGGGCATTGCAGCCAGGGGGTTACCTCCGAGCACAGAGTAGAGCGGTCCCCAGCGGTGCTTCCAGAACTGCTCGCCGTACTCGATCATCACCCGCCGCACGCGCGGCGTGCGCTCGTCCTCGAGGCGTCCGTGCGCAGCGGCATACCAGGGGGGCGCGGTCGGCACGAGCCAGTAGACGACGGCGCCGAGATCGAAGACCGCATACGTCAGCGCGGCGGCGCGTCCGAAGCGCTCGCGGCGGCGGATCAGCACGTAGGCGCAGGCGGCGTGCGGGACCGTGAACCACAGCCAGTGCGTCCACACGAGCACCTTCTCGTAGCGGCGCAGCTGACCGGGCGCGGGCAGCAGGCGCTGCAGGCGCAGTGTCGGCGGCGTGCCGAGGCCGATCAGGCGGTCGACGCGCACCGGGTAGTCGATCCGCACGCGCCGCGTGAGCGCCTCGGCGTCGTCGTGCGGCATCTCGTATGCGGCGAGGTACGCCCACATCTGCAGCGCACAGGCGGCGACGTCGCGGGCGCGCGTGCGCGGCGTGGCGATGCAGAGGGCGACCGGCGCCGCCGCGGCGCCGGCGATCACGGCCGACTTCGGCAGCCGCACGCGACGCCGGAGGACCGGAGCGGCCGCCCCGGCCACGACGATCGACCAGGCCGCCGCTCGAATGGCCGTGGACTTCCGCAAAGCGCGCGCAGTATATGAGCACCGTCTCCCGGCGCGGGCGCCAGAGCAGCTCCCATAGAGTCCCGCGGATGATCGACTACGAGCTTGTGCACGCCTACGAGACCGTCAACCTCCACCGCTCCGGCGCCGCCGCGCGGATCGAGCTGAACCGCCCCGAGAAGCGCAACGCGTGGGACGAGACGCTCACGCGCGACCTGCAGGCCGTGCTCGCGCGCGTGGGCGAGGACGACGAGCTGCGCGCCGTCCTGATCACGGGCGCCGGCAAGGGCTTCTGCTCCGGCGCCGACCTGTCCGCCGGGTTCATGCCCGCCGAGGACGGCGCGCCGGACCTGCTGCGCTCGCTGCGCGAGCGCTACCACCCGGTCATCACCGGGATCCGCGCGCTCCCGAAGCCCGTGGTCGCGGCCGTCAACGGCGCCGCCGCCGGCGTCGGCTGCTCGCTCGCGCTCGCGTGCGACCTCGTGCTCGCCGCCGAGTCGGCCTACTTCCTGCTCGCGTTCGTCAACATCGGGCTGGTGCCGGACGGCGGCTCCTCCGCCTTCATCCCTGCGCGCGTCGGGCTCGCGCGCGCGACCGAGATGGCGATGCTCGGAGAGCGCGTCGGCGGCGCCCAGGCGCTCGCGTGGGGGCTCGTGAACGCCGTCCACGCCGACGACGAGCTGCAGGACGCCGCCGACGCGCTCGTCGCCCGGCTCGCCGCCGGGCCGACGCGCTCCTACGCGGGCGCCAAGCGCCAGCTGAACGCGTGGTGCTACCCCGGCCTCGAGGACCACCTCGAGCTCGAGGCCGAGATCCAGCACCAGGCGGCGCGCACGACGGACTTCGTCGAGGGCGTCACCGCGTTCCTGCAGAAGCGGCCGGCTGCGTTCACCGGGCGATGATCCACACCCGAATCCGGCCCCTCCCACCCCTGGCGTGGCGCTCCGCCGCGTCGTGAGTAGAATCCGCGCCGCCTTGCGACCCGACGCCTCCTTCCGCCGCCGCCTGCTCGCAGCGCTCCTGCTCGCGAGCACCGTCTCGCTCGTCTTCGCGACGGGCGCGTTCGCGAGCTTCCTGACTCCGGAGTCGGGTGGATCGCCGAACGCGAACGAGATCGCCTCGCTCTACAAGATCATCCTCTACATCGCGATCGTCGTGTTCGTGGTCGTCGAGGGCGCGCTGCTGTACTCGCTGATCAAGTTCCGCGCGCGCAAGGGCCGCGTCGCCGCCCAGATCCACGGCAACACGCGCCTGGAGATCTCCTGGACCGTCGCCGCCGCGCTGATCCTCGTCGCGCTCGCGACGATCACGTTCGTGAAGCTCGGCTCGATCCAGAACCCGCCGAACAGCGACCCGGGCGGCCTCAACGTCGCCGACGGCGTGCTGACCGCCTCCACGACGGCCCCGACCCCGCCCGACGGCAGGAAGCTCACGATCTGCGTGACCGGGCGCCAGTACATCTGGCGCTTCACCTACGGCGCCGCCTGCCAGAGCAACGCGTTCGGCGTGCCGTACTCCTACCAGGAGATGGTCGTGCCGGCGAACACGACGGTCGTGCTCGACATCGAGGCGACCGACGTCATCCACTCCTGGTGGATCCCGAAGCTCGGCGGCAAGTTCGACGCCGTGCCGGGCTACAAGAACTTCACCTGGTTCAAGGCCCCCCACGCGGGTGCGCTCTACAAGGGCCAGTGCGCCGAGCTGTGCGGGCGCAACCACGCCGACATGACCGCGCGCGTGCGCGTCGTCACGCCGGCCCAGTACGTGCAGTGGCTCGCCGCCCAGAAGAGCGCGATCACCGCCGCCAACACGCAGGTCCAGCAGCTGGGCAAGCAGCTCACGCGCGACGGCGTCCTCGACCCCAGCTCCTGACCGCCCCACCCCGAGCCGCAAAGGAACCCGACCCGACCATGGCAACGAGCGACTACACACTGCGCCCCGTGCCCCAGGTGATCGCCCACGAGGTCAAGGCCGGCCCGTCGCGCGCGAAGTGGACCGAGTGGATCACCACGACCGATCACAAGAAGATCGGGATCCTCTACATCGTCACGACGTTCGCGTTCTTCCTGATCGGCGGCGTCGAGGCGCTGCTGATGCGCATCCAGCTCGGGGTGCCGAACAACAACTTCCTCACCCCCGAGCACTACAACGAGCTCTTCACGATGCACGGGACGACGATGATCTTCCTGTTCGTCGTGCCGATGATGGCGGGCCTCGCGAACTACTTCCTGCCGTTAATGATCGGCGCCCGCGACATGGCCTTCCCGCGCTTGAACGCGCTCTCCTACTGGCTGCTGCTGTTCGGCGGGATCGTCTTCTACTCGTCGCTCTTCTGGCAGCCGCCGGAGGCCGGATGGTTCAGCTACACGCCGCTCTCGAGCCACCTCTACTCGCCGAGCGGCGGCCAAGACGCGTGGATCTACCTGATTCACATCACCGGCATCTCTTCGCTCGTCGGCGCGGTCAACTTCTACGCGACGATCGTGAACATGCGCGCGCCCGGCATGGGCTGGGGCCGCCTGCCGCTGTTCGTGTGGGCGATCCTGATCTACGCGCTGCTGCTGATCCTGGCGCTGCCGGTGATCGCCGGCGCGGTGACGATGCTGCTGACCGACCGCAACTTCGGCACGCACTTCTTCGATCCCAGCCAGGGCGGCTCGCCGATCCTGTGGCAGCACCTGTTCTGGTTCTTCGGGCACCCCGAGGTCTACATCATGATCCTGCCGGGCTTCGGGATCATCTCCGAGGTCCTGCCGGTGTTCGCGCGCAAGCCGATCTTCGGCTACAAGGCGATCGCCGCCTCGACGGTCGTGATCGCGTTCCTCGCCGCGCTCGTCTGGGCGCACCACATGTTCGCGGTGCCGGTGCCGACCGTCGTGCTCGGCTTCTTCATGCTCTCCTCGTTCCTGATCGCGGTGCCGACGGGCGTGAAGATCTTCAACTGGATCGCGACGCTGTGGCGCGGCAACATCGACATGAAGACGCCGGTCTACTTCGCCGCGGGCTTCATCTCGATCTTCGTCGTCGGCGGCATCACCGGCATCTTCCTCGCCGTCTTCCCGGTCGACTGGCAGCTGACCGACACCTACTTCGTCGTCGCGCACTTCCACTACGTGCTGATGGGCGGCGCCGTCTTCACGATCTTCTGCGGCCTCTACTACTGGTATCCGAAGATGACGGGCCGGATGCTGAACGAGACGGTCGGAAAGGCCTCCTTCTGGCTGATGTTCGTCGGCTTCAACCTGACGTTCCTCGTGCAGCACGCCGCCGGCCTCTCGGGCATGCCGCGGCGCGTCTACCAGTACCCCGCCGACGCCGGCCTCACCGTCTACAACCAGATCTCGACCGTCGGCTCGTTCGTGCTCGGGCTGGGGATCCTCATCTCGGTGATCAACTTCATGCGCAGCCTCAAGCACGGCGCGCTCGCCGGTCCCGACCCGTGGAAGGCGAACACGCTCGAGTGGTTCACGACGTCGCCCCCGCCGGTGAACAACTTCGACGTCGTTCCGCGCGTGCGCTCGGTCGAGCCGATGAAGGACATCCGCCGCCAGGTGCAGCGCCAGTCGGGCCTCGAGCAGGACGCGCCGGCTCCGCAGCCGACGGTCACGGTCTAGGCTTCCAGTCGGTCGTGGAAGCCTCGCGCATCAGCTCCGCCGTCAAGCCTGCGTTCGCAGCGCATGGCATCCGCCAGCTCGTGGCGGACTACGTCACGCTGACGAAGCCGCGTGTGCAGCTGCTGCTGCTCCTGACGACCGTCGCGACGATGCTCGTCGCCGGCAGCCCCTCCGTCGAACTGATCCTGCTGACGCTGCTCGGCGGGGCGCTCTCGGCCGGAGGCGCCGGCGCGGTCAACCACTGGTACGACCGCGACATCGACGCGAGCATGGCCCGCACCGCGACGCGCCCGATCCCCTCCGGCCGCATCTCGCCGCGCGCCGGGCTCGTGTTCGGGATCGTGCTCGCCGCGCTGTCGTTCGCCGAGCTGAGCCTCGCGGTCAACCTCACCGCCGCCTGCCTCGCGCTCTCGGGCTTCCTCGGCTACGTGTTCGTCTACACGCTCTGGCTCAAGCGCTCGACGCCGCAGAACATCGTCATCGGGGGCGCCGCCGGCGCGGTGCCGCCGCTCGTCGGCTGGGCCGCCGTGACGGGCTCGCTCGACCCGGCCGCCTTCTACCTGTTCGCGATCGTCTTCTACTGGACGCCGCCGCACTTCTGGGCGCTCAGCCTGCTCATGAAGGACGAGTACGCGAAGGTCGGCATCCCGATGCTGCCCGTCGTGCGAGGCGAAGGCGAGACGCGCCGCCAGATCACGCTCTACAGCTTCCTGCTCGTCGCGGTCACGCTGCTGCCGTTCGCCGGACGTCTGTTCGACGGCATCTACGCGCTGTCGGCCGGTGCCCTCGGCACCGCCTTCCTCGTGCTGGCGGTCCGCCTGCAGCGCAAGCCGGATCGCCGCGCCGCGCTGCGGCTCTACCTCTTCTCGCTGCTCTATCTCGCGCTGCTGTTCGTCGCGATGGTCGTCGACGTCAAGCTGTAGGATCCGCCGCGCAATGGACCGTAAGCTCGCCCGCAAGAACATCCGCTCGGCCCTGATCGCGACAGCCGTCTGCGTGCTGATGTTCGGCGCGTCGTTCCTCGCCGCCGCGATCTACCTCCAGTAGATGAGCCCGGCCGAGCACGACACCCCGCCGGCCGGCGAGGAGATCCACCTTCCCGGCCCCAGCCTGCTGCCGATCCTCTGCGCCGCGGGCATTACGTTCGCCATCATCGGCATCACGCTCGGCCTCGTGTTCGTCATCGTCGGCGTCGCCCTGTTCGTCGTGACGGTCTTCAAGTGGATCGCCTCGACGCGCCGCGACATCGCTGCGCTCCCGCCTGAGCATCACTCCTAGCGCCTGCGTTGCGCTGCCCGCGCTGAACGGCGGGCATCGAGGGAAGCGGGTCAGGCGCTGCGGCCGGATGCGTGGAGACTTTAGGTCCCCATAGGACCTCAGACCGACACGCATCCCCGGATCCCACAGATCGTGTGCGGCCACGCACCCCGGCAGGCACCCTCTCCCCCTCGATGACCGCCGTTCACCAGCGACGGCGCTCTCAGCGGCCCGAGGTTCCCGTCATCGCCGGCAGCTCGCAGGCCGCCCCGTCCTCGGTCCAGCACCGCACGACGTCTCGCATCGACAGCACGCCGACGAGCTCGCCGTGCTCCACCACGACGAGGTGACGGAACCCTCCGCGCACCATTTCGCAGGCCGCCTGCTCGAGTGACCACTCAGGTGCGGCGAAGACGACGTCTGTCGTCAGGTGGTCGCCGACGAGCTCGCGGTCGGGGTCGAGGCCGCGGCCGATCGCGGTGAGCAGGTCGCGCTCCGTCAGCAGCCCGGGTCCCGGCTGCTCGGCGTCGAGCACGATCGCCGAGCCGATCCCGCGCTCGTGCATCAGGCGGGCGGCCTCGCGCAGCGTATGCCCCGGCCCGACCGTGAGCGCCGTCGCCGACATGCCTTCGCGAACCTGCATCGTCACCCTCCGTCTCGCTTGCAACGATTGGCTCAAGCATACTCGTCGGGCAAGGGGCGAACGCCGATCCTCCCGACGCAGACGACGTGAGCCGAAGGCTGCCGACGCGCCAGCTTTTCTCAGGATCAATCCGATCGGCTGCCTCGCACGTACCTGGGTGTGCCCATGCAACGACCAGGAACTGTCCGCCACCGGACGCAGCTGTACACAGAGGCAATGCGGATCGTCGAGGTCGAGTATGCCTCGGATCTCGAGCTCGACGACATCGCACGCAGGGTCGCCTCGTCCCGCCGCCAGCTCCAGCGCGCATACGCGGAGATCGGCGGCACGACGTTCCGCGAGCATCTCACCCGCGTCCGGATGGAACGCGCGGCGGGCCTGCTCGCGAATGGCTCCCTGACCGTGCGCGAGGTCGCGCGGCGTGTCGGCTATCGCCAGCCGGCGCAGTTCGCGAAAACCTTCCGCCGCCATCTGGGCACCGTCCCGTCGGCGTACCGCACGCGCGCCCACGGCGCGCCGACGCCGTTCCAGCGCGCCGCCTGAGCGGCTCGCTCGAAGCGTCGCGAGCGCGGTCTCCCGGACCGTGTTGCTGTTCGTCGCGCCCGTCGCGTAGGATCCCGCACCGGAGAATCGGTGAGGGTGCTCGCGACAGGAATCAACGGTGCGTAGGCACCCGATCATCCAGATGGTGATCATCGGCGCAATCGCGTCGGCGATCGGCATCGCGCTCGGCCTGTGGATCAACTGGTTCCCGGCGGATGCCGCGAAGCAGGCGGCCCCGATCGACACCCTCTACGACGTGCTGATGATCGTCTCGGTGCCGATCTTCGTCGGCGTCGTCACGGTGATCCTCTACTCCGTCTGGGCCTTCCGCATGCGTCCGGGCCAGGAGCTCCAGGACGGCGCGCCGATCCACGGCAACACGCGCCTGGAGGTCGTCTGGACCGCGATCCCGGCGATCATCCTCGTCTCGCTGTCGAGCTACGCCTACACGGTCCTGCGCGACATCGAGAAGGTGCATCGCAACGAGCTCGTCGTCAAGGTCACCGGCGAGCAGTTCGCCTGGACCTACACCTACCCGCAGGCCGGCGGCAAGCCGATCTCCTCGACGCAGCTTTACCTGCCCGAGGACCGGCCCGTGCGCTTCGACATCCGCAGCAAGGACGTCATCCACGACTTCTGGGTCCCCGCCTTCCGCATGAAGATCGACGCGGTGCCCGGCATCACCACGCACGTCCGCGTGACGCCGACCGTACGCGGGACCTACCAGGTCGTCTGCGCCGAGCTGTGCGGCCTCGGGCACGCGACGATGCGCTCGACGGCCTACGTCGTGACGCCGACCGCGTTCCGCGCCTGGCTGGCCAAGCAGGGCCAGCCGCCCGCCCCGGCGAACGCCGGCGCCGGCAAGCCGCTCGGCAAGGCCGACCTCGCGGCGCTCGGCAAGACCACCTTTACCGGCGATGCCGGCTGCGCCAGCTGCCACACGCTCGCCGACGCCGGCAGCACCGGGACGACCGGCCCGGACCTCGACACCGTGCTGAAGGGCAAGGACGACGCCTTCATCCGCACCTCGATCGTCGATCCCAACGCCGTGATCGCCAAGGGCTACAGCGCCAACCTGATGCCGCAGAGCTTCGGTCAGTCGCTCTCCAAGCAGCAGCTCGACGGGCTGGTCGCCTACCTCGCTACCGTGTCGAAGTGATGGAGGAGCCCACCCGATGACCGCAAAGCTCAGAGGACCCGGCTGGTACCGCGCGGCGCTGTTCGCGGTGCTCGGGCTCGCGTTCGCGTGGGTGCTCGTCGGCGTCGTGCGCACGGCGATGCACTTCGACAACACGTGGGACGACGGCACCGCGATCACGACCGTCGCGCTGATCGCCGTGCCGCTCTTCATCCTCGTCGGGCTCGGCTGCTTCGACTACTGGTTCTACTGGGCGGCGGGTCGCCCGACGCGCCCGGAGGACCACTCCTCCCACGGCGCGACGAGCTGGCGCAGCTACTTCCGCGTCAACACCGATCACAAGGTGATCGGGATCCAGTACGTCTGCACGTCGGTCTTCTTCCTCTTCGTCGGCGGCCTGATCGCGATGCTGATGCGCGCCGAGCTCGCGCAGCCCGGCATGCAGTTCGTCGACACCGCGACGTTCAACGGGCTCTTCTCGGTCCACGCGGCGCTGCTGATCTTCCTGTTCGTGATCCCGGTCTTCGCCGGCCTCGCGAACTTCGTGATCCCGCTGATGATCGGCGCGCCGGACATGGCGTTCCCGCGCCTGAACGCGCTCTCCTTCTGGATGCTGCCGTTGGCCGGCACGATGATGCTCTCGAGCTTCCTCGCCCCCGGCGGCGCGTTCGCGACGGGCTGGACCGCGTACGCCCCGCTCTCGACCGACGTGCCCCTCGGCCAGCTGTTCTTCACGGTCGGCGTGCAGCTCGCCGGCGCCTCGTCGATCGCGACGGCGCTGAACTTCCTCGTGACGATCATCACGATGCGCGCCCCGGGGATGAGCTTCTTCCGCATGCCGCTGCTCGTGTGGGCGAACTTCTCGACGTCGCTGCTGGTCGTGATCGCCACACCGTTCATCGCCGCCTCGCAGTTCTTCGTGCTGCTCGACCGCGCGCTCGGCTTCCAGTTCTTCGACGCGTTCGTCGGCGCCGGCCGCGACGGAAGCGTGCTGATGTACCAGCACGTCTTCTGGTTCTACTCGCACCCGGCCGTCTACATCATGATGCTGCCCGGCTTCGGGATCATCAGCGAGGTGCTGTCGGTGAAGGCGCGCAAGCCGATCTTCGGCTACCGCATGATGGCGTTCTCGCTGATCGCGATCGTGGTGCTCGGCTTCACCGTCTGGGCCCACCACATGTTCGTCTCGGGCATGCAGTCGTGGGTCCGCATCCCGATGATGATCACGACCGCGATCATCGCCGTGCCGACGGGCATCAAGATCTTCTCGTGGCTGGCGACGCTGTGGCGCGGCGTGCTGCACGTCGACACGCCGATGCTGTTCGGGCTCGGCTTCCTGGCGACGTTCACGCTCGGCGGGATCAGCGGCGTGATGCTCGCGATGATCCCGTTCGACATCCACGTCTCGGACACGTACTTCATCGTCGCCCACATCCACTACGTGCTGTTCGGCGGCTCGCTCTTCACGATCTTCGCCGGGATCTACTACTGGTTCCCGAAGATGACGGGGCGGATGTACGACGAGCGGCTCGGCAAGCTGCACTTCTGGGCGACGTTCATCTTCTTCAACCTGACGTTCGGGCCGATGCACGTGATCGGCATCCAGGGCATGCCGCGCCGCGTCGCCGACTACGCCGACCAGTTCGCGGCGATGAACCTCGCGATCACGATCGCGAGCTTCCTGCTCGGCCTCAGCATGCTCGTCTTCCTCTACAACATGGTCGCCAGCTGGCGCGGCGGCCCGCGCGCCGCCGCGAACCCGTGGCGCGCGATGACGCTCGAGTGGCAGGTCTCCTCGCCGCCGCCGATCTTCAACTTCGACAACGTGCCGACCGTCGTCGGCGGTCCGTACGAGTACGGCGTGCCGGGAGCCGTCCACGGCATCTTCCAGTCCCCGACCGAGGCCGTGCCCGCGGGCGCCGGCGCGTCGGGCCCGACAAGCGAGTGAGGTGAGGCGGATGGCGAACGTCCTCGTAGTGGCGAACGACACCCACGGCGGCCGCAAGCTGATCGAGGCGATCCAGGCGCGCGCCGCCAAGGGCGACGCCAGCTTCGTCGTCATCGCCCCGCAGAACAAGCCGCAGTCCGGCTACGTGATCTACGACGAGGCCGTGCGCGACGCCGCCCGCAACCGCGTCGAGGCGACGCTCTCCGCGCTGCGCGAGGTCGGCATCGAGGCGCGCGGCGACGTGATGGACCCCGACGCCTTCAACGCGGTCCTCGACGCCGTGCGCGAGTACGCGATCGACGAGATCATCATCTCGACGCACCCCGCGACCCGCTCGGGCTGGCTGCGCCGTGACCTGATCGAGCGCGTCCAGGAGGCGACCGAGCTGCCGGTGGAGCACGTCGTCGTCGATCTCGACGCGGACCGCGCGGAGATCGCCCACACGCTCGTCGTCGCGAACGAGACGGCCGCCGGCGGCCCGCTGTTCGACGCGCTGCGCACCCGCGCCGAGCAGTCGCCCCACCGCTTCACCGTGATCGTGCCCCAATCCGGAGGCGACGGCCGGCACACCGCGGAGGCGCGCGAGCGACTCGCCGCGCTGCTGAGCCGCCTGGATGAGGCCGGCATACCGGCCACGGGCGGCATCGGCGACCCGGACCCCTTCACCGCGGTGATGAACGCGCTGCAGTTCTACCGCGTCGACGAGATCGTCGTCTCGACGCTGCCGAAGATGCGCTCGCGCTGGCTCAGAAGCAACCTCGTCGACCGCGTGCAGCGGGCGACCGCGGCGCCGGTCGAGCACGTCGTCAGCGACGTCGAGTCCGCCCACGCCGGAGCGGAGGCCGCCTGATGGAGGCCGCCTCAGCAGCGCTGCACGGACACGACGCGGCCGAGCACCACGGTCCGCCCGAGGCGCACCGCAGCTCGCGCGTCGAGCCCCAGCTGCTCGGGATGCTGCTCTTCATCATCTCCGAGATCATGGTCTTCGGGGCCTTCTTCACGGCCTACTTCTTCATCCGCGTCGTCGACGCCAACCCCTGGCCGGCGGTCGGCACGGAGCTGCCGAAGCTGATCGCGGGCTTCAACACCGCGATCCTGCTCTCGTCGTCGATCACGCTGCACTGGGCGCTCGAGTCGGTCAAGCGCGGCAACCGCACCGGCCTGAAGGCCGGGATGCTCGCGACGTTCCTGCTCGGGGCGACGTTCCTGTTCGTGCAGATCAACGAGTACGTCCACATCGGCTTCGCGCCGTCCAACAGCGCGCAGGCCTCCGTCTTCTTCGGGCTCACCGGCCTGCACGGCGCCCACGTCTTCATCGGGCTCGTGCTGCTGGCGATGGTGACGGTGCGCGCGTTCCGCGGCCATTACTCCGCCGAGGAGCACCGCGGCGTCGAGGTGCCGGGGATCTACTGGCACTTCGTCGACGTGATGTGGGTGATCGTCTACAGCAGCGTCTACCTGCTGTAGATGCTGAACCCGCTGCGTTCCGAGGGGGAGGCGTTTCGCGCGCTCCTCTACGTGGCGGTGGCGGTCGCGGCGATCGTCGCGATCGTGCTCGTCGTGCGCGCCCTGACGTGAGCACACCGCCCGGGCCGCAAACGCGGCACCATTGAGGCGTCGTGCGATTCGCGTTCGACCCCGTCGTCGCCGTCCTGCTGCTGCTCGCGGCCGGCCTGTACGTGCGCGCGGTGCGGATCGTGGGTCGGCGCCGCCTGTCCGTCTCCCGCGGCCAGCAGGCATGCTGGTGGATCGGGATGGCGCTGCTCGCGATCGGGCTGCTCGGCCCGCCCGACGCCTACGACGGCGACCTGCTGAGCGCCCACATGGCCCAGCACCTGCTGATCGGCGACGTCGCGGCCCCGTTCCTGCTCGTCGGCCTGCGCGCGCCGCTGCTGCTGTTCTACCTCCCCCGCCCCGCGCTCGTGGCGCTCGCCCATCAGCACTGGCTGCGACGCGTCTTCCGCGTCCTGCGCCGCCCGCTCGTCGCGCTGCCGCTCTACGTGCTCACGATCTACGCCTGGCACCTCTCCGTGTTGTTCGAGGGCGCGCTGCGCCACCCGCTGCTGCACGCGCTCCAGCATGAGTGCTTCATCGCCGCGAACCTGCTGCTGTGGTGGCCGGTGATCGAGCCGCTGCGGCGCCGGATGGGCGGTCAGCTGTGGAAGATCGGCTACATCTTCGCGGCGCGGATGTCGACGATGTTCCTCGGGATGATGTTCGTCTTCACGCGCACGGTCCTCTACGAGAGCTCGTACGGCTCCGGACCGCGCGAGGGGCTCTCCGCGCTGTCCGACCAGCAGACCGCCGGCGGCACGATGATGACGCTCGACATCGTGATCATGGCGATCGCGACGTGCTGGTTCTTCTGGTCGGCGTCGAAGACGTACGACGAAGAGGAACGAAACGCCAACGGCGGCGCGGCGCGCGTTCCGCGCGTCAGCGGAACGCCTACTTGACGGTGAGCGTGCCCTGCATGCCCGCCGCGCGATGGCCGGGGAGCGTGCAGTAGAACGTGTAGGTGCCCGGCTTGAGGTTCACGCTCACCGTCGAGACGCCGCCGCCGGAGACGGTCTTCCCCTGGCCGAGGACCTTGCCGTTCGTGCCCTCCTGCAGCGCGATGTCGTGCGGGGTCGAGGAGGCGTTCTTTGAGTCGATCTCGAGCGCGCCCGCAGCCGACGTCGCCTTCGAGACCGTGTAGGCGAGCTGTCCGTTGGGGTCGGCGTCGATCTCGAGCTTGCCGCCCTTCGCCGTGGCGCTGCTCTGCGTGACCGCCTTGACGGCGCTGGCCAGCGCGCCCGTGTCCTGCCCCGGCCGCGCGGCGGCGTAGCCGACGTAGGCGGCGGCGTCGACCGCCTGCTGGCCTTCGAGCAGCTTCGCCGGCATCACGCCGAACGTCGCGGGCTGGTTGATCTGGCGCTTGACGACGCTCGCGACGGTGTCGCGGTGAAAGCCGTCGCGCAGCGACTGCGCGAACGCGGCGTCGAGGTTCGGTCCCACGGTGCCCTTCGTGGCGGCGCGGGCGAGCGTGTGGCAGGAGCCGCACTTGGCGACGAACAGCTGCTTGCCCTGCACGAGATCGGCGTGCTCGCCCTTGACATCGCCGCAGCCGGCGAACGCGACCGCAGCGGCCACGGCCGTCGCCATTGCGGCGAACGCCGCTCCTCTCCGCACGATCCAGACCATCTTGCCGGCGGGATGCTATCCGAGCGTGCGGCTGATGCGCCAGTACGTCCGACGCGCCCGCGCTCAGGACAGCGGTTCGGGCTCCGGCAGCGCGTCGAGACGGCCCTCCGCCGCGGCCACGACGCCGCTCGCGACGCCCTCCCACGACCACCGCTCGCGCACCGTCTCCACGAGCGCCGCGCGCGTCTGCTCGCGCACGTCGGGGTCGACCGCGAGCCATGCCGCGACCCGCTCGGCGATCGCCCGCACCGACCCGGCGCCGACCGGAAACGCCAGCCACGGACGCACCGGCACGGGCACCGCCTCCGCGAGCGCGCCCGCGACCTCCGCCAGCCCCGAGTGGTCGGAGCAGACGGGCAGCGCCCCGCAGGCCGCCGCCTCGGCCGCGACCATCCCGAACGCCTCCGGGAACGTGCTCGGGACGACCTGCGCCTCGCATGCGGGCAGCAGCTCGGCGAGCTCGTCGTGATCCAGGCGACCGGTCAGGACGACGCGCTCGCGCAGCGTGCCCGCCGTGGCGAGATATCGCTCGCGCTCGCCCGGCTCCCACAGGCTCTCCAGGAAGGCCTGCAGGTGCACGAGCGGCGCCCGCGGTCCGCCCTCCGCCTCACGACCCTCCGCCGCGAGCGCGGCGGCGGCAGCGAGATCCCCGTCCGCGAGCGCGGCGATCAAGCGCTCGACGCCGGCGCGGTAGGCGCCGAAGCCGACGACGACGAGCCGTGCGCGCGGCTGCGCCTGCAGCACGAGCGGCCACGCGGCGAGCAGCAGGTCGATCCCCTTCGAGACGATCAGCTTGCCGACGAACGCGACGAGCCGATCGCCCGCCTCGGCACCCGCTGCGACGTCGGAGAGCGCGCCCGCGGCAGCCGCGTCGTCGCGCGCGAACGCGGACTCGGTGTCGCCTGTGCCGGCGGGCGTCGCGTCAGCGCGCGCGGCCAGTGCCCCCGCGAGCTGCGCAACGCCTACGCGCGCTTGCGCAGGCGTGCGCGGGACGAAGCGTGCGACGTCGACGCCCGGCGGTCCGAGCCGCGTGCGCGCCGGCAGCGCCGGATCCTGCAGCGTCGTCCACAGCCGCTCGGCGGTGTGGCGCGAGCCGACGAGCACGCCGCGCGCCGGCGCGAGCCCCTCGCGTGCGCGCGCCAGGAAGCGCTCGGGGTGCGGCACGACGGTGTACTCGAGCGCGCTGCCGTGGATCTTCACCGCGTAGGGGATGTCGCCAAGACCCCGCGCCAGCACCAGCGGGCCCGGGATCAGGTGGTTGGCGAGCGCCACGTCGGGCCGTGCACGCGCCACCACCTCGCGCACGGCCGCCACGTTCGCCGCCAGGTAGGCGTCGACCTCGGCCTCGCTCAGGTCCGGATAGGGACGTGCCTCGACGCCGTCGTAGCGGTCGGCGACGTAGACGGGCAGCAGCCCGCCGGGAAGCGTCGGGCGGTAGACGGTGCAGCGCACCGGCTCGCGCAGCGTGCGCAGGCGCAGCGCGCCGTCGTCCCAGTCGCCGACGGCGTCGACGAACGCCAGCTCCTGCGGCGCGCGGTCCTGGCACAGCAGGTGCACCTCGTGGCCGAGCCGCACGAGCGCGGCGACGAGGTTGAGGTTGTAGACGTTCGAGCCCGTGCCCTGCAGCAGGAAGCCGTGGAAGACGAGCACGCGCACGGCGCGTAGCGTAGGCACCGGCGCGGCGGCGGGGTCGGTCGTGCGCGTTGCTAGGATGCCGCGCGTGAGAACTCGTCAGCGCTACCGCATGCGCACGCCCTCCACGGGCCGCGAGATCGTGCTCGAGGCCGAGGCCGGGCGCACGTACGTGGACCGCGAGACGGGCGAGCCGCTCGAGGTCGTCGCCCAGCTGCTGCCGTTCGCGCCGACCCCGTCGGAGCTGCCATGGGCGGTCGAGAACCTGCGCGTCTGCGACCGCTGCGACCAGTTCGCGCAGAAGGACCTCAACGACTGCCCCCACTGCGGCCGTCGCATGGCGCCGATCGGCGGGTAGCCTCCTCCATCGTGCCCCGCCGCACGTACGCACTCCTCGTCGCAGCGCTGCTCCTCGGGCTGCTCTGCGCTCTCGGCGTCGCCGCGTGCGGCTCCTCCTCGCAGTCGGCGAGCACGCTCGACACGCCGCCGCTGACGGTCGACACCGGCGCGACGCTGCCGGACTCCTCGGCCAGCACTGCGAGCACGACGACGACCACGACCACAACGACGACCGACGCCAGCGGCGGCGCGACGGCGACGGACACCGGCGGCACGGCCGCCACGGGCGGCGACACCGGCGGCACGACCGGCACCGGCGGCGATACGGGCGGGACGACCGCCGGCGGGGGTGCCCCGAGCACGGGTGGAGGGGGCACGACCACGACGACCCCGCCCGCGAACTCGGGCGGCGCGAACTACCAGAGCTTCTGCGACCAGAACCCGGGCGCCTGCTGAGCCACGGCTCGCCGACGCCCGGTGCTCTCGCGCGTCGCTCCTACTTCTTCTTCGGCGGCGGCTTCGGCGCCACCGGTGTCGATATGAGCGTCGCCGTGTAGGTGACGCGCGCGGTCTGGTAGAGGCACTTGTACGCCGCCTCGTTGCCGATCATCAGCTGCGCGGTCTGCAGCAGGAACTGGTTGCACTGGTCGGGCCGGCTGGCGCGCCAGCCGTTCTCCTGCGGGAGGTTCACCGCAAGCGCCGGGACCCACGTCGGCACGGACAGCGCGACGACGTCGCCCTTCTTCACCGACAGCGACGTCTTGAGCGGGAACTGCACGGTCGTGCCGAAGAACGGCTGGACCTTGAAGATGCCCGTCTGCGCGACGACCTCGAAGACGCGCTTGGGCTTCCCGCGCAGCACGGTGAGCTGCACACGCGAGGTGCCGCCGTAGGTCGAGTTGAAGAAATGGATCTGCTTGTCGCTGAGCGAGCCGAGCTGCAGCGTGAACGCGACGATCCGGCCGGTGCGCGGCACGGTCGTCGGGTACTTGATGCTTCCGGAGCGAACCTGCAGGGCCGTCGTGCGCGTCACCACGAAGCAGTTGGTAGGGCACGCCGCGGTGACGGCGTCCGGGGTGGCGCCGAGCTCATAGAGCTTGGCGGAGGCGGGGGAGGCAGCGACGCCCAGTCCACACACGAGCAGGGCTGCGCCGTAGAGAATGCGCTTCATGCGCCCATTCAACACCAGTCGGGCGCGGAAAGAGCGCTGGCCGGCCCCGTGCGAGCGTCTCAGAGCTTGGTGACGTTGACCGCCTTGGGCCCCTTGTCGCCCTGCTCCTCCTCGTAGGAGACCTTCACGCCCTCGGCCAGCGAGCGATAGCCGTCGCCCGCGATCCCGCTGAAGTGGACGAAGAGGTCGCGACCTCCGTCATCGGGCGTGATGAACCCGAAGCCCTTGTCGTCGCTGAACCACTTGACCGTTCCCGTTGCCATTCGCGCGCCCCCGCGGACTGGTGTTCACCGGGTGCAGTGCCCGGTCTGTCGCGGGCAAGCTACCAGGAACCGGCAGGTCAGCCGCGCAGCAGCGCGCTCGCGGTGGCGATCTCGTCGAGATCGCCGGGCGCGGGAATCCAGGGCAGCTCGAGCGGGTCGCCGACGTAGCGCGGCACGACGTGCAGATGGAAGTGGAAGACGGTCTGCCATGCCGCCGAGCCGCACGAGTTGATGACGTTGACGCCGTCGGCGCCGAGCCGCTCGCGCATCCGGTCGGCGAGCCGCTGGGCGGCGACCGCGCACGCGCCGAGATCCTCGGCGCCGATCTCGTGCAGGTCGGCGGCGTGCGCACGCGGGATCACGAGCGCGTGGCCGCGCGTCGCCGGGTTGATGTCCATGAACGCGATCGTGCGCTCGTCCTCGTCGACGCGCGTCGCGGGCAGCTCTCCCGCCACGATCTTGCAGAAGATGCAGTCACCGGGGCTCACGCGGCCAGCTTAGCGGTAGCCTGCGGACGGTCGTGCCCGATCGTCGCCATCTCCGCGATGCGATCGCCCATCTTGCGGCGATCGACCGGCCGTCCGCCTCGCCGGGCGAGCGCGAGGCCGCGCAGTGGATCGCCGCGCAGCTGTCGGAGTTCGGCTGCGCGGCCGGCGTCGAGGAGGAGCGCGCGCACGGCGGCTACTGGTTCCCGCTCGGCGTGCCGAACGCGCTCGCCGGCCTCGCCGGCCTGCTCGCGCGTCGCGGCGGCCGCGGCGAGCGCGCCATCGCGACCCTGCTCGGCGCCTTCGCCGCAGCCGCGATCTGGGACGACGTCGGCGGCGGGCGGCTGTGGTTCCGTCGCCGCTTCCTGCCGCGCCGCCCGACGTGGAACGTCGTCGCCGAGACGGGCGACGCGTCGGCCGCGCGGACCGTCGTGTTCGTCGCCCATCACGACGCGGCGCACTGGGGCCTGCTGTTCCACCCCGGCGTGGTGCCGCTGGTGGACCGTCTCGCGCCCGGCCTGCTGGAGCGGACCGACACCTCGCCGCCGCTGATGGCGCCGGTGATCGCGGGGCCGCTGCTCGTCGCGCTCGGCGCGCTCGCGCGCAGCCGGCGGGTGCTCGGCGCCGGCACGGTGCTCGCGCTCGGCTCGGCGGCGACGTTCGCGGAGATCGGCGCGCGCGACGCGGTGCCGGGGGCCAACGACAACCTCACCGGCGTCGCGACGCTGCTCGGGCTCGCGACCGAGCTGGCCGAGCAGCCGGTCGAGGGCCTGCGCGTGCTGCTCGTCTCGACCGGCTCGGAGGAGGGCTTCATGGAGGGGATGCAGGCGTTCGCGCGGCGCCACTTCCCAGCGCTCGACCCCGCGCGCACGCACGTCGTCTGCGTCGACACGGTCGGCTCACCCGAGCTGGCGCTGATCGAGGGCGAGGGGATGCTGCGGATGCGCGACTACCCGGACGACTTCAAGGATCTCGTCGCCGACTGCGCGGCCGCCAGCGGCGTGCAGCTGCGCCGCGGCCTGCGGCTGCGCAACTCGACCGACGGCCTGATCGCGCTGCGCGCCGGCTACCCGACGACCGCGATCGGCTCCGTCACGAAGCTCAAGGTGCCGGCCAACTATCACTGGCCGACCGACACCGCCGAGAACGTCGACCACGGCACGGTCTCCGCCGCGGTCACGCTCTGCACGGCGATCGCGCGGCGGCTGGCCGGCTCGCCGGAAGCGGCGACGGCGCCGAGCGGCAGCGCGTCCGCCTAGCGCCCCGCTCCGGCGTACGCGCCGCGGTGGCGGCGGTACATCTCGCGGACCCACTCGGCGCCCGGCATCGCGCACAGCTCCTGCTGGAGGCTCAACAGCGGCTCCGGGTAGGGGACCGGTGGCAGGAACGGCCGCTCGGGCGGCTGGATCAGCGGCGAGAAAAGCGCTGCCGCCGCCAGGTCGGCGACGCTGAAGGCGTCGCCGACCAGGTAGCCGTCCGGTCCCTGCTCGGCCTCGATCCGCTCCATCGCCGCGCGCACCTTGCGCTTCGCCTCCTCGCGAACGCCGTCGTTCGCCCCGTAGCGGCGCTTGACGAGCGCCGCGGTGATCGCAGCGCCGGGCCGCAACGCCGCGAGCACGGCAGGCGACGTGTCGGGCATCGCCGCCGCGAGGAACGTGCGCGGGTGCGGCGCGGTCGAGAGCCACACGAGCTGGCGGATCTGCGGCGCGAGCTGCTCGTCGAAGTACTCCTCCAGCTCCAGCGCGCGCGCTCGCTGCTCGGGATCGGCGGGGTAGAGCGGCGGGTCGGGGTTGCGCTGCTCGAGCGCGGCGATGATCCTCGTCGAGTCGCCGATCGCCTTGCCGTCGAGTCGCACCACCGGCGTCGTCGTCGTCGTGCCGCGCGTCAGCACCCATGCGACCGGCAGCGAGGCGAACAGCGGCGGCCACGGCGTGCGGCGCCGGTACTCGAGGCCCTTGTAGTCGAGCGCCCAGCGCGCCTTCTCGTTGTAGTGCGAGACCTTGATCTGCCAGAGAACGGGTGTTTGAGCCATCCGCGCAGCTTAGAGCTTCGAGCGCGCGTGAGTGATCGCTTGCTCACGGGTGGAGATTTCGCCGGCGTACGTCGCCGCCTCCAGCTCCGCCAGCAGCTCCCCCAGCCGCGGCCCGCGTTCGATCCCGAGCGCGTCGGCGAGCTCGTCGCCGCGGATCAGCGGCGCCGGCGGGCCGTTCGCGCGCCAGGCGAGCGCGGGGCCGATCAGTGCGCGCGCGACCTCGAGGTGGTTCGCGATCGCCTCCTCCGCCTTGCGCCCGCGCGTGGCGAGGCGGTCGGCGACCGACAACAGCGTCACGTCCACCTCGACCGGCTCGCACGCCCGCATGTAAGCGTGCTCCTGCCGGCGCGAGAGCGGGCGCTCGCGCACGAGGAAGCCGAGCCGCAGGTGGTGACGGGCGAGCGCGGCGACGTGGGCGCGCAGCCGCTCGCTCGTGTGCAGCCGGCCGAGCACAGCGCGCGCGACCTCGGCGCCGGCCGCGTCATGGCCGAAGAAGGTGATCCGCCCCTCCCCCGTGACGCCGCGTGTCTGCGGCTTGGCGACGTCGTGGAAGAGCGCGCCGAGCCGCAGCGCGGTGGCGCGCGTGAGCTCGTCGGAGAGCGGCTCGGCGAGCAGCGCCGCGATCGCGGGGGCGTGCTCCGCTCCCAGCGCGGCCGCGGGATCGCGCTCGAGCGCGACGGTCTCGGCGAGCACCGCGAGCGTGTGCTCGAGCACGTCGAGGTGGTGGTAGCGGCTCTGCTCGACGCCGGTCAGCGCGTGCAGCTCCGGAAGCACGACCGCGGTTGCGCCGAGCTGCTCCAGCAGCCGCATGCCGGCGACGGGATCAGGTGCCGCGACGATCTGCCGGAGCTCGGCGAAGCTGCGCTCCGGAGCCACGTCGGCGAGCCGGGTCGCCGCCTCGCGCGCCGCCGCGACGGTCGCCGGCTCGGTGGCGAAGCCGAGCTCGCACGCGAAGCGCGCGACGCGCAGGACGCGCAGCGGATCGGCGGCGAACGCGCTCGGGCCGACCATCCGCAGGCGCCGCGCGGCGAGATCCTCCCGCCCACCCGTCGGGTCGAGCGGCGGGCCCCCGGCAAGCGGCTCGGCAATCGCGTTGACGGTGAAGTCGCGCTGCGCAAGGTCCTGCTCGATCGTCTCGCCGGCCAGCGGCGCGAGGTCCGCCTGCCAGCCATCGCGGGCGTTGACGACACGCCAGGCGCCAAACGCCTCCGAGAGCGGGAAAACCGGCGCGCGGGCGGCGCGGGCGAGCGCGCGCGCCGCCGCCTCCACGTCGCCCGCGACGGCGAGGTCGAGATCGGGCCGCGCGCCGCAGCGGCCGAGCAGCCGGTCGCGCACCGCGCCGCCGACGAGCCACACCTCCGTCCCGGCAAGCGCCTCGCGCGCGATCCCCAACGGATCGGCGCCCGCGCTCACGCCGGCTCCCCGTCCCGGTGGTAGATCCGCGTGACGCGCGCGGTGAGCGCCGTCGTGATCTCGTAGTTGATCGTGTCGATCCGCTTCGCCAGCTCCTCGGCGGTGAGGCGATCCTCGCCGTCGGGACCGATCAGGACGGCGGCGTCGCCCTCGCGCACCGCCGCGTCGCCGACGTCCGCGCTCAGGTTGTCCATGCTCACGCGCCCGACGAGCGGATGACGCCGGCCGCCGATCAGCACGTCGCCGTTGTTGGAGAAGGCGCGTCGGAAACCGTCGCCGTAGCCGATCGGCAAGGTCGCCGTCCAGGTCGGCTCGCGCGCGGTGAAGCGGCCGCCGTAGCCGACGCTCTCGCCCGGGGCGAGCGGCTTGTGCGCCGCCACGTAGGAGCGCAGCTCGAGCGCCGGCTCCAGGCCGCGCCCCGCGGCGTCCTCCCCGAAGGGGTCGAGCCCGTAGATCGCGACGCCGCAGCGGACCATGTCGAGCCGGCTCTCCGGCACGCCGAGCGTCGCCGCGCTGTTGGCGGCGTGCAGGATCGCGGCGGGCGCCAGCGCGCGCAGCTCCTCGCCGAAGGCGCGGAAGGCGGCGACCTGAGCGTGCGTCAGCTCGGAGTCCTCGTCGGCGCTCGGCAGGTGTGTCGTGGCGCCCGCGAGCATCAGCTCCGGCGCCGCCGCAACCTCCGCGGCGAGCGCCAGCAGCGCATCCGCGTCGCGCGTGCCGAGACGGCCCATGCCGACGTCGAGCTTGACGTGCACCCGCACACCGCCGTGACCGCTCGCACGCAGCGCCGCGACGAACGGCTCGCTCCACGCGACGACGTCTGCGTCCGCGTCGAGCGCGATCGGCAGCTCCTCGGCGCTCAGCGCGCCCATCACGAGCAGCGGCCCCGCGATTCCGGCAGCGCGCAGCTCGGCGGCCTCGTTCGCCGTCGCGACCGCGACCCAGGCGGCGCCCCCGGCGAGCGCCGCGCGCGCGGCGGGCACGGCGCCGTGGCCGTAGCCGTTGGCCTTCACGACTGCGCACAGGCGCGTGCCGTCGCCCAGTTCGCTGCGCAGCCGCGCGCAGTTGCGCTCGATCGCGGCGAGGTTGATCCGCGCGAGCGCGCGCACGCGGGCGCTACTCCGCGACGAGCGCCGAGAGCACGTCGAGGCGCGTGACGACGCCGACGAGCCGGCCGTGCTCGACGACCGGGAGGCGGTTGTGGCGCTCCTCGGCGATCAGGCGCGCCGCCTCGCGCAGGTCGGTCTCCGGCGCCACCGTGAGCGGGTCCGGCGTCATCATGTCCGCGACCGTCGAGGCGATCGCCTTCTTCACGCGCTCCTCGAACGGCTTGAGCCGTCCGAGGAAGACCGTCCCGCCGAACAGGTCGATGTGCAACGGCAGGCGCAGGTCCTCCTCCTCGTCGCGCAGGATCAGGTCGGACTCGGTCACGATCCCGATGCAGCGTCCGCCCCCGTTGACGACCGGGATCCCCGGCAGCTCGTGCTCGCGCAGCGTCCGCAGCAGCGTCTCGACGCTCTCCTCCGGCCGGATGGAGACCGGATCGCGCTCCATGATGTCGGCGACGGTCGGCACGGCTGCGGAGACTAACGGGTGGGGTGGCGGGCTGCGGGGAGCGCGTCGGCCACGTCGTGCGCCATCGCGCCCTCGACGCCGATCCGCTCGCCGACGATCCGTCCGGCGCGGCGGTGCACCTCGACGCCGGCGCAGGCGGCGGTGAACGGGTCGACCCCGCGCGCGAGCAGCGCCCCGATCGTGCCGGCGAGCACGTCGCCGGTGCCGGCGGTCGCGAGCGCGGGCGCGTCGCCGCGGCTCACGGCGACCACGTCGCCGCCGGGCACGACGACGAGCGTGTCGTCGCCCTTCAGCACGACGATCGCGTTCGCACGCCGCGCCGCCTCGCGCGCACAGGCGAGCCGGTGCGCGCGCACCTCCTCCGTCTCGACGCCGAGCAGCCGTGCAAGCTCGCCGCCGTGCGGCGTGAGCACGGTCGGCGCCGCGCGCCCGGCAAGGGCCTCCAGCGCGCCCGCGTGCGCGTTGAGCCCGTCGGCGTCGAGCAGCAGCGGCAGCGGCGCGACCGCCGCCAGCTCACGCGCGAACGCCGCGGCGCCGTCGGAGCGGCCCAGCCCGGGGCCGAGCACGAGCGCGTCGGCGCGCTTGCAGCGCTCCAGCACGGTCGCCAGCGCGGCGGGGACGAGCGCGCCGTCCCGATCGGCCAGCGGGACGCTCATCACCTCCGCGCGGCGCAGCTCGAAGACGAGATGCAGCGACCCCGGCACGAGCACCGTCACGTAGCCGGCGCCCGCGCGCGCGGCGCCATCGGCCGCGAGCGACGGCGCGCCCGTCAGGCCCGTCGAGCCGCCGCAGACGAGCACGGCGCCGCCGTCGAACTTCGTGTCCCCCGCCCCGCGCCGCGGCAGCTCGTCGCGCACGGTGCCGTCGATCAGCCCGATCTGCGCGGCGCCTTCAGCCGGCCGGTCGTCGGCGGGGATCCCGATCGGCACGACGACGACCTCGCCGGCGTGAGCCTTGCCGGGCGCGATCCACAAGCCCGGCTTGCCGGCGTGGAACGTCGCCGTCGCGGCCGCGCAGACCGCCGGGCCCGCGACCTCGCCCGTGGAGGCGTCGACGCCGCTCGGCACGTCGCAGGCCACGACCGTCACGCCGCGCTGCGCCGCGGCGGCGATCGCCTCGATCGCCGCCAGCGCCGGCTCGCGCGGCAGCCCGGTGGCGCCGGTGCCGAGGATCGCGTCGACGACCCCCGCCTGCTCGAACGCCGTGCCCGGATTGAACGGGCGCGGCGGGGCGCCCGGCAGCCGCTCGCAGTTCGTCCGCGCGGCCTCGCTCAGCTCGTGGCTCAGCAGGTGCACGTCGACCTCGCGCCCGCTTTCGCGCAGGTGGCGCGCCGCGACGAGCCCGTCGCCGCCGTTGTTGCCCTTGCCGCACACGACG
>DASRAV010000032.1:0-9973 GCA_035637995.1 Conexibacter sp. | reverse complement strand
GATGTGGCGTGCCGCGACCTGCGCGAGCCCGGCGCCGGCGCGCTCCATCAGCTCCAGCCCGGGGATCGCGCGCCGTTCGATCGCCCAGACGTCGAGCGCGCGCTGCGCGGCCGCGTCGGGCAGCGGCTCGAGCCACGCGGGCAGCGGGCCGCTCATGCGAGGATCGCCACCGCCGCCGCGTCGCGGCGCGTATGCGTCAGCGAGATGTGCACGGCGGCGACGCCGAGCTGCTCGGCCCGCGCCGCGACGGCCCCGTGCAGCAGCACACGCGGCGGCCCCGCGCCGTCGCGCACGACCTCCACGTCGGTGAAGCTCCACGCCTCCAGCGCGAGCGCCTTCGCAACCGCCTCCTTCGCGCAGAAGCGCGCGGCGAGATGCTGCGCCGGGCGGGCGCGGCCGGCGGCGTAGGCGCGCTCCCCCTCTGTGAAGAGCCGCTCGGCGAGGCGCGGCCGGCGCTCCAGGGCACGCTCCAGCCGTGCGATCTCGAGCTGGTCGATACCCACGCCCGTCATCCGGGGGCGAGGCTACTCGACGGTGACGGTCTTCGCGAGGTTGCGCGGCTGGTCGACGTTCAGTCCGCGCAGGCGGGCGATGTGGTAGGCGAGCAGCTGCAGCGGGACGACCGCGAGCAGCGGCGCGAGCATCCAGTCGACCGCCGGGATCGTGATCGCCTGCTCGACGTGAGCGCCGATCTCCTCGTTGCCCTCGGTCACGATCGCGATCACGTGCGCGCCGCGCACGCGCACCTCCTGCACGTTCGAGATCACCTTGTCGAGCACCGGCGAGTCGGTCGCGACGCACACGACCGGCGTCTGCTCGTCGAGCAGCGCGATCGGGCCGTGCTTCATCTCGCCGGCGGCGTAGGCGTCGGTGGCGATGTAGGAGATCTCCTTGAGCTTCAGCGCGCCCTCCAGGGCGACCGGCAGGCCGACGTGACGGCCCAGATAGAGGAAGAACTCCGCCTGGTAGTGGGCCTTCGCGATCGCCTCGATCTGCTCGCTGCCCGCCTCCAGCAGCGCGGCGATGTGGTGCGGCAGGTGCTTGAGCTCGCTCACGAGCTGCGTCAGACGCGCCGGCTCGAGCGTCCCGCGCAGCTCCGCCAGCCGCAGCGCCAGCAGGTACATCGCCGCGACCTGGCTGACGAAGGTCTTCGTCGCCGCGACGCCGATCTCCAGCCCGGCGCGCGTGAAGAGGACGCCGTCGGAGTCGCGCGTGGCCTGCGAGCCCATCACGTTCGTGACCGCGAGCACGCTGGCGCCCGCGGTGCGCGCGAGCCGCATCGCCGCGAGCGTGTCGGCCGTCTCGCCCGACTGCGAGATCCCGATCACGAGGTCGCCGGGGCCGACGACCGGGTTGCGGTAGCGGTACTCGGAGGCGACGTCCATCTCGACCGGGACGCGCGCCCACTCCTCGATCGCGTAGCGGCCGATCAGGCCCGCGTGGTAGGAGGTCCCGCAGGCGACGACGACGATCCGCCGCACGTCGCGCAGGAGCGTGTCGTCGATCGTCCCGAGGTCGAGGTCGACCCCGTCGCCGCGCGCGGCGCGGTCGGCCACCGTCTCGGCGACCGCGTCGGCCTGCTCGTGGATCTCCTTCAGCATGAAGGTGTCGTAGCCGCCCTTCTCGGCGGTCTCTGCGTCCCAGTCGATCTCGACGATCGCGCGTTCGACGGGCGTGCCGTCGGCGGTCATGAACTCGACGCCGGAGGGCCGCAGCACGACCAGCTCGCCGTCCTCGATGTACTGCACGCGGTTCGTGTGCTCCAGGAACGCCGGCACCGCGGAGCCGAGGAACTGCTCGCCGTCGCCGCGCCCGACGACGAGCGGGCACTCGCGGCGCGCGCCGACGAGCACGCCCGGCTCGTCCGCGCTCATCGCGACGAACGCGAAGTGGCCGTCGAGGTCGGCGTATGCGGCCTGGACGGCGGCGGCGAGGTCGCCGTCGTCGTAGTGGGCGATCAGGTGCGCGATCACCTCGGCGTCGGTCTCGGAGGTGAAGACGGCGCCGTCGGCGGCGAGCCGGCGGCCGAGCGAGACGTAGTTCTCGACGATCCCGTTGACGACGATGTGGATGCGCCCGTCGCCGCCGACGTGCGGGTGCGCGTTCTCCTCGGTCACGCGGCCGTGCGTGGCCCAGCGCGTGTGGCCGATGCCGGTGCCCGGATCGGCGAGCGCGACGGACGTCCCGCCTTCACCGTCGGGAGCCGACGCCGGCAGCGCGTCGACGGCGGCGCGCAGCGCGGCGAGGTTGCCGACCGCGCGTACCGATTCGACCTGCTCGCCCGCAAGCACGGAGATGCCGGCGCTGTCATAGCCGCGGTACTCGAGCTTCTCAAGTCCGGCGAGCAGCAGATCGCGAACCGGACGGGCGCCGACGTAGCCGACGATGCCGCACATGGATGACCTCCGTGGGGGAGCTGGAGAGAGAGCCTAGCGGGCGGTCTCAGAGGCCGCAGCCTCTGCGATCGCCACAAGCCGCCCGCAGACCTCGTCGGCCTCGGTATCGGTCGGCGCCTCGACCATCACGCGCAGGAGCGGTTCGGTTCCGGACGCACGTACGAGCACGCGGCCGCGGCCGGCGAGCTGCTCGTGCTCGCGCTCGGTCGCGGCCTGCATCTCGGCGTCGCCCGCGGCGCGCTCGAGCGCCTCGCGGTTGGGCAGCCGCACGTTGACGAGCCGCTGCGGCAGCTTCTCCATCGCGTGGCGCTCGGCGAGGTCGCCGCCGGCGAGCGCCTCGAGCGTCAGCAGCGCGCTCGCGATCCCGTCGCCGGAGGGCGCGAAGCCGAGCTCGACGACGTGGCCCGACTGCTCGCCGCCGAGTGACCAGCCGCGCTCGCGCAGCGTCTCGAGCACGTAGCGGTCCCCGACCGCGGTCGTCGCGACCTCGATCCCGGCCGCCTGCATCGCGGTGTGGAAGCCGTAGTTCGTCATCACCGTCACCGCGACGCCGTTGCCGACGAGCTTGCCCTGTTCGCGCAGGTGCAGCGCGGCGAGCGCGATCAGCTCGTCGCCGTCGACGACCGCGCCGTCGCGATCGACGGCGAGCACGCGGTCGCCGTCGCCGTCGAACGCGAAGCCGACGTCGTGGCGGCCGGCGACGACCGCCGCGGCGAGCGACTCGACGTGCGTCGAGCCGCACCCGTCGTTGATGTTGCGCCCGTCGGGCGCGTCGGCGACCACGTCGACGTGCGCGCCGAGGCGGCGGAAGATCTCAGGGGCGGCGCGGTGGGTCGCGCCGTGCGCGCAGTCGAGCAGGATCCGCCGGCCCGAGAGATCGAGCGCGGCGAAGCGCGTGTGCAGTTCGCGCAGGTAGTCCTCGAGCGTGCCGTGCAGCCGGGTGACGTCGCCTGGCTCGACCGGCGGCGCCGTCTGCTCGAGCAGCGCCTCGATCTCTTCCTCGACGGCGTCGGAGAGCTTGTCGCCGTCGGCGCCGAAGAACTTGATCCCGTTGTCGCGGTAGGGGTTGTGCGAGGCGGAGAGCACGACGCCGAGGTCGAAGCCGTAGCGGCGGATCAGCAGCGGCGCGGCCGGCGTCGGCAGCACGCCGCCCAACAGCGCGGTCCCGCCCGCCGCGGCGACGCCGGCGGCGACGGCCGCCTCGAGCATCTCGCCGGAGGCGCGCGTATCGCGGATCACGAGCACGCGCGGGCCTTCGGTCCCTTCCCCCCCGCCTCTACCGCCGGCGCGCGTCGTGGCGGCGCGCGCGAGCGCGAGCGTCAGCTCCGCGGTGAGGAACTCCCCAGCCACGCCGCGGACGCCGTCCGTGCCGAACAAACGCCGGGCCATGCGAGCGCGACCTAGCGCTTGGAGAACTGCGGCCGCTTGCGAGCCTTCTTGAGGCCGGCTTTCTTGCGCTCCTTCGCGCGCGCGTCGCGCGTGAGGAAGCCGCGGCGCTTGAGCTCGCCACGCAGGTTCGGGTCGGCCTCGAGCAGCGCCCGGGCGATGCCGTGGCGCAGCGCGCCGGCCTGCGCGGAGACGCCGCCGCCATGCAGCTTGGCGACCACGTCCATCTTCGCCTCGTAGGCGACGGTCTCGAGCGGCTGACGGATCGTGCGCTGGAGCGTCGGGCGCGGGAAGAAGTCCTCCATCGCCTTGCCGTTGATCGTGTAGACGCCGGTGCCGGGCTTGAGGATCACGCGGGCGACGGCGGTCTTGCGCTTGCCAGTCGCGGTGTAGCGCGCACCGGATGCGAGCGAGATCTCCGCGCCGGTGATCGGCTGCGCGACCTGCTCGTCCTCGGCCTCGGCGGCGGCCGCTTCCGCGTCCTCCTCCTCGCCGTCCTCGCGTGCGAGCGCCTCGCCGCCCTCGGGCACGATGTCCGGGACGAGGTCGGCGCCGGGGATCTCCGGCTTGACGCGCGGCGTCTCCTCGATCAGCTCCTCCTCGGCCTCGGCGGGGGGCGCCGCGGCCGCGGGCTGCTCGGCGGGCGCCTCCTCGGCGACGGGCTCGGCGGCAGCAGGCGGCTGCTCGGCCACCGGCTCGGCGGCAGGTGCCTCCTCAGCGGGTGCCTCCTCGGCCACGGGCTCCGCGGGCGCCTCGTCGGCAGCCGGCGACTCCTCGGCGGCGGCGGGCTCCGGAGCCTCGGCGGCGGGAGCCTCCTCGGCCGGCGCCTCGGCCTCCGGCGTCGGCTGCTCCTCGGCGGGCTGCTCGGGCTGCTCGGCGTCGGTCACGAGGCTTCGATCTCCATGGGTTGCGGCTGTTGGGCGGCATGCGGATGCTCGGGACCGGCGTAGACCTTCAGCTTCGTGAGCTGCTTGCGCGCAAGCCGGTTGCGCGGAAGCATCCCCTTCACCGCAAGGCGAATGACGTCCTCGGGACGCCGGTCAAGCATCTCCTCCAGCGTGCGCGAGCGCAGGCCGCCAGGGTAGCCGGAGTGGCGGTAATAGCGTTTGTCCTGCCGCTTCTTCCCCGTCACCGAGATCTTCTCGGCGTTGACGACGATCACGAAGTCGCCCGTGTCGCAGTGCGGCGTGTACGTCGGCTTGCGCTTGCCGCGCAGCGCGTCCGCGATCTGCGTCGCGAGTCGCCCGAGCGTCTGCCCGGTGGCATCGACGAGCACCCAGTTGCGCTCGCGATCGGATGGATTGGCGACGTAGGTCTTCATGGCAGGAAAGCGATCGCGCCCCGGGGGCGCGGCGGTCGCCCATGATAGGGAAAACCGGCGGGGCATGCGGCCGAGCGGCGATCGCGTCTGTCCGGGTCGTGGATATACTGCCGCCCGTTCCATAAGCGAGCCGAGTTCCTCCATGCCAGGAGGGAACGGGGAACCCAGTGGTGGCGGCGTTGCGACGACGTCATCGGGGCGAATCCGAGCATTGCCGCTCGGTAGCGCGGCCTTTCAGCGCGAGCCCGTCAGCTAACCCCGTAGGCCGACACGAAAGGGCATCGACCACCGATGCAGCTCGGGCCGGGGCGCCGCAGCGCCTTGACGACGATCTTCGCCGCCGCGCTTCTCGGCACCGCCGTGGCCCCGTCGGCACCCGCCGCAACCGGCGGCGCGGGGCTCGGCTCCTCCTCCAAGCGCGCCACGCAGAAGGCCCCCGGGCCGAGCGGGCCGACGCTCGCCCCCGTCCCCCAGATGCCGCAGCTGGCGGCCGGGATCGCGCTGCGGCGCGTCTCGCGCAGGGCGGCGAGCGCGGCGACGCTGCGCTTCATATCGCACGCCTCCGGCACGCAGCAGGTGCGGATCGACGTCGTGCGGCTCGCCGACGGCTACTCCGTCTACAGCGCCGTGCGCAGCGTCCCCCCGGAGACGACGCAGACGGTTCGCTGGACCGGCCGTGCGAGCACGGGCGTCGCGCTCGACGGACGCTACGAGTTCCGCCTGAGCCTCGGTGGCGTCGCGGCGCGCTCGACGACCGCGGCCGTAAGCCCCGGCGGCGCGCCTCCCGCACCCGCGCCGCCGCCGCCCGGCTCCGCGAGCGTCGGCGCCTTCACGTTCGTCGGCGCCGTCTTCCCCGTACGCGGCCCGCACACGTTCGGCGAGGGCGAGGCGCGCTTCGGCGCCGGACGCGCGGGGCACATCCACGAAGGCCAGGACGTGATGGCCGACTGCGGAACCCCGCTCGTCGCCGCCCGCGGCGGCGTCGTGACGATGCGCGCCCGGCAGTGGGCGGCCGGCAACTACCTCGTGATCCACGACCCGCTCACGAGCCAGGACTACATGTACGCGCACCTGCGCAGCCCGGCGATCGTGCGCCGCGGCGCCCACGTCGAGACCGGCCAGCCGATCGGCGTCGTCGGCGAGACGGGGGACGCGACCGCCTGCCACCTCCACTTCGAGATCTGGACCGCCCCCGGCTGGTACGCCGGCGGCACGCCGATCGACCCGCTGCCCACGCTGCAGAGCTGGGATCGCTTTAGCTGAGCCTACGCTCGCCGCGTAGGCTTGAGCGCGCATGGGCCTCGCAGCCATCTCCATACTCGGAATCGCCGGCTTCGTCGTGCTCGCGATCGCCGTGCTCGCGCTGCTGATATCGCTGCTGCATCCCGAGGGGCTGCGACGCCCGGGCGGCTACCTCGACGGCGAGCACCCGCAGCACGAGGACGAGGGTCCGCCGCGGCCGTGAGCGCGGGCGGACCGGTCTCGCGTCGAGCGGATCGGGCCTGACTTCGGCAACGCGGCCGCGTTGCCGACATGTGAGTCATGAACGAGATCGCGCTCGCGGGTCGTGCAGCGCCCGCGCTTGCGCTGGGCGAGCGCCTGCTGAGCGACGAGCGGCTCGCGCAGCGCGTGGCCCGCGGCAGCGAACGGGCCTTCGCGGTGCTGTGCGAGCGGCATGGGGCGGCGCTGCATCGCTACTGCCGCTCGATCGTGCGCGACGAGCACGACGCGGAGGACGCGCTCCAGAGCGCCCTGATGCGCGCATTTGCGGCCCTGCGCGCGAGCGAGCGCGAGGTCGCGGTGCGGCCATGGCTGTTCCGGATCGTGCACAACGAGGCGATCTCGCTGATGCGCCGACGGCGCGCCACGCCCAGCCCGCTCGACGCGCACGCGCCGGCGAGCGGGAGCGTCGCGGCGACCGTCGAGGGCCGCGAGCGGCTCGCGACGCTCGTCGCCGACATCCAGACGCTGAGCGAGCGCCAGCGCGCAGCGCTGGTGATGCGCGAGCTGTCGGGCCTCTCGATCGAGGAGATCGCGGCCGCGCTCGCGACGACGCCGGGCGCCGCCAAGCAGGCGCTGTTCGAGGCGCGCGGCGCCCTGCACGAGCTCGCGGAGGGCCGCGCGATGGACTGTGAAGGCGTGCGACGGACGATCTCCGAGCGCGACGGCCGCGTGCTGCGCGGCCGCAAGCTGCGCGCGCACGTGCACGCCTGTCCCGGCTGCCGCGACTTCGCGGCGCTGATCGAGACGCGCACAGCCGACCTGCGCGCGCTCGTGCCGCCACTGCCGAGCGCCGCGATCGGCGGCCTGCTCGCGCGCGTGCTCGCCCACAGCGCCGGGAGCGGCTCGGGCGGCGGCACGGGCCTCGGCGTCTCGCTCGGCGGTCAGGCAGCCGGCGCCTCGATCGCCGGCAAGGCCGCGGCCGGGCTCGCGATCGGCGTCGTGGCGCTGGGCGGGACGGCACGAGTCGCCACACGCGCACACGGCTTCCGCCCAGCGCACCGCGCCGTCGAGCGGGCGGCGCATGCGACAGCGCACAGCGGACGGCCTGGGCAGCGCGCCGTCGGTCGGGTCGTCTCCGTCGAGGCGGCCGCGCGCCCCTCCCCCGTCCGCCGCTCCGGCCGCGGCGTCTCCTCCGACGCGGGCGCCGCGGGAGGAGCGCCGGCCGCAGCCGGTCACGTCCAGGCGCGGGGCGAGCCGGCGCCCGACGGCATGCTCGACGAGGCGCCCGCGCGCGAGCACGGCGCAGCCGCGAGCGCGCCGGCCCCCGGCGCGCGGCATGCGGCGAAGGCGTCGCCGCCCAAGCACAGCCGGGCGGCCCATCCGCTGCACCCCGCGGTGCCGCCCAAGCCGCCGCGCCCCCACGCGCCGTCGCACGCGTCCGAGCACGGCGCCTCGCCGCGCGCTCCGTCGGCCGCCGACCGGCCACCGCGCGCCGACGCTCCGCCGCCGCACGCCGATCCGGGCGGCCATCCGTCCACGCCGCGCCGATAGCGCCTGACCTTCCGGCCGACCGTGCGTCGCAGTGAGCGAACGACTCTCAGGAGGACACGATGATCGTCAGGAAGATCTTGCTCGCCGCGGGCGTCGCGGCGCTGATGAGCACCCCCGCCTGGGCGACGCCGGGCCGCGCCCCGGGCTTCACGCCCGCGGGGGCGAGCCACGACGGCGGCGCACAGCATGGTGGCGGCAAGCCATCGGGCCAGCAGGGCAAGGGGCGTCCGCACCGCTGCGTGCCGCACCGTGTCGCCTACGTCGCCAGCGGCCTGCTCGTCAGCCAGACGCTGACGCTCGACGGCGACACGACGTCACCGCCGCCGCCCGACACGACCGCCGCGGCGCATCCGAGCGCGGGCGACACCTACAGCGGGACGCTGATCGTCGACGTCAAGCACACGAACCACCACGCCGCCGGCGACAAGGGCAAGACCGTGACGTACACGGTCTCCGGGGTGCGCGTGCGCTTCGGCCTGCCGGACGCCAACGGCGACGGCACAGTCGGCCTCGATGACGTCCAGCCGGGCGCCCGCGTGAAGCTGATCGGTGCGATCACCAAGCTCGCGCCGCGCTGCGACCACAGCACGTTCACGCCGGAGACGACGATCCGCCAGATCGTCTTCCACGCGCCTCCGGCCGCCACGCCTTAGGCAGGGGCGTGCATCAGCGTCGTGGCCCGGTCCACCACTGCGGGGGCCGGGCCGCGGCGCGTGAGTGCCTCACTCCCACTCGATCGTGCCGGGGGGCTTGCTCGTGATGTCGAGCACGACGCGGTTGACCTCGCGGATTTCGTTGATCATGCGCGAGGCGATCTGCTCGAGCAGGTCGTACGGGAGGCGCGCCCAGTCGGCGGTCATCGCGTCGTCGCTGGTGACGGCGCGGATCACGACGACGTAGCCGTAGGTGCGCTCGTCGCCCTGGACGCCGACGGTGCGGACGTCGGGCAGAACGCAGAAGGACTGCCACAGCTCGCGGTAGAGGCCGGCCTTGCGGATCTCGTCCTGGAGGATCGCGTCGGCGTCACGCAGCGTGTCGAGGCGCTCCTTCGTCGCCTCACCGCCGACCACGCGGATCGCGAGGCCCGGCCCGGGGAAGGGCTGGCGCCACACGAGCCGCTCCGGCAGCCCGAGCTCGGCGCCGACGGCGCGCACCTCGTCCTTGAACAGCGCGCGCAGCGGTTCAACGAGGTCGAAGTCGAGATCATCAGGCAGGCCGCCGACGTTGTGGTGCGACTTGATCGTCGCGGCACCGGTGCCGCCGCCGGACTCGATCACGTCGGAGTAGAGCGTGCCCTGCACGAGGAAGCGCGCGCCGTCGCCGTCGCCGGCGAGCTTCGCCGCCTCCTCCTCGAAAACGCGGATGAACTCCGAGCCGATCGCCTTGCGCTTGGCCTCCGGCTCGGTCACGCCCTTGAGCCGTTCGAGGAACCGCTGCTCGGCGTCGACCGCCACGAGCGGGACCTTGAAGTGGTCGCGGAACGCGGAGATGACCTGCTCGCCCTCGTTCTTGCGCATCAGCCCGTGGTCGACGAACACGCACGTGAGCTGGTCGCCGATCGCGCGGTGCACGAGCAGCGCCGCCACCGACGAGTCGACTCCGCCGCTGAGCCCGCAGATGACGCGCGCGTCGCCGACCTGCGCACGGATGCCCGCCACCTGCTCCTCGACGATCGAGGCGGGCGACCAGCTCATGTCGCAGCCGCAGACGTCGCGCAGGAAGACCTCGAGGATCTGCTGCCCGTAGGGCGTGTGGGCGACCTCGGGATGGAACTGGATGCCGTAGATGCCGCGCTCGCGGGACTCGAACGCGGCGACCGGCGACTCCGACGAGGACGCCAGCGCGGTGAACCCCGGCGGCGGCCGGAACACGGTGT
>DASRAV010000031.1:0-10348 GCA_035637995.1 Conexibacter sp. | reverse complement strand
TCACCGAGGGCATGCAGTTCGACAAGGGCTACATCTCGCCGTACATGGTCACCGACCAGGAGCGCATGGAGGCCGTGCTCGAGGATCCGTACATCCTCATCGCGAACTCCAAGATCGGCTCCGTGCGGGACATCCTCCCGATCCTCGAGGCCGTCATCCAGTCCGGCAAGCCGCTGCTGATCATCGCCGAGGACGTCGAGGGCGAGGCCCTCGCGACGCTCGTCGTGAACAAGCTGCGCGGCACCTTCACCGGCGTCGCCGTCAAGGCGCCGGGCTTCGGCGATCGCCGCAAGCGCATGCTCGAGGACATCGCGATCCTCACGGGCGGCGAGGTCATCACCGAGGAGATGGGCCTCAAGCTCGAGAACACGCAGGTCTCGCAGCTCGGCCGCGCGCGTCGCGTCGTCGTCGCGAAGGACAACTCGACGATCATCGACGGCAACGGCGACGGCGACGCCATCAAGGGTCGCATCAAGCAGATCAAGGCCGAGGTCGAGAACACCGACTCCGACTTCGACCGCGAGAAGCTCCAGGAGCGCCTCGCCAAGCTCTCCGGCGGCGTCGCCGTCGTGAAGGTCGGCGCGGCGACCGAGACGGAGATGAAGGAGAAGAAGCACCGCGTCGAGGACGCGCTGCAGGCCACCCGCGCCGCCCTCGAGGAGGGCATCGTGCCGGGCGGCGGCGTCGCGCTGCTGCAGGCCGCAGATGCGATCACGCTCGACACGATCGAGATCGACGACGAGAAGACCGGCGCGCGGATCATCCTGCGTGCGCTCGAGGAGCCGCTGCGCCAGATCGCGCACAACGCCGGCCTCGAGGGCTCGGTCGTCGTCAACGACGTCCGCAAGGCGAAGAAGGGCCAGGGCCTCAACGCGGCCACCAACGAGATCGTCGATCTCGTCGCCGAGGGCGTCATCGACCCGGCGATGGTGACGCGCTCCGCGCTCCAGAACGCCGCCTCGATCGCGAAGAACATCCTCACGACGGAGGCGATCGTCGCCGAGGTGCCGGACAAGGACAACGGCGCCGGTGGCGGCGGCATGCCCGACATGGGCGGCATGGGCGGGATGATGTAGCCGGGTTCCCTGAAGTTCCGTCCGCCGTATGGCGGATGGTTGAAGCCCCCTCGCCGTACACGAAGGCCCGGTCCCCCCGACCGGGCCTTCGTTTTTCGGTCGGGAGGCGGGGCGGTCGCTACCGACCGGTTGGTTTTAAACCTTTTTTTGGTAAAAGTATCTAAAGCGCGGCGTGCTTGACGTTTGGGAACGGACGTGTTCTTATTGGCTCGGCACCTTCTGAACGAAGGTCGACAGCTAGCCAGAGACACCGAGGAGAGGCGACGAGTGAGACGCACCGTGACGGCACCGCCCGTAGGATCAAATTTGGGCCAGAGCAATCATCAGCTCCGCTCGGTCGTGCAGCGCGCACGCGGCATCCGCGCTTTCACCGGCCGCAACGGAACCAGCGCGTTTTCGCTGCGCCTCGCCGGGCTCGCCCTCGTCGCAGCGGCGCTCTTCTTCAGCGTCGCCTCGACCGCCTTCGCCGACCGCCTCTACCAGTCTCAGATCACGCAGGCCCCCAATGGGAGCGCGCTCGCGAATCCCCGCGGCCTGGCCGTCGATAGCACGGACAACCTCTGGGTCTCCGACATCGGCACCTCGCGTGTCAGCAAGTTCGATTCCACGGGCAGCTACCAAGCCCAGAACGACGGCACCGGCTCGTGGGGCAGCAGCACGTTCAACCAGAGCGTCGCCTTCGGCAGCACCGCCAACCTGCTGTATGTCGCCGACTCCAACTTCGACGACATCTGGGGGCTCCACCCCGCCGACGCCACCTACGCGGGCGTCGACCTCACCGACGGCCTCGGTGGCTGTTGCTTCATCCACGTCGCCGTCGACAACTCCGGCAACGCCAACGACGGTGACATCTACATCGCCGTCGGCGGCAACAACACGGTCGACCGCATCGACGGCAGTGGCGCCGCCTCGAACTTCTCCGCCGTCCAGTCCTACATCACGGCCAACCAGCTCACAGGCACCCCGGCGCACGCCTTCGGCGGCTTGACGAACATCACCACCGATGCGACCGGGCATGTCTATGTCGTCGACGGGGGCAACAACGAGGTCGACGAGTTCGATTCCACCGGGACCTTCGTCGAGGCCTTCCCCGGAAGCGTCGGGAGCGCGCTTGCCTCGGTGGCGGTCGACCCCACCAACGGCAACGTCCTCGTCGGTGACACGAACCTGAGCGTCGTGCACGAGTTCGACTCCAGCGGCACGTTCGTCGAGGACATCGACGGCACCGCCACCCCCGGGGGCAGCATCGTGCCCCAGGGCCTCGCGGTCGACTCGACCGGAAAGCTCTATGTCTCCGATGCAGCGCACCCCGTGGTCGACGTCTTCGGACACTTCGCGATCACGCACACCATCAGCGTCACCAAGAACGGCGCGGGCACGGTGACGAGCGCTCCCGCAGGGATCGCCTGCGGCGGGACGTGCTCGAACGCCTTCGAAGAGAACACCACGGTGACGCTCACCGCCACGCCCAACGCCCACAACACCTTCACCGGCTGGACCGTCGACGGCAGCGCGAGCACGTGCCCCGGCACGGGCACCTGCGACGTGGCGGTCGGCACCACCGACCACGCCGTCGTCGCGAGCTTCGCGCCGATCACCCACACCCTCACCGTCGCGAAGGCAGGCACGGGCGGCGGCACGGTCACGAGCGCTCCCGCGGGGATCAACTGCGGGGCGACGTGCAACTCCCTCTTCAACGAGGGCGCTTCCGTCACGCTGACCGCAGCTCCCGCAGCCGGCGCGACGTTCACCGGCTGGTCCGGCCCCGGCGCGGCGAGCTGCCCGGGCACCGGCACCTGCCACGTGACGATCCCGGGCGCCGACACGTCGGTGACCGCGACCTTCGCGCAGAGCAAGCCGACGGTCACGACCACCGCCGGGGCCACCGGCATCAGCCAGCACGCCGCGAGCGTGGCGGGCACGGTCAACCCCAACTCGGGCGCCGTCAGCAGTTGCCAGATCCAGTACGGCAAGACGACGGCATATGGCTCGCAGGCGGCGTGCTCGCCGAATCCCGGGGCGGGGGCGAGCGCAGTCGGCGTTCATGCCGCGCTCAGCGGCCTGACGGCCGCGACGACGTATCACTTCCGCGTGGTCGCCGCCAACGCGGGCGGCACGACGAACGGGAGCGACCAGACGTTCACGACGCTGGCCGACGTCACGCCGCCGCCGCCGACGTGCGCGACCGATCCGTCGCTGTGCACGCCCGGCGTGCTGAAGCTGGATGCGACGACCGCGACGGTGACCGGCAGCAAGGCGGCGCTGAAGCTGTCCTGCAGCGGTGAGAAGGCCTGCAGCGGCAAGCTGACGCTGACCGCGAAGGTCAAGGTCCGCAAGGGCAAGAAGACCGTGACGAAGACGATGACGATCGGGACCGCGCGCGTGAGCATCGCTGCCGGCGCGAGCAAGACGGTCACGATCAAGCTGAACAGCGCAGCCCGCAAGGTGCTGGCCAAGAAGCATCGCCTCTCGGCGAAGCTGTCCGGCGCGGGCCTGAAGCACACCGTCGTGCTCAAGAGCGCGAAGAAGAAAAAGAAGAAGTAGCAGGAACCCTCAGCTCGGGCGGGCTTTGAGATGCGTCGCCGCATCTCGGAGCCCGCCCGTCAGCCGAGGGCCGGCGCGACGCGACAGCGGCCGGCGACGACCGCTCAGACCGCGTCGCGCGAGCGGGCCGGGGGGCCGATGTACTTCGCCGTCGGCCGGATCAGACGGGCCTCGCGCTTCTGCTCCAGGATGTGCGCCGACCAGCCGGCCGTGCGCGCGCAGGTGAAGAGCGGGGTGAACAGCTCCGGCGGCACCTCGGCGTAGTCGAGCACGACAGCCGACCAGAACTCGACGTTCGTCGCCAGCACGCGGTCGGGCTTGCGCGCGTGCAACTCGGCGAGCGCGGCCTGCTCGAGCGCTTCGGCGACCTCGACGCGCGCGGAGCCGAGCTCGCGCGCGGTGCGCCGCAGCACCCGTGCGCGCGGATCCTCGGCGCGGTAGACGCGATGCCCGAAGCCCATCAGCCGGTCGCCGCGGTCGAGCGCGTCCTTGACCCAGCGCTCGGCGTCGCCGAGCCGCTCGACCTCGTCGAGCATCTTCAACACGCGCGAAGGCGCCCCGCCGTGCAGCGGACCGGAGAGCGCGCCGACGGCGCCCGAGAGCGCGGCCGCGACGTCCGCGCCGGTCGAGGCGATCACGCGCGCGGCGAACGTCGAGGCGTTCATCCCATGCTCGGCGGCGGAGATCCAGTAGGCGTCGATCGCCTTCGCGTGGTTCGGATCGATCTCGCCGCGCCAGCGCATCAGGAAGCGCTCGGGGATCGACGTCGCCCGGTCGACGTCGGCCTGCGGAACCGGCGGACGGCCGCTTCCGCGCGCCGACTGCGCCACGAACGAGAGCGCCATCACCGACGCACGTGCAAGCTGGTCGCGCGCCTCCTCGTCGGAGATGTCGATCAGCTGGCCGAAGCCCCACTCGGGCGCCAGCATCGCCAGAGCGGACTGCACGTCGACGCGCGCGTCGCCGGAGCGCACGAGCAGCGCATGCGGCTCGGCGGGCGGCAGGCCCGGCTCGTACGTGCCGTCAACGAGCAGGCCCCACACCCGCTCAAACGGGACGGCTCCGACGAGGTCCTCGATGTCGACGCCGCGATAGCGCAGCGCGCCGCCGGCGCGATCGGGCTCGGCGATCTCCGTCGCGAAGGCGACGACGCCCTCGAGGCCGGACTGCACGTCAGTGGTGGTGGCGCTCATCGCAATGCTCCCCTTGCCGTCCGTCGATGTTCCGCTCGGTGTTTCGCTCAGGGTGGCAGGATCGGCCTGAAAACGACGCGCACGCGGATTGCACCTGCCCGCTCGCGCGCCGCCGCAACCCCCTAGGATTGGCTGAGCAGCCAGGACCATCGAGTCGAAGGAGCCACCCGTGCACGACCTCCTCTATCGCCCCGTGAGCGAGCTCGCCGCGCTCGTGCGCTCCGGCGAGATCACCGCCCGCGAGCTCGTCAGCGCCTCGCTCGAGCGGATCGAGGCGCTGGACCCGCAGCTCAACGCCTTCGTGCACGTCGACGGGGAGGGCGCGCTCGCCGCTGCCGAGGCAATCGGCGCGAACGATCCGCGGCCGTTCGCCGGCGTCCCGATCGCGATCAAGGACAACCAGCCGGTCGAGGGCATGCCGTTGACGTTCGGCGCCGAGCTGTTCGGCGACTTCGTCGCACCCTTCGACGCCGCGTTCGTCGGGCGTCTGCGCGCCGCCGGCTTCGTGATCGTCGGCAAGACGGCGCTGCCCGAGTACGGGATCCTGCCGAGCACCGAGTCGCGCCGCAACGGTCCCACGCGCAACCCGTGGGACCTCTCGCGCACGCCCGGAGGCTCCTCCGGCGGCGCGGCCGCAGCGGTCGCCGCCGGGATGGTCCCGATCGCGCACGGCAACGACGGCGGCGGCTCGATCCGCATCCCCGCCGCTTGCTGCGGCCTCGTCGGCCTCAAGCCCGCGCGCGGACGCGTCTCGCTCGCGCCGTCGCTCGGCGACTCCTATCTCGTGTGCGACGGCGTCCTGACCCGCACCGTCGCCGAGTCGGCCGCGCTGCTCGACCTGCTCGCGGGCCCGGAGCCGGGCGACGCGACCTGGGCGCCCCCGCCGGCCGAGCCGTTCGCGCGGGCCGCCGAGCGCGAGCCGCGCAAGCTGCGGATCGGCATGACGCTCGTGCCGCCGCTGACGCAGATCGCGATCGACCCGATCGCCGAGCAGGCGACGCGCGAGACCGCGGCACTGCTGCAGCAACTCGGGCACGAGGTCGAGGAGATCGACGCGCCGTGGACGATCCCCGGCGTGTTCGAGCTCTTCTCGGCCGCGTTCGGCCCCGCCGTCGCCTCGACGATCGTCTTCGCGGCGACGATCGCCGGGCGCGATCCGCAGGCGCAGGACATGGAGCAGCTCAGCTGGTACCTGTGGGAGCGGGCGAGCAAGCTCGGCGCCGCGCACTTCCTCGCGGCGCAGACGCAGCTGCAGGCGCTCGCGCGGGTGTTCGTGACCGCGACGGCCGCATACGACGCCGTTCTCACCCCGTCGCTCGCCCTGCGCCCACTGCCGATCGGCGAGCTGAACGGCGACAACGACGACCCGGCCACGACATTCCGCCGCTCCGGCGAGTTCACGCCCTTCACGGCGATCGCCAACGCGACCGGACAACCGGCGATCTCGGTCCCGATCGCGCACGGGGACGACGGCCTGCCCGTCGGCGTCCACTTCTTCGGCCGCCCAGCTGACGAGGGCACGCTGCTCGCGCTCGCCGCGCAACTCGAGGCGGCGCGCCCGTGGGCGGACAGGCGGCCTGAGCTGGCGGCGACCGCGTAGCGAGGCGCGCGCCCGCTTTCGTAGAATGCACGGTCCGACCCCGACCAACGCTTGACAGAGGAACGACACCAATGGCCTACGTGATCGCCGAGCCGTGCATCGGTACGAAGGACAACTCGTGCGTCGAGGTCTGTCCGGTCGACTGCATCCACCCGACGCCCGACGAGCCCGACTACGACAAGGTCGAGATGCTCTACATCGACCCGGAGGAGTGCATCGACTGCGACGCCTGCGTCGAGGCCTGCCCGGTCGACGCGTGCTTCGCCGAGGACCAGCTCCCGGAGGAGTGGTCCAAGTACACCGACATTAACCTGCAGTACTACGCCGGCCGCGCGTAGGCGGCGCCTCGACCCGCCTACATCGCGGCCGGTCCGGCCAGTTCGGTTCTAGGCCATGGGGAGTGACATGCCCGCTGGCTTCTGCTCTGCCGGCGGGACGACGTTCAGCACCGGCTCCGCAGCTGCCGCCATCATCGGCAGCTCGACGGGGGTGAGGGCGATGAGGCCGCGGGCGACCTGGCGGATCGCCTGGGCGGCCGGGTCGTCGGGGTTCGAGGCGACGAGCGGGGTGCCGGCGTCGGCCTGCTCGCGCAGCGCCATCGTGAGCGGGACGTTGCCGAGCAGCGGCACGTCGAGCTCGTCGGCGAGCAGCTGGCCGCCGCCGGCGCCGAAGATCTCGTAGCGCTCGCCGCTTGGCGTGACGAAGCCGGACATGTTCTCGACGACCGCGGCGATCTCGAGCTTGACCTTGTGCGCCATCTCGGCCGAGCGGCGCGCGACCTTCTGCGCGACCGGCTGCGGCGTCGTGACGATCAGGAACTTCGCCTGCGGCAGCAGCTGCGCGAGCGTCATCGAGACGTCGCCGGTGCCCGGTGGCAGGTCGACGAGCAGGTAGTCGAGCTCGCCCCACTGCACGTCCTCGAGGAACTGCGTGAGCGCCTTGTGCAGCATCGGCCCGCGCCACACGACGGCAGCATCCTCCTCGACGAAGAAGCCGATCGACATCACCCTGATGCCGTCGTGCGCCTCCGGCGGGATGATCTTGCGCTGGTCGTCGATCTTCGGGCGCTGGGCGCCGAGCCCGAGCATCCGCGGCTGCGAGTAGCCCCACACGTCCGCGTCGAGCACGCCGACGCGCTTGCCCTCGGCCGACAGCGCGGCGGCGAGGTTGGCCGTCACCGACGACTTGCCGACGCCGCCCTTGCCGGAGCCGACGCAGATCACGTTCGCCACCTGTGCGAGCGTGCCCGCCGGCAGCGAGCCGCGCCCGAGCTTCTGCTGCAGCGCGCCCTTCTCGGTGTCGGAGAGCACGTCGAAGGCGACGTTCACACCGGCGACGCCGTCGAGCGCGCGCACGGCCTGCACGACGGACGTCTGGAAGTGTCCGCGGATCGGGCAGCCGGGCGTCGTGAGCGAGACGGTGACGTCGACGACGCCGTTCTCGTGCACGTCGATCGAGCGGACCATCTCGAGCGTGACGATGTCCTGGCGCAGCTCGGGGTCGATGACGGTGCGCAGCGCCTCGCGGATCTGGTCTCGGGTGGGCATGCGCTTCATTGTGGCAGGCCCCCGCCGCCGAGCGCGGTCCGCACCGCAGCGCTCAGATCATCTCCTCGCGCACAGCGCGGACGGCGGCTTGGATGCGATTGGCGACCCGCAGCTTGAGCAGGATGCTCGAGATGTGGTTCTTGACGGTATGCGGGCTGATGAACAGCTCATGCGCGATCTCGTCGTTCTCCTTGCCGCTCGCCACCAGTCGCAGCACCTCGCGCTCGCGCTCCGAGAGCGCCTCTTCCGGGGACGGTGCCTCGCGCACTCCGTTCGCGCGCAGGCGGTCGAGCAGCGTAGCCGCCATCTTCGGGGATATCATCGCCTCGCCCGCCGCCGCGGCTCGCACCCCGGCGACGATCGTCTCGACCGGCGTGTCCTTGAGCAGGTAGCACGAGCCGCCCACGAGCACGGCGTCGGTGACGTCGGCCTCGGATGCGGAGACCGTCAGCGCGAGCACCTGCGTCCGCGGCGCATCCGCCGCCAGCCGGCGGATCGCCTCGATCCCGGACATGCCCGGGAGGCAGAGGTCCATGATCGCCACGTCGGGCGCGTGCCGGTCGACGAGCTCGAGGCCGGCCTCGGCCGTCGGCGCGTCGCCGACGACCTCGATGCCATGGGACTCGAGCAGCTCGCGCAAGCCCGAGCGATAGAGCGCGTGGTCGTCCACGAGAACGACCGTGATCGGCTTCTCGCGCTGAGCGGCAGGCATCGCGCCTCACGACGGACGGGAGCGGGGACGGAGCCGCGCGTACGCGTCGGCGCCGTTCGTGCCCGTCAGCAGGAGCGCCGCATCGCGATCGGGCACGCCGAGGAGCCGCACGGTGTCGGAGACGTGTCGGCGCACCGTCACGGCGGAGATGCCGAGACGCTCGGCGATCTGCTTCGTGGTCAGTTTGCGGTGCAGGAGCTGAAGCACCTCCGACTCCCGATCCGACAGCGTGACCCAAGCACCCGCGGCCGTGCGCGTTCGCCGCTCGCCCCAGCGGCAGCGAAGCTCCTCGATCACACGCGAGGTGAGACTGCGCGGCAGCGACGCCTCGCCGTCGAGCGTCGCACGGACGGCACGCCCGAGCGCCGTCGGGCCGATGTCCCGCAGGAGGCAGCTGCTCGCGCCGGCGCGCAGCGCCGCGAGCAACTCCTCCGGCGAGTCGGACTCGAGCAGCATGACGATGCTCGTCGTCGGCGTCGCCACGTCGATCTCGTTCGCGGCGACGATCCCGCCACCAGGCAGGCGGACGGCGAGCAGGCAGACGTCCGGCCGTCGGCGGCGCACGGCGAGGACCGCGTCGTCCGCGTTGGACGCCTCCTCGACGACGGCGATGCCGGCGCGCTCGAGCGCGCGCCGAATCCCGACCCGCGTGACGACATGGTGATCCGCGAGGACGGCGCGCGGGCCGGTGATCATGGGAGCACGACCTCGACGGCCGCGCCGAGGCCCGGACGCGAGCTGATGCTGAAGCGCCCACCGAGCAGCTCGGCGCGCTCGCGCATGCCGGTGAGTCCCCAGCCGACGCTCGTGCGCGACGCATCGAAGCCGCAGCCGTTGTCGTCGACCCGCAGCGAGACGCCGTCGTCGCACGCGCGCAGGGACACCGCCACGCGTGACGCGGCGCCGTGCTCGACGGCGTTGGCCAGCGCCTGGCCGAGGATGCGCAGGAATGCCGTGCGCCGCTCGGCGTCGACTCCCGTCGCCCCGGCAAGGTCGAGATCGAGGTCGACCGTGACCCGAAAGCGAGCCTCGAACGCGGCGACCGCTCGCTTGACGAGCACCTCGAGCGGCGCGTCGTCGGACGCCCTCAGCAGCTCGATCACGAGGCGCGCCTCCAGCAGCGCACGCTGCGCAGCAGCCTGGATCTGCCTCACGATGGCAGCATCTGCTCCGGTCCGGTCGAGTCGCTGGGCATGCGTTGCGATGAACGCGAGCTCTTGCGCGAGTCCGTCGTGCACGTCCCGCGCGACGCGGCGCCGGTCCGTCGCCGCGTCGCGCAGCCGGGCACGGGATCGACGCTGCGCGGGTCCGCTCACGCGCGAAGTCATGCCGGTGATCGTGCTCCCCTGAAGATCGAGGACGCATGAAGGAATCACTCGGAACCTCCTTACCTCGGATCAACGACCTCGTCATGCCACCGACGGCGCGACAGGTCTGCGCGCAGCACCCTAGCGCAATGAATCGCCTCCCTACCAGAAATAGGCGCAAAATGCGCATCGGCCCCGCCGGGGCACGCCGTGGGCGCGCCAGCATGCTTGCGCCGAGCGTCCGGGCGTGCTTGTGCAACGCACATTCAGCATCTCTCTGTTCAATCAATTGAACAGAGAGATGGGACACTCGGCCCATTGGGATCCTCACCTCGAGCCCCAACACTGAACGCCGGCTCGTGCAAGCCC
>DASRAV010000030.1:0-47191 GCA_035637995.1 Conexibacter sp. | reverse complement strand
CAGCGCCGCGGCGTCAAGCGGCTCGTCTGGTCCTCGATCGAGCGCGACGGGATGCTGACGGGTCCCGACCTCGACGAGGTGCGGCGCGTCTGCGAGGTCGTGCGCGGCACGTTCGTCTACTCCGGCGGGATCGGGACGCTCGAGGACCTGCGCGCGCTCGCCGGGCTGCGGCAGGTCAACCTGCGCGGCGTGATCGTCGGCAAGGCGCTGTACGAGCGGCGCTTCGGCGTCGCCGAGGCGTTGGCCGCGCTGGCGGCCTGATGCACACCAAGCGCGTCATCCCCTGCCTCGACGTCGACCGTGGGCGCGTCGTGAAGGGCATCGGCTTCCTCGACCTGCGCGACGCCGGCGACCCGATCGAGCTGGCGGAGCGCTACGACGCCGCCGGTGCGGACGAGCTCGTCTTCCTCGACATCACCGCGACGCACGACAAGCGCGACACCGTGGTGGAGTTGGCGCGGCGCACCGCCGACGACGTCTTCATCCCCTTCACGATCGGCGGCGGGATCCGCTCCGTCGAGGACGCGCAGGCCGTGCTCGACGCGGGCGCGGACAAGGTGTCGGTCAACTCGGCGGCCGTCGGGCGCCCGGAGCTGATCGACGAGCTGGCGGCGCAGTTCGGGAGTCAGTGCGTGGTCTTGGCGATCGACTGCAAGCGGCGTGCCGATGCGGAGGGCTGGGAGGTCTACGTCGCCGGCGGGCGCACGCCGACGGGCCGTGACGTCGTCGAGTGGGCGCGCGAGGGCGTGGAGCGCGGAGCGGGGGAGATCCTGCTCACGTCGATGGACCGCGACGGCACGAACGCCGGCTACGACCTCCGGCTCACGGCCGCGGTCGCGCAGGCCGTCGAGGTGCCGGTGATCGCCTCCGGCGGCGCCGGCCAGCTCGATCACCTCGTGCAGGCGCTGGAGGCCGGCGCGGACGCCGTGCTCTGCGCGACGATCTTCCACGACGGCCACCACACGGTCGCCGAGGTCAAGGCGCACCTCGCGGCGGCGGGGATCGCCGTGCGGCCGGTCGCCTAGCCGCGGGCGCGCTTGCGCTTCGGCAGCAGCTCGTAGATGTTCGCGTAGCCGGCGAGGTAGATCGCGCCGCGATCGGCGACGACCGGGTTGAACGCGCCGTCGGGCCAGCCGAACAGCTTCTTGCCCGTGCGCACGTCGAGCCCGAACGTGTCGTTCGCGGTCAGGTCCGAGAAGTAGACGACGTTGCGCACGATCGTCGCCGAGCCGGAGATCTTGTTGCCGACCGCGTAGCTCCAGCGCTTCGCGCCCGAGCGCGCGTCGAACGCGTAGAAGCTGCCGTCGTAGGAGCCGATGTAGACGGTCGGGCCGAGGCCGCGGACGTTCGCGACGGCGGGCGAGCCGTACACGTAGGCGCCCGTGCCCGTCGCCCACGCGAGCTTGCCCGAATGGGCGGCGAACGAGTAGACGCGACCGTCGGTGTTGCCCATGTAGACGCGCCCGAACGCGACCGCCGCCGTCGAGTAGAAGCGGCCCGAGCCGAAGCCGAAGTGGGTGCCGTTCGTGCCGACCGACCACACCTGCCTGCCGTCGCGGGCGCGGATCGCGTAGGCGTGGCCGGAGTAGTCGCCGAAGTACAGGATCCCGTCGGCGAGCGCGGGGCCGCCCTTGACCGCGCCGCCCGCGTGGTAGGCCCAGCGCGTGCGCCCGTTCTTCGCGTTCAGCGCGTAGACGGTCCCGTCCTCGGAGCCGAAGTAGAGCGTCCCCCTGTCGAGCAGGGGCGAGGACTCCGCGCGCGCCGGCAGGTCGCGCGCCCAGATCAGATGACCGCGCTTGGCGCCGTAGGCGGCGACGCGCCCGCCCGCGCCGCTGAGGCCGGTGAGCGCGACGGCGTAGACGTGGCCGTCGCCGACGGCGGGCGAGGCGGCGGCGAGGCGCCCGAGGCGCCGGGTCCAGACGACCTTCCCCGAATGCTTGTCGATCCCGCGCAACATGCCGTCGTCGTCGAGCATGTAGAGGCGCGGGCCGTCGATCGCCGGCGGGAACTCGATCAGCGCGCCGCCGCGGTAGGTCCAGCCGCGCGTGAACGGCGGGCGCAGGTTGCGCGGCGCGCCCGAGTAGTCGCGAGTGCGGGGGGGCGTGAAGCCGTACGTGGCCCACAGGAAGTCGTCGACCGCCTTCGGCTTCGGCGGCGGCGCGGTGGCCGTCGTCGCGGTCGTGAACTCGACGTTCGGGTGCGACACGTCGCCCGGCTTGCGGAGCGCCAGGACCGCCGCCGCGGCGCCCGCGAGGGCGAGCAGCGAGGCCAGGACGATGAGCAGTCCGCGCCGGCGACGGCGGGGAGGGGGACTCGACATCGGCGCCGGATGGTAGATGATCGCCTCGATGGGCCAATCCTCCCCCGACCTGCGCGCGCTGCCCGCCGCGGCGCCGTTGTACGACGTATTCGACTCCGAGCCGGGGGTTTGGGTGGTCGGCGGAGCGGTGCGGGATCTGCTGCTGGGCGGCGCGCCGGTCGATCTCGACTTGGTCGTCGAGGGGGATGCGGTCGCGGCGGCGTCGCGGCTCGGCGAGCTCGTGGTGCACGAGCGCTTCGGCACCGCGACGGTGGTCGTCGACGGCCATGCGTACGACTTCGCGCCGGCGCGGGTGGAGACCTACGCGCAGCCGGGCGCGCTGCCCGACGTGCGGCCGGCGGCGTTGGAGGAGGACCTGCTGCGGCGGGACTTCACCGTCAACGCGATCGCGTTGGGGCTCGACGGGCGACTCGTCGCCGCCCCGCACGCGCTGGCCGACCTCGACGCGCGCCTGCTGCGGGTCTTCCACGAGCGGAGCTTCGTGGACGACCCGACGCGGCTGCTGCGGCTCGTGCGCTACGCGACGCGGCTGGGGTTTGCGGTGGAGTCTCAGACCGAGGTCTTGGCCCGGGTGGCTGTGGCCTCGGGTGCGCTGGCGACCGTCTCCGCTGCGCGGATCGGCGGTGAGCTGCGACTGCTGCTGCGCGAGCCGCGGGCGCCGGCGGCGCTGACGTGGATCTCGGGCTGGCCGCTCGGGGTTCGCATCGCGTTCGACGCGGAGCTGGCGGAGCGGGCGATCGCGTTGCTGCCCGAGGACGGGCGGCGGGACCTGCTGCTGCTTGCGGTGACGGTGCGGGGTGTGCGGGTCGATCGGCTCTCCGCGTGGCTTGACGGGTTGGAGTTCGTGGCGGGAGATCGGGATGCCGTGCTGGTTGCCACTCAGGCGTCTGGCAGCGAGGGAGAGGATCTTGCGTCCGCGATCGCAGCCCGCTTCCGTGGGCAGCCGGTGGAGGCCGTGGCTCTGGCCGGTGCTTTGGGCGATCCCGGTCCGGCGCGCCGTTGGCTGGACGACCTGCGCCACGTCACGCTCACCATCGACGGCTCAGACCTCCTCGCCGCCGGCATCCCACAAGGCGAGGCCATCGGCCGAGCGCTCGCGGCGGCGCTGGCAGCGAAGCTCGACGGCAAAGCCCCCGACCGCGCCGCGGAGCTGGCCGTCGCACTCTCCGCGACCTGAACTGTGCAGGTCTATGGGTCTATGCGACCCATAGACCTGCACAGTTCTGCGAATACCATCTCCGCCGTGCAGCTTCCCGCCCCGTTCGCGCCGATCGGCGACCACATCGGAATCGCGCTGCCCGGCGGGCGGGCGCTGTTCACGACGCGGCGTGGCGGAGTGAGCACCGGCCCGTACGCGAGCCTCAACCTCGGCCGCTCCACAGACGACGAGCCAGCCGCCATCGACGAGAACCGCCGCCGGCTGGCAGCCGCCATCGATATCTCCCTCGATGACCTCGTCCAGGTTCGCCAGGTCCATGGCGTGCACGTCGAGCGGATCGAGCAGCGGCCGCAGGAGCGGATCGAGGCGGATGGGCAGGCGACCACGCTGCGGGGAATGGCGCTGCTGGCCATCACCGCCGACTGCCTCCCGATCGCGCTCGTCGGGCCCGGCGCCGTCGCGATCCTCCACGCCGGCTGGCGCGGCCTGGCGAACGGCGTCATCGAGGAGGGGGTCAAGGCCATCGGCGCTCCGTTCGCCGCCGCCATCGGCCCGGGCGCCGGCGGCTGCTGCTACGAGGTCGGCGACGAGGTGCGAGCCGCGTTCGGCGCGAGCGGCCGCACGGTCGACCTCAAGGCGATAGCGCGCGAGCGGCTCGCAGCGGCGGGCGTCGCCGAGATCCACGACACCGGCCTCTGCACGATCTGCTCGCACCCGGGCCTGTTCTTCTCACACCGGCGCGACGGCGGGATCACCGGTCGGCAGGCGGGTGTCGTGTGGCGGAGTTGATTGTCGGCCTCGACGTCGAGCGCGTGCGGGCCAACGTCGCGGAGGCACACGAGCGGATCGCGCAGGCGGCCCAGCGTGCCGGCCGCACGCCGCGGGACGTCGAGCTGCTCGCGGCCGTCAAGTACGTCGCGCTCGAGGAGCTGCCGGTGCTCGCCGACGCCGGCCTCACGCTGCTCGGCGAGAACCGCGCGCAGGAGCTGGAGGCGAAGGCGGCCGCGCATCCGGGTCGGTTCACGTGGGACTTCATCGGCCACCTGCAGAGCCGCAAGGTCAAGCAGATCGTCCCGCACGTGCGGCTGATCCACTCGGTCGCGAGCGACTCGGTGCTCGAGCAGCTCGCGCGCCACGGCCCCGCCCACCCCGGGCTCGAGGTGCTCATCGAGGTCAACGTCGCCGGCGAGGCGTCGAAGAGCGGTGTCGCCCCGGCCGAGCTGGCGGCGTTCGTGGAGCGCTGCCCGGTGCCCGTCGCCGGGCTGATGACGATGCCGCCGCTCGCCGCGGCGCCCGAGCAGAACCGCCGCCATTTCGCCGCGCTGCGCGAGCTGGCCGCCGCGCACGGCCTCGAGCAGCTCTCGATGGGTACCTCGCAGGACTACGAGGTCGCGGTCGAGGAGGGCGCCACGATCGTGCGACTCGGCTCGACGCTGTACCGATGAGCGGCCGCTAGTGGTCATAATGCTGTGCAGGGATTCACGCACCTTGCGCGAACCCTTCAACCCATGGCACTCCGCGACAGCTGGCATCGCACGCTCGTGTACTTCGGCCTCGCCGTCGAGGACGAGTACGACGAGCCCGAGCGCGAGGCGTACCACGAGCCGGAGGTCGAGCTCGAGGACCGCTACCGCGACCGTCCGAACGTCCGGCGCCTCTCGTCGAGCCGGCGCCGGCGCGACGAGATCGACGACATCTTCGCCGACGAGCCCGGCACCGAGCGGCGCACGAGCGTGCTCCGACCGGTCGGCGGCGGCGGCGCGCGCAACGGGCGCCAGGACGTGCGCGTCCACCTCGTCGTGCCGAAGTCGTTCAACGACGCGCAGGACGTCGCGGACAAGTTCAAGGACGCGATCCCCGTGATCCTCAACCTGCAGGGCTCCGACACCGATCTCGCCAAGCGCCTGATCGACTTCTCCAGCGGTCTCACCTACGCGCTCGACGGCGGCATGCAGCGGATCGCCGACAAGGTCTTCCTGCTCACCCCGCGCAACGTCGAAGTCTCCGCCGAGGAGCGCGCGCGGCTGATCGAGAAGGGCTTCTTCAACCAGAGCTAGGCGGAGTGGGTCCCACCCACCCACCCACCACCCGCACTGCCGCCCCGACTCGCCGGAGGTACGCTTGAAGCCCATGCGCGTCGGACTGATCGGAGCGGGCAACATGGCATCCGCGCTCGCGCGCGGATGGGGCGATCCGGTGCTCTGCACCGACGCGATCGCCGCACGTGCCGCGGCGCTGGCGGCCGAGCTGGGCGGCGAGGTCGCGGCCTCCAACGCGGAGCTGGCGCAGCAGGCCGACGTCGTCGTGCTCTGCCACAAGCCCGACCAGCTCGCCGCCGTCGCGGAGGAGGTCGCGCCGCACGCGCAGGCCGTCGTCTCGATCCTCGGCGGTGTGGGACTGGAGGCGCTGCGGGGCGCCTATCCGGGCGTGCCGGTGATCCGCCTGATGCCGAACGTGGCCGTCGAGGTGCGCCAGGGCGTGATCTGCATCGCCGCCGCGCCCGACGTGCCGGCGGCGCTCGCCTCCGAGGTCGTCGCGCTGCTGGAGCGCGTCGCCACGGTCGCCCACGTGCCGGAGCCGCTGATGGAGGTCGCGACCGCCGTGATGGGCGTCGGGCCGGCGTACGTATCGCTGTTCGTCGAGGCGCAGGTCGATGCCGCCGTGCGCCTCGGGATGCCGCCCGAGCTCGCGGCGCAGCTCGCGACCGCGACCGCGGCCGGCACCGCCGCCCTGCTCGCCGCACGCGACTACGACACGCTCGGGGTGCGCCGCGCGGTCACCTCGCCGGGCGGCTCGACGGCGCGCGGGCTCGCGGCGCTGGAGCAGGGCGGCCTGCGCAGCTCCTTCCAGGCTGCGGCCGAGGCGGTCGTGCACGGCGGTGGGCGGTGAGCGCGGCGGCGGTCGTCGTCTTCGCGACGGTGCGCCACGACATCGCCCGGTACCTCAGCGCGCTGTTCCTCGTCTACCTGATCCTGATCTTCGCCTACGTCATCCTGAACATCATGTTCTCGGTTGGGATCAGACCGCCGTACTGGCGCTGGTTCAACGCCGTGTACACGTTCCTGCGCGACGTCGTCGAGCCGTACCTGCGGATCTTCCGGCGCTTCCTGCCGATGCTCGGTCCGTTCGACCTCAGCCCGTGGATCGCGACGATCGTGCTGATCATCGTCCGCAGGATCGTCGTGTCGCTCGTCGACGGGTGATGGACACCGCGGAGGCTGTGGAGGCGCGCACCGGACCGGCAGGCTGGCTGTTCGCCGGGGCGGTGCTGCTGCTCGTGCTCGGCGTCGACCAGCTGACGAAGGCGCTCGTGCGCGGCGCGATCGTCGAGGGCGAGACACGCGAGGTCTTCGGTCCGCTGACGTTCGTCAACGTCCACAACCCCGGCGTCGCGTTCGGCTTCCTCGGCGGCGGCGGCCTGCCGGTGCTGCTCGTGACGGCGGCGGCGCTCGCGCTGCTGATCGGCTACTTCGCGCGCCATCCGGAGCGGCCGTTGCTGTGGCTGCCGACGGGGTTGCTGCTCGGCGGCGCCGTCGGGAACCTGCTCGACCGGCTCAGACAGGGTTACGTGACCGACTTCATCCACTTCCCGCACTGGCCCGCGTTCAACGTCGCCGACATGTGCATCACGGGCGGCGTCGTCGCGCTCGCGCTCGTGCTCGAGCACCATGGTCGAACCGCGACTGCTTGAGGTCCCGGCCGCGGCCGAGGGCGAGCGGCTGGACCAGTTCCTGGCGCGGGCGGGCGGGATGGGATCCCGCTCGCAGGCGCAGCGGGCGATCGACGATGGCCGGGTGACGGTGAACGGCACGGCGCAGCCGAAACGCCACCGCGTCGCGGTGGGCGAGCGGATCGAGGTCGCGCCCGAGCGGTCCGCCGCGCTCGACGCAGCGGCCGCGGAGGTCCCGTTCGCGATCGCCTACGAGGACGAGCACCTGCTCGTCGTCGACAAGCCGGCCGGCGTCGTCGTGCACCCGGCCCGCGGGCACCATGGCGCGACGCTCGCCGAAGCGCTCACCGGCCGCGCGGCCGGCGGCGAGGAGCCCGCTCGCGCCGGGATCGTGCACCGCCTCGACAAGGACACCTCCGGCCTGCTCGTCGTCGCGAAGTCCGATGTGGCGCACCGTGCGCTGCAGGAGGCGATCCGCGCGCGCGAGCTGCGGCGCGAATACCTCGCGCTCGTGGAGGGCTGCCCGCCGGCGCGCAGCGGCACGATCGACGCGCCGATCGGCCGCGACCGCCGCGTACGCACGCGCCGCTCGACCGACACCGACGAGCCGCGCGAGGCGCGCACGCACTTCACGCTGGAGCGGGCGTTCGCGGACTACGCGCTGCTGCGGGTGGTGCTGGAGACCGGCCGCACGCATCAGATCCGCGTGCACCTGGAGGCGATCGGGCACCCGGTCGCGGGAGATCCCGAATACGGCACGGCGAGCGTCCTGGGCTTGCAGCGCCAGTTCCTGCACGCCGCGCGGCTCGCCTTCGCCCACCCGCTCACGGGGGAGCCGATCGACGTCGCCTCGCCGCTGCCGCCGGACCTCGCCGCCGCGCTGGAGCGGCTGGCCGCGTAGAATCAGGGGAAATCGCTGTCCCCGACCCCGGTCGGCTCGGACGCGCGGCCCTGCCCGGTGCGCCTGCACCGGGTCCGCGACGTCTCGATCGGGACTCTGCACCACCATCCAAGGGAGCACACACCGTGGCTCAAGTCGGAATCAGGGAGCTGCTGGAGGCCGGCGTTCACTTCGGTCACCAGACGCGCCGCTGGAACCCCAAGATGCGCCGCTTCATCCATGGCGAGCGCGAAGGCATCTACATCATCGACCTGCTGCAGACGGACGCGCTGCTGCAGGAGGCGCGCGAGTTCGCCTCGGCGCTCGCCCACCGCGGCGGCACCGTCCTTTTCGTCGGCACCAAGAAGCAGGCGCGCGACGCGATCAAGGAGTCGGCCGAGGCGTCCGGGATGCCGTACGTCAACCACCGCTGGCTCGGCGGCCTGCTGACGAACTTCGGCACGATCTCCGGCCGCATCCAGCGCCTGCACGACCTCGAGCGCTATGACACCGAGGGCCAGCTCGCGCTGCTGCCGACGCGCGAGCGGATGGCCGCCCAGGCGGACCTCGCGAAGCTGCGCGCGAACCTCGGCGGCGTCAAGAACATGGGCCGCGTGCCCGATGCGATGTTCGTCGTCGACCTCAAGGTCGAGGCGATCGCCGTCGCCGAAGCGCGGCGCCTGCGGATCCCGATCATCGGGCTCGTCGACACGAACTGCGATCCGGACGGGATCGACTACGTGATCCCGGGCAACGACGACGCGATCCGCTCGTGCGCTGTGATAGCGCAGGCGCTCGGCGACGTGATCGGCGAGGGCAACAAGATCTTCCGCGAGGAGGAGGAGCGCGCGCGCAAGGAGGCCGAGGAGAAGGCCCGCATCGAAGCCGAGGCGCGGGCCGCGCGCGAGGCCGAGGAGCAGGCCAAGCGCGAGGCGGCCGAGCAGGCCAAGCGCGAGGCCGAGGAAGCCAAGCGCGCCGCCGAGCAGGCAGCCGCCGCCGAGCAGCAGGCTGCCGCCCAGGCCGCGGCCGCCGCGCAGCAGGCGCAGGCTGCGCCGACGCCCGCGGCGTCTGTCCCGCCGCCCGCTGCGGCTGCGCCTGCGGAGTCCGTCCCGCCGCCGGCTGCGGCCGCCGCCACGGAGTCCGTCGCGCCGCCGAAGGCCGAGGAGCCCGCTCCGACGCCGGAGCCCGAGGCCGCCGCGCCCGCCACCGAGGAGCAGCCACCCGCAGAGGCGGCCCCGGCCGCCACGACCGACGACGCCGGCTCCGGGGGGGAGCCCAGCCCATGAGCATCACCGCCCAGGACGTGAAGGCCCTGCGTGAGCGCACCGGCGCGGGGATGATGGATTGCAAGAAGGCCCTCGTCGACGCCGACGGCGACGTCGAGAAGGCGATCGAGGCGCTGCGCGTGAAGGGCATCGCGAAGGCCGAGAAGCGCGGCGAGCGCGCGGCCAGCGAGGGCACCGTGCAGTCCTACATCCATGCGAACGGCAAGATCGGCGTGCTCGTCGAGGTCGACTGCGAGACCGACTTCGTCGCCCGCAACGACGACTTCGTCGGCTTCGCGCGGGACCTCGCGCTGCACATCGCCGCGGCCGGCCCCGTCGCGGTCGACGAGGACGGCGTGCCGGCCGAGGACGTCGAGCGCGAGACGCGCATCGCCGAGGAGACGTTCGCCGACAAGCCCGACAACATCCGCCCCGGCATCGTCAAGGGCAAGGTCGACTCCTGGCTCAAGGAGGTCGTGCTGCTCAAGCAGCCGCACGTCAACGCGGAGAAGTACGAAGGCCGGACGATCGAGGAGATCCGCGCGGAGCTCGCCTCGAAGACCGGCGAGAACGTCGTCATCCGACGCTTCACGCGGTTTGCCGTCGGCGACTGACCCAGAACCAGCGAACGCGCCGGATCCTGTCTTCCGGCGCGTCCTGCTGAAGCTCTCCGGCGAGGCGCTGATGGGCGCCCAGGAGTACGGCGCCGACCCGGAGCGGATCGCCGCGATCGCGCGGCAGGTCGCGCACGTGCGTCGGCGCGGCGTCGAGCTCGCGATCGTCGTCGGCGGCGGCAACATCTTCCGCGGGCTCGCCGCGCAGGCGTCCGGGATGGACCGCGCGACCGGCGACTACATGGGCATGCTCGCGACCGTGCTCAACGCGCTCGCGCTGCAGGACGCGCTCGAGAAGGCGGACGTGCCGACGCGCGTGCTGTCGGCGATCGCGATCTCCGAGGTCGCCGAGCCCTACATCCGCCGCCGCGCGATGCGCCACCTCGAGAAGGGCCGGATCGTGATCTTCGCCGCGGGCACCGGCAACCCGTTCTTCACGACCGACACGGCCGCGGCGCTGCGCGCGACCGAGATGCACGCCGAGGTGATCCTGATGGCCAAGAACGGGGTCGAGGGCGTCTACAGCGCCGACCCGGCGCTCGACCCGGGTGCCGAGTTTTTGCCCGAGATCTCGCACATGGAGGCCGTCGAGCGGCGCCTGCGGGTGATGGACACCACGGCGCTGACGCTCTGCATGGAGAACAAGCTGCCGATCGTCGTCTTCAACATGGCCGACGAGGCGAACATCGACCGGATAGTGTGCGGGCAACGCGTCGGAACGCTGGTGAGGACATGATCGAAGAGCTGCTGCAGGACGCCAAGGAGCGGATGGCGAAGTCGGTCGAGTCGACCCGGCACGAGTTCGGCTCGGTCCGCACCGGCCGCGCGACGCCGGCGCTGCTGGACCGCATCGTCGTCGACTACTACGGCGCGAGCACGCCGCTCAAGCAGCTCGCGACGATCAACGCCCCGGAAGCGCGCATGCTCTCGATCCAGCCCTACGACAAGGGCTCGATCAAGGCGATCGAGAAATCGATCCTCGAGTCCGACATCGGGCTGACGCCGAGCAACGACGGCAACCTCATCCGCCTCAGCATCCCCGAGCTGACCGAGGAGCGGCGCAAGCAGCTCGTCAAGGTCGTGCGCGGGATCGCCGAGGAGGGACGGATCGCGATCCGCAACGTGCGCCGCGACGTGATGCACGACCTGCGCGAGCTGCGCGACGCCGGCGAGGCCGGCAGCGACGACGAGCACCGCGCCGAGGGGGAGCTGCAGAAGCTGACCGACGAGAAGGTCGCCGAGCTCGACGGGCTGCTGAAGCACAAGGAAGAAGAGATCCTCGAGGTCTGACATGGCCGACGAGGACGGGCGCGCGCGCTACGTCGCGATCATCACGGACGGGAACGGGCGCTGGGCCGAGCAGCGCGGGTTGCCCGTGACCGAGGGGCACAGAGCGGGGGCGGAGAACGTGAAGGCGCGGCTGCGGGACGCGGTCGACCTCGGCGTCGAGCAGCTGACGATCTACGCGTTCTCGACGGAGAACTGGGCGCGCTCGATCGACGAGGTCAAGGCGCTCGTGAAGATGTTCAGCGAGTACATCGATCGCGAGACGCCCGAGCTGCACGAGGAGGGGGTGCGGCTGCGCTTCATCGGCCGCCGCGACCCGCCGGTGCCCGAGCGGATCGTCGAGCAGATGCGCTGGGCGGAGGAGCTGACCGCCGCCAACGACCGCATCACGTTCTTCATCCCCTTCAACTACGGCGGGCGGGCGGAGATCGTCGACGCGGCACGCAGCTTCACCGGCGAGACAGAGGAGGATTTCCGCCGCCATCTCTACGCGCCGGAGATGCAGGACCCCGACGTCGTGATCCGCACCAGCGGCGAGCAGCGGCTCTCCAACTACCTGCTGTGGCAGACCGCCTACTCGGAGCTGATCTTCCGCGACGAGCTGTGGCCCGACTTCGATCGCGCGTCCTTCGAGGCCGCGCTCGCGGAGTACGGCGCGCGGCGGCGCCGCTTCGGGGGGCGCGTCGAGTGAGCGACCGGCCGACCCGTCCGGGGCGACGGCCGCCGCCGAGCGTGCGCCGCACGCGCCGAACGGCTCGCCGCAACACCGGCTCCGACCTCGGCGCACGCGTGATCGTGGCGATCCCGGCGGCGCTCGCGGTGATCGTCGTCAACGCCGTCGGCGGGCTGCTGTGGACGCTCGCGCTGCTCGTCGTGGGGGTCGTCTGCCTCGGCGAGCTCTACGACCTGCTCAAGCCGGTGCGTCCGGTGCGGCTCGCCGGCTTCCTCGCGTTGGCGGGGCTGCTGCTCGCCGCGCAGTACGGGACGCAGTTCCACATCCTGCTCGCGGCGGTCGCCGCCGTGCCCGTGCTGTTCGTGCTGACCGCATGGAGCCCGAGCGGCGAGCACGCGACGCTCGCGATGGCGACGACGCTCTTCGGCGTCTACTGGGTCGGCTTCGCGCTCGCGCACGCGGTGCTGCTGCGGGGGCTGCCGCACGGCAACGCGATCGTCATCGACGTGCTCGTGGGGACGTTCATCGGCGACACCGGCGCCTACTTCGGCGGGCGCAACTTCGGCCGGCGCCCGCTCGCACCGCGGATCTCGCCGAACAAGACGGTCGAGGGGCTCGTGATCGGGATGGGCGCGGCGATCCTCGCGGTCTTCCTCGCCGGCCTCTACCAGGACTGGCTCAGCACCGCCGACGCGCTGCTGCTCGGCCTCGGCGTCGCGATCGCCGCCCCGATCGGCGACCTGTTCGAGTCGTTCGTCAAGCGCGACATCGGCATCAAGGACACCGGCAGGGCGTTCGGCGCCCACGGCGGCGCGCTCGACCGCGTCGACGCCGCGCTGTTCGCGGCGGTCGTGGGCTACTACGTCTGGTACGCGCTGGCGTGAGCCGCGTCGACCGAGGAACCGGTCGTGCCGCCTGGGCGCCGCACCGTCTTGTAGTGTCGGTGCCGGGAGAATGCTCAATTGATGCTCAGCACTTGCCGATACGCCGATCATGAAGGCTGGGCTCTCGCATGCCGGCGCTCCTAGCCACTACGGCGCCGGTGATCAAATGGTTCCTGCTCGCTGGAGGTCTCGTGGGCAGCACCTCGGCGCTCGGCGTCAGCGTGGGCACGATCGGCTGCTCCCTATGGGTGGCCGCCGGAGGCAAGCCGCAGTGGGCAAATGTGATCGGAGTGGCCGGTGGCCTGGGTGCCGTCTTCGGGTCCGGGGTATTGCTGTGGGCGCTGCTTAGTGACAATCTGGTCTAGAACTATCATGATGATTTCACGTCGACTGCTCGTATTTCCGCTCGTCTTCGCTGCCGGTGTCGCCGGCGCGGCGATGGCGTCAGCGACCAATCTCGACGTTGGCTGGCGCTTGGGCCTGTGCGCCGCAGTGGAGATCCCAGCGGTCGGGATCGGGCTGTGGTACCTGCTCGGCTCGAACACCGGCATGGATCCGACGATCCTGTTGCGAGAGGCGATCCGGGCCTCCATGCGCGTCGTCACGCCACTCGCCGTCCTCGTGGTGGTCGTGGTCAGCCTTGCGACGGGATGGCACACGATCACGGCGATCGCGTTGGCTGGAGCCGTGACCGTGGACCTGTTTCTGCTGCAAGGCTTCGAGTCGCTGTTGCGATGGACCCGGTCCTATGAGCTGCGCTCGGTCCAGCAGTTCAGCATGATGCAGGAGCGAGCCGAAGCCATGCAGGCACAGGCGCGCGAGGACTACATCGCGGAGACGTCGCGCAAGAAGGCCTTCCTCGCATACGCACTGCCGCAGCGGTTCCTGCAGTCGATCCTCTACCGCTGGCGCCTCCTGATGTATTCGAGGCGGGCGCTGCGAGCGAGGCGCGACGCCGACGCCGCCGAGAACCTTCAGGCGGCGCAGGAGCAGGTCCACCAGGAAATCGCTTAGGCCCCGCAAAGCCCGCCACCTACAATGAGGGGCCCGCATGCCCCGCCGCCTTCTCATCCTCGGCTCGACGGGCTCGATCGGCACGCAGGCGCTCGACGTGGTCGCGCGCTCGGAGGAGCTCGAGCTGGTCGGGCTCTCGGCCGAGTCCTCATGGGAGCCGCTCGTCGCCCAGGCGCGCGCGCTCGGCGTGCAGCGGATCGCGCTCGCCGACGCTGACGCAGCCGCGCGTGCGGCGGAGGCGTGGACGGACGGGGAGGTGCTCGCCGGCGCGGAAGGGCTCGTGCGGCTCGTCGTCGAGAGCAACGCCGACTTCGTGCTGAACGCGCTCGTCGGCTCGGCCGGCCTCGGGCCGACCGTCGCGACGCTCGGCGAGGGGATGGACCTCGCGCTCGCGAACAAGGAGTCGCTCGTCGTCGGCGGCGAGCTCGTGATGGCGCTCGCGGAGGCGACCGGCGCGACGATCATCCCGGTCGACTCCGAGCACTCGGCGATCTACCAGCTGCTGCATGGGGAAGAGCCCGGCACGGTCGAGCAGCTGATCCTCACCGCCTCGGGCGGCCCGTTCCGCGGGCGCAGCGTCGAGCAGCTGCGCGACGTCACCGTCGAGCAGGCGCTCGCGCACCCGACGTGGGCGATGGGCGGCAAGATCACGATCGACTCCGCCACGCTCATGAACAAGGGCCTCGAGCTGATCGAGGCGCACCACCTGTTCGGGACGCCGTACGAGCGGATCGAGGTGGTCGTGCATCCGCAGTCGATCGTCCACAGCCTCGTGCAGCTGTGCGACGGCGCGACGCTCGCGCACCTCGGCTACCCGGACATGCGCGTGCCGATCTCCTATGCGCTGCACCATCCAGAGCGCGCGGAGGTGCCGGTCAAGCCGCTCGACCTCGTGAGCGTCGGCTCGCTCACGTTCGAGGCGCCCGACGAGGAGACGTTCGCCTGCCTGCGGCTCGCGCGCGAGGCGGCCGTCGCCGGCGGCACCGCGCCGTGCGTGCTGAACGCCGCCAACGAGGTCGCCGTGCACGCGTTCCTCGCCGGCCGGCTGCGCTTCACTGCGATCGCCGACGTGATCGCGCAGACGCTGGACGCGGTGCCCGCCGGGCGCGTGCATGCGTTCGAGACGCTGTACGGAGCCGACCGCGACGCGCGCGCGGCGGCACAGATCGCGATCGAGCAGCGCGCGGCGGCGGCATGACCTACTTCCTCGCGTTCGCCGGCTTCGCGATTCTGATCATCCTGCACGAGGCGGGGCACTTCGCCGCGGCGAAGGCGGTGGGGATGCGCGTCGAGCGCTTCTCGCTGTTCTTCGGCAAGCCGCTCGTCTCGGTCCGTCGCGGTGAGACCGAGTACGGGATCGGGCCGATCCCGCTCGGCGGCTACGTGAAGATCACCGGCATGAACCCGCGCGAGGAGCTGGCGCCGGAGATCGCTCACCGCGCCTACTACCGCCAGCCGGTCTGGAAGCGGATCGTCGTGATCTCGGCGGGGCCGGCGGTGAACGTCGCGATCGCGTTCCTGCTGCTGTGGGGGCTGCTGCTCGTCAACGGGCAGGGGATCTCCACGACGCGGGTCGACGCAGAGGGCCTCCTGCAACCGGCTGCCCGCTATCTGCAGCCGGGCGACCGGATCGTGAGCGTCGACGGTGTCTCGAACGGCCTCGAAGCGATCACCTCGCAGGTCCGCAGCCATCGCTGCGCGGGGACGCTCGTCGACGGCTGCGTGGCGACCACGCCCGCCCACGTCGTCGTCGTGCGCGGCGGCCGCCGGCTCGCATTCGACATCCGCCCGCGCTACGTCGCGAAGCCGACGCCCGAGCAGCGCAAGAACCACATCAAGATCACTCCCGCCATGCGGCTCGGCATCCAGTTCGCTCCGGGCACGCGCGATCTCGGTCCCGCGCCGGCCGCGAGCCTCAGCGTCACGACGATGTGGGACGTCACGACCGCCACCGTCACGCGCATCGCGAAGCTGTTCCACGCGAAGGACCGCAAGCAGCTCTCCGGCACCGTCGGCGCCTACGAGGTCACGCGCGAGTCGTTCGCGTTCAGCCTCTCCTACGCGCTCGGGGTGCTCGCGCTGATCTCGCTCTCGCTGGCGATCATCAACCTGTTCCCGTTCCTGCCGCTCGACGGCGGCCACATCTTCTGGGCGCTGGCGGAGAAGGTGCGCGGGCGCGCGATCCCGTTCTCGGTGATGGAGGGTGCGAGCGTCGTCGGCTTCGCGCTCGTGATCCTGCTGTTCGTCGTCGGGCTGTCGAACGACATCGACCGTCTGCAGCACGGCGGCTTCAACGTGCGCTGACGTACACTGGGGCGCAGATGGCCTCCAAGCGGCAGATCCACGTCGGCGGGGTGCCGATCGGCGGTGGCGCACCGGTCGCCGTGCAGACGATGACGAAGACGGAGACCGCGGACCTCGCCGCGACGATGGCGCAGATCCGCCGCGTCGCCGAGGCGGGAGCGGACATCGTGCGCTGCGCGGTGCCGCGCGACGAGGACGTCGAGGCGCTGAGGACGATCGTGCGCGAGTCGCCGATCCCCGTGATCGCCGACATCCACTTCAACCACACGCTCGCACTGAAGGCCTTGGACGCCGGCGCCCATTGCGTGCGCCTGAACCCCGGCAACATCGGCGGCCCCGACAAGGTCGCGGAGGTGGTGGCGAAGGCCAAGCAGCTGAAGATCCCGCTGCGGATCGGCGTCAACTCCGGCTCGCTGCCCAAGCACCTGCACGCGCTCGAGCGCGAGAACAGCGTCGAGGCGCTCGTCACCGCCGGGGTCGAGTTCGTCGAGCTGATGGAGCGGCTCGAGTTCGACGACTTCAAGGTCTCGATCAAGTCGACGAACGTGCCGAACACGATCGCCTCCAACCGCCTGCTGTCGCAGCGGATCCCGTATCCGCTGCACCTGGGGATCACGGAGGCGGGCACGAAGTGGACGGGCTCGCTCAAGAGCGCGGTCGGCTTGGGCACCCTGCTCGCCGACGGCATCGGCGACACGATCCGCATCTCGCTCTCCACCTTCCACGCCGAGGAGGAGGTGAAGGTCGCCTGGGAGATCCTCAAGGCGCTGCAGCTGCGCGAGCGCGGCCCGGTGCTGATCGCCTGCCCGACCTGCGGACGCCTGCAGTTCGACATGGACACCGTCGTGGCGGAGATCGAGCGGCGGTTGGAGGCGTACGCGGACCCGATCGAGGTCGCCGTGCTCGGCTGCGCGGTGAACGGGATCGGCGAGGCCTCGCACGCCGACTTCGGCATCACCGGCGCGAAGAACGAGGGCCTCGTCTTCAGCCGCGGCAAGGCGCTGCGCAAGGTCCCGACCGAGCAGCTCGTCGACACGCTCTTCGCCGAGATCGACAAGTACGTCGGCTCCAAGCGGATCGAGGTCGACGCCGCCGAGGCCGCCGAGGGCGCCGCCTGGCTGCAGCAGATCGAGGACGCGAACGCGGGCGAGATGACGCCCGAGCGCCTCGCCGCGCTGGAGCGGGCCAAGCAGGCCGAGGAGGCCGACGAGATGTCCGGCGCGCTGCTGGAGACCGTCGCCGAGCGCGCACGCCTCGACGAGGCCGCCTCGCCGACGGCCGGGCGCCGCTTCACGCGCACCTGAGGTCACGATGACGGCGGTGCGGGAGACTGGCGCGATCCGGCCGCTCGAGCTCGCGGACCTGCCGGCCGCGGCCGCCGTCTTCGAACGCGCGATGAGCACCGGGTCGACCCCCGCCGGCCTCGAACGGCTGCTGCGGCGCACCGCGCTGGAGGATCCATGGGCCGATCCCGAGCTGCCACCGCTCGTGTGCACCGGGGACGACGGCGAGATCGCCGGCCTGCTGCTCACATGCACGCGGCGGGTGCGCTTCGAGGGCGAGCCGGTGCGCACGACGGCCGGCAGCCACGTGATCGTCGATCCGGCCGCACAGGGGCACGCGTACGGCAGGGCGCTGATCGAGCGCTCGTGGGCGGCGCCGAAGCAGCTCTCCTTCACCGACGGGGCGACCGACCGCGCCGGCGAGCTGCTGCAGCGGATGGGCTTCACGCTGTTGCAGCTCGAATCGCTGGAATGGACGACCGTGCTGCGCCCGGCCGCCTACTGGCAGGGACGCACGCGGACGCTTGGAGCGGCGGGACGCGCGCTGGCGAGAGCGCTCGACGCGCTGCTCGTGCGCACGCCGCTCGCGGGCGCGCGGCGACCGCCGGGGCTCACGGACGAGCCGCTGACCCCGGCGCTGATGCTGGAGCAGCTGGAGCCGCTGACCGCCTGGGCCCGCCTGCGCGTCGACTACGACCTGCCGTTCCTGACGTGGCTCTTCGCGCAGCTCGCCGACGACCACCCGCAGGGGAGGCTCGCGGCGCGGCTCGTGCGCCGCGACGGCGCCGCGATCGGCTGGCACATCAGCCTGATCCCGCCGCGCGGGATCGCGCAGGTGCTGCAGGTCGTCGCCGCGCCCGCCGACATGGGGGCGGTCCTCGGCGCGTTGATCGCGCACGCGCACACGTGCGGAGCGAGCGCCGTCAGCGGCCGGCTCGAAGCGCCGCTCGTCGACGCGATCACGGCGCGGCGCACGATCCTGCGTCGCGGCGGCCTCGTGCTCGCGCGCGCGAAGGACCCGGCGATGCTCGCCGCGATCCAGAACGGCTCCGCGCTCTTCACGCGCCTCGACGCCGACTGGTGGATCGACCCGACCGGGCGCTGACCGGCGTCGGCGGCGCACGCGGCACGCTAGCCTCGCGCCCGGAATGCCGCTCGCCTACGATCGCCAGGGCTCTGGGCCGCCGCTGCTACTGATCCACGGCATCGGCTCGCGCCGCGGCGTGTGGAAGCCCGTGATCGAGCAGCTCGCCGGCGAGCGCGAGACGGTCGCGATCGACCTGCCGGGCTTCGGCGACTCGCCGCCGCTCCCGCCCGGCACCGAGCCGACCGTCGCCGCGCTCACCGACGCCGTCGAGGCCTTCGTCGACGAGCAGGGACTCGACCGTCCCGACGTCGTCGGCAACTCGCTCGGCGGCGGGATCGCGCTCGAGCTCGGGCGCCGCGGCGCGGTGCGGTCCGTCACGGCGCTCTCGCCGATCGGCTTCTGGACGCCGGCGGAGCGGCGCGCCGGCGCCGTCATGCTGAGCCTCAGCCGCCTGCTCGCCCGCCATGCCCGCCCGCAGGCGTTGGCGCTCACGCGCTCCGAGCTCGGCCGCCGCGCGGCGTTCAACCTCTTCTACGGCAAGCCGGGCCGAAAGGACCCCGACGAGCTGGCGGCGGACGTCATTGGGCTCGGCTCCGCGCCCGGGTGGGACGCCACGCTCCCGCACACGCGCCGCCACGTCTTCCACGACGGCGACGAGCTGCGCCTGCCGGTGACGATCGCGTGGGGCACGAAGGACCGCCTGCTGCGCCCGCGCCAGGCCGAGCGCGCGCGTGCTGCGATACCGGCCGCGCGCCACGTTCCGCTGCCGGACTGCGGCCACGTGCCGATGAGCGACGATCCGGAGGGAATTGCGGCGCTGCTGCGAATCTCTGTCGCATGACGGTGGTTACAGTCTCCGTGGTGAAGCTCCGCCGGTCGCTGCCCGCTTGCATTCTCGCCGTCCTCGCCGCGCTGCTGTTGGCGCCGGCCTCCGGCAGCGCCTACGTCGTCGGCATCGCCGACCAGAGCCCGGCCGTCTTCGACGACCCGTTCCTCGCACAGCTCGCGCCGCTGCGCACCCGCTACATCACGCCATACGACTCCGTCTTCAAGAATCGCGCCATGCTCGACGCCTGGATGACCGCCGCGCACGACGCGAACATGGAGGTCGTCGTCGCGTTCAACCCGCCGGCGAGCATGAAGTGCCCCAACCTCGGCCGCGCGAAGGGCTGCAGGCCCGTCAGCGGGGCGCGCTTCAAGGCCGCCTTCCGTGCGTTCCACCGCCGCTATCCGTTCGTGCGGATCGTGCAGCCGTGGAACGAGGTCAACAACCTCACGCAGCCGACCGCGCACCACCCCGAGGCGGTCGTCGCCTACTACAAGCTCGTACGCCAGGTCTGCCCGGGCTGCAAGGTGCTCGGCGCCGACATCCAGGACCTGCCGAACATGGTCCCCTACACGCAGACGCTGCTGAACGACTTCCGCAGGGCCCACGTGCGCACGCCGCGGGTGTGGGGGCTGCACAACTACACCGACACGAACCGCTTCGTGCAGGACCGCAACAGCTCGATGCGCAAGGCGGCGAAGCTGCTGCCCGGCAAGATCTGGCTGACCGAGACGGCCGGCCTCTTCCGCTTCACGCCGCAGAACGCGCGCCAGTCGTTCCGTCCCGATCTGCACCGCCAGGCCCGCGCGATGCAGGCGATCTTCAAGCAGGCGACGCGCTACCGCCGCAAGATCGACCGCGTCTACCTCTACGAGTGGTTCGGCGCCGCCGCCTCCAACCGCTGGGACTCGGGGATCCTCGACCTCCACGGGCTGCCGCGGCCGGTCTACCAGGTGCTGCTCGCGCACCGCTCGGCGTTCCGCTGACGCCGATCACTAGGCTAGGCGCCGCATGACGCGCCTGAGCACCTACCTGCTGCCGACCGAGAAGCAGGCCCCCGCCGACGCCGAGGCGATCTCGCACGTCCTGATGGTGCGTGCCGGGCTGATCCGCCAGCTCGGGGCCGGGCTGTGGACGTGGCTGCCGGCGGGCTGGCGCGTGCACCAGCGCGTCGCGACGATCGTGCGCGAGGAGATGGACGCGATCGGCGCGCAGGAGCTGCTGATGCCCGTCCTGAACCCGGCCGAGCCGTGGAAGCGCAGCGGCCGCTACGAGATCGACGAGCTGCTGAAGCTGGAGGACCGCAAGGGCGCGCCGATGGTGCTCGCGATGACACACGAGGAGATCGTCACGACGCACGTCGCGCAGGTCGTGCGCTCCTACCGCGACCTGCCGCTGATCCTCTACCACCTGCAGATCAAGGAGCGCGACGAGCCGCGTCCGCGCGCCGGCGTCCTGCGCACCCGCGAGTTCATCATGAAGGACTCCTACTCCTTCGACCGCGACGAGGAGGGGCTCGCGGCCAGCTACGACAAGCACGTCGTCGCGTACGATCGCATGCTCGACCGTGCGGGTCTCGAGTGGTACCGCGTCGAGTCCGACGTCGGGATGATGGGCGGCTCCGGCGCGCACGAGTACATGGCGCCGTGCACCGCGGGCGAGAATGAGGTCGCGCTCGCGCCCGGCTACGCCGCCAACGTCGAGATCGCGAGCGCCGCGGCGCAGCCGGTGCAGCTCCCGGCGCCGCTGCCCGCCCCCGAGGAGGTGCACACGCCGGGCCTGACGACCGTCGAGGAGGTCGCCGGCAACCTCGGCGTGCCGGCGGGCGCGCTGCTGAAGGCCTACCCGGTGATCGTCGAGGGTCGCGGGCTGGTGCTCGTCGTCGTGCGCGGCGACCACCGCGTCAACGAGATCAAGCTGCGCAACGCGCTCGGCGCCGACTGCCGCGCCGCGAAGCCGGAGGAGTTCGCGCAGAAGATCGGCCCGGCCGGCTACATCGGGCCCGTCGGCGCGGATGCGCCGGTGCTGCTCGACGACGCGGTCGGCGACGGCGGCTACGTGACGGGCGCCAACCGCCCCGACTTCCACCTGCGCGGCGTCGAGCCGGGCCGCGACTTCGCGTTCGAACGCGCCGACGTGCGCGCCGTCGAGGCGGGCGATACGGTGAACGGGCAGGCGATCCGGATCGAGGCGGCGATCGAGGTCGGCAACATCTTCAAGCTCGGGACGCGCTACTCCGAGCCGCTCGGCGCGACGTTCCTCGACCAGAGCGGCGCCACGCAGCCGATCATGATGGGCTCCTACGGGATCGGCCCGGCGCGCATCGCCGCCGCCGCCGTCGAGCAGAGCGCCGACGAGCACGGGATCGCGTGGCCGCGCGCGCTCGCGCCGTTCGACGTCGAGCTCGTCGGGCTCGGCAAGGCGGGCAGCGAGGAGGCGGCGTTCGCGGACGGCCTGTACGACGAGCTGCGCGGGCTCGGGCTCGACGTGCTCTACGACGACCGCGACGCCGGCCCCGGCGAGAAGTTCGCCGACGCCGAGCTGCTCGGCTGCCCGCTGCGGGTCACGGTCGGCAAGCGCACGCTCACGGGCGGCGAGCTGGAGCTGCAGGTGCGTCGCGGGCGCGAGACGCGCACGGTCGCGTTGGCGGGCGCGGCCGAGGCGGTGCGCGAGCTGTGGCGGACGCTCCCGTAGCGGGTCCCGGCCCCCCGGATCCGAGCCGGCGACCGCTCACCGCGCGGCGCCTCCTCGGCCTCGACCGCTCCGGGCCCCCGCCGCCGGCCACGACCGCCGGCGCACCGCTGAACCCATGGACGCTTCCGAACGCGATCGGCTTCGTGCGCTTCGCGCTGATCCCGGTCTTCCTGGTCGTCGCGCTGTCCAGCGACGACGGCGTCGACGCGCTCGCCGCGACCTTGTTCGCGGTGATCGGGTGGGGCGACTACGCCGACGGGATGGTCGCGCGCGTCACGCGCCAGTACAGCCGCCTCGGGGCGCTGATGGACCCCATCTGCGACCGCCTGCTCGTCGTCTCCGGCGTCGTCGTCTGCTGGCACTTCACGCTGCTGCCGCGCTGGGCGCTCGGCGTGCTCGTCGTGCGCGAGCTGGCGATGCTCGCGATCGCCCGCTACGGATTGGCGCGCGGGATGGACCTGCGCATCAACTGGCCGGGCCGGCTCGCCGTCGCGCCGGTGATGGGCGGTCTCTTCTTCCCGATGTGCGGGCTGCAGACGCTCGGCGAGCTGCTGCTGTACGTCGGCCTGGCGCTCGCGCTGCTCGCCACCGCGCTGTACGTGCGCGACGGCGTCCGGGCCCTGGGCGCGGGGTCCTTACCCTCAAGCTAAGCTTGAGGGGCTATACTCGATCGCCCGCCTGTCCTGAGGAACGGAGACCCGCGTGATGGACACCTTCCCCGACCTTGGCTCCCTGAGCGATCCGGAGCTCAAGGAGCTGATCCAGCAGTTGACCGATGAGGAGCTCGACGTCTCCTACAAGCGGCGCATCCTGCACGGCAAGATCGACATCCTGCGCGCCGAGCTGGTGAACCGCCTGCGCAAGAAGCACGAGGGCGGCGAGGACGTCATCTCGGGCGCCGACGTCGCACGGCTGACCGACATCCTCGCCGGCCGGGTCTCGACGCCGGACCAGGAGTAGGCGGCCGCAAGCCGCGAGCGATCCGGTGGCGCTCCACTGCCCCGAGTGCGGCTTCGCGAACGCCGTCGGAGCCAACTACTGCCAGCGCTGCGGTGCGTTCCTCGCTGCCGCGGAGGGGTCGGGCAGCGAGACGACGGCGACCTATCGCATCGGCGAGACCGGGGAGATCGAGGCGGTCGAGCTCGGCGACGTCGTCGCGCGCGGCGCGGCGCTCGTGATCCGCTCCGGCGGCGGGCGGGCGGGGGAGAGCTTCGCGATCGAGGGCGAGCGTCTCTCGATCGGCCGCCGGCCCGACAGCAACGTGTTCCTCGACGACGTGACCGTCTCGCGCGACCACGCGCTGCTCGTGCGCCGCGGCAGCGACTGGTACCTGGACGACTGCGGCTCGCTCAACGGCACCTACGTGAACCGCACCCGCATCGAATCCCACCGGCTGCAGGACGGCGACGAGCTGCAGATCGGCAAGTACAAGCTCGCCTACCTCGCGCGATGATGACGACCAGCGTCCCCGAGCCAGACGTCGAGCCGCCCGCCGGCGACGGCGAGCCCGTCAACGGCGCGCCCGCGCCGCGCACGCGCCAGAAGTCGCTCACGATCGGCGCCGTCTGCAAGGCGCTCAAGCAGGAGTTCCCCGACGTCTCGATCTCGAAGATCCGCTACCTCGAGGACCAGAAGCTGCTCTCGCCGCGCCGGACGCAGGGCGGCTACCGCGTGTACACGCAGAGCGACGTGCAGCGGCTGCGCACGATCCTGCGCCTGCAGCGCGACGAGTTCCTGCCGCTGCGCGTGATCCGCCAGGAGCTCGCCGGCGGGCGCTCCGACGGCGACGTCGCGCCCACAGGCGGGCGGGACGTCTCCAAGCAGCCCGACGTGCGGCACCTGCGCCGCACCGCGGTCGCCGTGAAGGCGCCGGGGGCGCTCTACTCGCTCGAGGACGTCGTCGAGGAAACCGGCGCCGACCCGAAGCTCGTGCGCGAGCTCGAGGAGTACGGCGTCATCAAGGGCGAGCAGCGCGCCGGCGTGCGCTACTACGACGAGACCGAGCGCGAGATCGTGCGCGCCGTCACCGAGCTCGCGCGCTACGGCGTCGCGGGGCGCAACCTGCGCGTCTTCCGCACCTCGGCCGACCGCGAGGCCGCGCTGCTGCAGCAGATCCTCGCCCCGGCGCTGCGCTCGCGCAACCCCGAGCGGCGCAAGGAGGCGGTCGAGACGCTCGAGAACCTCGCCGCGGTGGCGACGTACCTCAAGCACCTGCTGCTGATCCGCGACCTGCGCGACATCGCAGGCTGAGAACGTAGGCTGCGACACGTGCCGCAGACGCGCGTGAGCCGGACGCTGGCAGCCGCTCCCGATGCGGTCTGGAGCGTGGTCTCCGATCCGCACCACCAGCCGCGCTGGTGGCCGCGCGTGCGACGCGTCGAGGACGTCACCGACGAGCAGTGGACGCAGGTGCTCGCGACCGCCAAGGGCGGTGGGATCCGCGCCGACTTCCGCCTGCTCGAGCGCGAGCAGGGCCGGCGCCTGCGCTGGACGCAGGAGCTCGAGGGCTCCCCGTTCGAGCGCCTCTTGGTGCAGGCCGAGACGACGGTCGAGCTGGAGCCCGATTCCGGCGGCACGCGCGTGACGATCGAGCTGCGCCAGCGCCTGCGCGGCTGGTCGCGGCTCGTCCCGTTCCTGTTCAAGGGGGCGGCGCGGCGGCAGCTGACCGAAGCGCTGGAAGGGCTCGACGAGGCGGTCGTAGCGCGCTGAGTCAGCTGCGCAGCTTCAGCGGCCCGCTGAGGATCGCCGGCCCGGGCTGCGTCGGTGCGGCCGCGTTGGGGTTGGCCGTCGACTCGCGCGTGACGAGGATCGTGTCGCCGGTGCGGATGTTGCTCGGGATCGGGGCGTTGACGGCGAACGTGCCGTTCTGCTTGACCTGTCTGGGGATGTAGCCGAGGAACTTCGCGCCGGTGGCCGAGCCCTCGAGCCAGACGCCGTAGACGTCGTGGGCGCCGTTGCCGGGGAGCTTCTGCGCCTCCAGGGCGATCTTCAGCGTGTTGTCCTGCTGCACTTGCACGAGCCCGACGGCGAACGCCTTGCCGCCGGCGGACGTCGCCTTGAAGCGGACGGCGCCGACGAGGTTGTTGCCGGCCTGCGAGCCGGTCGTCGTGGTCTGCGTTGGCGTGGTGGTGGGCGTCGAGGCGCTTGTGGTCGCGCCCTTCTTGTCGTTGCCGCCGGTCAGCAGCAGGATCGCGACGACGATCGCCGCGGCGACGACGACGAGCACGATCGCGCCGCCGAGGCGCGAGGAGCCGGGGCGCGGCGAGGGTGTGGCGGCGGCCGGAGCGGCGGGCGCCGTGGGAGGCGGTGGCGCGGGGGACGGGCTTGTCGACGATGGCGCTGCGACCGCTGGCGGTTCGGGTGGCGGCGGCGGTGCCGGAGCGGCTGTCGCCGGCGCGGGCTCGGCGGGCGCAGGCGCCGGAGTCGCGGCGCCGTTGCCGGCGGCCAGCGCCGGCAGCTCCGGCAGCGGGGCGCGCGCCAGCGGCGTGAGCCGATCGCGCAACGCGTGGCCCCAACGGATCGCCGCGGGCGAGTCGCCCAGCTCGGCGAGCGCGACGATCCGCTCGCCCTCGTCCTGCTGGCCGAGCAGGTAGTCGGCGACCTGGGCGCGGTGCGCGGGCGTCAGCTCGCCGGCGCCGTCGACGCCGAGCGCGTCGAGTCCGGCATGCGCGCGCGTGCGCACGGCGTCGGCGTCGATCTTGAGCAGCGATGCGAGCTCGGCATAGCCGCGACCCTGCTCGAGGATCAGCTTCAGGACAGCCCGCTGGTCGGGGGGAAGCGTCTCCAGGCCGCTCATCTCCCGCAAGCCTAGAGGACCGCGATCTCCGGCTCGCCGCTATCGTTGCGCGCCGTGAGCGAGTCGACGCAGCAGATCCCCGACGGCGACTTCGCGAGCTACCTCGGCATCCGGGACTACGCGAGCGACGACGACGGCACGCTGCGCGCGAAGGTGCCCGTGCGCCCGCAGCTGCTGCAGCCGTTCGGGCTCGTGCACGGCGGCGTCTACGCCGCGATCGCCGAGACGCTCGCCTCGATCGGCACGTTCGTCGGCGTGCAGGACCAGGGCATGCAGGCGATGGGGCTCTCGAACAACACGAGCTTCATGCGCCCGGTGCTGAAGGGCACGATCCACGCGACCGCGCGCCCGCTGCACCGCGGGCGCACGACGTGGCTGTGGGACGTCGAGTGCGCCGACGACGAGCAGCGCGTCTGCGCGATCACGCGCGTGACGATCGCCGTGCGCGCGCCGCGCGAGTAACGCTCGGGGCTATCCGCCGTAGCGGTTCGTGATCGGCACGCGCCGGTCGCGGCCGAACGCGCGGCTGGAGATCTTCACGCCGGGCGGCGCCTGGCGGCGCTTGTACTCGGCGCGGTCGACGAGCGCGATCACGCGCTCGACGTCGGCGGCCGCGAAGCCCTGTGCGATCAGCTGCTCGCGGCCGAGGTCCTGCTCGACGTAGCCGTCGAGGATCGGGTCGAGCACCGCGTAGGGCGGCAGCGAGTCCTCGTCGCGCTGATCGGGGCGCAGCTCCGCGCTCGGCGCGCGCTCGACGATCGAGATCGGGATCCGCTCGTCGCCGGCGATCGCGTTGACATGCCGTGCGAGCTCGTAGACGCGCGTCTTCGGGCAGTCCTTGATCAGCGCGAAGCCGCCGGCGAGGTCGCCGTAGAGCGTCGAGTAGCCGACCGACATCTCGGACTTGTTGCCGGTCGCGAGCACCATCCAACCGAACTTGTTCGAGAGCGCCATCAGCAGGTTCCCGCGAATGCGCGCCTGCAGGTTCTCCTCCGCCAGGCCCGGCTCGGTCGCGGCGAAGGCGTCGGCGAGCGTCGCCCGGTAGGCGTCCATCGTCGGCGCGATGTCGAAGTCGAAGCGCTCGACGCCGAGGTTGGCGGCGAGCAGGCGCGCGTCCGCCTGCGTCTCGCCGGAGGAGAACGGCGAGGGCATCACGGCGACCACGACGCCGTCGGGGCCGAGCGCGTCGACCGCGATGCACGCCACCAGCGCCGAGTCGATCCCGCCCGAAAGGCCGAGGATCACGCGCCTGAAGCCGTTCTTGGCGACGTAGTCGCGCAGGCCGGTGACGAGCGCGGCGTAGACCTCGGCGGCCGGCTCCAGCAGCGGCGCGATCGGGCCCCCGACGGCCGCGTCCGGCGCGCCCGCCGGCAGCGCGAGCCGCGCGAGCGTCGGGACGGCCGCGTCCGGCGCGGCGGCGTGCTCCGGCAGCTCGATCGCCGCGAGCAGCAGCTCCTCGGTGAACTGCCCGCCGCGCGCGACGATCTCGCCGTGCGCGTCGAGCACGAGCGAGTGGCCGTCGAAGACCAGCTCGTCCTGTCCGCCGACGAGCGCGCAGAAAGCGATCGCGCAGCCGTTGTCGCGCGCGCGCTGTGCGAGCATCTGCTCGCGCTCGAGGCCCTTGCCGGCGTGGTAGGGCGAGGCTGAGACGTTGACGATCAGCGACGCGCCGGCGCGCGCCTCCGCGGAGGCCGGCGGCCCCGGCTTCCAGATGTCCTCGCAGATCGTGAGCCCGACGCGCACGTCGCCGAGCTCGATCAGCGCGCCGCCGTCGCCGGCGGTGAAGTAGCGCCGCTCGTCGAAGACGCCGTAGTTCGGCAGGTGGACCTTGCGGTACACGGCACGCACCGCGCCGTCGCCGAGCACGGCGAGCGCGTTGTACAGCCCCTCCGCCGCGCGCTCGGGGAAGCCGACGAGCGCGACGATCCCGTGCGTGGCGGCGGCGATCCGCTGCAGCGCGGCGCCCGCGTCATCGAGGAAGTGGCGCTTGTGCAGCAGGTCCTCGGGCGGATAGCCCGTCAGCGCGAGCTCGGGGAAGACGACGAGCTGCACGCCCGCGTCCTGCGCCTCCGCGATGCGGGCGAGGATCGCGCGCTCGTTGCCGGCGATGTCGCCGACCGTCGCGTTGAGCTGGCACAGCGCGAGGCGCAGGGGGGAGGCCATGCCCTGATGATGACGGCCGGGCGCGCTGGACCGCGCCTCAGCCGCCGGCGCCGCGCCCGAGCCAGAAGTCGACGAACTGCGCCAGCGCGGGGTCGCGCGCGTCGCGCACGCTCAGCTCGTGGCGCCACGCGAGCGCGATCGCGCCGCCGACGCCCGGGCGCCTGCCGAGCACGACGGCCTGCCCGCTGGCCTCGAGCGCCGGCGAGAAGGCGCCGGCGACCCGGCGCGCGACGGCGCGCAGCGCCGCCGGCGGTCGGGCGCTCCCATACAGCAGGACGACGTTGCCGAGCGCGAGCGAGTGCTGGAGCGCGGCGCCGCTGAGGCGCATGCCGTCAGCGCGTGTCGCGCCGGGCGCGACGATCGCGCCGCCGTCGGCGGGCAGCACGAGGCCCGGGCCGCTGATCGTCGCGCTGTCGTGATGGACCTGCGAGGAGTCGTGTCCCTGGAAGAACACGACGAGCAGCACGACGCCGGCGAGGCCGATCGCGACGGCGAGCAACCCGACGCCGAGGCGGCGCAGACGCTTGTGGGACGGCGGTTGCTCCGGCGGCACGGGGCGCACGATGTCACGCACGTCCGACGGAGCGCGGCGGCGCGCGGGCTACGTGCGAGCGCCGCTGTGCTGGGCCGACGGCCGCTTGCCGCGGGCGGCGCCGTTGCGCGAGGCCCGCGCGCGTCTGCGCGGCGGCAGGCCGGCCGCGACGGCGAGCTCGTCGAGCGCCTCGGCGAGCTGGCCGGCGAGCAGCTCGAGGTCGGGCAGCGCGTCGTAGTCGGCGTTCAGGCCGAACGTGATCTGCCCGTCGTAGCTCATGATCGCGACGCCGAGCGCAAGCAGCTGCGCGAGCGGCACCATCGGGTAGATCGCCTGCATCCTGCGCCCGAGCACGTACAGCGGGAACTGCGGCCCCGGCACGTTCGTCACGACGAGGTTGAAGTAGCGCTGGCGCGCCTGCAGGCGCGCGGCCTGCGCCATCACCGTCGGCGGCGCGAAGCCCGTCAGCTCGGTCAGCAGTCTGGCGCCGACCGCTTGATGGGACTCCTTCAGGTTCTCCATCTCGCCGCGCACCTGCGCCAGGCGCTCGACGGGGTCCGTCTCGCCGACCGGCAGCCCCGCCCACACGGCCGCGACCTTGTTCCCGAGCGCACCGCGCTCGTCGTCGTCGCGCACCGAGACGGGGATCATCGCGCGCAGCGTCACGCCGCTCGTGGGATGCCCGTGCGAGCGCAGGTAGCGCCCGAGCCCGCCGGCCACCGCGGCGAGCATGACGTCGTTGACGGTGCCGCCGAGCGCGTCCTTGATCGCCTTCACGCGGTCGAGCTCCTCGCCGACCCAGGTGAAGCGCCGGTGCGGGCCGATGCGCACGTTCAGCGGGCTCGACGGCGCGCTGCGCACGCCGGGCACCGTGAACGAGCTGACGGCGGCGAGGTCGCCGAGCAGTTTCTTCGCGACGCGCCGCGGCGTGCGCAGCGAGGCGCGCAGCCCGCGCGCGACCTCGGCGGGAACCGTGGCGCGTTCGAGCAGCGCGTCGGCGAGCAGCTGCGCCTGGCTGGGCAGCGGGCGCGGGACCCACGGCAGCTCGGGCGTCGAGGTCGGCGCCGGCTCCGGCGTCAGGTCGAACAGGACGGTCGTGATGTCGACGCCGGAGATCCCGTCGACGAGCGCATGATGCGTCTTGCCGAGGATCGCGAAGCGGTCGCCGGCAAGGCCCTCGACGAGCCACAGCTCCCACAGCGGCTTGTTGCGATCGAGCTGCTGGGAGAAGGCGCGGCCGGTCAGATGCTTGAGCTGCTCGTCGCTGCCCGGAGGCGGGAGCGCGTGGTGCTGGACGTGATACCGGGTGTTGAAGTGCGGGTCGTCGACCCACACCGGGCGGCCCTGGTCGAAGGGCACGAACGCGAGCCGCTGGCGGTAGCGCGGCACGAGATGCAGGCGCGCCTCGACGTGCGCGACGAGCTCCTCGTGCGTGGGCGCCGGCCCCTCGAAGACCATGCACGAGGCGACGTGCATGTGCGTCGCGGCGTCGTGCTCGAGGTGCACGAAGGAGGCGTCGAGGCCTGTGAGGCGATCGCGATTCGGCATCGCCCCGCATTGTGGCAGCCCGGCGAAGTGTGCGGTTGGGCACACATGCGGTTGCCCGACTCCTGTACCTTGCTTCGGTCATCGACCTGCCGAGTCGCTTCTGCCCCATGCGGAGGCGAGCGGGGGATCCAAAGGCCGGACGTCCGTCATGACGGTCCGGCCGGGGGCGAATCGGCGGCTGCTGCCGCCGTAGCGACCAAGTCGCCCTGTGCGTCGCACAGGGCCTCGAGATGCGGTCGCGAGCCCGACAGCTAACCCCGTAGGCGCCTGGTCGAATCAAAGGAGGCATCTCCTGTTGCGCTCGCGATCTGCGATGCGCGCTCGGCCGCGGCATGCCGCGATCGGGGCGCTCGCGCTTGGAACCGCCCTGTCCACCACGGCCTTCGCGCTGGCCGAAGACCCGCCGGCTGCGACCGGCGGCGCGCCAGCTGTGACGACCCCGTCGGCGGATGCGGGAGCCGCGGCGAAGCACCGCCATCGCCGCTACGACGGGAAGCTCGTGCTCAAGCGCCACGACTACAAGATCGAAATGGGCGTGCCGATCCACGTCCGCGGGGTCCTGTTCCCGCGCCGCCGTGGACGGCAGGTCGTCGTCGAGGCGGGCAAGCACGGCCGCTGGAAGCCGCTCGCCCACGCGCTAACCCGCGCAAATGGGCACTTCGATGTTCGTTTAGCGGTGAATACATTGAGTTCAGTGCGTCTGCGTGTTCACTTCTCCGGAGATCGGCGCGCCGACGGCGATCGCGCGCGTGCCGGAACGCTGCAGACGTTCCGCTCATCGCTCGCGTCCTGGTACGCGCTCTACGGCGGCGCGCTCGCCTGCGGCGGCACGCTCGGCTACGACACGCTTGGCGTCGCGAACAAGACGCTGCCGTGCGGGACGCGCGTGACGCTCAGATACCACGGCCGTCAGGTGACGGTGCCCGTGATCGACCGCGGGCCCTACGTCGGCGGCCGCGAATGGGACCTCACCGGGGCGACCGCGCGCCGGCTCGGCTTCGGCGGCACGGGGGTGGTCTGGAGCTCGCGGTAAGCACGGGAACACCTGTTCGTGTTGCCGCCGCTCGGCAGCGTACGCTGACGCTCTGATGCCCGGGGAGCAGCCAGCAGCCAAGCGGGTCGTCGCCCATCTCGACTGCGACGCGTTCTACGCGTCGGTCGAGCTGCTGCGGCGGCCCGAGCTGCGCGGCAAGGCGGTGATCGTCGCCGGCTCCGGGCCGCGCGCGGTCGTCACGACCGCGTCGTACGAGGCGCGCCGGTTCGGCGTCGGCTCGGCGATGCCCGCCTCGCGGGCGCGGCGCCTGTGCCCGCACGCGATCGTGCTGCCGCCGGACTTCGCCGCCTACCGCGCGAGCTCCCAGGCGGTGTGGGAGATCGTCACCGCCCGGCTCGGCGCGCTCCAGCACCTCGGCCTCGACGAGGCCTATGCGGACCTGACCGGCGTCGAGAAGCCGCTGCGCGTGCTGCGCGAGGTCGTCGCCGCGGTGCGGGAGCAGACGGGCATCGTCGTCTCGGTCGGGATCGGGCCCTCGCGCCTGGTCGCGAAGATCTGCAGCGACCACGGCAAGCCGGCGGGCTTCGTCGCGATGGGTCGCGAGGAGGCGGCGCAGCGCTTCGCCGGCTCCCCGCCGCGACTGCTGCCCGGCATCGGACCCAAGACGGTCGAGCGCCTGCGCGCGATGGGGATCGAGACGATCGGCGCGCTGCAGGCGATACCGGAGGCGACGCTGGCCGAGCGCTTCGGCGCCCGCCACGGGAGCGAGCTGCACGCACGCGCGTGGTTCCTCGACGACTCGCCCGTCACGACCGAGCGGGTGCTGAAGTCGCGCTCGAACGAGGTCACCTTCGACGAGGACATCGCGTCGCCGGCCGAGCTCGAGGAGGTGCTGCGCCGACTCGCGCGCGAGCTGTGCGAGGGACTCGCCGCCCGCGGCAGGCGCGGGCGCACGATCGGCATCAAGGTGCGGCTCGACGATTGGACGAACGTGACGCGGGCGCGCACGCTCGAGGCGCCGACGTGCGACGTGGAGCACGTGACCGGCGTCGCGGTGGAGCTGCTGCGCGCCTACGCGCCGCCGCGGCCGGTGCGGCTGCTGGGCGTGCGGATGGCGTCGTTCGAGGACGAGGACGGCGCGGTGCCGAAGGCGCATGCGCCGCCGCCGAGCGACCAGCTCGCGCTGCCGATAGAGGGCGCGGCGGCCGCCTAGGCGGGACCCGCGCGACGCGCTCCCTCAGTACAGCGCCGCGGCGAGGCGCCGGCGCGCGTCGCGCGCGAGCGGATGCTCGACGCCGAGGTCGGCGAGGACGCCGACGACGACCTTGCGCACGTCGTCCTGCGCGCCGTCTGCGGTCGGCAGCGCGGCGATCAGCAGCTCGAGCGCGCGCTCCTCGTCGCCGGCGTCGAGGGCGGCGAAGGCGTCGGCGAGATCCGGCTCGCCCGCTCGCTCCAGCTCGATCCGCGCCGCGAGCCCGGCGGCCGCGAAGTCGCGCGGGGCGCGCTGCACCAGCTCGAGCGCCGCATCCCGCTCGCCGCGGGCGTGCAGCAGGCGCGCGAGCGCGACGAGCGCGTCGGGACGGTTGGGCTCCAGCTCGACGGCGCGCCGCAGCGACGCCTCGTCGCCGGCCGCGACGAGCTCCTCCGCCTCCGAGGCGACGAACTGGTCGAGGAAGCGCTCGACCGCCGCGCGCGGCTGGGCGCCGGTGAACTCGGCGACGACCTGGCCGTCCTTGAACGCCTTCACGGCGGGGATCCCCTGGATCCCGAACGCCTGCGAGATCGTCGGGTTCGCGTCGGTGTCGAGCTTCGCGAGCGCGACCTTGCCGTTGCGCGCGTTCACGGCGTCCTCGAGCACCGGCGTGAGCTGGCGGCACGGTCCGCACCACTCGGCCCAGAAGTCGACGACGACCGGCAGCGTGCGCGAGCGCTCGACGACCTGCGTCTCGAAGTCCTGCTCGGTGACGTCGAAGACCATGCCCGACAGAGTAGCCGGCCGCCTTTGCGCTATGACTTCGCCTCGAGCATGAGCGAGCGGACGATCGAGCGGGACGACGTGCGGCTGAGCGCCGAGGAGACGGGCCCGGCCGCCGGGATCCCCGTCGTGCTGCTGCACGGCCTGACCGCGACCCGCCGCTACGTCGTGATGGGCTCGCGCGCGCTGGAGCGCGGCGGGCACCGGGTGATCGCCTACGACGCGCGCGCCCATGGACGCTCCTCGGCGGCGTCGTCGTACACCTACGCGGAGCTGGCGGGCGACCTGCGGGCCGTGCTCGACGCGTTCGAGGTCGAGCGCGCCGTGCTCGCCGGCGCCTCGATGGGCGCGCACACGCTGCTGCGCGTGGCGCTGGACGCGCCCGAGCGGGTGCGCGGCGTCGTCGCTGTGACCCCGGCCTTCGACCCGGCCGGAGCTGCGGACCTCGACCGCTGGGACGCCCTGGCGCAGGGGCTGCGAGGGGGAGGGGTCGAGGGGTTCGTCGCCGCGTACCGCGTGGAGGACGAGGTGCCGGCGGCATGGCAGGAGACGGTGAGGACGGTGCTGCGCCAGCGAATGGCGCTGCACGCCGACCTCGCTGCCGTCGCCGACGCGCTGCAGGCCGTCCCGCGCTCGCGCCCGTTCGAGTCGCTGTCCGAGCTGGGCGCGATCTCCGTCCCCGCGGTCGTCGTCGCCAGTCGCGACGAGGCCGACCCCGGCCATCCGCTCACGATCGGCGAGGCCTACGCCGCCGCGATCCCCGGCGCCCGACTCCTGGTCGAGGACCCCGGCAAGTCCCCGCTCGCCTGGCAGGGCGGGCAGCTCTCGCGCGTGATCGCGGAGCTGGCGGCCGCGTCCTCCTCGTGATGCCCACATCCGACTTCCAATCGCTCCCGCCGGACCTGCCCGAGCCGATCGACGACGGCGCGGCGGATCATCTGCCGGGCCTCGAGCTGCCGGCGCTGGCGCTGCCCTCGACGCTCGGCGGAACGATCGAGCTCGCGGCGGCGGCGCGCGCGGTTGGGACGCTCGTGCTCTACGTCTACCCGCGCACCGGCGTCCCGGGCCAGCCCTCGCCCGACGGGTGGGATGCGATCCCCGGCGCGCGCGGGTGCACGCCGCAGAGCTGCGCGTTTCGCGACCACCATGCCGAGCTCCAAGCGCTCGGCGCCGAGGTGCTCGGGCTGAGCGCGCAGTCCGCCGAGGAGCAGCGCGAGTTCGCGACCCGCGAGCACATCCCGTTCGCCCTCCTTGCGGATCCGGACCTCCAGGTCGCGCACGCGCTCGAGCTGCCGACGTTCGAGGTCGAAGGCATGCGGCTCTACAAGCGCATCACGCTGATCGTGCGCGGGAACGCGATCGTCAAGGCCTTCTATCCCGTCTTCCCGCCGGACCGGAACGCCGCCGAGGTGCTGGGGTGGCTGCAATCATCAGGCGATGCCCGATGACCTGCTCGCCACCGCACTGAGCAGCGAGGCGCAGTTGCGCGAGCTCTACGGGGAGCCGATGCAGCGGGCGCTCGACAAGGACATCGGCCGCCTCGACCCGATGTGCCGGCGGCTGATCGCGGTCGCGCCGATCGTCTTCGTCGCGAGCCACGACGCCGAGGGCAACTGCGACGTCACGCCGCGCGGCGGGCAGCCCGGCTTCGTCACCGTCCTCGACGACGACCACCTCGCGATCCCCGACGCGACCGGCAACCGGCGTCTCGACACGCTCCAGAACGTCGTCGCGACCGGCCGCGCCGGGCTGATCTTCCTGATCCCCGGCCGCGAGCAGACGCTGCGCGTCAACGGTCCCGCGTGCGTGACCGCCGACCGGGGCGTGCTCGATCGCCTCACGCCCGTCGGCAAGCCGCCGCGCACCGCGATCGTCGTACGGGCGGAGTCGGTCTACGCCCACTGCCCGAAGGCGTTCGTCCGCTCGAAGCTGTGGGACCCGGAGACCTGGCCGGCAGCCGACGCCCAGCCGACGTCGGCCGAGGTCACGCTCGCACATCTCAGCTACCCCGACCTCGAGCTCGAGGACGTCGAGCGGATGGAGCAGGAGGCGCTGCGCCACCGACTGGCGTAGCCGCAAGCGGTAGCGAAGCGCCCCGGTGGGGGAGACACCCCGCACGCACTCGAACGCGGAGGAGCAGCCATGCACAGGGTCAAGACCGGGGCCGACGACGTTCACGCGCCCGCGTACGCCGGGCGCTGGGTCGATCGGCCGGTGCCGAAGTTCTCGCTGCCCGCGCAGGGGATGAGCGCCGACGCCGCCTACTGCCTCGTCCACGACGAGTTGAACCTCGACGGCAACCCGGCGCTGAACCTGGCCTCGTTCGTGACGCCGTGGATGGAGCCGCAGGCGGAGCGGCTCGCGACCGAGACGCTCGGCAAGAACATGATCGACCAGGACGAGTACCCGCAGACGGAGGCGATCCACGAGCGCGTCGTGACGATGATCGGGCGGCTGTTCCACGCGCCGCACACGCAGACGCCCGTCGGCACCGCGACGATCGGCTCCTCGGAGGCGATCATGCTCGCGATGCTCGCCCACCGCCAGCGCTGGCGGGACCGGCGCGCCGCCGCCGGCGAGCCGGTCGATCGGCCGAACCTCGTGGTCGGCGCCGACGTCCACACCTGCTGGGAGAAGTTCACGCGCTACTTCGACGTCGAGCCGCGCGTCGTGCCGATGCGCGCAGACTCCTTCACGCTCACCGCCGCCGACGTCGAGGCGCACGCGGATCAGAACACGATCGCGGTCGGCGGCCTGCTGGGCACGACGTTCACCGGCCAGATCGACGAGCTCGGCGAGATCGACGCGCTGCTGCTGCGGCTCGAGCGGGAGCGGGGCTGGCGGATCCCGTTTCACATCGACGCCGCCAGCGGCGGCTTCCTCGCCCCGTTCACCCGCCCCGAGCTGGCGTGGGACTTCCGCCTGCAGAGCGTGCGCTCGATCAACGTCTCCAACCACAAGTTCGGGCTCGTCTACCCGGGCATGGGCACCGTGATCTTCCGTGACAAGAGCGACCTGCCCGAGGAGCTCGTCTTCCACATCAACTACCTCGGCGGCGACATGCCGAACTACAGCCTCAACTTCTCGCGGCCGAGCAACAGCGTGATCCTGCAGTACTACAACTTCCTGCGGCTCGGGCACGCGGGCTACGCGCGGATCGCGCAGGCGATGGTCGACAACGCGCAGGCGCTCACGGAGGGCCTGCTCGCGACCGGCGCGTTCGAGGCGCTGCACGACCGCAGGAGCTTCCCGGTCGTCGTCGTGCGGGCTCAGGACCCCGAGCGCCATGACGTCTTCGCGCTCTCGGATCGTCTGCGCGAGCGCGGCTGGATCGTCCCCGCCTACTCGCTGCCGCCCGACGCGCAGCACGTCGAGGTGCTGCGGATGGTCGTCAAGGAGAGCTTCAGCCGCGACATGGTCGACCTGCTGCTCGACGACGTGCGCCGGGCACTCGCCGACGGCACGCGCGGTGCGCGCGAGGCGGCGCCGAAGAAGGGCGAGCGCACGCGCCCGGTGTGCTGAGTCGCGCCGACGACGGGTCAGCGCTCGAGGCGTGTGCGGGCCTCGCGGATCGCGCCTTCGACCGAGTGGGCGCTGGCGAGCGTCGTACTCAGCATCTCGATCTCCTCGCGGCGGAAGCGCGGCGCGACGTCGGAGCCGACGTTGACAGGGAACTCGAGCTCGCGCGACCAGTGCTCGAGCGCGTCCCGCGCGACCGCGAGCAGGCGCGCAGCCTCCTCGCCGGGCAGCTCCTCGTCCGCCTCGCGCCCCGTGATACTTGTCACGTTGCCGCTCACATGTGTCACCGTAAACGAATGGTGACGAAATTGCCAAGCCAAAACGTGAACAAAAAAGCCTGGAAGCTGCGGAAAACTTGAAAAAAGCACCAGTGAACAGTTTTTGAGTATTGGTTGAGAGGTTCAGTGACTTGAAACGACTCCGTTCACTCGTCGAGGTGACAAGTCCGGCCGCCGGTCCGTTAACGCCTCGGCAGGTCGAGTGCACGAGCTATCGTGAAGGTCACCCGAACGAGCAGGGAGGAGCGATGAGCCCCGATCCGCGACACGAGCAGGACGAGGTCGACGCCGCCGCAGCCGAGGCCGGGCGCATCGGCGGCGTCGCCGGCGACGAGGACCTCGACCCGGCTCAGCGCCCGGTGATCGAGGCGGGCGGCGGCGAGGCGGAGGGCTTCGAGGGCGCCGAGGAGGCGCTGATCGAGCACGCCTCGCACGGCGACCAGCAGTCCGCGCACGCGATCATCCACGACCAGGGCCGGCCGGAGCGTGCGGGCACCGTCGAGGACGCCGAGGGCGACCACGAGTACAGCAGCGAGACGGAGGACGAGGAGCGGTAGCGGAGGTCAGGAGGCGGTCACGGCGGCGGGATCGACGACGATCTCCAGCCGCTCGTCGAGGCGCGTCATGCGCAGCAGGCGACGCACCGCATCGGGTCCCTGGACGAGCACGAGCCGACGCTCGTGCTCGCGGGCGCGCGCGTCCGCTCCGACGATGATCCGCAGACCCGTCGAGTCCATGAACGTGAGCTCGCGCAGGTCGAGCACGATCGTGGTGGGCGCATCGCCCTCGATCCGCATGAGCTCCTGCTCGACGTGCGCGGCGCTGGCGATGTCGAGCTCGCCCGCGAGGGCAAGCCGCACCGTTGCGCCGTCCGTCTCCGTTGTGAGCTCGAGCAGGGTCATCGGGCTGCCACGATAGCGGCTCGGCTCGATGCGCCCCTGATCATCCCCCAAACCGTCGGGTCGGCTACGCGAGGCCCTCCGCCTCGTACTCGCGCAGAAAGCCCTCGAACAGCCGGCGGTGGCCCTCCTCGTCATGCAGGATCTCGATCGTCATGTCCTGCGTGACCCAGTCGATGCCGTCGGTGGCCTCGATGATGCGGTTGTAGTGCTCGATCGCGCCGGTCTCGGCCTCGATCACCCCCCTGATCACGTGGACGACGTCGGTCTGATGCGCCGGCGGTTGCAGGTAGGACTGCTCGGCGGAGAAGTCGAGCGACCCGGGGACGACGCCGTAGAGCTCCTTGATCCGCTCGCCGAAGCGCCGGGCGTGCCCAAGCTCCTCCTGGATGTCCTTGCGCAGCGACTCGACGATCTCCTGCGCGCGCACCCCGTCGGGGTTGATCGAGTTGGCGAGGTAGCTCATGACCGTCTCGAGCTCCATCCAGTACGCCTTCCTGAGCAGCGCGACGATCTCCTCGCGCCGCTCGGTGCTCTCGTCGGAGAGGATCCCTTGCGAGCTCGAGCGGACGGGCATGCTGCGCCTCCTTCTTCGTTGTCCTGCCCGTCGTCATACCCGGCGCACGGGCTCGGAAACCGGTGGCGAGCGCCGCAGGCGCGGATGGACCGGCTCGTGCTCGCGTCGCTCCCACAGGTCGATGATCTCCGAGAGCGGCAGCTGGAGTCCGCGCTCGAGCTTCAGCAGGACGCGGAAGGTCGGGTTGATCTCGCCGCGCTCGATCGCGCCGACGTAGTTTCGGTGCAGCCCGCTGCGATAGCCGAGCTCCTCCTGTGATAGGCCGCGCCGTGCGCGCAGCTCGCGCACGGCGCGGCCAAGGCGGGCGTGTTCGGGTGAATGGATGCTCTCGTTCATCGTTGCGCAGATGATCGGGAGCGCGACCGGTGTGGTCTACACCGCTTGTGGGGTGTCAACAAACTGGTTAACGGGCTATTTATACGTTGTCACCGAAGCATCGTGTCATTTGACCAGGAGATGTTGCGTACGCTGGGCGAAAGGATGTGTCGTGTCCGCTGCGACGGCGTGCGATGGTGGGACCGTGCACGCGCGCGCACTTGGAGCGACCGGACCCGACGTGCCCGTGGTCGGGCTCGGCACCTGGCAGGTGCTCGACCTGCCGGCGGCGGCGCAGTCGCTCGCCGACGCGGTCGTGGGGGCGTCGTTCGACGCGGGCACGCGGCTGGTCGACAGCTCGCCGATGTACGGGCGCGCGGAGGAGGTGCTCGCGGAGGCGCTCGGCGGGGGCCTGCGCGCGCAGGCGATCGTCGCGACGAAGACGTGGGCGCCGACCCAGGAGCTGGCCGAGGCGCATCACGCGCTGCAGCTTGCGTGGTTCGGCGGTCGCATCGACGTGCTGCAGATACACAACCTGCTCGCGTGGCGCGAGCGGCTCGGGTGGCTCGCACGCGAGCGCGCCGACGGACGGGTCGGGCTGATCGGCGCGACGACCTACGACCCGTTCGCCTTCGGAGAGCTGGAGGCGGCGATGCGGACAGGCCTGATCGAGGTGGTTCAGGTCCCGTTTAACCCGCAGGAGCGCGAGGCCGAGGCGCGGATCCTTCCGCTCGCCGCCGAGCTCGGCATCGGCGTGATCGCGATGCGCCCGTTCGCCGGCGGCTTGCTCGCCGGCGGCGATGCGGAACCGGAGGTGCTGCGCGCGCTCGGCGTCGAGAGTTGGCCCCAGGCGCTGCTGAAGTGGACGCTCTCAGACCCGCGCGTGCACGTCGCGATCCCCGCCACGCGCAACCCCGCCCACGCCGTCGCGAACGCCGCCGCCGGCACCCCGCCGTTCCTCGACGACGACCAGCGCGCCTACGTCTCGCGGTTGCTCGGGGCGGCCTGACGGCGGCCGGCGGTCACCGGCGTGTCACAGCATCGCGTCCCGTCTCGTCTCAACGGACGAGAATGGGCGGAGCCATGGATGACGAGGTCTACGCGGAGCTGCGGCCGCTGCTGTTCGCGATCGCCTATCGGATGGTCGGCGGCGTGGGGGAGGCGGAGGACATCGTGCAGGAGGCGTTCCTGCGCTATCACCGCGCGCTCGCGCAGGGTGTCGCGGTCGAGGCGCCGAAGGCGTATCTGTCGGCGGTCGCGACGCGCCTGGCGATCGACCACCTCAGGTCCGCGCGCGTGCGACGCGAGACCTACGTCGGGCCGTGGCTGCCGGAGCCGATCGTCACCGACCCGCACGACGATCCGAGCGCGCACGCCGAGCTCGCCGACTCGCTCTCGCTCGCCTTCCTCGTGCTGCTCGAGCGCCTCAGCCCGCTCGAGCGGGCTGCGTTCCTGCTGCGCGAGGTGCTCGACTTCCCCTACGCGGAGATCGCGCGGATCGTCGAGCGCAGCGAGGACAGCGCCCGCCAGCTCGTGACGCGCGCGCGGCGCCACCTGGCCGACGAGCGCGGGCGCTACGAGGTCTCGCGCGAGCGCCACGCGCAGCTCACCGCCCAGTTCGTGCAGGCGTGCGCGGAGGGGGACGCGAGCGCGCTCGTCGGGATGCTCGCCGAGGACGCGGTCGCCTACAGCGACGGCGGCGGTCGGGCGCGTGCGGCGCGCAAGCCGATCTACGGCGCCGACCGCGTCGCGCGACTGCTCGTCGGCATCGCGCGCCCCGAGCGCGCGCCGGAGATGTCGATCGCGCTGCACGCGGTCGACGTCAACGGCGCGCCCGGCCTCGCGCTCTTCGACGAGGTCGGCGCGGCCGTCGTCTCGCTGCTCTCGCTCGACGTCGGGCCCGACGAGCGCGTGCGCAACGTCTGGATCGTCGTGAACCCGGAGAAGCTCGCGCACGTGCGGCTGCCGGCGGCGTAGCTCCCACCGCAGCCGACAGTCCGCGCCAGCGGGTAGAACTGCGCCGTGGACCCGCTGGCGCCCGTGCGCGCATTCGACCGCCTGCAGCGGCGTCGCAGTGTGCTCGGCTTCCCGATCGCGGTGCTGAAGAAGTTCTCCGACGACCATGCCGGCGGGCTCGCCGCGCTGATCGCCTACTACGGCTTCTTCTCGCTGTTCCCGCTGCTGCTCGTGCTCGTGACCGTGCTCGGCTACGTGCTGCAGGGCGACCCGGACCTCTACCGCCGCATCGTCGACTCGGCGCTCGGCCAGTTCCCCGTCATCGGGGACGACCTGAAGGTCAACGCGCTGAGCGGCAGCACGGTCGCGCTCGTCATCGGCCTGGCGGCTGCGCTGTGGGCGGGGCTCGGGGTCACGCTCGCCGGTCAGCGCGCGATGGACGAGGTGTGGGGCGTGCCGCATCGCCGGCGTCGCAACTTCCTCACGTCCCGCCTGCGCGGCCTGCTCGTGCTCGGCGTGCTCGGGCTCCTGAACGTCGCGATCTCGAGCGGCGTCGGGCTGATCGTGAGCGGGCTCGGGCCTTCCTCCGCGGTGCGCGTCGCCGGATTCGCGGTCTCGCTGGTGCTCGACGTGCTGCTGTTCTGGGCCGTCTTCCGCCTGCTGACGGCGGACGAGATCCCGACGCGCCAGCTCGTGATGGGGATCGTGATCGCGGCGCTCGGCTGGGCCGGGCTGCAGACGCTCGGCGGCATCTACGTCAACCATGTCGTGCGCCGCGCGGACGCGACGTATGGCGTCTTCGCGATCGTGCTCGGTCTGCTGTCGTGGCTCTACCTCGGCGCGCAGGTGCTGCTGTACGCCGCCGAGGCGAACGTCGTGCGCGCGCGGCGGCTGTGGCCGCGCAGCCTGTTCGAGCCGATCACCGAGGCCGACCGCCAGGTGCTGACGACCACGGCGCGCGTTCAGGAGCGCCGTGAGGGCGAGCGCGTCGAGGTCACGTTCGCGCCGCGCGACGAGCCGCCGGACTGAGCGCGCCGCAGTCCGCGAGTAGTCGCGGGTCTTTGCGGAAACCCTCTCTTCAGACCCAAGAGGAGGTCTGTTCAGATGATGTGTACGCGCACACGGAGCGCGAGCCTGTCGCTGCTCGCACTCGCACTCGCCGCCACGATCGCAGCATGTGGCGGCAACAGCAACAGCAACAGCGGGACGACCGGCGGATCGAGCGGCTCCGCCTCCGGCGGCACCGTCACGGTCCTGATGGGCACCGCACCGGACTTCCTCGACCCCCAGCTCGGCTACACGACGCAGTCGGCGGAGCCGGACTGGATCGTCTACACGCCGCTGCTCACCTACCGTCACGCGAACGGCACCGCCGGCGGCGAGCTGATCCCGGGGCTCGCGACCGCACAGCCGACGATCTCCAAGGACGGCAAGACCTACACGCTGACGCTCCGCAAGGGGCTCACGTTCTCCAACGGCAAGCCGGTGAAGGCGAGCGACTTCAAGTACACGATTCAGCGTGCGATCAAGATCAACTGGGGCGGCAAGTCGTTCTACACGACGTACATCGTCGGCGCCTCGGCGTACGACAAGGGCAGCGCGCAGGACATCTCCGGCATCACGACCGACGACGCGAGCGGCAAGATCACGATCAAGCTGACCCAGCCCTACGGCGCGTTCGGCAACGTGCTCGCCTTCCCGTCGTCCGGCCTCGTGCCGACGGGCACGGCGATGAAGAACCTCTCGAACGACCCGCCGCCCGGCGTGGGGCCGTACATGTACACCTCCGCGAGCGCGAACCGCGGCTTCACGCTGAAGCGGAACCCGCGCTTCGCGGCGTTCAAGATCCCGGGCATCCCCACGGGCAGCGTCGACACGATCGACGTGAAGATCGTCTCGAACACCCAGTCCGAGGCGCAGCAGGTGCTCAGCAACCAGGCGGACGTCTTCGACCCGGGCGACACGCTGCCCCCGTCGCTGCTGCCGCAGATCCAGAGCCAGGCGTCGGACCGCTTCGCGCGCGTCCCGATCCCCTCGACGTTCTACTTCTTCCTCAACACGACCAAGGCGCCGTTCAATAACGCGAAGGCGCGGCAGGCGGTCAACTACGCGATCGACCGCCAGGCGATGGTGCGGCTCGCGAGCGGCTTCCTGAAGCCGAGCTGCTACTTCATCCCGGAGGGCGTCGCCGGGCACCCGACCGCTCCGTGCCCCTACGGCGACACGCCCGACCTCGCGAAGGCCAAGCAGCTCGTGCAGCAGTCGGGCCAGGCGGGCGCGAAGCTCACCGTCTGGGGCGAGGAGCGCAGCCCCCGGCGCGAGTACGTCGACTACTACACGGACCTGCTGAACAAGATCGGCTTCAAGGCGACGGAGAAGATCATCGCCGACGCCGTCTACTTCCCGACGATCGGGAACGCGAAGACCGACCCGCAGACCGGCTTCGCCGACTGGATCCAGGACTTCCCGAACCCGTCCGACTTCTACCTGCTGATGGACGGCCGCGCGATCCAGCCGACGAACAACCAGAACTTCAGCAAGGTCAACGACCCGCACATCCAGCAACAGCTCGACAAGCTCAACCCGGTGCCCGCGACGAAGCTCGACAGCGTGGCCGGTGAGTGGACGACCCTCGACGAGTACACCGCGCAGAAGGCCTACGTCGCGGCGTACGGCGCCGAGAGCATGCCGAAGTTCTTCTCGAACCGGCTCGACTTCGGCGCGGCCATCTTCCATCCGACCTACCTCAACGACTGGACGAGCTTCAAGCTCAAGTAGGCAGCGTGGCAATCAACCCCGCCACCTCGCGCGCCGGCGCCGGACCCGGGCTCACCGCCCGGGCCGGCGCCGGGCGTCAGCGCGATCCGGCGGAGCCGACCGCCGGCGTCGGGCCATACCGGCTCGGCCTGCGCCGGCTGCGGCGCAACCGGGTCGCGCTCGCGTTCGGCGCGCTGTTCCTGCTGATCGTTGTGCTGTGCCTGTGCGCGCCGCTGTACGCCGCCCACGTCGCGCACACGGGACCGAACGCGAACCACGTCACGGACACGGTCACCGTCGGCGGCGTGAGGAAGAACGTCGTCTCGACGACCGGCCAGCCGATCGGGCCGACCTGGCAGGGGCGCTTCCTGCTCGGCGCCGACCAGAACGGCCGCGACATCGCCGTGCGGCTGCTCTACGGCGGGCGCAACTCGCTGGAGGTCGGCTTCGTCGCGACGCTGATCACGATGCTGCTCGCGGTGATCGTCGGCACGCTGGCGGGCTACTTCCGCGGCGCCGTCGACGGTGTCCTCGCGCGCATCCTCGACCTCATCTGGGCCTACCCGGTCGTGCTGCTGGGGATCGCGCTCGGCACCTCGCTCGCGCTCGGCGGCATCAGCCTCGGCCCGCTGCACCTGAGCGGCAACTCGCTGATGGTGCCCGCGGTCATCATCGGCGTCGTCTACATCCCGTACGTCGCCAAGCCGATTCGCGGCCAGGTGCTCGGGATGCGCGAGCAGGAGTTCATCGACGCCGCGCGCGTGAGCGGCTTGGGCCCGCTGCGGATCATGGTCGGCGAGATCCTGCCGAACCTCGCCTCGACGATCATCGTCTTCCTGCCGCTGATGATCGCGAACGCGATCCTGCTGGAGGCGGCGCTCTCCTATCTCGGCGCCGGCGTGCAGCCGCCCAACCCGTCGTGGGGGACGATGATCGCCGACGGCATCCGCCTGATCCCCAGCGCGATGCACCTGACGTTCGTGCCGGGCGCGATGCTCGTGCTCGCGGTGCTCGGGATCAACGTCTTCGGCGACGGCGTGCGCGACGCGCTGGACCCGCGCGCGAAGGTGCGGATCGAGGAGCAGGTGGGATGACGCGCTTCGTCGTGCGCCGCCTGATCTCGATGTCGCTCGTGCTGGTCGCGATCTCGATCATGACGTTCCTGATCTTCCAGGCGATCCCGAACGGGGACCCCGCGCAGCGCCTCGCCGGGCGCACCTCGACGCCGGAGACCGTCGCCGCCGTGCGCCACACGTGGGGCTTCGACAAGCCGCTGCCGGAGCAGTACGTGACGACGATGAAGAAGATCTTCTCGGGCGAGGTGATCTCCTACACGCAGCAGGTCAACGTGCTCGACGAGGTCAAGCGCGACCTGCCGGCGACGCTGTCGCTGGCGCTCGGCGCCGGGATCATCTGGCTCGCGCTCGGCGTCCTGTTCGGCGTCCTGAGCGCGGTCACCGCCGGGCGCTTCACCGACCGTGCGCTGACCGTGCTCGCGCTGATCGGCGTCTCGACGCCCGTGTTCCTGGTGGGCGCGGTGATGCTGTACTTCCTCGCGTTCAAGCTCGGCTTGTTCCCGAACGGCGGCTACGTGCCGCTCACGCAGGACCCGCTCGACTGGCTCTACCACATGATCCTGCCGTGGACGGCGCTGTCGATCCTCTTCATCGGCGTCTACTCGCGCGTGCTGCGCGCGAACCTGCTCGACGCGATGAACGAGGACTACGTGCGCACCGCACGCGCGAAGGGCATCTCGCAGCGGCGCGTGCTCGTGCGCCACGTGCTGCGCAACTCGCTGATCCCGATCGTCTCGCTGTGGAGCCTCGACTTCGCGGCGGTGATCGGCGGCGGGGCGATCCTGACGGAGTCGGTCTTCAACCTGCAGGGCGTCGGGCAGTACGCGGCCACGTCGATCCAGACGCTCGACGTGCCGCCCGTGCTCGTGATCGTGATGCTCGGCGCCTTCACGGTCGTCGTGCTGAGCGCGATCGCCGACGTGATCTTCGCGCTGCTCGACCCGCGAATCCGATTGTCGGGCACATGACCGAGCATCTGCTCGAGGTCGCGGACCTGCGCGTCTCCTTCCGCACCGAGGACGGCGTCGTGCAGGCCGTCGACGGCGTCTCGTTCCACGTCGACGCCGGCGAGGTGCTGGCGATCGTCGGGGAGTCCGGCTCGGGCAAGTCCGTGACCGGGATGACGCTGATGGGCCTCACGCGCGGGCCCAACGCGCGCTTCGAGGGCTCGGCCCGCCTGCGCGGGACCGACCTCGTGGCGGCGTCCGAGACGCAGCTGCGGGCGATCCGCGGAGCGCAGATCGCGATGGTCTTCCAGGATCCGATGACGGCGCTGAACCCGGTGCAGCGGATCGGCGTGCAGATCGTCGAGCAGATCCGCGCGCACGACGCCGAGATCTCGAGGGATGCCGCGGGCAAGCGCGCCGTCGAGTTGATGGAGCGCGTCGGCGTCCCGCGCGCGGCCGAGCGGTTGCGCTCCTACCCGCACGAGTTCTCCGGCGGGATGCGCCAGCGCGTCATGATCGCGATGGCGCTGTCGTGCTCGCCGAGCCTGCTGATCGCGGACGAGCCGACGACGGCGCTCGACGTGACGATCCAGGCGCAGATCATCGAGGAGATCCGGCGGTTGCGCCGGGAGACGGACGCCGGGGTGATCCTGATCACGCACGACCTCGGCGTCGTCGCCGACGTGGCGGACCGGATCGCGGTGATGTACGCCGGGCGGATCGTCGAGCAGGGCACGCTCGAGGAGATCTTCTACGACCCCCAGCACCCCTACACGTGGGGGCTGCTCGGCTCGATCACGCGGATCGATCGCGAGCGCCCGGAGCGCCTGCCGACGATCCCGGGCTCGCCGCCGTCGCTGCTGCATCCGCCGCAGGGCTGCCATTTCCGCACGCGCTGCCCGCACGAGTTCGAGCGCTGCGCGGACGTGCCGCCGCTGGAGGCGCGCTCCGGGGAGCCCGCGCACTGCGATCGCTGCTGGCTCGCGCCGCAGGAGAAGCGGCGGCTGCGCGATCTCGGCGACGGCGAGATCGGCCTCGCGACCGGGGAGACGGTGATCGCATGAGCGCCGTCAGCCCGCTCCCGACCGCGCCCGCGACGCCCGCCCCGGCGCTGCTGGAGCTCGACCACCTCGTGGTGCACTTCCCGATCAAGCGCGGGGTCCTGTTCGACCGCACGATCGGCAACGTGCACGCCGTCGACGACGTCTCGCTGGCGCTCGCGGAGGGGGAGACGCTCGGGATCGTCGGCGAGTCGGGCTGCGGCAAGACGACGCTGGTGCGCGCGATCGTGCGCCTGCTGGAGCCGACGGCGGGGACGATCCGCTTTCGCGGGCGCGACATCACGACGGCGAGCCGGCGCGAGCTGGTGCCCGTGCGACGCGAGCTGCAGATGGTCTTCCAGGACCCGCAGGCGTCGCTGAACCCGCGCAAGCGCGTCGCGCAGATCGTCGGCGCCCCGTTGCGGTTGGAGGGCCGTCACAGCAGCGAGCAGGTCGAGGCGCGCGTGCGCGAACTGCTCGAGCGCGTCTGCCTGAGCAGCGAGCACGTCAACCGCTTCCCGCACGAGTTCTCCGGCGGGCAGCGCCAGCGGATCGGCGTCGCGCGCGCGCTCGCCGTGGAGCCGAGCCTGATCCTGCTCGACGAGCCCGTCTCGGCGCTCGACGTCTCGATCCAGGCGCAGGTCGTCAACCTGCTCGACGAGCTGCAGGACGATTTGCAGCTCAGCTACGTGTTCGTCGCCCACGACCTCTCCGTCGTGCGCCACGTCTCGGACCGCATCGCCGTCATGTACCTCGGCAAGATCGTCGAGGTCTCGCCCGCCGAGGAGCTCTACGACAAGCCGATCCATCCCTACACGTCGGCGCTGCTGGCCGCGATCCCGATCCCCGATCCGCGCGA
>DASRAV010000029.1:0-30698 GCA_035637995.1 Conexibacter sp. | reverse complement strand
AGCAGCCGGACCTGACGACGATTCAGCTCGTCACACGCTGGTTCAAGCGCAACCTGCCGACGCTCGCGGGCTCGGTCACGAGCCTCGTCGCGACCCCGCTCGTCGGTCGGCTCGTGCAGGTCGCCGGGGATCAGCTCGTCGAGCTGATCGGCGGCGAGGCCTGAGCTACGCCTGCGGCCGCGCGATCTCGCGCTTGAGGATCTTGCCGGTCGGGCCCTTCGGCAGCTCGCCGACGAGCCAGACGTGGCGCGGGTACTTGTAGGCGGCGACGCGCTCCTTGACGAACGCCTGCAGCTCGGCCGGCTCGGTGGCCATGCCGGCCTTCAGCGCGACGGCGGCACCGACCTCCTCGCCGAGCTCGGCGTGCGCGAGCGCGACGACCGCGGCCTCGGCGACCGCCGGGTGCTCGTAGAGCACCTCCTCGATCTCGCGCGGATAGACGTTGTAGCCGCCGCGGATGATCATGTCCTTCTTGCGGTCGACGATGAAGAAGTAGCCGTCCTCGTCCATCTTCCCGAGGTCGCCGGAGTGGAACCAGCCGCCGCGCATCGCCTCGGCGGTCGCGTCGGGGCGCTGCCAGTAGCCCTTCATGACGTTCGGGCCGCGGATCACGATCTCCCCCACCTCGCCGGGTGCGACGTCCTGGTCGTGCTCGTCGACGAGCTTCATCTCGACGTCGCGGATCGGCGTCCCGATCGAGCCGGCCTTGCGCTCGCGGTCGGGATGGTTGAACGAGGCGACCGGTGAGGTCTCCGAGAGCCCGTAGCCCTCGAGGATCGCGCAGCCGAACTGGCTCTCGAACGCGCGCAGGATCTCGATCGGCAGCGACGCGCCGCCGGAGATGCAGGTGCGCAGCGACGACGTGTCGGGACGCTCGCTGCGCGGCACGGCGAGCATCGCCGTGTACATCGTCGGCACGCCGAGCAGCACCGTCACGCGGTCGCGCGCGATCATCGCCAGCGCCTTCGCCGCCTCGAAGCGCGGCAGCAGCGTCAGGCAGGCGCCCGCCATCATCCCCGCGTTCAGGGCCGAGGTCTGGCCGAAGGAGTGGAACAGCGGCAGCGCGCCGAGGATCACGTCGCCGTCGCCGAGCTGGATCAGCGTCTCGACCTTCGTGCGGGCGTTCCCCTCCAGGTTCGCGTGCGTCAGCTCGGCGCCCTTCGGCTTGCCGGTCGTGCCCGAGGTGTAGAGGATCACCGCGGTGTCCTCGTCGGCGACGTCCGCGAGCTCGGTGCGCGCAGGCGCCGCCCCGACCTGCGCCTCGAACGCGCCCGGCGCGACGACGATCAGCTCCGCGCCGGCCGCCTCTGCACCCGGCTGCGCGTCGGCGACGAAGTCGTGCCAGGCGAACAACAGCTTGGCGCCGGAGTCCTCGAGGTAGTAGGCGACCTCGCGCTCCTTCAGCAGCACGTTCATCGGCACGACCGTGCCGCCCGCGCGCAGGATCCCGTAGTAGACGACCGGGAAGTAGGGCACGTTCGGCAGCATCAGGCCGACGCGGTCGCCCGGCTGGAAGCCGTGCTGCTCCAGCAGTCCGACGACGTGCGCCGAGGCCCCGTCGAGCTGGGCGAAGGTCAGCTCGACGTCGTCGAGCTTGATCGCCGTGCACTCGGGCGCGCGCGCGGCGGTTTCGGTCAACAGGCTCGCGAGGTTGCGGCCCATCGCGCTAGCCGACGCTCGGCTCCGCCTCGATCGCGCGCGCCGGGGCCTCGCCCCACAACTGCTCGAGGCGATAGAAGGCGCGGGTCTCGGGCGTGAAGACGTGGACGACCACGTCCAGATAATCCATCAAGACCCAGTGCGCCTGCGGCAGTCCCTCCACGCGGCGCGGCAGCAGCCCGTGATCCTTCTTCATGCTCGCGTGGATGCCGTCGTGGATCGCCTTCACCTGACGGTCGGTGTTGCCGCCGCAGATCACGAAGTAGTCGGCGTAGCCGAGGATCCCGCGCAGGTCGAGCTCGACGATCTCGATCGCCTTCTTGTCGGCCGCGTAGCCGGCGATCGCGGCCGCCATCTCGGCGCCGACCAGCTCCTCGTTTCCGGCGCTCATGCGCGGTACCAGCCGTGCTCAGCGATCGCGGCGGCCACCGCGTCCGGCACGAGGTAGCGGATCGGACGGCCGCTCGCGACGCGCTCGCGCACGAGCGAGGAGGAGACGTCGATCCTGGGCATGTCGAAGAAGCGCACGCGCTCGCTCGCCGCGGGCTCCAGCTCGCGCAGCCGCTCGCGGATCTGCTCGCGCTCGGCACCGGCGCGCTCGGCGACCGCGACGCTCGCGAGCTCCAGCACGGCAGCGGGCTCCCGCCAGCTCGGAAGGCTGCGGGCCATGTCGCCCCCCACGATGAAGGTCAGGTCGTCCTGCGGGCTGCTCTCACGCAACGTCCTCAGGGTATCGACTGTGTAGGACCGCCCCGGCCGATCGAGCTCCAGGCGCGAGACGGCGAGGCGCTCGTCGCCGTCGATCGCCCGCTCGCACAGCGCCAGCCGCGCCTCCGCCCCCGGGTCGTCGGCGACGTCCTTGTGCGGCGGGATCCCGGCGGGCATCAGCACGACGCGATCGAGGTCGAGCTGCGCATGCGCCTCCTGGGCGCAGACGAGATGGCCGACGTGGGGCGGGTTGAACGTGCCGCCGAGGATCCCGAGCTTCACTACTCGCGGACCTGGCCGGTGCCCTCGACGAGGTACTTGAACGTGCACAGCTCGCGCACGCCGATCGGCCCGCGCGCGTGCAGCTTCTGCGTCGAGTTGCCGATCTCGGCACCCATCCCGAACTCGCCCCCGTCGGTGAAGCGCGTCGAGGCGTTCACGTAGACGCAGGCGGCGTCGACGCCGAGCTGGAAGGCGCGCGCGACGCCGAGGTCCTCCGTGACGATCGCCTCCGAGTGCCCGCTGCCGTAGCGGTTGACGTGCGCGATCGCCTCCTCGGCGGAGTCGACGACCTTCACCGCGAGGATCAGCGCGAGGAACTCCGTCGCCCAGTCCTGCTCGGTCGCGGGCGCGACGAGCATCCCGTCGGCGAGCGCGCGCGTGCGCTCGTCGCCGCGCAGCTCGACGCCGGCCGCATCCAGGGCGGCCAGCGCGCGTGGCAGGAAGGCCGGCGCGGCATCGACGTGGACGAGCAGCGTCTCGGCCGCGTTGCAGACGCCGGGCCGCTGCGTCTTGGCGTTGAGCACGATCGCCTCGGCGGCGTCGAGGTCGGCGTCGGCGTCGACGTAGACGTGGCAGTTGCCGGAGGCGGCGTAGATGACGGGCACGGTCGCGACCGCCTTCAGCGCCGCCTTCAACCCCTCGCCGCCGCGCGGAAAGATCAGGTCGACGACGCCGTCCTGCGTGGCCAGCTCCGTCAGCTCCTCGCGCCCGCCGCCGGCGACGAGCGAGATCGCGCCCTCGGGCACGCCCGCGGCGGTCGCGGCCTCGGCGGCGATGCTCGCGAGCACGGCGTTGGAGTGCGCGGCGCTGCTCGAGCCGCGCAGCACGATCGCGTTGCCGGACTTCAGGCACAGTGCGGCGGCGTCGATCGTCACGTTCGGTCGGGCCTCGTAGACGACGGCGACGACGCCGAACGGCACGCGCACGCGGCGCACGTCCACGCCGTTGGGCAGGCGATGGCCGTCGAGCGTCTCGCCGACCGGGTCGGGCAGCGCCGCGATCGTGCGCGCGCCCTCGGCGATCGCCGCGATCCGCGCCGGATCGAGCGCGAGCCGGTCGAGCAGCGCAGCGCCGATCTCGTTCGCGCGACCGGCCTCCAGGTCGCGCGTGTTCGCCTCCAGGATGTCGGGCGTGCGGACGATCAGCGCATCCGCGATCGCATGCAGCGCAGCGTCCTTCACGCGCGTGTCGAGCACGGCGAGCGGGCCGGCGGCGGCCTTCGCGGCGGAGCAGATCTCCGCGACCGACCTGGGCGTTGTCAAAGCCATGCGGGAGAGGGTATCGGGCGGACGTCGCCTGACCGTTGCTCCAACTCTCCGCATGCGCCCGCAGCGAAGCGGGCAGGCGTATGTGAGAGCCCAGCTCCCCGCTCGCAGCCTCCCTCCCGCTGTCCGACACGAAGGAGCAGCTCATGATCCCTCGCAGGCTGCAGTCGCCGGTGCTCGCCGCCGCGCTCCTGCTCCCCGCCATCGCAGCGTCCGGAACAGCCGCCGCGGCGCCGAGAGCGCCCCCGGCGAACGCCCAGTTCGACTACCAGATCGGCGGGGCCTACCCGCCCGCGAGCTCGGTCGGGATCGTCGACCGCGACCGCCACGACGCGCCGGTCGCCGGCAGGTACAACGTCTGTTACGTCAACTCGTTTCAGACGCAGCCCGAAGAGGCCGCCTGGTGGAGACGCAACCACGACGACCTGCTGCTGAGAAGCGCCAACGCGTACGTCGTCGACGACGGCTGGGGCGAGACCCTGCTCGACCTCTCGACGGCCGCGAAGCGCACCGCGATCGCGGCCATCGCCGACATCTGGATCGACCGCTGCAGGGCCGCCGGCTACCAGGCGATCGAGCCCGACAACCTCGACTCCTGGACGCGCTCGCACGGCCTGCTGACGAGCTCCGAGGCGGTCGCCTACGCGAAGCTGCTCGCGACCCGCGCACATGCCGACGGGCTGGCGATCGCGCAGAAGAACACCTCCGAGCTCGGCTCGGCAGGTAGAGCCCAGGTCGGCTTCGACTTCGCGATCGCCGAGGAGTGCGCGGCCTACAACGAATGCGACGACTACACCTCGGTCTACGGCAACCAGGTCTACGAGGTCGAGTACAGCGACAACGGCGGCCTGACCAGCTTCGCGCTCGCATGCGCCGAGAACGGCGCGAGCATCTCGATCGCCTACCGCGACCGCGACGTCGTGCCGCTCGGCGTGCGCGGCTACGTCTACAGATGGTGCTGAAGCAGCACACCGAAGGCGGGACCCGCCTCCGGCGGCCACGTGGCCGCCTCCGGCACCCGCTACGCGAGCACGAAGTGATCGCGATGGATCGCCTCGTCGGAGGCGCGCGGCAGCAGCGCGCGCGCCTCGGCGGACTGCATCCCCTTCACGCGCTCCAGCTCGGCGGCCGAGTAGTTCGCGATCCCCTTCCCCACCTCGGCGCCGTCGTGCACGACCTCGACGGCGTCGCCGGCTTCGAAGCGCCCGTCGACGCCGACGATCCCGACCGGCAGCAGGCTCGTGCCGCCCTCGCGCAGCGCGCGCGCGGCGCCTGCGTCGACGGCGAGCGTGCCGCGCGCGGGCTTCGCGTAGCGCAGCCACAGCTTGAAGCTCGTCGAGCGCGCCTCGCGCGCGGGGAAGCGCGTCCCGACCGGCTCGCCGGCGACGGCCGCCGCGATCGCGCCCGGCGTGCGGCCGTTCGCGACGACGGCGGGGATGCCGGCCGCCGTCGCCATCTCGGCCGCGACGACCTTCGAGCGCATGCCGCCGGAGCCGAGCGTCGTCGTCGTCTGGCGGATGTCGAGCGCGTCGAGCACCGCGAAGTCCTCCACGAGCGGCACGATCGTGGCCGCCGGGTCGAGCCGCGGGTCGGCCGTGTAGAGGCCGTCGGTCGACGTCAGCAGGATCAGCAGCTCGGCGCCGAGCAGGATCGCGACCTGCGCCGCGAGGAAGTCGTTGTCGCCGAAGGAGATCTCGTCCGTCGCGGTCGTGTCGTTCTCGTTGACGACCGGGACCACGCGCCATTCGAGCAGCTTGCGCAGCGTCTGGCGGGCGTTGAGGTAGTTGTCGCGGTCGCCGCTGATGTCGTGGAAGGTCAGCAGCACCTGCGCGCTGCGGATCCCGCGCGCGTGCAGCAGCTCGTCGTAGACCTGGAACAGCTTGCCCTGCCCCACAGCGCTCGCCGCCTGCAGCTCCTCGATCGCGCGCGGGCGCCCGTCGAGCCCCATCACGCCCATCCCGCGCGCGATCGCGCCGCTCGTGACGATCACGACGTCGCGGCCGTCGCGATGCAGCTCGGCCGCGTCCTCGCAGACGTGCTCGATCACGTCGGCGCGCGGATGGCCGGCGTCGTCGGCGACGATGCTCGACCCCAGCTTGATGACGACGGTGCTCATCGCGGAGAGGTTACGGTCGCCACCGTCCCGACGACTACTCGTCGGCGTCTGGTTCCAGCTCAACGGGATCCACCGGCGCCGCAGTCTCCACCTGCTCGGCCAGTGCGCCGGACTCGATCGCCTCGCCGATCTCACTCTCGATACGCCAGAGCGCCACGTCGATCGTCTCGACGGTGGCCCCGTCGGGTAGCGGGACGGGCACGTAAGCGTCGCCTGCATCGCTCTCGCGCCACGCGAACAGGCCGGCCCCGTCGAGGTATGTGGCGAGCAGCGCTTCCGTCTCCTTGACCATGCGCTCGATCCGATCGTCGGGTCGCAGACGGGCGCCCCAGAGGATGAACGTGCGCGGAGCGGCCCTGGCCCGCCACACACCCCAGTGGCCGATCTTCTGCGTCTGCTCGCGCCGGGAGAGCTTGAGGTCCGTCGCGGAGAACTTCAGCTCCTTGCGGCGGTTGGTCCAGTCGTCCATCGCGCCGCGCGCCGGAAACCCACGGTAGGCGGGGCCCCCAGTCACTTTCGACTCCGCGCACACGATCGGCGCTATGTTGCGGTCCGGCCAGGCGAGATCGATCTGATGCACTTGCGAGAACCCCTTGATCCGCGAGAGCGAGCGGATCGTCTGGCCGGTGCGATTGCCGAGCAGCAGCGCGAGCAGCGTGGCAAACCAGTTCCCCTTCCCCCGATAGACACCGTCCATGCGAGAGCTGTAGCTGGCGGTGAGACGCCCCATCCGTTCGGGTGGAGCGTCCGCGATGCGGTACTGATCGAGGCACCACATCAACGCGAGAAACTCGGTTGTCACGTCTGCGAAGTCGCGTATCCGCTCGGTCTCGATCCTCTTACATAGCGTTCCCCAGCGCTCACCCGGATGCCCAACCCGCACGCGTACTCCCTCTGCGCGAGCGGCGGCCGCGCGCTCCTTCTCAAAGTCGAGCGGCACTTCAGACGCTCTGCTCGGATCGGCCCATGCGGTCAGACCGAAGTTTGTCGACCGCGAGATGAAGCTGTGAGAGGTCCTCGTTGGACAGCCCACATGCGCCGCAGAGCAACTCCCGGTCGATGCGCTCCGCAACAACCTCCCAGCTACCGGCCTCGAGCTGCCGCCGGAGGGTCGGCTGCTCGGGGGCCAGACGGCGCCAGACAGTCTCGAGCAGCTCAGGCCGCGGGATCGGCAAATCCGCCGCCTCTCGCGGCTCCATCTTGAGCACTCCTCCGCCGTATGACCGTCCGTGAAGCTCGGCACCGAGCATGGTCGCCGCGTTTAGCATCAGGAACGGAAGCGCCTGCTGGACGGTGCTCGGAAGCCCCTTTGCGAGGCGGATGCCATGCATCGAGTTGACGAAGGAGACCTTCGCGGCGTTATGCACGAGCCGTGGATACCGATGCGACATGTACGTGAAGAAGAGATCCGGAGCCGGGACGATCGGCGGGCGGTACCACGGAGTGCGGATCCGGCACTTGTACGCCTCGTGCACAGCATCTGCGTATCCCTCCTCCAGATACCGCAGCAGGCCTTCGTCGTTGTCGTCGAGGTCCCCATCCGGAAGCAGCAGCCACACGCGCTCGTTCCTAGAACGGAGCTCGTCCCAGTCCTTCTTTGCGAACCTCGGCCCGCGCAGGTGCCGCGCTCCCGGCGGCGCGATCTTGGCCAGATGCCGCTCTGCGATGTCGTACGCGACGCGTGTGTCCTCATCGATGCAGAAGTAGTCGTTGGAACCAGTGACTGTTCCGAGCGTCGGAGAGCCGTACGCCCCCAATGTCGTGAAGTGCTCGTCGACCACCCGGTCGTATGCCTGTCGCTCCTCAGCCGACAGCAGCAGATCGGACCACTTCCCCCGATCGGGCGGCGCCACGTTGAGATGCATCGGACCGAACATGCGGATTTTCGGAAGGTCGGTGGCGTCCTCCACCGGAACGAGGGTCAGCGCTTTGCATCCGCCCGTCCCGCGAGCCAGCACGAGGATGACCTTCTCGATCGCGTCCTCGAACTGGAGCCGCTCAAACATCACGAGATGGACGGCCTTGAACCGGCGCTTGAGCCAGAGTCGGATCTCCTCCGCGTAGCCGGTGGTAAGCAGCTCGGTCGGCAGCACCATCGCAAGGCGCCCTTCGGGCTTGAGGAAGGCACACGCATGAACAACAAGCGCTGCCCACGAAGACGCCAACCCTGACAGGCGCACGCCCTGCTCAAGCGCTGCGCGTTGCGCTCGCTTTCGCTGCAGACCAGCATGCTGCTGGTACCGGACGAACGGGGGATTGCCGATGATCGCATCGACGAACGGAAGGCGAGCATCGAGCTTCTCAGGCGTCGACAGCGCGAAGAAGTCGTCCACGACGAATGAGCCGTCGAGCCCACTCCGGCGCAGGATCTCCTGCGACGCAGCCACGGAACTGTCGTGAAGATCCACGCCCAGGACTTGGCTACGCAGGCGTTCCCCGTCTGCTCCGAGCACCTTCAAACGCCGGGCAGCCGCTTCCAGGAACACAGCCTCACCGCACGTTGGGTCGAGGACTGTGGCAGTCGGGTCACTCTCGACCGCCCATTCGGCGAGATACTCAGCGATCGGTTGTGGGGTGAAAAACGCGCCTCGCGCCTTGCGCAGCGCGGGTGTGTCGAAGGCGACCTCTTTCACGGTCATCCAGGTTACGCGGCGTGGTGGATAGAGCGATTGCTACGACGGATCGAGCTCGAACTCGACGCCGCCGATCTCGACGTCGTCGCCCGGCTCGAAGCCGGCGTCCTCGAGCGCGCGGATGACGCCGATCGACTTCAGGCGGCGCTCGAGGTAGGCCATCGCCTCCTCGTTCTCGACGTCGTAGCGCAGGATCAGGCGGTCGATGCCCTCGCCGACGACGCGGAAGCGGCCGTCGTCGAGCTGCTCGACGCTGAAGCCGCGCGCCGCGGCGGGGCGGAAGACCTTGTGCTCGGCGAGCCCCTCGACGTCGGGCGCCGCGGCGGCCGGCGCGACCGGGACGCCGGCGAGCAGCGCGCGGCGCAGGTCGTCGAGCCCCGCTCCGGTGGCGCTCGACGTGCGGATGATCGGCACCTCGTCGCCGAGCCGCTCGCGCCACTGCGCCGTCGCCTCCTCCGCCGCCGCCGGGGTGACGAGGTCGACCTTGGAGAGCGCGAGGATGCGCGGCAGGCCCGCGAGCCGCTGGTCGTGCGCGGCCAGCTCGCGCTCGATCGTCGCGTGGTGCTCGACCGGGTCGCCGCCATCCATCGGCGCCAGATCGAGGACGTGCACGAGCAGGCGCGTGCGCTCGACGTGCGCGAGGAAGTCGTGGCCGAGGCCGGCGCCGTCGCTCGCGCCCTCGATCAGCCCGGGGATGTCGGCGAGCACGAGCTGGCGCTCGTCGGCGTCGATCGTGCCGAGCACCGGCTCGAGCGTCGTGAACGGGTAGTCGGCGATCTTCGGCTGCGCGCGGGTGAGGCGCGCGAGCAGCGAGGACTTGCCGGCGTTCGGCAGCCCGACGAGGCCGACGTCGGCGAGCAGCTTCAGCCGCAGCTCGATCCAGTCCTCCTCGCCGGGCAGGCCGCGCTCGGCGAAGCGCGGCGCCTGCCGCGTCGGCGTCGCGAAGTGCTTGTTGCCGCGTCCGCCGGAGCCGCCGCGCGCGACGCTCGCGCGCTGGCCGGGGACGAGCAGGTCGTGGCGCGTGCCGTCCTCCAGCTCCGCGACCGTTCCCGGCGGGACCCGCACCTCGAGCAGCCGCCCGTCGGCGCCGTGGCGCAACGCGCCCTTGCCGTTGCCGCCCTTCGTCGCCTTGAAGTGCGCGGTGCGGCGGAAGAACTGCAGGTCGCGCAGCGAGTCGTCGCAGACGAGCACGACGTCGCCGCCCCGCCCACCGTCCCCCCCGTCCGGTCCACCCATCGGCACGTGCGCCTCGCGCCGGAAGCTCATGCAGCCGTCGCCGCCGTGGCCGGCCTGGGCGTGGATGCGGGCGCGATCGGAGAGCATGGTGCCGGCATCGTGACAGCGATCTGCGGCGTGCGGGGTGCGCGACCTTAGGGCCACCACTCCTCGACGTCGCGCGCGGCTTCCGAGACAAGCCGAAGCGCCGGCGCGCCGCCGAGCTTCGCGAGGAGCGGAGCGAGCAGGCCGACGGCGTCGAAGAGGTCGCTCCGCCGGCCGGCGGCGAGCGTGTCCAGCAGGATCGCGAGCGCGTCGTACGCGACCGCCTCCGGCATGCCGTCCGCCACCGTCACGAACCGCCGCATCGCCAGGTAGTGGTCGAACGCGACGACCAGGCCGGCGTCGCCGAGTCTGCTGGCGACCGCCCCGCACAGGGTCAGGCGGCGCAGGTCGAAATCCGCGGAGCAGGGCAGCCGGCGCAGCGGCGAAAGCTCCTGGGCGAGCTCGCCCCAGTGCGTGGTGAGAATGCGGCTGCCATGCTCGCGCGGCAGCCGCAGCAGGACGTGATCGAGCAGGATCGCGCGTCCAAGCGGAGCTTCGACGGACGCGACCTCCGCTGCGAGCTCGATCGCACGCGACGGCTCCACGTACTGGATCAGCAGCGAGAGGCCGGCAATCCGCTCGTCCTCCTCCGCGCTCAGCGCGACGTCGACGAAGCGGGCGAGCAGCTGTGGCTCGGCGAGGGCGCCGAGCTCGCCGAGCGCGTCCCCGCGGAACGCGCCGCGGTCGTCGGGCAGGATCAGCTCGAACGCGTCGGCCACGGCCTGCGTGCGCAACGTGCCCGTGAAGTATCGCGCGGCGTGCGTGAGCGCGTCCACCACGACCCGCGGGTGCGGGCTCGTGCGCGCGAGCGCTGCCGCCGCGGCCGCCTTGTCGCGTGCCGGCACCCCGTCGAGCCGTTGGGACGCAGCGGCGAGCACGATCGCGCCGGCGCCGTCCTCGTTGGGGGCCAGCGCAACGACAAGCTCCTCGAGGAAATCCTCCGGTGCCTCGCGCAGCAGCGGATGCAATGCCTCGATCCAATGGCCCACGCCCGCATCAGGGTCCTCATGAATGCTCTCGAGGATGGCCATCCGAGCCTCTGCCGCGACGGGCTCGGGAGCCGCGAGGGCCAGGCGCGCGAGCGGCGCGAGCCGGGTCCATCCATCGACGTCCTCAAGCTCGTCTAGCGCAGCCGCGAACAGCTCGGCGGCCGGCTCAGCCAGCGCGATCCCAAGCCTGGCGATGCCGCGAAAGAGCTGCTCCTCGAGCGAGTGGACGATCTCCTCGGCGAGTCGCCGATCGCCGATCGCCGCAGCCGCGCCGGCCACGAGACTCATCCCGTCCTCCGCCCAACTCACGTCGTCAAGCGACGACGCGTCATCGAGCGCCTGCTGGAGCATGCTCCGGCGTGCCGCCTCATCGGGGAGGCGCGGCGCGACGACGGCGAGCGCGCGTGCGCGCATCGACGAGCCGGCGATCTCCATGGCCAACTCGCCCGCCCGCTCCGCGTGTGGCGGCTCGAGCCATGGGGCGATCCGCACGAGGAACTCGTCGCGGAAATTCTCGTCGCCGCCGCCGCTTGGCATCGCGTCGAGCGCGCGCGGCACCGCCTGTTCGTCCCCTTCGACCTCCGAGACGACGGCCTGCGAGCACCAGCGGGCTAGCCACACGGGCTCCGAGATCCTGGCGCCAGCCTCCAGCGCGGCCGCGAGCGCCTGCGGACGCTCGATGGAGCTCGCGGCCACGGCGAGCGACGCGAGGATCACGGCACTGGCATACCAGCCGCGGGCGTCGTCCTCGAACGCGCCTATCGCATCGCGCAGCAGTGCGGCACAGCGCTCGGCTGCCTCAGAGCCGATGCTGTCGTAGTGCGGACGTACGGCGCACGCGAGATCCGCCCAGATCAACCAGTCATAGAAGTCCGCGGTGTTCGGAACCGAGTCCGGCCGGTCCTCGGGACGCGGCCCCGCCAGCCAGGCGCGCAGCGTCGCGTTGCGGCGGCGGCCGAGATGCGGGCACGCGTTGAGCAGCGCGATCCCGCGGTACTTCCACTGGTCGATCGCCTCGATCGCCTCCCACAGGGCCGTTTGCCACGCGGACCGGTCCGATCGCGGCAGCTTTGCAGCGAAGACGAGCAATGCGTCCGCGCGCTCGATCGCGGAAGACTCCTCGATGCATCCGCGGACGGTCTCGCGCAGCACCGCATCGCGCGCAGGTTGCGGCAGCCGGTCGGCGAGTGCCACGACCGCGCGGGCACGCCATTTGGTCGACGAGATCTCCCGCGCGACATGGAGCGCCTCCTGCGCGAGTGCGGCGCTCAAGTGCGGCGCCAGCTCGACAAGGGCATGTGCCTGACTCGCGTGGTCGAGCATGGTTCGCGCCGAGACGAGACCCTGCTCCGGACTCCACAGGCCCGCGGCTACGAGCCCGACCAGCAGCTCCGGAGGAACGTTGTCAGCGATGCTGTGGATGCTGCTCCGGATCAGGGCGTAGCGCACGAGCTGGCCGAGGTCGAGCGCCGGCACTCCAGCCCGGATCTGCGCACGGGCCGCCTCCTCGCTCGCGCGCTGCGCGAGGTCGACGTCGGAGAGGAAGCCTTCGTAGCTCTGCGTGCGCGCGAACGCCGCCCGCCGCCATGCGTCGGTCATCAGCTCGGCGCAGGCCTCGGCGCGCTCGGCGAGGTCGCGACCGCTCGCATGCAGATGCACCGCGAGATAGGCGAGCAGATACGGCGGGACGGGCGTCTCCGCGTCCCTGCCCAGGGCGTCCAGCACCCGCCGCCCCCATGACAGATAGCGCTGCTCAATCGCCGCGCGCTCGCGGGCGGTCATCCGGGAGCGCAGGAACTCGGCGAGCCGCGGATGGCTAAGGACGTAGCCGCTCACGCGCCCGTCGCCGACCACGAAGCGTTCAAGCGCGGGCAGCACGGCCTGCAGCGCGAGCGAGTCGAGCTCGTCCTCCGGTCGTGCAAGCTCGTCGACGACATCCCGCTGCAGGATCGGCCCGTGCGCGCCGCTCAACAGGTTCAGCAGCGAACGGGCGGTGCGCTCGCCGAGCGGCGCGACGCCCTGTCCCAACCAGATGCGCCGCTGGTCCTCGAAGAATCGCTCGAAGTAACCCTCAAGCCCGGACGGCCGTGCCGCGAGCGTTTCGAGGTCCGGGACCGCCCCCGCAGCGACCGTGCGGATGAGGTCATCGACGTACAGGCGCAGCAGCACCGGGTCGCCGCCTGTCAGCTCGTGCAGGACCGCCGCAATCGAGCGGCGTTGCTCGTCGTCGAGCCCCGGCAGCGGCTGCGCGAGGACGACCGCCTCGGTGCCGTCGGGAGCGAGCGACGCGAGTCGCAGCGTCATCGCGTCCCGGCCCGCCGCCCAGCCCAGCTGATCGAGCCACTGCCGGCCGTCCGGATCGTCAGGCCGCTCCCTGACGGAGACGATGACGCGCAAGCCTGGCGGCGTGTCGAGCGGGAACATGTCCCTGCCCGGCTCCCAGTCGACGGCCTCGTCGAGTCCGTCGAGTAGGACTACGAGCCGCCGACCGGGTGGCGGCGGCTCCGCGAGCATCGCCGCCGCGACGCGGCGCCACGAGGTCCACAGGCCGGCGACGCCCTCGAGCGTCGAGCGACCGTGGACGTGCGCCAGGCGCGCGACGAGCGCGCCGAAGCTGTCCTGGCTGAGCCCGGTGCCGTAGCGGACGCTCACCGGCACGAAGACGACGTCGGTCGTGGGATCGGCGCTCAGGGTCGCGGCGAGATGGGCCAGCACGCTGGACTTGCCTCCGCCTGCCGGCGCGAGGACGAGCGCGTACGAGCCCGCGCCCGCGCGCGCCCACGCCAGTAGCTGGGCGAGCTCGTCGTCGCGACCGCCAAACGGCACGTTGTGGCCGTCGCCGCCGAGATAGTCGCGCAGGAAGCGCTCGATGCCTTCGTGCGGCACAGACGGCAGGGCGAGCAGACCGTCGGTGAGCCGATCGAGCCGCCGGCCGCCCTCGTCAAGCCGTTCCCGGACCGCCTCCAGCCGGCTGAGTGCAGCGCGCGCGAAGAGACCGTCGGCGTCGAGCGCGGCGATCTCCAGCGCCGCGACGTCGAGGTGGCGCGCGAGCGCCTGCATCAACGCCGCGAAGTCGAACGTCAGCGTCGCCGGATCGTAGCCGAGCGCCACGAAGCGCTCGACGAGCTCGTCGGCCGGGAGCTCCGCACCAGCGAGCGCGACCGCGAGCAGCCGATCGGCGACCTGCGGGTCGGAGACGAACTGCTCCAGGACGGTCTGGAGGTGCTCCGCGTCCCCGTCCGGGACACCCGCGACCAAGGCTTCGAAGGCCTCGCCGTAGGCCTTGCGGACGTCCCGCTGCTGCTTGGTCCCCAGCACCAGCACGCCCAGTCGCCCGGTCGCCGCGGCGACGACCTTCGACGCGAGCGCCGTCCCGGCCTTCGAGGCGATCGACACGGTCAGGCGCTCACCACCGCGCCGTAGACTAGCCGTGCAACGACGTGCAACGCGTCACCTGTCGCGGCGGGCGAACGCCGCACACAGCAGGCCGCACTCCTGCGGCCGATCTCCGGAAGGGAACCGCATGTCCGACCCCGTCTTCCTCATCACCGGCGCCTCCTCCGGCATCGGCGCCGCGACCGCGCGCGCCGCCGCCCAGGCCGGCTACCGCGTCGTCCTGGCGGCGCGCTCGACCGACAAGCTCGACGCGCTCGCGGCCGAGCTCGGCGGTCCGGAGCGGGCGCTGGCGGTCGCGTGCGACGTGACCGAGTGGGAGCAGCAGGAGGCGCTGGTCGCAACCGCGCTCGACGCCTACGGCCAGCTCGACGTCGTCTTTGCGAACGCGGGCTTCGGGGCGACGCGCGGCTTCCTGGAGGAGTCGCCCGAGCACTGGCGCGCGATGGTGCTGACGAACGTCTACGGCGCCGCGCTGACGCTGCGCGCGACGATCGCCGCGCTGCGCGAGTCGCGCGGCCACCTGCTGTTGACGGGCTCGGTCGCCGGCCGCGTCGCGCTGCCCGGCTCGCTCTACTCGTGCACGAAGTGGGCCGTTACGGCGATGGCGCAGGCGGCGCGCGGCGAGCTCGACGACAACAGCGGCGTGCGCGTGACGCTGATCGAGCCCGGCATGGTCGCCACGCCCTTCTTCGAGAACGACGTCTCCGCCTGGGCACTCCCGCCCGAGGCCGTCGCCGACGCGGTTATGTACGCCGTCGGCCAGCCGAAGACGGTGGACGTCTCCGACATCATGGTGCGGCCGATCCTGCAGCCGGAGTGAGCGGCGCGCTCAGGGCAGCTCGGCGCTGACGAGCGCCGCCTGCGCAGAGTTGCGGCCGAGCAGGTCGGTCGTCCAGACGCCGAAGCAGTACGTGCCTGCACCTGTGTAGAAGCGATCATGCAGCGCGCTGAGCTGCGCCGTGCGGGCGCTGGGCGCGACGAGCTTGCTCCGCGCGAACGCGCTCGGCTGCACCGTCGGCGCAGGACAGGTCCCCGGATTCGCCCCGACTGCATAGACCTCGACGCCGTCGAGCTTCGGCGCGTGCCAGGTCACGTCGACCTTGATGTCGCCGGCGAACTCCGTCGTGACGGCGGCGTCGATCGCGGCGGGTGCCGGCAACAGCGGCGGGTCGTACGTCACTCCGACGTAGCGTGTGCGCGAGAGCAGCGTGAAGCTCCCGATGCGCCTGACCGGCTGGAGCGCGATGCACACGCGCTGAGGGTGGTACGGCGCCGCGTGACTGAGCGGCCCGGCGACGGGCGCGTCGAGATGCGTCGAGGCGCCGGCGCGGCGCGGCCGCAGCAGCGACCCGAAGCGGCCGGGAACCACGGGGCACGCGCCCCATGCCACCTGTGAGGCGACTGCCGCGGGCGCGGGCGCCGCGGAGCGCCAGTCGAGACGCACGGCGAGCGAGTCCGGCACGTAGCCGACGTGGATCCGCGACGGCAGCGCGGCGCAGTTCGAGCGCGGACGCCGCACGCGACCGCCGTAGCGGGCGACGATCCCGCGCAGGTCGTCGGGCTGGAGGAAGGAGCATGGCGCGCCCCCGCCGGTCGCCCGGCTGAGCGGGGCGACGGGCCGGCAGTGCTCCCACAGCGCCGCGTTCATCGTCGCGCAGGTCCGATCCTCGTGGGCGAGGCCGAGCACGTGGCCGAGCTCATGCGTCGCCGCCACCGTCATCTTGTAGCGCTGTCGCCGCGGATCGGGCAGGCGCTTGAGCCACACCCTGGCCGCCCCCTGGCGGCGGATGACGCCGTCGGAGCCGCGCACGAGCGCGCCGCGCGGCAGGTACCCCTCCTGCGCCAGCCCGAGCGCGTCGGCCTCCCCGCCGCGCGCGTCCAGGTAGTCGACCACGACGTCCGCCGTCGCCGGGTCGCGCGTCGCGACGAGCCGCAGCCGCGCTCCGCTTTCGTTCCAGGCGGTGAGCGCATCGCGCACCTCCTGCCGGTAGGCGGTGCGGTTCAGGACGGTGATCCGCGGCCGCGCGCCGGGCCAGCGTAGCCCCTCGACCTCGTATGCCGCATGGGCGCGCGGCACGGGCGCCGCGGCGGCGCCCGGCGCGAGGCAGGCCGGTAGCACAGCAGCGAGCGCGAGAGCCCGGCGCAGTGCGCTCACCATGATCGAGCCACAGTCACGCGGCCGAGTAGCGGCTGACGAGCGGATCGGCGTGCCTGGCAAGGACGCAGCCGGTGTGGCGTGCTTTGCACGCGAACCGGCGAGGACACAGCCAGGCACGCCGAGGCGCCGTCAGGCGCTACTCGGAGTCGGTGACGACCGAGATCACACGCCCGCGGCGGCCCGCGGTGAAGGCGACCTTGCCGGCGGCCTTCGCGAAGATCGTGTCGTCCTTGCCGATGCCGACGCCGGCGCCGGGCTTGAAGCGGGTGCCGCGCTGGCGCACGATGATCTCGCCGCCGGTCACGGTCTGACCGGCGAAGACCTTCACGCCGAGGTACTGGGCGTTCGAGTCGCGCCCGTTCTTGGAGGAGCCGAGCCCCTTCTTATGCGCCATCGCCGGCTCCCTCCTCGTCGCTGGTCGGCTTCGCCGCGGCGGCGGCGGTCTTCTTCGCCGCGCCGAGCTTGATCTGCGTGATCTCGATGCGCGTGAGGTCCTGGCGGTGGCCGTTGCGCCGCTTGTAGCCGCGCTTGGGCTTGAACTTGACGATCCGCAGCTTCGGGCCGCGCGTGTGCTCGACGATCTTCGCCTCGACCTTGACCTTCGCGAGGTCCTTGCCGTCGACGATGTCGTCGTCGCTGCGGTAGAGCAGCGGCTCGAGGGCGATCTTCGCGCCCTCGTCGTCGGGCAGCCGCTCGACGAGCAGGGTCTGACCCTGCTCGACGCGGTACTGCTTTCCACCGGTCTTCACGATCGCGTACATGTTCTTGTCAGCTCACTCGTCGGTCGTGCCGGCAGTCGTATTCGCCGCCGTGGCACGGGAACGGCGCCGTCCGCCCCTGCGGCCTCGGCGCCGAGGCGTCGATTCTACGTCATCGCCGCCCTCGGCGGCGTCGTCGGGGTCGGCCGGCTCCGCGGCGCCGGCCGGCTGGGCGGGTCCGTTGCCGTTGTCGATCAGGGTCGCGACCGCCGCCGTGCGCCCGACCTCGTCGATCCGCACGAGCCGCTTCTCGCCGACGTGGCGCCCGCCGCCGGTGACCGAGACGATGTAGCCGTCGATCTTGGCGACGGCGTCGTCGACGTTGTACATGTGCGGCTCGACGATCGTGACGAGCACCTCGTCGCCTTCGCGGAACGGCAGCGCCCGCTCGGCGACCTCCTCGCGCGTGCCCTGCAGCGTGATCGCGAAGTGGTCGAGCGGCAGCCCCTCGGAGCCCTCGAAGTGGAACCACTTGCCGGTCTCCTCCTCGAGCTGGCGCAGGATCCGCGCGCCGTCGCGCGTGAAGACGGCGCTCACGCGCGGGTTGATCTGCAGCAGCAGCGCCTCGGCCTCGACGCTCTTGCTCTCGACGCGCAGCCGGCGCTCGAACGAGATCGCGATCGTCTCCTCGGAGCGGATCACGCCCTCGCCGTCGCACGTCGGGCAGTGGCGGGTCATGATCTCGCGCACGCCGTCGGTGACGTTCTGGCGCGTCATCTCGACCAGGCCCAGCGGCGAGATCTCGACGACGAACGTCTTCGTGCGGTCCTCGTCGAGCGCCTTGCGCAGCGTCTTGAGGACGGCATCGCGGTTGCGCGCGCGGGCCATGTCTATGAAGTCGATGACGATGATCCCGCCGATGTCGCGCAGGCGCAGCTGGCGCACGACCTCGTCGGCCGCCTCGAGGTTCGTCTTCGTGATCGTGTCCTCGAGCCGGGCGCCCTTGCCGCGGCCGATGAACGAGCCGGTGTTGACGTCGATGACGGTCAGCGCCTCGCCGTAGTCGATCATCAGGTAGCCGCCGCTGGGCAGGTCGACCCTGCGCGAGAGCGTGCCCTCGATCTCCTGCTCGACGCCGTAGCGCTCGAACAGCGACTGCTCCTCCTCCCACAGCTCGACGCGGTCGACGAGCTCGGGCGCGGTGCGCGCGAAGAACGAGATCAGGCGGTGGTGCTGCTGCGGGTCGTCGACGATCGCGCGCTCGAAGTGCTCGGAGAAGATGTCGCGCACGACGCGCACGGACAGGTCGGCCTCCTGGAAGACGAGGTCGGGCGCCTGCGTGTCCTCGACGCGCTTCTGCAGCACCTCGTTGAGCTTGAAGAGGTACTCCAGCTCACGCTCGAAGTCCGCGCGCTTGGCGCCGTAGGCGGCCGTGCGGATGATCGCGCCGCCGCCGTCGAGGTTGAGCTTCGCCGCCTCGCGGCGAAGCCGCTCGCGCTCCTTGTCGTCGAGCCGGCGCGAGACGCCGACGCCCTCGCCCTGCGGCGAGTAGACCATGTAGCGGCCGGGGATCGCGAGCTCCATCGAGAGCCGCGCGCCCTTCGTCTTGAGCGGGTCCTTGACGACCTGCACGACGATCTCCTGCCCGGGCTTGAGCAGGTCGTGGATCTTCTGGCCGTCCCTGCCGGTGCCGCGACCGCGCTTGGGCGTCTCGACGCCCGGCAGCACGATCTCGTCGACGTGCAGGAAGCCGTTCTTCTCCAGACCGATGTCGACGAACGCGGCCTCGAGCCCCGCGAGCACGTTGTCGACCTTGCCCTTGTAGATGTTGCCGACGATCGATCGGCCGCCGCGGCGCTCGAGGTAGAGCTCCGCGACGCGGTAGCCCGCGGCGGGGTTGGCGGGCTTCTTGCGGCGACGGCCCGAGGGCGTCGTCGTGGCGGCGACCTTGCCGGTCGCCTCGAGCAGCGCGACACGGGTCTCCCCGCGATCGACGCTGACCAGCACTTGCTTCTTCACGTGTGTTGCCTTCTTAGGAGAGGATGAGCGCGCGGCCCTTCGTGCCCTGCGCGATCCGTCCTTGGACGTGGATCGACTGCAGCAGCCCGAGCGCGAGGAATGTAGTCAGGTAGGAGGCGCCGCCGAAGCTCATGAGCGGCAGCGTGACGCCGGTGATCGGCATGATGCCAATGGTCATGCCGGCGTTGACGAAGACCTGGAACGTCAGCATCGAGAGGATGCCGCCGGCGATCAGTGCGCCGAAGAGGTTCTTCGCCAACGTGATGATGCGGAGGATGCGCCAGATCATCAGCGCGTAGAGCGAGAGCACGAGCGCGGCGCCGGCGAAGCCGTACGTCTCCCCGACCACGGAGAAGATGAAGTCCGTGTGATGCTCGGGCAGGAAGTTGAGCCCCGTCTGCGTCGCGTGCTCGACGCCCCGGCCGGTCTTCTCGCCGGAGCCGATCGCGATCAGCGACTGATTGATCTGGTAGGTCGCGTTCGACGGGTCGTTCGAAGGGTGAACGAAGCCCGTCAGACGCTGCACCTGGTACGGCTTGAGCACGTGCACGCCGGCCGCCGGAGCGACCACCAGCACGAGCACGGTCGCCACTGCGAACAGCCCGATCAAGCCGCCGAGCTGGCGGCCGGGCGTCCCGGCGACGAAGAGGATGGACAGCGCGAGCGCCACGTAGACGAGCGCGGTGCCGAGGTCCGGCTGGATCATCACGAGCGCAGCCGGGCCGAGCGCGAGCAGCATCACGCGCGCGGTCGTCTCGCGCTCCGCCAGGCGGCGCGAGCGGTCGACGACGAAGCCGGCGAGCGCGACCACGAGCAGCACCTTGCCCAGCTCGGACGGCTGGAACTGGAAGAACGGCAGGTCGATCCAGCGGCGCGAGCCGCGTGTCGCGCCGCCGAGCGCCAGCACGATCACGTTCAGCGCGACGAGCAGGCCGTAGATGCCGAGCTTGAACTCGCGCAGGCGCGAGTAGTCGAAGCGCGCGAGCAGCGCCATCAGCAGCAGCCCGACGACGGCGTAGCCGATCTGGCGCTCGAAGAAGTAGTTGGGCTGCCCGGCGATGTCGTGGCGCGTGGCGCCCTTGAGCGTGACGAGCGAGCAGACGACGAGCCCGAGCGTCGCGAGCAGCAGCCACGGGTCGAGCAGCACGCGGGGCCCCGAGCGCGTGCGCGTGACGGCGTCGATGCTGCGCTGGATCGGCGTCGCGCTCACAGCGTGCGCGAGCTCCCGGTCTTGATCTCCTTCTTGACGCCGAACCACTGGCTGAGGATCAGGCGCACGGCCGGCGCGGCAGCCTGCGCGCCGAAGCCGCCGCTCTCGATCGTGCACGCGACGACGATCGGGTGGACCGGGTCGGGCACGTAGGCGACGTACCACGACTGATCGGCGCGATCGCCCCCGCGCTGGGCCGTGCCCGTCTTGCCGAACACCGGATACTGCGCCGGGAAGCCGGCGAAGACGTCGGCCGAGGTGCCGCCCTGCTCGGAGGCCGCGGCATGCAGGCCGTCTTGGATCGCGTACAGGTACGGGATCTTGACATGACGGGCGGGCTTCGGGTCGATCTTCTGCAGCACGCGGCCCGCATGGTCGGTGACCTGCAGCCCGACGTGGGGCTTGACGACGGTCCCGCCGTTCTCGATCGCGGCGTAGGCGACGGCCATCTGCAGCGGCGTCGCGAGGAAGTCGCCCTGGCCGACGGCGAGGTTCGTGTTGTCGCCCTCGCTCCACGGTCGGTTCGTGCCGTCGGCGAAGACGCAGCCGGCGGAGTAGCGGCGCCTCGCGCGCTTCGGGTTGACGGCGTAGGCGTGCTCGCAGCGCGCCTGCAGCCGGTTGCGCTCGTCGCGCCAGCGCGGCGTGGGGACGGTCCCCCCGATCTCGCCGCCGATGTCGATGCCGGTCGGCGTCGCGCCGAGCCCGAGCTTGCGCGCCCACGTCTGCAGCGCACCGCCGTCGGGGTGCGAGGCGGGGTCGGCGTTGAGCTGCTGGCCGAGGTTGTAGAAGAAGGTGTCGACGGAGAGGCGGATCGCATCGCGCAGCGTGACGGTCCCGTAGGACGCTCCGCCGGCGTTGTGCCGCACGATCGCGCCCTCCTTGAACTCCCCGTTGTCCGTGTACGGCGTGCTCGGCGTGATGATCCCGGTCGCGAGCGCGGCGGCCGCGGTGACGATCTTGAACGTCGAGCCGACCGGATAGGCGGAGCCGATCGCGCGGTTGACCTGCGGGAAGTCGGCCGCGTCCTGCAGCTTCGCCTTGTACTCGGCGTCGCTGAGCGGACGCGTCAGGATCGTCGGGTCGAAGCTCGGCTCCGAGCCCATCGCGAGCACCTCGCCGTTGCGCGGGTCCAGCGCGACGAACGCGCCCGCGCGCGCGGGGTTGCCGATCCCGTTCGCGAGCGCGATGCCCGTCCTCAGCGCCGCCTGCCCGGCGCGCTCGAGCCCGAGGTCGAGCGAGAGCTTCACGTCGTTGCCGGGGATCGGGTTGCGCTGCTGCAGCTTGCCCTTCGCCTGCCCGAGCGCGTCGACCTGCACGCGCGTGGCGCCGTCGACGCCGCGCAGGTAGTGGTCGTAGGTGTACTCGAGCCCGCCGGTGCCGACGAGCGTGCCGCCCTTCACGCCGCGGAAGTGCGGATCGTGCAGCGCCTGCGCGCTGATCTGGCCGACGGTGCCGAACAGCTGCGCACCGACCTCGCGGTACGGATAGGAGCGCAGGTAGATCGACTCGACCGCGACGCCCGGGAACTCCTGCGCGCGCTCGGCCAGGTAGCCGGAGATGGCCTGGGAGACGTCGGTCTTGATCGTCACGTCGGCGTACGGAAGCAGGAAGACGCCTTTCTGCACGAGGCAGTCGACCTCCATCAGGCGCTTGCGGTCGTGGCCGATGCGGCACGCCTGCGGGCGCGTGGGCAGCTCCAGCACGTGGCTGAGGCGGACGTAGAGGCGCCGACGCGCCGGGCCCTGCGGCGGCAGCTGCGGCGGCGAGACGACGACGACGCTCGCGGGGCGGCTGCCGACGAGCACCTTTCCGTTGCGGTCGAGCATCTCCCCTCGCTGCGCCGGGATCATCACGTCGCGCACGCGGTTGCCGCGCGCCTGCGCGACGTACTGGTCGCCCGAGAGCACCTGCAGGAACCACAGGCGGAAGAAGACGATCCCGAACAGCGCGAGCGCGATGCCGCCCAGGATCGCGACCCGCAGCGCGAGCTGCGGCGTGATCGGCGCGCGACGGTCGTCGGGCGACTGGATCATCGCGCGGAGGGGCGTTGCAGCGGCGAGAGGCCGCCGGTCGTGTAGGCGCGCCGCCGGCGGCGGCGCGGGTCCTCCGGCAGCGAGCCCTGCACGATCCGGCGCACGAGCGCGTAGACGGGCAGCGCGAGCAGCGCGTCGACGAGGATCAGCACGACGATCTGGCGCAGCAGCAGCCAGCTGACCGGTGCCTGCACGCCGAGCAGGAACTGCATCAGCGCGTAGCCGATCGTCGAGACCGCAGCCGCGGTCGTGCCGGCGGCGAGCGGGACGAGCCCGTGCGAGGGGTCGCGCAGCTCGCGCAGGCGACCGGCCCAGTACCCGATCGCGATGAACAGCAGCGAGGTGACGCCGAGCGTCTGCACGAGCGCGAGGTCGACGAGCAGGCCGACCGCGAAGCCGAACACCGCCCCGGGCAGCGAGCCGGCGAGCAGGCCGACGGAGGCGACGAGCAGCGGCGAGAGGTCGGCCGAGACGCCGAAGACGGTGATCTGCGAGACGGCCGCGATCTGCACCACGACGGCGACGAAGCCGAGCGCGATCAGGCGCAGCGGGAGACGCAGCGAGTCGTTCACGGCACCTGCGCCCGCACCCCGCCGGCAGCGGTTCCCGCCCGCCCGATCAGGATCTGGACGAAGTCGAGGTGGCGCAGGTCGGCGAGCGGCGAGATGTGGACCTGCTGCTTGTCGGCGAGCTCCTGCGGGTCGGCCTTCGTGACGCGCCCGATCGGGATCCCCCGCGGGTAGAGCGACTGCAGCCGGCTGGAGATCGAGCCCGCCGTCACGACGAGGTCGTCGAGGCGGATCGGCGCGTCGGCGTTCAGCTGCTGCACGAGCAGGTCGTTCGGATCGCCGAGGGAGGGCTTCACGAGCCCCCACTCGCCCTTGCCGTCGAGCACGCGCCCGCTGACGCTGAAGCTCTGGTCGGTGATCAACGTCACGACCGACGTCGGGCCGGACACCGTGCTGACGCGTCCGACGAGCCCGGCGCCGTCGATCACCGGCTGCCCGACGCGCACGCCGTCGCCGCTGCCGGCGTCGACCTGGATCGTGTCCTGGAAGAGGCTGTTCGGCGAGCGGATCGTGACGCGCGCGGTGTACGGGTCATAGCGGCTGAGGTCGTTGGACCCGTCGATCGCGAGCAGCTTGCTCAGGCGCGCGTTCTCCTCCATGGCCAGCTCGTAGCCGCTGACCTTCCGCAACAGGTCGTCGCGCTGGGCCTTGAGCTGGTCGCGCTCCTGCTTGGCATGCAGCGTGTCGCCGAACCAGCCGAACAGGTCGCGTACGGGCTTGAGCGCGCGGCTGGCGCCCTCCTCCACCGGCGAGAGCACGGTGATCACGCCGCGTTGGACGGCGTGCAGCGGACTGCCGGCGTTCTCGCCGAAGTAGGCGGTGAGCAGGATCAGGGAGACGACGACGAGCAGCGCGAGCACTGCCCGCCGGCGGCGGACTTGTCGGTCGTACACGGGTGCAGCAGCTCCAAAGCTTGGCTTCCTGCGCAGGCTGGCATCAGTAGCGCCTGCGCCGGTTGTTGCGCGAGTTCTTGTGGGAGCGGTGGATCGCCTCGAACTCCTCGAGCGAGCGACCGGACCCGACCGCGACGCACGTCAGCGGCGATTCGGCGAGGTGCGCCGGCATCTGCGTCTCGTGCCGCAGGCGCTCGTCGAGCCCCTGCAGCAGCGCGCCGCCGCCGGCGAGCATGATGCCGCGGTCCATGATGTCGGAGGCGAGCTCGGGCGGCGTGCGGTCGAGCGTCTCCTTGACCGCGTCGATGATCTGCGAGATCGGCTCCTCGAGCGCCCCGCGGATCTCCTCGCTCGTCAGCACGACGGTCTTCGGCAGCCCGGAGACCATGTCGCGCCCGCGGATCTCGGCCTGGACCTCTTCCTGCATCGGGAAGGCCGAGCCGATCTCCAGCTTGACCTCCTCGGAGGTCTGCTGGCCGATCAGCAGCTTGTACTCGCGTTTGACGTAGTTGATGATCGCCTCGTCGAGCTCGTCGCCGCCGACGCGGATCGACTGCGAGACGACGATCCCGCCGAGCGAGATCACCGCGACCTCCGAGGTGCCGCCGCCGATGTCGACGACCATCGAGCCGGTCGGCTCCCCCACCGGCAGGCCGGCGCCGATCGCGGCGGCCATCGGCTCCTCGATCAGGTAGGCCTGCCGCGCGCCCGCGGACAGGCACGCCTCCTCGACCGCGCGCTTCTCGACGCCGGTGACCCCGGAGGGGACGCAGACGACGACGCGCGGGTGCGCCCAGCGGTTCTGGTGGACCTTCTGGATGAAGTGGCGCAGCATCTCCTCCGTCACCTCGAAGTCGGCGATCACGCCGTCCTTCAGCGGGCGGATCGCCGAGATCGTCCCCGGCGTGCGCCCGAGCATCCGCTTCGCCTCGATCCCGACCGCGTGCACCTCGCCGGTGCGCGAGTCGACGGCGACGACGGAGGGCTCCGACAGCACGATGCCGCGCCCACGCACGTAGACGAGCGTGTTGGCGGTCCCGAGATCGACCGCCATGTCGCGGCCGCCGAACCCGGTCAGGTAGCTGAAGAAGCCCATGCGTGATGAAGGGGGAGGCGAACGGGGCGGGCCCGGGGCCGCATGGGGGTCGCACGGCCCGGCGAGAGTCCCCGTTCAGAGCCGGAGTCTACCGGAGCCCTCAGGAGGTTCCATGCAGGATTCCTGGCAGCAGGTCGATCAGCGCCGCCACCGGCAGGCCGACGACGTTGAGGTAGTCGCCCTCGAGCTCGGCCACGAGCGCGGCGCCGCGGCCCTGGATCGCATACCCGCCGGCGCGCTCGCGCCACTCGCCGGTGCCGACGTACCAGTCGAGCGTGTCCGCGGCCAGCGCGCGGAAGCGCACGCGCGTGCGCGCCGAGGCCGTGCGCACGGCCTCGCCCTCGACGACCGCGATCCCGCTGACGACCGTGTGATCGCGCCCGCTCAGCCGCCCCAGCATCGCCCGCGCCTGCGCGGCGTCGGCCGGCTTGCCGTAGACGGCTCCGTCGAGCACGACGACGGTGTCGACGCCGAGCACGGGCGCAGCCGCCTGCACCGCCCGCGCCTTGCGCTCGGCGTTGGCGACCGCCACCTCGACGGGGTCGCCCGCCGTCAGCTCCTCGACGTCGGGCGCCACGACCGTGAACGCGACCCCGAGCTGCTCCAGGATCGCCCGCCGCTGCGGCGAGCGCGATGCGAGGACGAGTGTCAGACGAGTCCCGGGAAGAAGATCGCGGCCTCGCGCGCGGCCGACTCGTTCGCGTCGGAGCCGTGGACCAGGTTCTGCCCGACCTCGAGCGCGAAGTCGCCGCGGATCGAGCCGGTGGCGGCCTCGAGCGGGTTCGTCGCCCCGATCACCTGGCGCGCCGCCTTCACGGCCTCGTGGCCCTCGAGCACCATCGCGACGAGCGGGCCCGACGTGATGAAGTCGACGAGCTCGCCGAAGAACGGGCGCTCCTTGTGCTCGGCGTAGTGCGTCTCCGCGGTCTCGCGGCTGAGCGTCTGGCGCTCCAGGGCGACGATGCGCAGCCCCTTGCGCTCGAAGCGGGCGATGATCTCGCCGGTCAGGCCGCGGGCGAAGGCGTCGGGCTTGACCAGGATGAGGGTCCGGTCCATCGGGTCTCCTTGAGGTTCAGGTTGAGGGTGAGAGACGGCTCGGGCCGTCCGTCAGGACGTCGGCTCGGGGGCGCCCTCGGGACGGCGGCGCCTGCCGCCGCGACGCCCGGCCAGCGTGTGCGACTCGACCTCGGCCTCGCAGTACGGGCAGACCTTCCACAGCGGGTCGAGCGGCCGGCCGCACTCGCGGCACGGGTCCTTGAGCTTGCGCAGGCAGCTCGGACAGCGCAGGAAGTCCTTCTCCACCTCGTAGTCGCAGTGCGGGCAGAGGTGGAAGCCGAGCTGCGTGAGGCGGGCCTCCGCGGCCTGCATCTCCAGCTCCCGCTCGCGCACGTCCTCGATGTACTCCGGCGGGCGCACGATCATGTAGACGAACGTTCCGACGAACGGGAACAGCGAGGCCGCCGTCGCGCACGCGACGAGCATCGGATCCTCGACGCGCCGCCGCGCGTCCGCGTACGTCCAGTAGACGAGCGCGAACCAGATCACGACCAGGCACAGGATCACCAGGTTGACGGCGAGGTTCAGGCCGCCGCTGTCGATCCCGAAGAGCGCGAAGGGGAGCATGGCCGGGCGAGTGTAATGGACCGCTCTACAGGAACAGTCGGCCGAAGACGTAGCCGATCGCGAAGAACACGAGGATCACGACCGCGACGATCGCGGCCACGAGGCCCATCATCGGCAGGAAGCGAGGGCCGTCGTCCGGGCTCATCAGAGCATCGAAGCACTGCGCTGCCCGGCGGGCGCCAGCAAGTCGGCGACGAGGTAGATCGAGCCGGTCGCGAGCACGACGCCGCCGGCGCCCGCACGCTCTCGCGCGCGCGCCAGCGCGCGACGCGGGTCCCCTTCCAGCTCGGACGCGCCCGCGCCCAGCCCGCCGAGCTGCTCGCAGAGCGAGGCGAGCGTCGCGGGCGGCAGCGAGCGCGGGTTGCGGCTGCGCGTGAAGACGACGTGTTCGCAGGCGGGCAGCAGCAGGCGCAGCATGCCCGCGGCGTCCTTGTCGTCGAGGATCGAGACGACCGCGACCAGCCGCCGGCCGGCCGTGAGCTGCGGCAGCGATTCGCCGAGTGCGGCGATCCCCTCCGCGTTGTGCGCGCCGTCGAGCACGGTCAGCGGCTCGTGCCCCACCACCTGCAGGCGGCCGGGAACGGTGACCGCGGCCGCGGCCGCGCGGACGGCTTCCAGGCGCGTCTCGCCCAGGAACGCCTGCGCGGCGGCGCGCGCGAGCGCGAAGTTGCGCTGCTGGAAGGCGCCGGGCGCTGCGACCTCGACCCCCGGATCGAGCGGCGCCTCGATCAGCGTCGCGCCGTGGCGCGCGGCGGCGGCGCGCGCCTCCTCGGCTGCGTCGGGGTGCAGGCCGGCGCCGACGACGAGCGTGGCGCCATCGCGCACGACCGCGAGCTTCTCGCGCGCGATGTCGCGCACGGTCGGGCCGAGCCAGCGCGTGTGTTCGAGGCCGACATTCGTCAGCACCTGCACGCGCGAGGGCAGCACGTTCGTCGCGTCCCAGCGCCCGCCGAGGCCGGCCTCGATCACGGCGACGTCAACGCCGCGCGCGGCGAGCTCGTCGAACGCGGCGGCGGTGAGCGCCTCGAACTGCGTGACGCGGTCGTCCTCGTGCTGGCTGCGGTCCACGAGCGCCGCGGCGTGGGCGGCGCGCTCGACCGCGCGCGCGAAGGCGATTGGCTCGGTGTCGGCGTCCTCGACGCGCACGCGCTCGGTGAAGGAGACGAGATGCGGCGAGAGGTAGGCGCCGGTGCGCAGCCCGTGGCGCGTCAGGATCGCCGCGATCATCCGCGTCGTCGAGGACTTGCCGTTCGTGCCGACGACGTGGATCGAGTCGAAGCGCCGCTCCGGCTGGTCGAGCGTCGTCATCAGCCGGTGCATGCGATCGAGCCCGAAGCGCATGCCGAACAGCTCGAGCGAGGTCAGGTAGCGCTCGGCGTCCTCGATGCTCCAGCGCCCGCTCACAGCCCGCTCAACTCCTCCCGCAACTGCGCGAGCTTCTCGCGCTCGGCCGCGACGACCGGCGGCGGCGCCTTTGCGACGAAGCCGTCGTTGGCGAGCTTCGCCTCGCAGCGGGCGACTTCGGCCTCCAGCGTCGCGCGGCGCTCGGCGAGCTTGCGCTCGGCCGCGCCGAGGTCGACCGCGTCGCTGTGGTGGATCTCGACCGTCCCGCCGGGGATCGAGATCGACGCGACCGGGGCGCCCGCGGCGGCGCCGTTGGCCAGCAGCTCGAAGCGCGCGAGCCGGGCGACGTGCTCGGCCGTGTGCTCGTAGCCGGCGGCCTCGATCCGTGCCGGGATGCGCGCGCCGGCCGGCGCGCGCACGCCGTCGCGCCAGCCGCGCAGCGCGGTGACGGTCTCGATCGCGGCCCCGAGCGCGCGCTCGGCCTCCGCGTCGCGGGTGCCGGTCGCAGCGAGGGAGCCGGCCTGGCGCGCCGCGAGCAGGCCCTCGGCGCCCGGCACGAACGACCAGATCTCCTCCGTGACGAACGGGATCACAGGGTGCGCGAGCATGAGCGTCTCGGTGAGCACGTGCAGCAGCGTCGCGTCGAGCGCCTCGCGCGCCTCGCCCTCGGCTTCGTAGAGGCGCGGCTTGACGAGCTCCAGGTACCAGTCGCACAGCTCGCCGTAGACGAAGTCGTAGAGCGCGAGCGCCGCGTGCGAGAAGTCGTAGGCCTCGACCCGCTGCTCCACCTCGGCGCGCGCGGCGGCGAGGCGCGAGAGGATCCAGCGGTCCTCGATCGCCTGCGGCCGAGCCGCCGGGGCACCGCCCGCGAAGCGGGTGGTCGCATCGGGGTCGATGCGCGTGAGGATCAGCCGCGAGGCGTTCCAGAGCTTGTTCGCGAGCTGCTCGCCCTGGGCGACCTTCTCGCGCGAGTAGCGGACGTCCTGCGAGGAGGACATCGCGAGCAGGCCGAAGCGCACGCCGTCGGCGCCGTGCTCCTCGATCTCCTCGAGCGGGTCGATTCCGGTGCCGAGCGACTTCGACATGCGGCGGCCGTCGGGCGCCTGGATGACGGAGTGGATGTAGACGTCGTCGAACGGGACGTCGCCGGCGAACTCGAGCCCCATCATGATCATCCGCGCGACCCACAGGAAGAGGATGTCGCGCGCGGTCGAGAGCACGTTCGTCGGGTAGAAAGCGCGCAGCGCGGGCGTGTCGTGGGGCCAGCCGAGCGTCGCGAACGGCCACAGCGCGGAGGAGAACCACGTGTCGAGCACGTCGGGATCCTGGGTCCAGCCCTCGCCCTCGGGTGCGCGCGCACCGACGTACGTCTCCTCGTCGCGGTACCAGACCGGCAGCCGGTGGCCCCACCAGAGCTGGCGCGAGACGCACCAGGGGCGGATCGCCTCCATCCAGTCGACGTAGACGCGCGCCCAGCGCTCGGGATGGATCGTGACGCGGCCGTCCTCGACGGCGTCGATCGCCGGCTTGGCGAGCTCGTCCATGCGCATGAACCACTGCAGTGAGATCAGCGGCTCGATCCGCTCGCCGGAGCGGTGCGAGAACGGGACCGTGTGGGGGTAGTCCTCGGTCGCGCGCACGCGGCCCTCGGCCTGCAGCGCGGCGACGACCGCCTCCTGTGCCTGCTTGACCGTGAGGCCGGCGAAGCGCTCGCCCGCCTCCGCGGTCATGCGGCCGTCCTCGCCGATCGCGCTGATCTCCGGCAGGCCGTGGCGGCGGCCGATCTCGAAGTCGTTCGGGTCGTGGCCGGGGGTGATCTTGAGCGCGCCGGTGCCGAACTCCGGCTTGACGTAGTCGTCGGCGACGATCGGCAGCTCGCGCCCCACGAGCGGCAGGATCGCCGTCTGGCCCACGAGGTGGGCATAGCGCTCGTCGTCGGGGTGCACCGCGATCGCGGTGTCGGCGAGCATCGTCTCCGGGCGCACCGTCGCGACGACGATCTCGCCCTCGCCGGAGGCGAGCGGGTAGGCGACCGAGTAGAGCGTGTCGACGACCTCGCGATCCTCGACCTCGAGGTCGGAGATCGCCGAGCCGCTGCCGGGATCCCAGTTGACCATGTAGTGGTCGCGGTAGATCAGGCCCTTCTCGTACAGGTCGACGAAGACCTTCAGGACCGCCTCGTGGTAGGCCGCGTCGAGCGTGAAGCGCTCGTCGTCGTAGTCGCAGGAGGCGCCGAGGCGCTGGAACTGGTCGACGATCGTGCCGCCGTACTGCTCGCGCCACTCCCACACGCGCGCCTCGAACGCCTCGCGCCCGATCGCGTCGCGGCTCGTGCCCTCCTCGGCGAGGCGCTTCTCGACCTGCTTCTGCGTCGCGATCCCCGCGTGGTCGGTGCCGAGGATCCACTTCGTCCGCTTCCCGCGCGCACGGTGGTAGCGGATCAGCACGTCCTGGATCGAGCCGTTGAGCGCATGCCCCATGTGCAGCGCCCCGGTGACGTTCGGCGGCGGGATCGCGATCGAGAAGTTCTCCGACGGATCGCCTTCGGGCTCGGGCGAAAAGAGGCCCGATTGCAGCCACGCGTCGATGATCCGGGGCTCGACCTCGGCAGGCTCGAATCGCGTCTGCTCGCGCAGGTCCGTCATTGGACGCGCAAGTCTAGGAGCAGCGGTGCAGGCGGACCTTCC
>DASRAV010000028.1:0-47809 GCA_035637995.1 Conexibacter sp. | reverse complement strand
GCGGCGACTTCGCGGACGGGGCGGGTCTGCCGTCCGCCGACAAGCTGGTGCGGTGCAACCTCGACACCGGCACGCCCTCCTCGACGGTCGCCGACGCGGCGCACGAGATCAACAGCGCCGTCTACGCGCTCACGGCCGACTCGGCCGGGCGGCTCTATGCCGCCGGAAGCTTCATCAACATCGACTCGATCCCGAACGCCGACCACGTCGCGATGTTCGACGGCACGTGGCATGCGATGAGCGCCGGCGCCGTGGACGACATCACGCGCAGCATCGCCTCGGACGGGACCAACGTCTACATCGGCAGCGACTCGGTCGACATCGCGGGCATCGCGCAGGCCGATCACGTCGCCAAGTGGAACGGGACGACGTGGAGCGCGCTCGGCGCGAACGCGGCGACCACGGACGGGTGGCTGCCGGCGACGGCGTTCGTCAACGCGATCGCGGTCTCGGGTGCGAACGTCTTCGTCGGCGGCTCGTTCCAGAACGCCGACGGGCACCCCACCGCCGACATGGTCGCCGGGTTCAACGGCTTCAGCTGGGCGCCGCTGGGCTCCAACGGCGCCGGCAACGGACCGCTGGGCGGCGCCGTCAACGCAGTGACCTTCTTCGGCGGCCAGGTCGTCGCGGGCGGCAACTTCACCGCCGCCGGAGGCGACGGCCGCGCCAACTACGTCGCCCGCTATCCGGGGGCCGCTCACCCGCTGAAGGCGGTCATCCGGCTCGGGAGCGGGGGCTTCGCGCCGTTCGTCGGGTCTACCGCCTCGCTCGACGGAACCGCGAGCGACGGCGACTCGCCGGTCGTCTCCTACCGCTGGACCTGGAACGACGGCACGCCCGCCAGCAGCGGCCCGAAGATCGCGCATCTGCTCACGAGGCAGGGAATCAACGTCGTCACGCTGATCGTGACCGACAGCAAGGGGCACACGGCGCAGACCAGCGAGGACTTCTTCATCGCGGGCCAGTACCCGCAGGCGAGGTTCGACTGGACGCCGTCGACGGTGTTCGCCGGGCAGGCGATCGCGTTCGACGGGAGCGCGTCGAGCGACAGCGACGGGACGATCGCCTCCTACGACTGGCAATGGGGCGACGCGACGCCTGACGCACACGGCGACAAGCCGAACCACGTCTTCGCCAGCCCCGGCACCTATCAGGTGGCGTTGTTCGTACGCGACGACAACACGCAGTCCGGCGGCGCGATTCACAACGTGACCGTCCTCGCGCTCGTCGTCCCCCGCGTCAGCCGCGCGTCGCTGACCAACACCCGCTTCCGCGTCGGGACGCGTCGCACCGCGGTCGCCGCCAAGGCGAAGCGCGGCACGAGCTTCAAGTTCACCCTCAAAGCGCCGGCCAAGGTCACGATCACGATCAAGCGCCGCGCGGCGGGCGCTCGCGCGATCAAGGTCGGCACGCTCACGCGCGCGCATTTGGCGAACGGACGCAACACGATCGCGTTCAGCGGCCGGATCGGACGGCGCGCGCTGAGCCCCGGCGCCTACACGGCGACCTTGAGCGCTCGCAACGCCAAGGGCAGGTCGAAGCCGACGAGCGTCAAGTTCTCGATCGTCGAGTAGAGCGGTCGTACGGGTGGTGCTAGCGCCCTTGGCAGCGCGCGCGCGACGCGCAACGCTGCCTCCGTGAGCAGGTCACCGCCGTCAGGCCATGTGACGATCGAGTGCACGCGTCGTGAGGTGGGCCAGCGCGATCCCCGCCAGCGCGCCGGCGACGACGTCGCCGGGGTAGTGGACGCCCGTGTGAACCCGCGAGTAGGCGACGAGGGCGGCGAGTCCGCGCAGCGGGATCGCGGCGGCCGGGTGCACATGACCGACGCCGGTCGCGAAGGCGAACGCGGCGGCGGAGTGGCCGGACGGAAACGAGGTGGAGGACGGCATGCGCACGTGACGGGCGCTGGGCACCTGCTCTGCCACGCGGTCGGGGCGCTTGCGGCTGCCGAGCGGCTTGGCGACGAGGTTGACGAGGCTCGCCGTGACGCCGACCGACGCGAGGCCGTGAGCGGCAGCGCAGCGCCCACGGCGCCCGGTCGCGGCCAGCCCGGCGGCCGCGCAGAGCGAGAGGCGCGAGTAGTCGGCAGCATGCGAGAGGCGGGCCATGGCGCGGTCGAGCTTGGGCGTCGAGCTCTGAGCGATCGCCGCGTACAGCGCGACGTCGATGCGCTCGGCGGCCTGCAGCCAGCGAGCGAGCCGTGGCGGGGGCGGGGTGGGGCGGTCCGAGTCGAAGTCCACGAGAGCGTGATCCTATGAGCCACCGGCGCTGGGCGGCGATCGGCGCTCTGCTGCTCGGCTTCGGCGGGGTCGGTCTCGCCGTCGTCGTCGCGGTGCAGGAGTTCCCGCGCGGCCTGGTCGCGCTCGCACTGGTGACCGTCGCGGCGGCTGCCGCGTGGTACGGCGTCCTGAGGACCGGCCTGCTCCGCGTCGCCGGGCTGCTCGTCGGCGCGCTCGGTCTGCTCGCGGCGCTCGTGCTGTTGGCGTCCGACCGCCTGCTCGAGCAGGCGCTGGTCGTCGCTGCGCTCGTGCTGAGCGGCGCTTGGGCGCGCGCGGCGTTCGGCGTCCGCGTGCGCCTGCCCACGCGGCCGGCTCCACGAAGACCGGTGCTGTTCTTCAACCCGAAGTCCGGCGGCGGCAAGGCGGAGCGGTTCGCACTGGCGTCCGAAGCGCGGGCGCGTGGGATCGAGCCGATCGAGCTGGAGCCGGGCCGGGATCTCGAGCGGCTGGTGCGCGACGCGGTCGCCGGTGGCGCCGACGGGCTGGCGATGGCGGGCGGCGACGGCTCGCAGGCCGTCGTCGCCGCCGTCGCGGCGGAGCTGCAGCTGCCGTACGCCTGCGTGCCGGCCGGCACGCGCAACCACTTCGCGCTCGACCTCGGCGTCGATCGCGACGACGTCGTCGGGGCGCTCGACGCGTTCGTCGACGGCGGCGAGCGGCGCGTCGACCTCGCGGAGGTGAACGGACGCGTGTTCGTCAACAACGTCTCGCTCGGGCTCTACGCCGTGGCCGTCCAGCGCACCGGCTACCGCGACGCGAAGCTGCGGACCCTGCTCGACACCGTGCCCGACGTGCTCGGACCTGGCGGGGTCGGGCTCGACCTGCGTTGGACGGGTCCCGGCGGGCACGAGCACGCTTCGGGAGCCGCGATCCTGGTCTCGAACAACCGCTACCGCTTGGGCCGCGCGGTCGGCTCCGGCACCCGCCCGCGCATCGACGACGGGCTGCTCGGAATCACGATCGCGGGCGCCCCGACCGACGGCGGCGGCGGCGCTGGCCGCCCGCAACGACCATGGCGGGAGTGGACCGCGCCGGCCTTCGAGGTCGACGCCGACCATCCCGTGCCCGCCGGCATCGACGGCGAGGCGGTGCAGCTGGAGCCGCCGCTGCGGTTCCGCATACGCCCCGGCGTCCTGCGGGTGCGCATCGCCCGGGGGCATCCCGGCGCCTCGCCGTCGGCCTCCCTGCCCGAGGGACTCGCGCAGAGCGCCCGCGCGCTCGCCCGAATCGCGGCCGGACACGGTCCCTGAGCGCTACGCCGCAGAGGTGGGCGCCGATACCCTGTCGCTTGCCCATGACCTCCCGCGAGGCTCTGCCCTACGTTGACCCCCACGCCCGCGTTGGCCCGCTCTACCGAACCTATGTGAAGTTTCTCGGCACGCGCCTGGCCGCGTGGCTTTCGATGCACGTCGTGTGGAAGGTCGATCCGCAGCTGATGCGGCTGACCGGGGGCCGTCTCGGCCTGGGTCTCATGCTCCCGACCGCCCTGCTGGAGACGCGCGGCGCGCGCAGCGGTCGTCCGCGGCGCAATGGCGTCATCTACTTCCACGACGGCGAACGCGTGACGATCATCGCCTCCAAGCTCGGCGCGCCCGAGCACCCGTCCTGGTTTCACAACGCGCGCGCGAATCCGGACGTCCTGCTCGGCGGTCGGCCGTTTCGGGTCGAGGTCGTCGAGGAGGAGTCCTCGCGCACGCGGCTCTGGGAGCTGGCCGATCGCGTGTTCCCGCCCTACGCGGTCTACCGCGACCGAGCCGCGCGCGTCGGGCGCACGATCCCGATCCTGCAGCTCGTCCCTCGCTGAAGTTCGTCGGCGCGCACGTGCCGCGCGGGTCATGCGTCCGTGAACGGCCATTGACGCGGATCGGGTTCCGGCGTAGCGTCGGCGTCTCCCGACGAGGAGGCAGACGATGTATGCGCGCGTAGCGAAATGGGAGGGCGCGGATGGCGAGAAGCTCCGCCAAGCCGCTCGGGAGATCAACGCCGAGGCGCCGTCCGGGCCGCCCGAGGGCCTGCCGGCCAAGGGCTTCATGATGCTCATCGATCCCGACAACGGCCGCAGCCTCGCGGTCGTGCTGTTCGAGACCGAGGAGGACCTGCGCAAGGGCGACGAGATCCTCAACGGGATGACCCCACGCGTGGACGACGGCAGCACGCGGACCTCGGTCGAGCACTACGAGGTCGGCGTCGACGTCCGCGTTTGAGGGATCTGATTCCGACCTACGAGCCCTCGCGCGACTGAGCGCGGCGGCGCAGCAACGCGCCCACGATCCCCGCGAGCAGGAGCGCGCCGAGCACGACCGCGCCGGCGAGGCCGAGGTCGCCCACGACGTCGGCGATCGAGGGCCCGGCGAGGTAGGCGCCACCGCCCACGAGCAGCGCCCACGCCGCGGCGCAGAGCGCGTTCATCGGCAGGAAGCGCGCGGCCGGCATGTCGTGGATCCCGGCGACCCATGAGGGAGCGAGATAGACGCCGAGCAGCGCGTGCCGCTCGTAGAAGCGCTCTCCGCGCATCATCGCCGCCAGCCGCAGCCTGCGAAACGGGCCGGGCGCGGACCACAGCGCGCGGCCGCCGCGACGCCCGAGCTGCCAGCCGGCGACTCCGCCGACAGTGGCGCCCAGCCATGCGACCAGGAGCACCTCGCCGATGTCGACGCGGCCGCGCGAGGCGTAGATCCCGGCCGCGATCAGCACCGGCTCGCCCGGCCCCGGGACGCCGACCCAGCTCGCGGCCGCGGCGAGCGCGATCCCGGTGTCGTCGAACGACGTCCCGTGTAAGTGTGTGTGCAGGCCCGCGAGCAGGAGCACGACGGCGGCGAGGGGGCGCACCACGACCACATGCCCATTGTGGCGAGCGACGAGTCGCCGGCCGCTCAACGGGTAGCGTGGACATGAGCACGGGCGAACCACGACGGAGGCACGATGAAGACGCGAGCACTCGGCAGTCAGGGCCTCGAGGTCTCCGAGCAGGGGCTCGGCTGCATGGGGATGTCGGAGTTCTACGGCGAGACCGACGACGGCGAGGCGGTCGCGACGATCCACCGCGCGCTCGAGCTGGGCGTGACGCTGCTCGACACGGCCGACATGTACGGGCCGTTCGCGAACGAGCGGCTCGTCAGCCGCGCGATCGCCGACCGGCGCGAGCGGGTCGTGCTCGCGACGAAGTTCGGCAACGTGCGCGGCGAGCACGGCGAGTTCCTCGGCCGGCGGGGCGACGCCGAGTACGTGCGCTCCGCCTGTGACGCGTCGCTCGAGCGCCTCGGCGTCGAGCACATCGACCTCTACTACCAGCATCGCGTCGACCCGGAGGTGCCGATCGAGGAGACCGTCGGCGCGATGGCCGAGCTCGTCGCGGCGGGCAAGGTGCGCTACCTCGGACTCTCCGAGGCGGCTCCGGAGACGGTGCGGCGCGCCCACGCGGTGCACCCGATCTCCGCGCTGCAGACCGAGTACTCGCTGTGGACGCGCGACGTCGAGCGGCGCATCCTGCCGACCGTGCGCGAGCTCGGGATCGGCTTCGTCGCCTACAGCCCGCTCGGGCGCGGCTTCCTCTCCGGCCGCTGGGCCTCACCGCAGGACATCCCCGAGGGCGACTTCCGCCGCCGCAACCCGCGCTTCCAGGGCGAGAACTTCGTCCGCAACTTCGCGATCGTCGAGCGCATCCGCGCGCTCGCGGAGGAGCAGGGCGTCACGGCGGCGCAGCTCGCGCTCGCCTGGGTCCAGCATCGCGGCGAGGACGTCGTGCCGATCCCCGGCACGAAGCGCCGCAGCTACCTCGAGCAGAACGTCGCCGCGACCGCGATCGAGCTCAGCGACGACGACCTGCGCCGACTCGACGAGGCGGCGCCTCCCGGCACGACCGCCGGCGACCGCTATCCGGACATGTCGACGGTGGAGGCGTGATGGGCGCAGGGGAGCTCGCGCGGCAGCTGAGCTAGGTCGACTGACGGGCGTCGCCGTCGAGGCGCCGACCCAGCGCCAGCAGCGCGAGCCCCAGCACCGCGACGACCATGCCGGAGATCAACAGCGGCGTGCGGCCGTCGCCACCCCAGGCGAGCCCGGCCCAGACGCTGGCGATCAGCGCGCAGCCGCCGCTCAGGCCCTGGAACAGCCCGAGGCCGGTGCCCATCGCGCCGGCCGGCAGCAGGTCGGAGACCCACGCCTTGCCGACGCCGTCCGTCAGCGCCGTGTAGGCGCCGTAGAGGGGCAGCAGCAGCCACACCCACCCGGACGAGCGCGCGAGGCCGAGGCCGAGGTAGGCGACCGCGAAGATCAGCAGCCCGACGCCGAAGACCGCACGCCGCGGGATGCGGTCGGAGACGATGCCCGCCGGCAGACTCAGCCCCGCGTACGCGGCGTTGTAGAGCGTGTAGACGAGGATCACGCTCACGAAGCTGAGGCCGAGCTCGTTCGCGCGCAGGATCAGCAGCGCGTCGGAGAAGTTGACGAGCCCGAACAGCGACAGCGCAAGCGTGACGCGCCAGTAGCGCCGCGGCAGCGCACGCAGCGGCACGCTCGGCGCGCGCTCGGCGCCGGCCACGGGCGCGGCCGCCGGGCGCTCGCGCACGAAGGCGATCAACGCGACGCTGATCGCGCCCGGGACCGCCGCGAAGAAGAACAGCGGGCGCAGGTGGTGGTTCAGCGCCTCGTAGAGCCCGAGCCCCAGCAGCGGCCCGACGACGGCGCCCGCGGTGTCGAACGCGCGGTGGTAGCCGAACGCGCGGCCGCGGATCTCCGGCGAGGTGTCGCCCGCGATCAGCGCGTCGCGCGGGGCGGTGCGGATCCCCTTCCCGGTGCGGTCGACGAAGCGCCCGACGAGCGCGAACGGCCATGCGGTCGCAAGGCCCATCAGCGGCTTGGCCGCCGAGGAGATGCCGTAGCCGAGCGCGACCAGCGGCCGGCGGCGGTGACGATCGGCGAGCCGGCCGAAGATCGCCTTGCCGGCCGACGCCGTCCCCTCCGCGACGCCCTCGATCAGGCCGAGCGCGGACGCCGGCGCGCCGAGCGTGACGGTGATGAACAGCGGCCAGATCGGATACAGCAGCTCCGACGCCGCGTCCTGGAAGAAGCTCACCCAGGAGAGGACGCGGACGTTGCGGGGCAGATCCTGCGCGAAGCGCCGCGGGCGCCGCGCTCGTTCGCGTTCAGGAACGATCGCCACCGCTGCCCAGTTCGTGCGCGGAGCGATGGCGGACGCGGTCGCGCGCCTCGCCGTAGATGAACGTCTCGTAGGAGATGAGCGTCGTCAACAGCGCGGCGAGCAGCGCGAGCAGCGCCAGCGCCGGCAGCTCGCGCACAGCCGGCACGAGCGCGAGCAGCAGCAGCGCGAGGCCGAGGCGGCGGCGATTGAGCGTGTGGACGTTGCGCAGCCGGAAGGCGACGTGCGCCAGCAGGTAGAGCGCCGTGCCGCCGAGCAGCGCGAACGTCGGCACGAGCTTCAGCGGATCGGCGACGTGGCCGAGCGTCTTCTTCATCCCCAGCGCGACGAGCACGATCCCGGCGACCATCGGGAAGTGCAGGTAGGAGAAGGAGTCGCGCGCCATCGTGTTGCGCTGGAGGCCGGGGGCCGCGTCGACCAGCCGCCGCTCGGAGACGAGCGCGACGACGTCGAAGTAGAGCCACCACAGCGCGGCCGCGACGACGATCCCGAGCACCGCGGCCGCGACGACGCCGGCGTCGACCTCGAGCCCCGCGCCGACACCGATCGCGACGATCGACTCGCCGAGCGCGATGATGATGATCAGCCCGTGGCGCTCGGCGAAGTGGCCGGGCGCGAGACGCCAGCCGCTCGCGTCGATCAGCAGCGGGCCGCCCATGTCGAGCGCGAGCGCGAGCGCCCACAGGCCGCCCTGCGCGGCGCCGTCGAAGAAGGAGGCGAGCACGAGCAGACCGACGCCGATCGCCGTGCTGATCGCCAGGCCCCAGACCGAGTGACGCAGCTCCGCGTCATCGCGGCTCGCGAGCACGAACAGCGCGATGTGTCCACCGCGCACAACGCCGTAGGCGACTGCGAACAGCAGCCCGAGATCGCCGAACGCCTCCGGCACGCACAGCGCGACCACGAGCAGGCCGGCCATCGCGGCGAAGATCGCGATCCGCACCGCACCCTCCTCCGGGTCCACGACGCTCGTCAGCCACGCGTAGCCGCCCCACGCCCACCACAGCACGCCGAGCACCAGCAGCCCCTGCGCGAGCCCCTCCCACGTCGGCGTCGCCGCCATCAGCGCCGTGCACTGCGTGATCGCCAGCACGAAGACGAGGTCGAAGAACAGCTCGAGCGGCGTGACGCGCTCGCCGTCCCGCATGACCGGCGTCAGGCGCTGCGTGCGGGGCGATGCGGTGCTCACCGCCCCATCTTCTCAGGGCACGGTCAGCCCGGCTCGTCGCGACGCTGCTCGAACAGGCGCATCAGCTCGGCGAGCGGGACGGGCACCGCGCGCGTGATGCGCACGAGCGTGAGGAACGTCGGGTCGACCTCGCCGCGCTCGATCGCGCCGAGATGGTGGCGCCGCAGCCGCGCCCGGTCGGCGAGCTCCGCCTGCGAGAGCCCGTGCTGCTCGCGCAGCTCGCGGATCGCGTCGCCGAGGTGGCGATGCTCGAACGATCTCGCACGCTGGTCGGGGTCATGGTCCGACAATCGGAGTGTCCTCCCTCGCCGTCCCACATTGGTGCGCGGCTAATCGAACCGGTTTTCGGATGAGTGGATCTTGGCAGGTCCCGCGCGATCGCGAGACCGCCGAACGTGACCGCGCCAGCATGCGGCTTGGCCGCGTGGCGCACCGGCTTTCGCCACACGCCCAACGACAGATCGGCGACGCGCCGCCACACTCGGACGATGCCGAGCGCGCGCCCACCGCAGATCGTCGCCTTCGGAGGTGGCGGCTTCTCGATGGAGGCGGGAAACCCGCTGCTCGACGACTACGTGCTCGGGCTCACCGGCACCGAGCGGCCGCGGGTCTGCTTCGTGCCGACCGCCTCCGGCGACGCGGACCATTACATCGTGCGCTTCTACCGCACCTTCGCGGGTCGCTGCGATGCCTCGCACGTCTCGCTCTTCCGGCGCGACCGCGGCCATGGCGCGGTCGAGGGCGACGTCGAGCAGCACCTGCTCGCGCAGGACCTCGTCTACGTCGGCGGCGGCAGCGTCGTCTCGCTGCTCGGCGCCTGGCGCGCGCACGGGCTCGACCGCGTGCTCAAGCAGGCGTGGCGGCGCGGGGTGGTGCTGTGCGGGCTCTCGGCGGGCTCGCTGTGCTGGTTCACCGAGGCGGTGAGCGCGTTCCACGGCGCGCCGACGGTCGTGCGCGGGCTCGGGTTGCTGCCGCACTCCAACTGCGTGCACTACGACGGCGAGCCGGAGCGGCGGGCGGAGTACCGACGCTTCGTCGGCGACGGCGTGCGGCCGGGGTACGCCGTCGACGACGGGGCGGCGCTGCACTTCGTCCACCGCGAGCTGCGGCGCGTCGTCAGCTCGCGGCCGCGGGCGGGCGCCTACCGCGTCGAGCCGACCGACGGCGACGTCGTCGAGACGCCGCTGCCGGTGAGCTATCTCGGCGACATGCGTCGCGACCTGGCCCTCGCGTGAGCCGCGGTCCCGGTGCTGAGGCGCCGTGCATCCTCGCGATGGGCGGCGGCGGCTTCACGATGGAGCCGGACAACCCGGCGCTCGACGACCTCGTGCTCTCGCTGACCGACAAGCCCGCACCGCGGGTGCTGTTCCTGCCGACCGCCTCGGGCGACCCGACGGGACAGATCACCGCCTTCTACGGCCGCTTCGGCCGCACCGCGGCGGCGACCCACTTGTCGCTCTTTCGCCGCCACGGCTCGGCGCGCTCGCTCGCCGACATCGTGCTCGAGCAGGACGCGATCTACGTCGGCGGCGGCTCGATGCGGAACCTGCTCGCGATCTGGCGCGCGCATGGGCTCGACGAGCTGCTCGCCGAGGCGTGGCGCCGCGGAATCGTGCTGGCCGGCCTGAGCGCCGGCGCGATGTGCTGGTTCGCCGGCGGGGTGACGTGCTCGGGCGGCCCGCCGGAGCCGATGGAGGGGCTCGGCCTGCTGCCCGGATCGTTCACCGTGCACGCCGACGGCGAGCCGGAGCGCCTGCCGGTGTGGCTCGCGGCGGTGCGTGCGGGAGCGCTCCCGGGCGGGTGGGCCGCCGACGACGGCGTAGGCCTGCTGTTCCGCGGGACGCGCATGACGCGCGTCGTCAGCTCGCGCCCGGGCACGGCCGCGCTGCGGGTCGAGCTGGTCGCGGGCGAGCTCGTGCGCCACCGGATCGTCCCCGAGCTGCTCGGGGACCGCGCGGGCGGGCCGGGCTCGCGACCGGTCCCCGACGACGTACGCGAGCTGCGCGCCCTGCGCTACGGCGGGCGACGCGACTGAGCTGCCGATTGTCGACAATCTCTGGGTCCTTTGCTATGTTCGCGCGATGGACGTCCTGCGCCCGTCGCCACCGCGATCGTGATCCGCGTCGTCACCGTCGAGGGAGCCGCGCGCGAGCGCGGCCTCCAGCACGGCGAGCAGCTGCGCGAGGACATCCGCCGCGGCGTCGGACGCTGGCTGGAGGTGGTCGCGACGCTCGGCCGCCCGGCCGACGACCTGCTGGCGGAGTTCCTCGCAGCCGTCGACTTCGCGCCCGCGCTGGCGCGCTGGGCGCCGGACTTCCTCGACGAGATCGACGGCCTCGCAACCGCCGCCGGGCTGCCCCGCTCCACGCTGCTCGCGTACAACCTCGGCGACGAGATGTGGCTGTGGGCCTACAAGTCCGGCTACGGCGAGATGGTCAAGAGCGAGCCGGCGGCGCGCTGCACCGCGATCGCGACGCGGCCGCCCGCGACCGACCGGCCGCTGGTCGCCCAGACGCTCGACATCCCCGTCTCCTACTGCGACACCGAGGTCGTGCTGCACGTCCGCGACGGCGAGCATCCCGACCTCTTCACGCTCACGCCGGCGGGGATGCTCAGCGTGATCGGCTGCAACGAGCTCGGCGTCGCCGTCTGCGGCAACACGGTGATGCCGCTCAACCACGCGCGCGTCGGCGTGCCCGTCGTCGCCGTCTTCCGCGCGATCCTGCAGCAGCGCAGCGCCGCCGAGGCGGCCGACCTCGTGCGCCGAATTCCCCACGCCTCCGGGCAGAACTACCTGATCTGCGATCCGGACGAGATCATCGACCTCGAGTGCTCGGCCACGAAGGTCGTCGAGCACGCCGCGGGTGCGACGATCCTCGCGCACACGAACCATCCGCTCTCGAACGACGACGTCGACGACGAGCTCATGCAGGTCGAGGAGCCCGAGTCCGCGCGGCGGCAGGCGTTCATGGACGCCCACCTCTCCGAGATCGCCGGCGCCGCCGACGTCGAGCGCCTGCTCGCCGACCGCACCGTGCCGATCTGCAAGGTCGGCACGGACATGGCCGAGTCCACCACATGGGCGTCGATGGTCGTCGAGCCGGCGCGCCCCCCGCGCATGTGGATCGCCGTCGGCCCGCCGTCGCAGAATCCCTTCGAGGAAGTCGACCTCCCCGCCGCGTGAGTGCCGCGGAAGGCCGGCCGGGGAGCGCCCACTCGCCCGACCGGCCTCCCTGCGACGCTCAGCCTGCGCGCTCGACCTGCTGCAGCACCCAGTTGGCGGCGTTGTAGCCGGACAGGCCGCTGACCTCACCGCCGCCGTGCACGCCCGAGCCGCAGTAGTACAGGCCGGGGATCGGGCCGTCGTAGCCGTCGCGGGTCTCGAACGTCTGGCCCTTGACGACGTCGACGTGGTGGATCGCGCCGTCGAGCATGCTGATGCGAGACTCCAAGTCGGCCGGCGTGTAGAGCACGTAGTCGACGATGTCCTCGCGGAAGTTCGGCACGAAGCGGTCGACCCAGTCGATCAGGCGCTCCGCCGCCTCCTCACGGCGCGTCTCCCACGTGCCCTGCGCGAGCCGCACGGGCGCGTAGAGCGTCCACAGCGAGACGGTGTGGTAGGGACCGTCGGCGACGGTCGAGTCGTAGAGCGACTGGACCGCGAACGCGCCCACGGTCGGCGCGGTCGGAAGCTCGCCGGCCTGCGCCGAGCGGAAGGAGTCGCGGAAGTGCTCGAGCGAGAGCTGGATCCGCAACGAGGCGGCGTCGCGCTCGTTGACGGAGCCGTACTCGGTGATGTCGGGCGGCCGGCGCATGACGCAGTGGAACTTCGTCGAGGCCGCCTCCATGACCCAGTGGCCTGTCAGCTCTTCGATCCTGGGCCGCAGCTCGTCGATCATCGCCATCGTCACGCGCTGGTGCGCGTTCGACACGACGCGCGGGGCGCGGAACGTCCGGCCGTCGGCAAGCTCGACGCCCTCGACGCCCTCGCCGCCGCGCGTGAGGATCTTGGTGACCTTCGCGTTGAGCTCGAACTCGACGCCGTGCTCGACGCCGGCGAGCGCGAGCGCGTTGGCGAGCGCACCCATCCCGCCGACGACGAACTCGTGCTGGACGTCGACGAACGCACCCGTGCGGAAGAAGACCGACGGCCACGCGTTGCCCGGAGCCCATGGGTCGCCGAGGTCCTCGACCGAGGAGTACACCGCCTGGATGCGCGGGTCCTTGAAGAACTCGGCCGCGATCTCGCCGACGGAGGTGCGCTTGAGCTGCTCCAGCAGCTTGCGCTCGCCGATCGCGTCGGCGTGCGCCCACAGCTCGGCCTCGGTCGGCGGGTGGCGCAGCTGGAACGGGCGCACGAGCTCGGCGGCGCGATTCCAGAAGGCGGCGTGCTCCGGCAGGCGCCGGGCGTCCTCGGCGTTGAGGCGCGCGACCGCCGCCTGCGTCTGGCCCAGGTGGCGGCCCTGCCCGAAGCCGACGCGGTCCTCGAACAGGAAGAACGGGTCCGGGTCGGGCTTCTGCAGCTTGAGCCCGTGGTCCCACAGGCACAGCTCCTCGATCACCGCGGGTTGCAGAAGCCACAGGTAGGCGGCGCAGGTGGAGAAGCGGTAGCCGGGGAACAGCTCCTCCGTCGCGACCGCACCGCCGACGATGTGTCGCTGCTCGAGCACGAGGACGCGCAGCCCACCGCGCGCCATCTTCGCCGCGGCGACCATGCCGTTGTGCCCGGCGCCGAGGACGATGACGTCGTAGTCGTCCCGCGACGCGGTCGGGTAGGTGTCATAGGTCATCCGTGCATGTTCCCCACCGGCGATCGCCGCAGGCTTGTCACCCGATCCAAGGTGGCGGGGCACGCTTGTCGAGCAGCTCAGCCGGCGCGACCCGCTAGTCGGTCGTCAGCTCGTCGGCCAGGAGGTCCATCAGCAGACCGTCCATCCACCGCCCGTCGGGAGTGCGCTCGTACGCGCGCATGACGCCGACGGGCTTGAACCCGACCGCGGCGTACGCGCGGATCGCGCGCTCGTTGCGACAGGCTGGATCGATCGTGAAGCGATGGTGGCCGCGCGCGTCGATCAGCCAGCGGATCGCCAGCCGCAGCGCAGCCGCCCCGAGCCCCCGGCCCTGGTGCTCGGGCAGCAGGAAGATGTCGAGGCTCGCGTGCTTGTAGTCCGGCTCCAGCTCCTCGTTGAAGCCGAGCCAGCCGGCGAGCGCATCGCCCACCTCGATCGCGAACGCACCGCCGTCGAAGTCGTTGACCAGCCCCTCGCGCTCGCGCTCCGGCGAGTCCGGCGTCCCCCACCACTCGGCGATGCTGGGCAGCGTCGTGGCCGGGACGAGGACGTCGAGGTCCGCGTCGCTCAGCGGCCGCAGCGTGACGCGGCCGCCCCGCAGCGTCGGGACGGGCTCAGCCGTCATCCTGCCTGAACGCCCAGCGCACCTCGTCGATCGAGAGGCCGGAGGCGACGCACGCCAGCAGCTTCATGCGCGCCGCCTGCGGCGAGAGGAAGCCGGCGGGGATGATCGCGGTGCCGCGCAGGTCGCGCTCGGAGCCGGCGTAGCCGTAGGTGCCGGTGAGCACGACGCCGCGCTCGGGGCGGCAGTAGGCGACGACCGGGATCCGCTGGGCCGCGTCTGCCCACAGCTCGAGCAGGTCGGGCGCGAGGTGGCCGGCGCCGAGCGTGCCGATCACGACGCCGTCGGGCTCGGTCGAGAGCGCGGCGTGCGCGAGCGTGCCGTCGTCGCCCGCGCTCGTCGGTATCACGAGCACGCGCTTGTCGAGCTGCGGCGGGTCGAGCGGCGGGTTGCGCGGCAGCCGCGACCAGATCGTCGGATGCCCCTCGGTGACGCGTCCGAGCGTCCCGGTCTGGGGCGATGAGAACGCGACGAGCGACGTCGTGTCGGTCTTGCGCACGCAGCGCGCGTGGTGGATCTCGCCGCCGAAGACGACGAGCACGCCCATCCCGGCCGCCTCCTCGCTCGCCGCCACCGAGACGGCGTCGAGCAGGTTCGCGGGGCCGTCGGCGCCGGCGGCGGTCGCCGGGCGGATCGCGCCCGTGAATACGATCGGCGCCTCCGCGTCGTGGATCACGTCGCACAGCATCGCGGTCTCCTCGAGCGCGTCGGTCCCGTGCGCGACGACGACGCCGATCCCGCGCCGCGCCGCGTCGCGCGCCTGGCGGCAGACCTCGAGCATGTCGGCGAGCGTCAGATGGGGGCTCGGCTTGTTGACGACGTCGCGCGCCTCGATCCCGGCGCGGTCGGTGAGGCCGGGGATCGTCCCGATCAGCCCCTCGGCGTCGAGCTGCGGCGTCGCCGAGGCGCCGCCCATCGCGATCGTGCCGCCGGCGCCGAGGATGCGGACGCGGCGAGCGGACGGTCGTGGAGCGGGCGGGCACATGACGCGCCCACCCTAGCGAGCGGCGTTGGGGCCGCTCCCCACCAGCCGCCGCTCGAGCTGGTCCGCCGGCACGGGGCGCCCGAGCAGGAAGCCCTGCGCGAGCGGGCAGCCGTGGCGGCGCAGGAAGTCGAGCTGGGCGAGATCCTCGACGCCCTCCACGACCGTCGTCATCCCGAGCGCCTTGCCGAGCTCGAGCACCGCGACGACGATCGCGCTCGCGCCGGCGTCGTCTGGGACGCACGCGAGGAAGGAGCGATCGACCTTGAGCACCTGCACCGGCAGCTCGCGCAGGCGCCCGAGCGAGGAGTGCCCGCTGCCGAAGTCGTCGATCGCGACCGTCAGCCCCGCTTCGCGCAGCTCGACGAGCAGCGAGCGGTGACGGCGTGCGTCGCTCAGCAGCGCCGTCTCGGTCAGCTCGGCGCAGAACTGGCCGGGGTCGAGCCCATGCGCGGCGATGCAGCCCGCGATCGAGCCGACGAGGTTGTCGCGGCGCAGCTGGCGCGGCGAGACGTTGAAGCACAGCCGCGGCCGGAAGCCCTCCGCTCCCCACGCGACCGCCTGGCGGCAGAGCGCCTCGACGACCCAGGCGCCGATCCCGTCGATCAGGCCGGCCTCCTCGGCGACCGGGATGAAGATGCCGGGCGGGACGAGCCCGTCGATGCGGCTCTCCCAGCGCACCAGCGCCTCGACCGCCTCGATCGCCCCGTCCTCGACACGCACGATCGGCTGGAAGTGCAGGCGCAGCTCGTCGGCTTCGATCGCGTGTCGCAGCCGCGTCGTGAGCGAAAGGCGGTGGCGCAGATTGCGCGCCTCCGGCTCGTAGACGGCGATCGTGCCCCCGCCCGCGCGCTTGGCCTGGCCGACCGCAGCGCCGGCGCCGCGGAAGAGGCTCTCTGCGTCCTCGCCGTGCAGCGGGGAGAGCGCGACGCCGATCGAGACGCCGATGTGGAACTCGGTGCCCTCGACTGCGAAGGGACGCTCGAACGCAGCCGCGATCCGCTCGCCGGCAGCCTGCGCGACGACGTGCGGGTCCCCGTCGCCCCCGCTGCAGTCGAGCAGCAGCAGGAACTCGTCGCCGCCCTGGCGCGCGAGCACGTCGCCGGTGCGCGTGAGCTCGGACACGCGCATCGCCGTCTCGCGCAGGACGGCGTCACCGGCCGCGTGGCCGAGCGAGTCGTTGACGAGCTTGAAGTTGTCGAGGTCGAACGCGAGCAGGGCGACCGCCGCGCCGAGCCGGCGCGCGCGCGTCAGGTCGCGCGTGAGCTGCTGCTCGAGCAGGGTGCGGTTCGGCAGCCCGGTGAGGCGGTCGTGCTGGGCGAGGAACGTCACCTGCTCCTCCGCCTCGCGCCGCGCGGTCACGTCCTCGAACGTGCAGACGACGCCCTGGCGGGTGGTGCCGTGGGCGCCGCCGATCGGGCGCGCGAGGACGGTGATCCAGCGCTCGACGCCGTCGGGTGCGACGCGTCGCAGCGTCGCACGCACCGGCCCGCCCTGCCGCAGCGCGCGCGCCGGCGGATTGTCGCCCGCGGTGAGCGGCCGTCCGTCGCCGTAGCGCAGCGCGCCTGCCGCGCTCACGAATCCGTCGGCGCCGAGCTGCTCGGCGGTGAGGCCGAGGATCCGCAGCGCGCTCGCGTTCCAGCTCGTCGGCCGCAACTCGGCGTCCGTGACGACCACGCCCTCCTCCAGCCCCTCGACCACGGCGCGACTGAGCCGCTCGGCGGCCTCGTGGGGAGCGGGCGGGTCGGAACCGGACATCCGCTTCGATCCTCGGCAGATGCTGAGAATGCTTGAGCGCTGCGCGCGAGCGTCCGCCGCCGGCGCGCGGGTTGCCGGCCTGCCCGGCACCTGCAAGGATCGTCTCGATGAGCTGGCGACGCCCGGTCGTGGGAGCGCTGCTGGCCCTGGTCGCAGCGTGTCCGTCGCCGGCGGGTGCGGCGCCCGTGGGCCAGTTGAGCTACGCGACCTGTTACACCGGCGCGCCGAGCGGCTGCCCGGTCACGGGCCTGCCCGCAATGTCCGACCTCACCGACGTGGCCGTCAGCCCCGACGGCCGCAGCGTCTACGTCACGTCCTACACGAGCGCGTCGATCACGCGCTTCGACCGCGACCCCGCGACCGGCAAGCTCACGCGCGCGGGCTGCATCACGAGCGCGATGGGCTGCGGCAGCGCCGCCGTCGACGGCAAGCCCGGTCTCGACGGCGCGCGCAGCGTCGCGGTGAGCGCGGACGGGCACAGCGTCTACGTCGTCGGCGAGACGGCCGACGCCGTCGCCGCCTTCGCGCGCGACACGCGCACGGGGGCGCTGACCTACGTCGGCTGCATCACAGGGGCCGCGACGGGCTGCACCGGCGCGGGTGCCGTGAGCAAGGCCGGGCTCGATGCGCCGGAGAGCGTCGCGGTCAGCCCCGACGGCGACGCGGTGTTCGTGGCCTCGTACAACTCCAGCGCGATCGCGGGGTTCGTGCGCAACCCCACGACGAGCGCCCTGCGGTACGTCGCGTGCTTCGCCCAGGGACCCGTGTGCGGCGGCGGGGGCAACGACGTCGTCGGGCTCGGAGGCGCGGAGGACGTCGTGTTCAGCCCCGATGGCGCCAACATCTACGTCTCGGCGTTCGTCAGCCAGGCGGTCACGCGCTTCACGCGCGACCCGGCGACGGGGGCCGTGTCCTACGACGGCTGCCACACGGCCGGCAGCGGTTGCACCGGCGGCGCCAACGGCGTGGCGAGCCTGACGCACGCCTACCAGTCGGTGCTCGACCCGACCGGCCGCAACCTCTACACGGTCTCGCAGAACGGGATCCACGCGCTGACGAGCTTCGACCGCGACGGCCCGACCGGGGCGCTGACGTACACCGGCTGCTTCGACGCGGGCGCCGTCTGCGGCGGCGGGCGGGATGGGATCGCCCAGCTGCTCTACCCCTACGGGGTCGCGGTCAGCCCGGACGGCCGCAGTCTCTATGTGACCGGCAACTACTCGAGCGCGCTGATGCGCTTCGATCGCGACACGCGCGACGGGAAGCTCACGCGGCGCGACTGCTTCACGCAGCAGACCGGCTGCGGCGCCGGCCACGACGGCCTGGCGCCGCTGCAATATCCCTTCCAGCTCGCCGTCTCCCCCGACGGGCGTGACGTGTACGTTCAGACCGCCGGACGGCTGCTGGACTTCCGCCGCGTGCCGGACACGCCGCCCGCCTGCGCGCCGCCGGCTGCGGCCGGCACGACGCCCGGCACCTCGGTGCGCATCGTGCTGCGCTGCGCAGACGCGAACGGCGACGCGTTCTCCGTCCGCTTCCCGGCGGTGCCGGCACACGGCGTGCTGACGCGCAGCGCCGACGGCGGCTCGGTGCTCTACGTGCCGGACAGCGGCTATCGCGGGAGCGACAGCTTCAGCGTGCAGCCCGTCGACGTCTACGGCGTCGCCGGACGGACGTCGAAGGTGGGGCTGCGCATCGCGCGCGGGTTGCCGCGGCTCTCGCGGCTCGCGCTGGCGCCGCCGACGTTCCGCGCCGCCTCACGCGGCGGCTCGATCGCCGCGACGCGCCGCCATCGCGCGCCGCCGATCGGAACGACGGTCAGCTACCGACTCGACCGCGCCGCACGCGTGGCGTTCACGGTCACGCAGCGAACCGCGGGCATTCGGCGCGACGGGCGCTGCGTCGCCGTGCCGCGGCGGCATGCGTCGAAGGCCAAGGCGAAGCGTTGCACGCGCGTGCTGAAGCTCGGCGGGTTCGCGCGCGCCTCACGCGCGGGCGCGGCCCACTTCCACTTCAGCGGCCGGGTGGGTGGCAAGGCGCTCGCGCCGGGCGTCTACACGCTCGCCGCGGTCGCGAAGGGCTCAGGCGGCACGCGCAGCGCGCGCCCGAGGGCGCCCTTCGCGATCGCTCGCGCACGCTAGCGCCGCGCTACTTCAGCTCGGCCGAGCTCTTGCCCAGGAGCTGCCGCGCGATGATCAGCAGCTGGATCTGCTGGGTCCCCTCGAACAGGTCGAGGATCTTCGCGTCGCGCGCCCACTTCTCCAGCAGCAGCTCCTCACCGAAGCCGAGCGAGCCGCAGAGGCGCACGCAGCGCAGCGCGACGTCGACGCAGGTGCGGCCGGCCTTCGCCTTCGCCATCGAGGCCTGCAGCGAGTTCGGCTTGGAGTTGTCGGCCATCCACGCGGCCTCGAGCGTCAGCAGGCGCGCGGCCTCGTAGTCGGCCTCCATCGCGAGGTACTCGGCGGCCGCCGCCGGCTGCAGCTGCGCCGGCTTGTCCCAGTCGACCTCGACGCCCGCGTCGGACAGCAGCCGCCGCGTCTCCTCCAGGCAGGCGCGCGTGAGGCCGACCGCCATCGCGGCGACCAGGGGGCGCGTGTTGTCGAACGTCTGCATGACGCCCGCGAAGCCCTTCTCGGTGTCGACCTCGGGGCTGCCGAGCAGGTTCTCCTTCGGCACGCGGCAGTCCTCGAGGATGAACGCGGCGGTGTCGGAGGCGCGGATGCCGAGCTTGTGCTCGAGGCGGTCGAGCTTCAGTCCGGGGTTGGAGCGCTCGACGACGAACGACTTGATCGCCGCGCGCCCGACGCTGCGGTCGAGCGTCGCCCACACGACGACGAGGTCGGCGCGCTCGCCGGAGGTGACGTAGATCTTCTCGCCGTTGAGCACGTACTCGCCGGTCGTCTCGTCGAGCACGGCGGTGGTGCGGATCGACGCCGAGTCCGAGCCGGCCTCCGGCTCGGTGATCGCCATCGCCGCCCACTTGCCCTTGAAGCGCTCGAGCTGCTCGTCGTTGGCGACGGAGGCGATCGCGGAGTTGCCGAGCCCCTGGCGCGGCATCGACAGCAGCAGGCCGACGTCGCCCCAGCACAGCTCGACGATGCCGAGCACGGTCGACATGTTCGAGCCGTTGCGGACGCCGTCGTCGCCGTCGCCCTTCGTGCGGCGCACGCCAGCCGCGCCCGCGCCGCCCGTCGCGCTGCCGTCGTTCATCCCGTCGATGAGCGCGGCGAGCATATCGAGCTCCTTCGGGTACGCGTGCTCCTCCTGGTCGTACTTGCGGGAGATCGGGCGGAAGACCTCCTCCGCGACCTGGTTCGCCTGGGCGACGAGGGGGACGAACTTCTTGGGAATCTCGAGGTTGATCATCGGTTCTCCTAGACGAGCAGGGCGCCCTCGCAGACGCCGATCGCTCGCAGGTCGCGGTAGAAGCGCTCGACCGGATGCTCCTTGACGTAGCCGTGGCCGCCGAGCAGCTGGATTCCGTTCGAGCCGATCTGCGCGCCCTTCTCGGCGCACAGCGCGCGGGCGATCGCCACCTCCCGTGCGGCGTCCTTGCCGGCGTCGAGGCGGGCGGCGGCGCGCAGCGTCGCGAGCCGCATCCCCTCCAGCTCGACGGCGATGTCGGAGACCATGAACGCGACCGCCTGACGGTGGCTGATCGGCTCGCCGAACGCGACGCGCTCGTTGACCGAGGGGATCACGTAGTCGAGCACGGCGCGCGCGGTGCCGAGCGAGAGCGCGCACCAGGCGAGGCGCGCGCGTCGCACGCACTCGGCGTACACGGTCGGGTCGCCGTCCCCGAGCAGCATGCGGGCCGGCAGGCGCACGCCCTCCAGCAGCACGTCGCCGGTCGCCGCGGCGCGCACGCCCATGCCGGGCGCGGCCTTCACCGAGACGCCGTCGCTGCTGGGCTCGACGAGGAACAGCGCGGGGCCGTGGCCTTCGAGGCGCGCGCCGACGATCAGCAGCTCGGCCGCCTCGGCGCGCGGGACGATCGCCTTGACGCCGTCGAGCACGAAGTCCTCGCCGTCACGGCGGGCGGTCGTCTCGAGCGCGAACGGGTCGAACAGCGCACGCGGCTCCTGCAGCGCAATCGCCGCAGCCGCGGGCACGTCCTCGGCGACGAGCGCGGGCAGGTAGGTCGCCTGCTGGTCGCCGTCGCCCCACAGGCTGAGCGCTGCGGCGACGCCGGCCGGCGCGAGCGCGGCGACGGCGAGGCCCATGTCGCCGTGCGCGAGCGCCTCGGCGGCGAGCACGGCGGTGACGGTGGAGCGCTCGCTGACCGCGCCGCCGAGATCCTCGGGGACGCCGAGCATCGTCAGGCCGAGCTCGGCCGCCTGCGCAAGCAGCTCCGGCGGGGCGGCGCAGGCGCTGTCGGCGGCGAGCGCGGCGGGACGCAGCTGCTCGGTGGCGAACGCGCGAAACGCCTCCTGCAGCATCTGCTGCTCGTCGGTGGGATTGAGGTCGAAGAGCCCGCTGCTCTTCGTCGTCGAGAGCCGCGCGGCCTGACCGCGCTTGCGCACGACGGTGAAGCTGCGGCTCGCCGCGCCGGCGGCGCGGAAGCCGTCGCGCGTGGCGCGGTAGAGGACGCGCTCGGCCGGCCGGCGCGCACCGATGCGGTCGACGACGTTCGATCCGGCGATGCGGCCGAGAGCCCGCAGGCCCAGGCCCATGCTGCGCTCTGCGAGGCTCATGCTGAGACCGTCCCTTCGAGGTGGATCGTGTCCGGGTTCTTGGCGCCGCGCACGGCGAACGCGCCGTCGCGCTCGCTGAACGTCACGACGCCCGGCAGCAGGATCGGCTTGCGGAACGCGACGTCGACCGTGAAGGCGTCGGGCAGCGCGGGCTGCAGCGCCGCCAGGCAGCGCGCCTTCGTCCACATCCCATGCGCGATCGCGCGCGGGAAGCCGAACACGCGCGCGGTGAGGGCATGGAGATGGATGGGATTGCGGTCGCCCGAGGCCGCGCCGTAGCGCCGGCCGAGGTCCTCGGCCAGCCGCCACTCCGCCTGCGGCTCGACCGCGAACGGCGCGTGCACCGTCGCGCCGTCGCCGCTGCCCTGCCCGCGCCGCAGCATCGTGCTGTGGCCCTCCCACACGAGCTCGCCGCCGACGCGCGCCTCGCTGACGAGCGCGAACGTGCGCCCCTTCGGGTGCGGCGCGATCGGGGTGGCGTGCACGTGGAGGTCGAACGTCTCGCCGGCCGTGGCGGGACGGTGGACCACGACGCGGTTCTGCAGATGCACGAGCCCGATGGCGGGGAACGGGAAGCGGCCGTCGGTCATCAGCGCCATGTGCAGCGGGAAGGCGAGGACGTGGAGATACGTCGGCGGCAGCGCGTCGCCCGGCGTGAACGCGCAGACCTCGGCGTAGCGGGCGACGTGCGCCGGATCGACGCGCACGTCGATGCGCGAGCGCTCCAACGGCGGCATCTCGCTGCCGCCGCCGGCGACGAACGGCAGCCGCGAGGCGCCGGGGATCAGCGGGAGCGCCGCGCGGGCGTACGAGACGAGGGCGGTCATCGTCAGGCCCCGAGCAGGCTCTGTCCGCAGACGCGGACGACGTTGCCGTTGAGCCCGCCGGAGGCGGGGCTCGCGAACCAGGCGATCGTCTCGGCGACGTCGACCGGGAGCCCGCCCTGCTGCAGCGAGCTCATCCGGCGGCCCGCCTCGCGGATCGCGAGCGGGACCTTCGCGGTCATCTGCGTCTCGATGAAGCCCGGCGCGACGGCGTTGATCGTCGCGCCCCGCTGCGCGAGCAGCGGCGCGTAGGCGCCGACGACGCCGATCACGCCGGCCTTCGACGTCGCGTAGTTCGTCTGCCCGCCGTTGCCGGCGATCCCGCTGATCGAGGAGACGCCGACCACGCGCCCGCCGGCCCCGAGCAGCGCATCGTCGAGCAGGGCGTCCGTCAGGCGCTCGATCGCGGTCAGGTTGACGCCGATGACCGCGTTCCAGCGCTCGGCGTCCATCCGCCCGAGCGTCTTGTCGCGCGTGATGCCGGCGTTGTGGACGACGACGTCGACCCGCCCGTGCGCGGCGCGCAGCTGCTCGGCGATCTGCGCGGGCGCCTCCGCGGCCGTGACGTCGGCGACGATCGAGGAGCCGCCGAGCGCGTCGGTGACCGCGTTGAGGTCGTCCTCCAGCGCCGGCACGTCGAGGCCGACGACGTGCGCGCCGTCGCGTGCGAGCGTGGACGCGATCGCGGCGCCGATGCCGCGCGAGGCGCCGGTGACGAGCGCGACCTTGCCGGCGAGCGGCTTGTCCCAGTCGAGCGCAGGCGGCGCGTCCGCCTTGCCGATTCGCACCACCTGGCCGGAGACGTACGCGGAGCGCGGCGACAGCAGGAAGCGCAGCGTCGAGGCGAGCTGGTCCTCGGCGCCGGGCTCGACGTAGACGAGCTGCGCGGTCGCGCCGCGGCGGACCTCCTTGCCGAGCGCGCGCGTGAAGCCCTCCAACGCGCGCTGCGCGATCGACTCAGCCGGCGAGCCAGCCAGTTCTGGAGACGTGCCGAGTACGACGACGCGCCCGCAGCGCGCAAGCTCGCGCACGACCGGGTGGAAGAAGCCGTGCAGCTCGCCGAGTCCCGCGCTGTCGACGATGCCGGTCGCGTCGAAGACGAGCGCCTTGTACGGCGTCGCGAGGCTGACCTCGGCGCGCGCGTCGGAGAGCACGCGTGCGATCGCCGCGTCGAGCCGTCCGCCGGGAGCGCCGCCGACGAGCACGCTCCCCTCGACGACCGGAGCGCCGGCGCGGTAGCGCTCGAGCGACACGGGCGTCGGCAGCGGAGTCCGCTTGCCGACGAGCCGGCCGACTGGGGTGTTGATCAGCTGGGCGTATCGGTCAGCCACTTAAATCGCCTCCAGGATCGCGACGACGCCCTGGCCGCCGGCCGCGCAGATCGAGATCAGCCCGCGGCCGGAGCCGCGCTCGTGCAGCGCCTTCGCCAGGGTCGCGAGGATGCGCCCGCCGGTCGCGGCGAACGGGTGGCCGGCGGCGAGCGAGCTGCCGTTGACGTTGAGCTTGTCGCGGTCGATCACGCCGAGCGGCGCGTCGAGCCCGAGGCGGTCCCTGCAGAAGCCCGGGTCCTCCCAGGCGGCGAGCGTCGAGAGGACCTGCGAGGCGAACGCCTCGTGGATTTCGTACAGGTCGAAGTCCTGCAGCGTCAGGCCGTTGCGCGCGAGCAGCCGCGGGACGGCGTAGGCGGGCGCCATCAGCAGCCCCTCGCGCCCGCCGACGTAGTCGACGGCGGCCGTCTCGCCGTCGACGAAGCGCGCGAGCGGGGTGAGTCCGTGCTCGGCCGCCCACGCCTCGCTGGAGAGCAGCGCGACGGCCGCGCCGTCGGACAGCGGCGTCGAGTTGCCGGCGGTCATCGTGCCCTCCGGCCCGCCGAAGACGGGCTTCAGCTTCGCGAGCTTCTCGACGCTCGAGTCCGGGCGCAGGTTCTGGTCGCGCTCGAGCCCGAGGTAGGGCGTGACGAGGTCGTCGAGGAAGCCGCGCTCGTACGCGGCGGCGAGGTTGCGGTGGCTGCGCGCGGTGAGCTCGTCCTGTGCCTCCCGGGTGATCTTCCACTCGGCGGCGGTGCGCGCCTGGTGCTCGCCCATCGAGAGGCCGGTGCGCGGCTCCTCGTTGCGCGGGATCGCCGGCACGAGGTGCTGCGGGCGCACGCGCAGGAGCTGCTTCGCCCGACCCGCGGTGGACTTCTGCCGGTTGGCGTCGAGCAGGATCGCGCGCAGCCGCTCGTTGACGGCCAGCGGCGCGTCGGACGTCGTGTCAACGCCGCCGGCGACGCCGGCCTCGACCTGCCCGAGCGCGATCTTGTTCGCGACGAGCATCGCCGCCTCCAGGCCGGTGCCGCACGCCTGCTGGACGTCATAGGCGGGCGTCTCGGGCGCGAGGCGGCTGCCGAGCACGCACTCACGGGTCAAGTTGAAGTCCCGGCTGTGCTTGAGCACCGCGCCGGCGACGACCTCGCCGAGGCGCTCGCCGGCAAGCCCGAACCGGTCGACGAGCCCGTCGAGCGCGGCGGTGAGCATCTCCTGGTTGGACGCCTTCGCGTAGGGGCCGTTCGAGCGCGCGAACGGGATGCGGTTGCCGCCGAGCACGACGGCGGCGCGGGGGGTGACAGGGGTCATCAGCGGGTCCTCCGGGCGGCGCGGGCCTCGAGGCCCGGCTCGACGGTTGCGATCAAAAGCTCTGCGGCCTCGGCGGCAGGCAGCGCGCCGGTGCGCAGCCACCAGCGCGCGAGCGCCTCGGCGGCGCCGAGCAGCGCGACCGAGATCGCCTCGACCTCGGTCGAGAGCTGCGCGCGATGGCGCGCCGGCAGGCGGTTGACGTTCGTGGCGGCGACGAGCGCGACGAGCCGCTCGCGGTACTCGCCGATCCGCTGCGCGATCTCGCCGCCGACCGGCTGCGTCTCGTCGAACAGCACGCGCCATGCGTCGCGGTCCTCGTCGACGAAGGCGAAGAACGCGCGCAGGCCGCGGCGCAGCGCGTCGGCGGGCCCGTCGGCCGGCTCGACCGCGCGCAGCACGGTCGCGAGCAGCGCGTCGCCGGCCCGCTCCATGCATGCGATGTAGAGCCGCTCCTTGTTGCCGAAGTAGTTGTAGAGCAGCGGCTTCGTGACGCCGGCGTCCGCGGCGACCTCCTCCATCGTGACCGCGGCGTAGCCGCGCGCGGCGAAGCGCGCATGCGCGATGTCGAGCACCTGCTGCTCACGCTCGACGCGTGCCATGCGCGTGCGTGTGGTCGCCGTCGTGGCCATCGGCGCCCATGTTACCCGTATATAAATTTATATGCGAGTCACATGAACGCCAGCGGTCAGCCGACGGACCATGACGCGGGCTGAGCTACTCGTCCTCGTCCATGCCGCCGTCGCGCCGCAGCCAGTCGGCGAGCTGCTGGCCGCTGGAGCCGACGGCCTCGCCGGCGTCGCGGAAGGCCTTGCGGAAGCGCTCGGCGTAGTGGGCGACCGCCTCGCTGGACTCGGCGCGCGGATCGAGCGGCTCGTCGCGGGTCGGGAACTCGCCGTCGACGATGCGGTCGTACTCGCCGGAGCGCACCCAGTCCATCAACTGACGCGTGCGGCGCACGGGCATCGGATGCGTGAGGCCGAGGTCGATCAGGCGGCGCGTGAGGCGCTCGAGGCCCGAGCCCTCCTCGGCGTACTCCATCCCCTGGCGCATGAACGCGTCGAGGTCCATCTGCTCGACCATCGCACCGCCGGCGATCGACATCAGCGTGCGGCAGACGACGAGCGGGTCGCGCACGACCAGCGCCGCGGCGCGGTCGCAGCTCAGCTCCGCGGCACGACTCCACTCCAGCAGGGCGATGCGGACCGGCGCGAGCGGCAGCGGCAGCCGCGCGGCGCGCGCGAGCCGCTCGAGGATCAGCAGCGCCGTGAAGTAGAGCTGGTGGTCGGAGAGCACGTGCGCCGCCTCGTGCGCGAAGACGGCGCGGCGCTGCGGCGCGTCGAGCAGATTCACGAGCTGGGAGAGCACGACGACGATCGGGCGCTTTGCGCCGATCGCAGCCGCATTCGCGTACGGAAGCTGCGTCAGGTAGAGCGGCGGCACCTCGTCGACGTCGAGCGTCGAATAGGCAAAGGCGTGGTCGCGCCAGACCTCGCCGAGCTGCGCCTCCGACAGCCGCACCGACGAGCCGAGGTAGGCCTGGCGCAGCGCCCGCTCGTAGCCGAGCTCGATCAGCTTGCGCACGACCTGGTCGAGGTACGGGACCGACCCCAGCGCCGCCGTCGCCGCGCGGTCGGCAGGGTGCTGCCATGCCTTCGGCGAGATGTTCGTGAGGCGGTAGCCCTCGGCGGGGAGCTGGGTTTCGGGGGGAGACATGGCGCGCTCAGACTACTCCGGCCGCCGGTGCGCCGGCGAGCGCGAACACGGCCGCCTGGCCCTGGCCGACGCCCACGCACAGCGTCGCAAGCCCATGGCGAGCACCGCGCCGACGACCCTCGTGCAGCAGGCTGACGACAAGGCGAGCGCCGCTCATCCCGAGCGGATGGCCGAGCGCGATCGCGCCGCCGTTGACGTTCACGCGGTCCGGGTCCAGGCCGAGCTCGCGCACGACCGCGACGCTCTGGGAGGCGAACGCCTCGTTCAGCTCGACGAGATCCAGGTCGCCCGCCTCCAGCCCCGCGCGCGCGAGCGCCTTGCGCACCGCCGGCACCGGCCCGATCCCCATCACGCGCGGGTCGACGCCCGCCACGCCGCCGGCGAGGAAGCGCCCGAGCACCGGCAGACCGAGCTCGCGGGCAGCGTCGTCGCTCGCGATCACGAGCGCGGCGGCGCCATCGTTGATGCCGCTCGCGTTGCCCGCCGTCACGGTCCCGTCCGCGCGGAAGGCGGGCCTGAGCCCGGCGAGCTTCTCCACAGTCGTGCCCGGCCGCGGATGCTCGTCGACCGTCAGCTCGCCGACGGGCACGAGCTCGTCGGCGAAGCGGCCCGCCGCCTGCGCCGCCTCCCAGCGGCGCTGGCTCTCGGCCGCGAAGGCGTCCTGATCGGCGCGCGAGACGCCCCAGCGCTCGGCGACGTTCTCGCCCGTCTCGCCCATCGTCTCCAGCGGGAAGAGCGCCTCCATCGCCGGATTCGGGAAGCGCCAGCCGAGCGTCGTGTCGTAGGAGATCCGATCCCCGCGCGCAAACGGCTTGGCGTCCTTGCCCGTCACGAGCGGCGCGCGCGTCATCGACTCCACGCCGCCGGCCACGAACAGGTCGCCCTCGCCGGCCCGCACCGCGTGACAGGCGCCGACGACGGCCGCCAGACCCGATGCGCACAGCCGGTTCACGGTCACGCCCGCGACGCTGTCCGGCAGGCCGGCGAGCAGCGCGGCCATCCGCGCGACGTTGCGGTTGTCCTCGCCGGCCTGGTTCGCGCAGCCGAGGTAGACGTCCTCGATCCGCTCGGGCGCCACGCCGGCGCGCTGCACCGCCGCGCCGACCGCGATCGCCGCGAGGTCGTCCGCGCGCACGCCCGCGAGCGCGCCGCCGTAGCGACCGATCGGCGTGCGGACGGCGGAGACGATGACGGCTTCGGGCATCGTCTCGGCACCGTACCGTGACGCAGCCGCAATGCACCCCAGCAGCGCCCGCGCGATCATGGGAGGCGGATGATCGACCTGCACTGCCATCTCCTGCCCGGGATCGACGACGGACCGCGCGACCTGCGGATGACGCTCGCGATCGCTCAGCTCCAGGTCGACGCCGGCGTGCAGACCGTCGCGGCGACGTCGCATGTCAGCTGGGATCTGCCCAACGACGCGACGACGATCGCGCGCGGCGTCGCCGAGGTGCGCGAGGCGCTCGCGGCGAAGGGGATACCGCTCGACGTGGTGGCCGGCGCCGAGATCGACGTGCACCGCGCCGTCGAGCTGCCGGACGAGCAGCTGCGCGCGCTCGCGCTCGGCGGCAGCCCGTGGCTGCTGCTCGAGGCGCCGTTGCAGCAGGGCGTGCCGCTCGAGCCGGTGGTCTACGCGCTGGTCGACCGCGGTCATCGGATCCTGCTCGCCCATCCCGAGCGCTCGCCGATCCTGCAGCGCGACCCCGCCGCCCTGCGACGGCTGGTGGACGCGGGAGCGCTCACGCAGGTCACCGCCGGCTCGCTCACCGGCCGCTTCGGCCGCACCGTCCAGCGCTACGCCCAGACGCTGATCGAGGAGAACCTCCTCCACACCATCGCCTCCGACGCGCACGACGCCGTGCGCCGTCCGCCAGGCATGCGCGACGCGATCCAGGCCGCAGGCCTGCGCGAGATCGCGCCGCTGCTGACGCAGGAGATCCCCGCGGCGATCCTCGCGGGCGAGGAGATCCCGCCCGTACCGCCGCTGCGGCGCACCCGGCGCGGACTGCGCGCGCTGCTCGGCCGCTGACATCGTCGATTGCCCCCGACGAGGCAATCGACGCATACCTTCGCGCTACTTATTAGGGTCTCGCCCAATGCCGTCCCACGCGAGCCTGCCCAACGCTCCCGAGATCATGCGCCCATTGATCGACCGGATCGTCGAACTGGTCGAACAGCAGACACTGCGGCCCGCGTACACCGAGGACAGGGTCAGGCCCTACGACCCGCCGGCACTCGATCGTCCATCGGTCGTCAGCGTGCTCGGCAATCACGGAAGCGGTAAGAGCACGGTGCTCTATTACGCGTGCCGAGCGCTCGCCACGCATCCAGATCGGTATGTACTGCCGATCGTCAAGCCCGAGCACTTCGCGCACGGCGATCAACTCTTCGGCTGGACCTTGGCCGGAATCGACGAGTGGTTGAACGACTCCGAGCTCGAGCTCGGCAAGCGCATGGTGACCTTCGGGCGCCGCGACCTCTCGCTCACGCAGCTCGTCTCGCTGCTGCGTCGACAGGAGGCACTGGCCCGGAGTGAGTTCAAGGAACGGCCGCCTGTGGGACATCTCAGCCCCGATGAGTGGGCCACCGGGCTCACAGCAGTCACGACGGCCGGGCTTCAACTCTGGAGGGGATGGCGCCTACTGCTGGATAATCTGGGGTCGCGCGACGACGCGGACGGGATCACGCAATTGGTGGTCCCTGTCGACGACGCGGATCAAGCGCCCACAGTACTCCCCGACCTGTTCCGCGACCTGCGCTGGCTCACGAGCCATCCCAAAGTGTCGGCGCTGCTCTGTGCGAACGACATCTCGCTAACCGAGACCCTGGCACCGCATTTCCCAGACGCGCTCGAGCCAGCTTTGCGAACGAAGCTCGCGGCCGCCGCCAAGCTCAAGGTACTTCCACGCCATCTGCGCCTCATGCTCGAGCCGCTGCCGATGAGCGATCGCCTGGAGTTCTCGCCGATCGGCGAGAACGGCACGATCTTGGAACGCCTGGCCGAATTTCCACTCCAGCACGGCGGGACATTGACGCGGACACTGGCGGATTACTTCCAGTTGAATATCCGGCATCAGCCCAGGGCCTCGGGTTACGCGTCGATGCTTCCGGATTACCCTCGAGAGCTCGAGCAGCTGTGGCATGAGCTCCGTGACCTGCGCTCCGACGAACAGCTCCGCGGAACGATTGCCGCGGCGCAGCTGCTGACGGCGCGTGCAATCGAGACGGCGCATGCCGAGAATCCAAAGCTTCCCACGAACACGATCGCGTTTGCGACCAAGGATACCGGCCCGGCGGCCAGCGAATTCATCGACTTTCGCTTCGGAATTCTCATGGGCCTCGGACGAACCCTGACGCAGACCCCAGAACGCACGGTGGGGCTGCGCCGCATCGACGGCAACATCGCGACGCTCGATACCGGCGAGGAAGGTGAACAGGGGGCCACGCGCGCGCCCGGACACGAGTCGCAACTGCCCGCGCGCTACGTCGAGTCCCATCGCTTCGTGTCGGAGTTCTCGGACTCGGAGGATCTCAGCGAGGCCCCGCTGCTGCCTGCGGCGTACTACGGCCCTCGTTCCAACCCAGGTGGTGAGAGCTGGGCGGGCGCGATCGTCGTCCACCACAAACGGCAGGCGACGGACAACAGCTATCTCCTGATCCCCGCTTGGGAGAGCCACCACGACGTGATGCTGTATACCGCCGCGTGGAACCAGCTCGTCGACGTGCTGATCGCGACTCCGCAGACCACAGTGGAGCGGTGGAAGCTTCCAAGGTGGATCGAGTGGGTCATCTGCGTCCACGCAGCGCTGGTGTGCGAGGTTCATCGCTCACACTGCATTCAAACCGATCTGCTGCCGGCCGACCGAGAGGAGCTCGCCTCGATCCTCTCCGGTTGGGACCGCAAGGCCCGCTTCGCGCAGCTTGAGCAATCGCTGAGGGAGCTGTACGCCGGAAATGCCGCAACAGCTCAGCGCCAACGCGACTTCGACTTCTGGGTAGAGGCGTATCTCCCGCTGGCAGCCGACGCCGCGTTTTCGCCGCCAGCGATCGGCAAGACACTGCTCGCGCTGCGTTCGCGCGTGTTGCGCGCCGTCGGGCGAAAGCAATTCGCCGATCGGCGCTGCGCACGCACGCTCGCAGGTTTGATCACCGGCTTCCTCGCCAAGGACTGGGTCCAATCGCGCATCGATTTGCTTGCGCATTTCGACCCCGAGGAGGCCACCGGCCTTCGCGATGCGACCGGCGTTGCAAAGGAGGATCGAGGGCGAGAGAATCTCGCGTTCGCGGCGGCGCTCGAGCAGCGCGGCGTCCCGCAGGCCGTCGTCGCGCGGGTCTTCCTCGAGGGCATCGATGATCAGCTCGGCACGGAATTGCGCGAGGCGGGAATCCCGAACGAGGCGATCCGGGTCCTCAGCCAACACTTCCCCCCCGTCGAGGTGAAGGGCATGCCTGCGGCACCGGTCATCGGCGAGCGAACGGGATCGGATGTCGCGTCTCGACATCCTTGACTGGATCGACCTCGCAAGCTTCTCGCTGACCCGCGTCGACGCCTTCGACCACAGTCGAGAGCTCGCGGTCGAAGAGTTTGCGAGGTGGCGAGCGTTGAACATGCCAGCCTGGCGCGACCCTCCGCGCGCGGCGGCCACGATCCTGACCCTCGCCGAGCACGAGGTGCGACCGGGCGCATTCGGCTTCCTACGACGCGCAGCGGACGGCCTGCTCGAGTCGACGGACGTCGGGCGGCGACTGCCCGCCGATTGGGCGAGCAACACGGCGGTGCGCTGGCGCCTGCCGCTCGGCACGATCCAAGCGGCTGCCTTGGCGAGCGAGCCCGACGTGCTGCCGTCCGGATACCTGCGCGCAGCCATAGACGAGGAGCTCCAGATGCTGCTCGACGCCGCACAGGTCGTCGACGGCCACGTTCATGCTGGCGCGATCCTGCCGTTCGAGGCGCTCCTGCGGCTGCTGATTGCTAATGCGCCCTGTTCGAACGACGAACGGGGCGACGTCTTCATCGACTCTTCATGCGCCGAGTACCTCCCGCTGCAGGTGCTGCAGTGCGCCACGGTGCTCGAGGCGGTGCTCAACCGAGGAGAAGCCACTGCGCTCGAACGGACCATGAGGGCTGCGGGATTTGACGAGCAACTCATCGACGCAGTAGGAAGCGGCCGCACCTGGCAATTCCTGGCGGCCAGTGCGCCAACGTCGTTGACCGGGGAACCGCGGTGGATGGACATCCGCGGGCTGATGCCAGAGGGCTACAGCATCACGATCGAGGACCCCCACGTTGAAGCGCTCCAGCTGAAGACCTCGTGGCTTCGCTCGGCATTTAACGAGGCTGCAGATCCGGCCTGGCGCACAGCTGTTGAGGACTTCGTCCGCTGCGAGGCAGTGCTGCATCACGCGCTGACGCAGGGATCGCGCGCCGGCCTCGATGAGTTCCTCGATTCGACCGAGCGGCTGCGAACGATGCGCCAACGTGCAAACGGAGGTAAGCACACGATACTCCGCAATGGGCTGCGTCATCTGTGTGAGGGCGTGCCGCTCAAGGCACTTGAACTGCGCACGAGCGAGCAGCCGCCACCGGGAATGTCACTGTCGATGACCGGGCTCGCCGAGAGCCTCGACGTTCAATTCGGTGGCTACCTTGCGTACGTCCCGGCACATGGCACTCCACGCCCAGTCGTCGCCTGGCCGATCTGCCTGATCCGGTCGATGAAGCAGCTGCCTTGCCCGGACGGGTCTCCCGCGTTCGCAGTCACCGGCACGCCCGTACGCTTTGACTTCCGCGACCTGTGGAGCACCGTGGTCGCCGCCGCCGACTTGCTCTCGACCTATCCGACACTGCGTTCGCTTGTGCCGGGTCTCGATGGTGCGGGAGATGAAAACAGCCTTCCCAGCTGGTGCATTGCTCAGCTGTTCCGGGAGTTCGCCGGCCGCATTCGCGGCGCTCCGGCTGTCGAGTGCGCCGGCTTGCCCGCACTGTCATACCGCATCCATGCGGGCGAGTCCTACGGCTCGCCTGTGCAGGGCCTGCGTCGCATCCACGAGGCGATTACGCACGTGATCCCGAGCGGCGCGGTGCCGCGCATCGGCCACGGACTCGTGCTCGCCAACCCAAACTGGGGTATGCGGTGCACCACAAGACCAATGCGCCGGGACGAAGCTTTCGACGATCTCGTCTGGGCCTGGCACCTGCTGCGCGAGCGCGGCGGCTCGGCTGACGGACGGCGCTTGGCGCAAGTTCTCGCCGAGGTGATCGTGGATGTGGGCAGGGAACTCTACCCGGCGCTCGAGGATGAATTGCAGCCCGACGACTACTTTCGTGCCTACGAGGCACGCTTTCAGCCGAAGGCGCTCGAGCAGCTCGGGCTGCTGGAGCCGGCGATCGCGTCACGGACGAGCGGTCGATCGCTGCGGACCACGGTGAACGCGCCAGCGAATGACGTCACGAGTCGCCTGCTGTACCGCTATCTCACGGACACGACGCTTTCGACCGAACTCGCTGAGCCGCTCGTCGAACCAGTTCGGCTGCGGCAGGTCTACTACCAGTTGCGAGGGTCAATCGTCGACCTCGTGCGCGAGCGGGGCGCGGTGATCGAGTCCTGCCCCACGTCGAATCTCGTCATCGACGGAATCGAGGGATACGGCGACCATCCGCTGTTCACGCTGGCACGCGAGCAGGTGGGCTGCACCATCAACACGGACGACCCTGGGATCTTCTCGACCTCGATCCTTGACGAGTACGCGCTGATGTGGGAGGCGCTCGGAGCCACCGGTACACCACCCCGAAACGATCTCTTCAGAGGCGTCCTCGCACGCGGTTGGGAGCTGTTCAACTGGTGTCCCGACGGCGGCTCATGCGAGCAGGCGGTCACTGCGGTAAGGCAGGAATGGCGCGCCGCATCGCTCGCCCAGTGAGCACCCGGCGGACTGCGCGCGCTGCTCGGCCGCGGCTGAGCGCCGGGCCTACGGCAGCTCGGCGACGACGTCCGTGAGCGGCTTGCGGATGCCGGTGAAGAACGGCAGCTCTTCGCGCGTGTGGCGGCGCGCCTCGGCGCCGCGCAGGTGGCGCATGAGGTCGACGATGCGGGTCAGCTCGTCGGCCTCGAAGGCGAGCAGCCACTCGTAGTCGCCGAGCGCGAAGGCGCTGACGGTGTTCGCGCGCACGTCCGCGAAGTCGCGCGCCATCATGCCGTGGTCGCGCAGTTGCTGCGCGCGGTCGGCCGGGTCCAGCAGGTACCACTCGAGCGAGCGTACGAACGGATAGACGCAGACGTACTTGCGCGGCTCCTCGCCGGCGAGGAATGCCGGGATGTGACCCTTGTTGAACTCGGCATCGCGGTGCACGCCGATGTTCGTCCAGTGGGCGTCGAGCGAGCGCCCGAGCTCGGTGCGACGAAAGGCGACGATCGCGTCCTGCAGCGCATCGGCGCTCGGACCGACGAGCCACAGCAGCAGGTCGGCCTCAGCCCGAAAGCCGGCGAGCGAGTAGCTGCCGCGCACGCTCGCAGCGCCGGCGGCGAGCGCGGCCTCGGCCTCGGCGGCGGCCGCAGCGCGGCGCTCGTCGGGCAGCCGCCGCTCGGCGGGGGCGCGAAACGCCGCATAGAGCGTGTACGGGGTCGCGAACGTCGTCACGCCCGGCATCGTATGCGCCAGCGCCCGCGAGCGGGGTCGTCGAGCGTGCCTGCAGCGCTCGAACGGCCGTCCAGGGTTGGCGCGTACACGCTCATTGCACGATGGCTCCCGGGCGCAAAAGTTGTGCAAAGTTGCCTGATCAAACGAGTTCTTCTTAGTAAACGACGAGGTTGGTTACGTCGTGCTCACCCGCTTCCGGTGCGTAGAGGCAGCGGACGTCGCCACGTGATCAGGAGAGGGAGAATGCCGTCTACCCGCACACTGTTGCCCGCGGTCGCCGCCGTCATCACGATCGGCGCGCTCGCCCCGGCGACCGCCGCCGCGGCGCCCGGCGATCACTTCACGTGCCGCGCCAGCGCGGTGCGCGTGACCGGGCTCGCCGGCGTCGGGGCGTCAGCGGCCGAGCCGGTCGTCGCGAACGCGGCGAACGACCCCTGTGCAGCGGACTCCGCCAGCGCCGCGTCGGCTCCCGCGGCGGTCGCGAGCGTGCTCTCCACCGGCGGCGAGCAGGCCGCCACCAGCGTCGACGCGACCAGCGCATCGGCGACGGCCGACGTGACGAACCCATCCGTGCTCGCGCCCGTGCTCGGAGGCGTGCAGTTCGACGAGCTGTCCGCGACCGCCGGCTACACCTGCGCGGGCGGCGCGCCGGTCGCGCAGAGCAGCTCGCAGGTCACGGGCCTGACGGCTCCCGGACAGTCGCCGCTGACGACGAGCCAGTCGCAGCAGCTCCACTTCGCCGGGCTCGCCGACGTGACGCTCAACGAGACGACGAGCACCGCGACCTCGACGACGCAGCGCGCCGCGACGCTGACGCTGCTGCCGATCCTGCTCGGGGGCGTGCAGATCGTGCTCGGCGAGGCGAGCGTCGGATTCGTCGGGAACCCGTGCCCGGTCGTCCCCCCGCCGCCGAGCGACCCGGGATCCGGGCCGAGCTCCGATCCGGCTCCCGCACCGAGCCCCGCACCCCCGGCTGCGCATGTCGCCACGCTGCCGCCGGGCTGCATCGCGATGCGCCACCACGGCTGGTTCATCCGTGCCGGCAGCGCGGCGCTCGGCGCGCACCGCCAGGTCGTGTTCCACGCGACGACCCGCAGCGGCGAGGGCACGATCCGGCTCGTGACGAGCGCGGCCCCCGGCGTCCTGCGCCACGTGGCCTACCGGCTCGACGGACGCGTGATCGCGCGTGCCCGCCGCGTCGTGCTGCGCTCCGCCACGCTCGACACGACGCACGTCCACCGGCTCGAGGTCATGCTCGACGGCGGCGGTCGCCGTGCGCGGATCGTGCGCAGCTTCCGCTTCGCCGACTACACGTCGATCGCCTGCAGCGGCCGGCGCGTCGTCGGACGGATCGCCCCGCGCGCCGTGCGCGTCGGCGGCGGGTCGGTACGGGTCCACGCGATCGTCCCGCGCGAGGTGCGCGGGACCGCGAAGCTGCGCTTCGTCGTCGTCCCAGGTCATCGCCATCTGCTTCGAGGCGCGCGCTTCCGCCTCGACGGACGTCCCGTCCGCCAGCACGAGCGGAACCTCGCCCTCACGGCCGGGCAGCTCAAGGCGAGCGGTACGCAGGTCCTCACCGTGCGGCTCGTGCCTCGGCATGGGCGCGCGGTGACGGTGCGGATCTCGTTCCGCACGCGCAGGACCTGACGCCGGCCCGAAAGGCGCTCGACCGGTGCGAGGGGGACCAACCGGCCGGGCGCCCGAGGGCCGTGTGCGAGGCTGACGCCGACGGGGCAGCACCAAGGCGACCACGCACACCGACGAAAGGCTCGGCATGACCATCGACCTCGCAGGCAGGACCGTCGCGATCACAGGCGCCTCCTCGGGCATCGGCGAGGCGACGGCGCTTGCGTGCGCGCGCGCCGGAGCAGCCGTCGCGCTCGCGGCGCGGCGCCTCGAGCGAATCGAGGCGCTCGCCGAGCGGATCCGCGCCGACGGCGGGCGCGCGCTCGCCGTGCAGACCGACGTCGGCGACGAGCAGCAGGCGAACGCGTTCGTCGCGCGCGCCCACGACGAGCTCGGCCGGCTCGACGCGCTCGTCAACAATGCTGGCGTGATGCTGCTCGGCCCGATCGGCGGCGCGCCGACGGAGGAGTGGCGGCGGATGGTGCACGTCAACGTCTTCGGCGTCCTGTACTGCACGCACGCCGCGCTGCCGCTGATGCGCGTGCAGGGCGCGGGCGACATCGTCAACGTCAGCTCGGTGGCGGGGCGCGTCGCGCGAGCCGGGTCCGGCGTCTACAACCTGACGAAGTGGGGCGTCGGCGCGTTCTCGGAGTCGCTGCGTCAGGAGACCGTCAACAGCGGAATCCGCGTGACGCTGATCGAGCCGGGCGCCGTCGCGACCGAGCTGCGCGATCAGAACCGCCCCGAGATCATCGAGCTGATGAACAAGCGCTTGGGCGACACGACCCCGATCGCGGCGAGCGACATCGCAAACGCGATCCTCTACGCGCTCGGCCAGCCGCCGAACGTGAGCATCAACGAGGTGCTGATCCGGCCCTCGAGCCAGAGCGGATGAGACACGCCCTCAGGTGGAGTAGCTCGCCAGCCTGACGAGGCTGGCGGCATCCACCCCGCGCGCGGCGAGGATGCAGGTGTGGCCGTCGCGCCGCCAGGTGACGACCGTGGCGCCGTGGACGACGAGCACGCGGATCGCGACGCCGCGACGCCGGACGACGCGCGCCTGCGGGAGCGGCAGCGCATCGCCGGCAGCGATCGCGTAGCCGATCCGCGTGCCGTTCGGAGCCGTGTAGAAGACAGTGTGGATGCGGTGACCGGCGAGCGTGTCGCTGCGCGCGCCGACGGAGTGCCAGCCGGTGCGCGTCCAGGTCGGATAGGCGATCCCGTCCACCGACGCCGTGAGCAGATGGCCGCCTGCGCGGGCGGGCGGCGCGGGCGCGGTCGCCGGGCGCAGCGCGACCTGGGCTGCGTCGGCGACGCTCGGCGCGGTCGATCCGCCCCCGCCGAGGGCGACCGCCAGCACGAGCACGAGCGTCGCGAGCGCCCCGCCCGCGAGCACGAGCCGTCGCGGACGCGGAATCCGCAACCCGCGCCGGGCGGGGACGCGCTCGGCCTCGCACACCGCGTCGCGCACCGCGCGACGCAGCGAATCGGGCGCCTGCACGGCTTCGACGCCGGCCAGCTCGGCTTCGATCGGGTTGCGGTTCGGATTCATCGGGTCGCTCATCACCTGAGACTCCGCTCGGAGCCGCTGCCTTCCCGCGCCGCGTCGCGCGCGGCGGGCTCCGGCGCATCGTCGTCGGCGAGTCGACGGGCGACGCGATCGCGGGCACGGTGGAGGCGCGTGGCGATCGTCGCCTCGCGCGTGTCGAGCGCAGCTGCCGCCTCCTGGTAGGAGAGGCCGACGACGTCGACGGCGACGAGCGCGAGGCGGAAGTCCTCCGGCAGCTCGGCGATCGCCTCGAACACCTCTCGGTGCGCGAGCGCGGCCTCGGGCCGCGTCGTCGAGCGCGGTTCGACCGCGTCGACCTGGTCGAGCGTGGCGCGCACCTGCGGGCGCCGGGAGGCGGTGCGGCGGGTGAGCAGGAACGTGTTGCGCAGCGCGCGCATCAGGTAGGCGAGCTCGTCCTGGCCGTGCAGCTGACGCGGGCGGGCGAGCACGCGAGAGGCCGTCTCCTGGACGAGGTCCTCGGCATCCTCGCGCGAGCCGCACAGCGCCCAGGCCGCACGGTAGAGGCGGTCGAGGTGCTCGACGAGCGCCTGCGGGTCGAGCCGCGGCATCTGCTCGACTCTAGGGCATGATGGTTCTGTGAGCGCAAGCCCACTCGACCTGCTCGCGCACCAGATCCGCCCGGCGGCCGGCGTTCCGGACGGCGCGCTGGTGCTGCTGCACGGACGCGGCACGAGCGAGCACGACCTGCTGCCGTTGATCGACGCGCTCGATCCCGAGCGCCGCCTCGTGGGCGTCGCGCCGCGCGGACCGTTGACGATCGGCGGCTTCCCAGGGGCGCATTGGTACGTCGTGCGGCGCGTCGGCTTCCCCGACGATGCGACCTTCGCGCCAACCTACGCGCGCCTCGCGGCGTGGCTCGACGCGTTGCCGGACGCGCTCGGCGTGCCGTGGTCGCGGACCGTGCTCGGCGGCTTCTCGCAGGGCACGGCGATGTCGTTCGCGCTCGGCCTCGGCCCGGATCGCCCTGCGCCCGCGGGCATCCTCGCCCTGAGTGGCTTCATGCCCGAGGTGCCGGGCTTCGAGCCGGTGCTCGACGGCCGCGCCGGCTTTCCGGTCGCGATCGCGCACGGCAGCGAGGACCCGGTCATCCCCGTCGCGTTCGGTCGCTCCGCCCGCGACCGGCTGGCCGCGGCCGGCGCCGACGTGCTCTACCGCGAGTCGCCGGTCGGTCACACGATCGACCCGGCGCTCATCCCGGAGCTGCGCGACTGGCTCGTGCAGCGGCTGCCGGCCGGGTCGGCGCGCTGAGCTGACCGCGCTACGCGGCTTCCGCGAGCGGACGGGCGACGGCGGGAGCGAGCTGAACGATCTGCCGATCGGCGGTGACGAGCTCGACGCCCGCCGCCTCCGCGACCGCGACGAACGCCGCGTCATAGGCGCTGAGCCCGCGTGCGGCCCAGCGCGCGACATCGACCAGCGGAGGATCGACGAGCTCGAACCGCAGCTCGGCAAGATCCTCGGCCAGCTCGGCGAGCTGCTCGGCCGACCAGCGCCATCCCCGCGCCGCGGCGTTCAGGAGCTCCAGCATCAGCAAGCGCGGAGCGATGACGCGCAGTCGGCCGTCCGCGAACGCAGCCTGGAAGGCGCGGGCGCGGTCCTGGTGCTCCTCCTCGAAGGCGGTGAACCACTTCAAGATCACCGACGAGTCCAGCGCGACCTCCCTCACGAGTGCCGCGCTGCCCGCTTGTCGCGCTCCTCGCGGATGATCGTGGCGGAGTCGCCGCCGCCGCCCGCGCGCGCGAACAGATCGCGCAGCCGCGCAAGCGCCGCATGGACCTCGGGGTCCGCGCCGGGGCCGACCTGCTGCTCGAGGTCGCGCCGCGCGAGCTGCGCGACGTAGGCGCTGCGGGTCAGGCCGCGTTCACGCGTGGTGCGGTCGATGCGCCGCAGGAGGGAGTCTTCGAGGGTGATGAGCACCTTGGCCACGCTCGCAGGATATCTGGGATATCTCAAGCGGGCAAGGCGCTTTGTTGCAAAGTCGTCGCAAACGCGCTGCAGACGCGTGTGTGAACGCTACGCCGGCGGCGGCGCGTTCAGCTCGCCACGGCGGATGCGGGCGGCGAGGTCCTTCGACTCCTCGCGCAGCATGCGGCCGTCCTCGAACTCGACGAGCGGGAGCTTGCGCTGCCCGCTCTTCGCCTCCAGGTCGGCGCGCCTCCCGCGCAGCGGCGAGTGCTTGACGAGCTCGTAGTCGACGCCGGACTCGTCGAGCGCCTTCTGGACCTTCCAGCAGGGATGCGGCCCCTTGATCCAGGTGACCGAGCAACGGTGCAGCTTCACGGACATCGCGCTCTCCTCGAGTCGGGAATGCGGCGACGATACACGCCATCATGGCGGGCATGGAAGATCCGCTCCAGATCACGCGCAACGTCGCGCTCCCGCTGGCGGAGGTGACGCTGCGCGCAAGCCGCTCGTCAGGGCCGGGCGGCCAGCATGCGAACGTGACCGCCTCGCGCATCGAGGCGGTGTTCGACGTCGCCGCCTCGCCGACGCTGACCGCGGCACAGAAGGAGCGCGTGCAGGCGCGCTGCGGTCGCTACGTGACCGCCGTCGCGCAGGACGCGCGCAGCCAGGCGCGCAACCGCGAGCTGGCGCTCGAGCGGCTGCGGGAGCGGCTGGCGAGCGCGCTCGCCGTGCCGCGACCGCGCACGCCCACTCGTCCGACGGCCGCGTCGCGGCGCCGTGCGGCGGCGACGAAGCGCCGCCAGGCGGAGCGCAAGCAGCAGCGCCGGCCGCCGTCGGACGGCGACTGACGCGACCGCGCGACCGCTCCCATAGATTCCCGCTCGTGCGCGCGCGCCTCTTCGCCCCAGTGTTCGTGTTCGCCGGGATCTTGCACTTCGTGATCCCGCGCACCTACGAGTCGATCGTGCCCGACTGGCTGCCGGCCCATCGGGAGCTGGTGTATGCGAGCGGCGTCGCGGAGATCGCCGCCGGCGCCGCACTGCTGCATCCGCGCACGCGCCGACTCGGCGGGGTGCTGAGCATCGCGACGCTGGTGGCCGTCTTCCCCGCCAACGTCCACATGGCGCTGAATCCGGGGCGCTATCCGGTACCCGGCGGAAGGCTTGCGCTGTACCTGCGGCTGCCGGTCCAGGCGCTCTTCATCGCCTGGGCGCGCGCGGCAGCGCGCTGAGCTGGTCTTGATCAAGACCCTGCGATTGCCGAATTAAGTTCGGCAGGCGTAGATTGATCCCTCATCATCGACCGGGGGAGAGATCATGCATCACCGTCCGCACCGGACCGCGTCCGTCGTCGTCCTCGTGGTGCTCGCAGCGCTGCTCAGCGCCGCGAGCGCCGTCGCCGACCAGTACGTCGCGCTCGGCGACTCGTACTCGTCGGGCGTGGGAACACGCACGTACTTCGAACCGTCGTGCAAGCGCAGCCTATCCGCGTATCCCGAGCTGATCGCCAGAGAACGCCCGAGCACGAGCCTCGTGTTCGCAGCCTGCTCGGGCGCGAAGACCGGCGACGTCCTCAGCAGACAGGTCTCGTCGTTGGCCACGTCGACCGCGATAGCGACGATCACGATCGGCGGCAACGACGCCGGCTTCTCGGAAGTGATCACGCAGTGCGCGCTGCCCTGGCCGTTCTCGTGCAACAGCAACATCAGCAACGCGCAGAGCTACATCAGAAACACGTTGCCGGGACAGCTCAACAACGTCTACGCGTCGATCAGATCGCACGCGCCGAGCGCCAGAGTGATCGTGCTCGGCTACCCGCGCCTGTTCATGGGCGTCGACTGCAACGCGGGCACGTTCTTCAGCGAAGACGAGATGAGAAGACTCAACGAAACCGCCGACCTGATGCGCAACGTCGAGAGAGAACGCGCCGTGGCCGCCGGCGACACCTTCGTCGACGCGATCCCGGCGTTCACGGGGCACGCCGTCTGCTCGAGCTCGGAGTGGCTCAACGGCCTCTCGAATCCGGTCGAAGAGAGCTACCACCCGAACACGAACGGGCACAGACTCGGTTACGAGCCGTTGGTGCGGGCGATCATCGGCTGAGGTGTCGGCCCGCTGTCGCGCCGCGCGGAGCATGCGCGGCGCGACCGGTGGGAACATCGCCGGTATGAGCGCCGCGGACCGCCTCGTCGACGAGCTGCGTGTCGCGATCGCCGACGAGCGCGTGCTCGACGCGGTCGCCTCCGTCCCGCGCGAGCGGTTCGTCCCGCCGGAGCTGCACGGCCGCGCGTGGGAGAACATCGCGCTGCCGATCGGCTCCGGCCAGACGATCTCGCAGCCGCTCGTGGTCGCGCGGATGACCGAGCTGCTGCGCCTGCGTCCCGCGGCCCGCGTGCTCGACATCGGCACCGGCTCCGGCTACCACGCGGCGGTGCTCGCACGACTCGCGGCGCACGTGTGGACGATCGAGCGGCTGCCGGAGCTGAGCGCCCGTGCCGCCGAGTGCCTGCGCGACGCCGGCGCGGCAAACGTGACCGTGCTCGTCGGCGACGGCTCGCGCGGGCTCCCGGACGCGGCGCCGTTCGACGCGATCAACGTCGCGGCGGCGGCGTGGCCGGAGGTGCCGCCGGCGCTCGAGCGCCAGCTCGCGCCGGGCGGGCGGCTCGTCGCCCCGGTCGGCGGGCGCGGCCAGCGGCTCGTGCTCGTCGAGCGCGACAGCGACGGCGAGCTGTCGCGCACGGTGCTCGACCCGGTCCGCTTCGTGCCGCTGATCGAGGGCTGATCAGCCCAGCCGTCGGCGCATGACGGCGATCGCCTCGGGGTTGCTGTCGACGAGCACGTAGCGGCGTCCGAGGCCGGCCGCGACCGCGCCGAGCGTGCCCGAGCCGGCGAAGAAGTCCAGGCACCAGCCGTCCGGGCGGCAGGAGGCGGCGACCATCCGCCGCACGATCCCCTCCGGCTTCTGCGTCGGGTAGCCGGTCTTCTCGGCGCCGTTCGTCGGCACGATCGTGTGCCACCAGACATCCGTCGGACGCTTGCCGCGCGCAGCCTTCTCAGGCGTGACGAGACCCGGCGCCATGTAGGGCTCGCGCTCGACGGCCTCGGCGTCGAAGTGGTGGCCGCCGGGCGTGCGCGCGTAGACGAGGATCGTGTCGTGCTTCGCCGGCCAGCGGTTGCGCGGCTTGGCGCCGTAGTCGTAGGCCCAGACGATCTCGTTCAGGAACGCGTCGCGGCCGAACAGCTCGTCGAGCAGCAGCTTGCAGTAGTGCGCCTCGCGATAGTCGATGTGGAAGTAGAGCGTGCCGTGCGGGGCGAGCAGGCGGTGGGCGTGCTCGATCCGCGGGGCGAGGAAGCCGAGGTAGTCGCCGAAGGAGTCCTCGTAGGCGAGCGCCTGCAGCAGCTGCGTGCGGTACCGGCGCCCGCCGAAGCCGGTGCGATCGCCGTCGCCCTTCGCCGCCGGCTCCATCGCGAGCGTGCGGCGCCGCTGCCTGGTGCCGGTGTTGAACGGCGGGTCGATGTAGATCACGTCGAACGCGCCATCGGGAAGGCGCGGGAGCACGTCGAGGTTCTCGCCCTCGATCACCAGATCCTCGTCGCCGAGCTCGATCGGATCGCTCGTGGAGAGCACGCGCATGCGCGGGACCGTACCCTGGCGGCATGCCGGCCGAGCTGCCGATCCTTGCGTTCGCCTCGCCTACCGAGTGGGAGGTTTGGCTGGAGGCCGAGCATGCCACGGCGCCCGGCCTGTGGCTGAAGATCGCCAAGAAGGGCAGCGGGATCGCGACGGTCACCTACGCGGAGGCGCTCGACGTCGCGCTCTGCTTCGGCTGGATCGACGGTCAGAAGCGCGGCTTCGACGAGACGTGGTTCCTGCAGCGCTTCACGCCCCGCACGCGTCAAAGCCGCTGGTCGCAGATCAACACCGAGCACGTCGCGCGGCTCATCGGGCAGGGGCGCATGCGACCCGCGGGCCTGGAGCAGGTCGAGGCGGCGCAGGCCGACGGCCGCTGGGAGGCCGCGTACGAAGGACAGAAGACCGCGTCGGTGCCCGCCGACCTGCAGGCTGCGCTCGACGCGAATCCCAGGGCCGCCGCGTTCTTCGCCACGCTCACGGGTGCCAGTCGCTATGCGATCCTCTACCGCGTCCAGCAGCCGGCGAAGCGCCCCGGGACCCGCGCCCGGCGGATCGAGCAGTACGTCGCGATGCTCGCGCGCGGCGAGACGCTGCACTGAGCGCGAGCGCTGCCTACAGCAGCGCGCGCACTGCGTCGGCCACGGCCTCCGGCGTCATGCCGAGCTCGCGCATCACCGTCTCGCCCGGCGCGGAGGCGCCGAAGCGCTCGATCGAGACGCAGCGGTCGACCCAGCGCTCCCAGCCCATCGAGATTCCCGCCTCGACCGAGACCGAGGGCAGTCCGGGCGCCAAGACGCTGTCGCGGTAGCCGGCGTCCTGCGCGGCGAACAGCTCCCAGCTCGGCATCGCGACGACACGGGCCGCGACGCCGTCGGCGGCCAGCAGGTCGCGCGCCTCCAACGCCAACGAGACCTCGGAGCCGGTGGCGACGATCGTCGCGGCCGCGTCGTCCGCGTCCGCGAGCACATAGGCCCCGCGCACGAGCTCCTCGGCGGAGCCGTACAGCGTGCGGTCGAGCACCGGCAGGCTCTGGCGCGTGAGGACCAGCACGACCGGCCCGTCGATCTCCTCGATCGCGACCCGCCATGCGACGGCCGTCTCGTTCGCGTCGCTCGGACGGATCACGGTCAGGCCGGGAATCGCGCGCAGCGCCGCGAGATGCTCGACCGGCTGGTGCGTCGGGCCGTCCTCGCCGAGCGCGACCGAGTCGTGCGAGTAGACCCACAGCACCGGGATGCTCATCAGCGCCGACAGGCGGATCGCCGGCCGCATGTAGTCGGCGAACTGCAGGAACGTCGCGCCGTAGGGCTTGACGATGCCGCCGTGCAGGCACATGCCGTTCACGGCCGAGCCCATCGCGTGCTCGCGGATGCCCCAGAAGACGTTGCGCGCGCTGTGCTCGCGGCTGTAGGCGCCGTCGGCCTTGATGCCGGTCTTCACGCTCTCGTTGAGGTCGGCCGAGCCGCCGACCATCGTCGGCAGGTACGGCGCGATCGCCTGCATCGCCTCACCGCCGGCCGCGCGCGTCGCCAGCGCCTGCCCGGCCTCGTAGCGCGGCAGCGCCGCGCCGAGGCCCGGCAGCGGGCGACCGGCCCAGGCGGCGTCCCACTCGGCCGCGCGCCCGGGGTCGGCGTCCTGCCAGGCGCGAAAGCGCTGCTCCCACTCGCGCTGCGCGACGGCGCCGCGCGCCACAGCGCTGACGTGCTCGGCGACGCCGTCGGGCACGAGGAACTTGGCGTCCGGGTCCCAGCCGAGCGCCTCCTTCGTGGCACGGACCTCGTCCTCGCCGAGCGGCGCGCCGTGCGCGCCGGCGGTACCGGCCTTGCCCGGCGATCCGTAGGCGATCGTCGAACGCACGCGGATCAGCGACGGCCGCGACCGCTCGGCGACGGCGGCCGCGATCGTCCTGCGCAGCGCGTCGAGGTCGTTCGCGTCGTCGACGTGCTGGACGTGCCAACCGTAGGCGTCGAAGCGCTGCTCGACGTCCTCGGTGTCGAAGCTGAGCGCCGTGTCGCCGTCGATCGAGATGTGGTTGTCGTCGTAGAGGAAGACGAGCTGACCGAGGCCGAGGTGACCCGCGATCGATGCCGCCTCGGAGCTGACGCCCTCCATCAGGTCGCCGTCGGAGCAGATGCCGAAGATGCGGTGGTCCATGACCTCCGCGCCGAAGTGCTCGCGCAGGAAGCGCTCCGCGATCGCCATCCCGACCGCGTTGCCGAAGCCCTGGCCGAGCGGGCCGGTCGTCGTCTCGACGCCGGGCGTGTGGTGGACCTCCGGATGCCCCGGGGTGCGCGACTCCCACTGGCGGAACGCCTCGAGGTCCTCGAGCGTGACGTCGTAGCCCGACAGGTGCAGCGCGGCGTAGAGCAGCATCGAGCCATGCCCGGCGGAGAGCACGAAGCGGTCGCGGTCGGGCCAGTGCGGATCGCGCGGGTTGTGGCGCATCACCTCGGCGAACAGCAGGTAGGCGACCGGCGCCATCCCCATCGGCATCCCGGGATGGCCGCTGTTCGCCTGCTGGACGGCGTCCATCGCGAGCGTGCGGATCGTGTTGATGGAGAGCTGCTCGACGTCGACGCGCGTGGCGGACTGCGACTCGGAGGAGGTCATGCCGCGCAGGTTATCCACGCCGCGCGGCGCACGGGCCCAGGATACGCGGTGTCATGATCCAAACGCCGAGCGGCGCCTTCATGAACGCCGGCGTCTAAGGTCGGCTTCCACCGCGAGAGAGGGCGACGATGATCGACGTCGTGCGCACGCCGGACGAGCGCTTCGCTGACCTGCCGGACTTCCCGTACGCGCCGCAGTACCGGGAGCTTGATGGGCTGCGCCTCGCCCACGTCGACGAGGGCGACGGAGCGCCAGTCCTGCTCATGCACGGCGAGCCGACGTGGTCGTTCCTGTGGCGCCACGTGATCCCGCCGTTGCGCGAGGCCGGCTACCGCTGCATCGCGCCCGACCACGCCGGCTTCGGCCGCTCCGACAAGCCGACGGCGCTCGACTGGTACTCCTACGATCGTCACACCGAGCTCGCCGCCGAGCTGCTCGAGCGGCTCGATTTGCGCGGCGCGACCGTCGTCGTGCACGACTGGGGCGGCCCGATCGGCCTGCGGCTCGCCGTCGAGCAGTCCGAGCGGATCGACCGCATCGTCGTGATGGACACCGGCCTCTTCACCGGCCACCAGCAGATGACGGCCGCGTGGGAGGCGTTCCGCAACTTCGTCGAGAGCACCGAGGACCTGCCGATCGGCATGCTCGTGCGCGGCGCCTGCCACAGCGATCCGGGCGACGCGGCGATCGCGGGCTACGACGCGCCCTTCCCGGACGCCGCGTCGAAGGCGGGCGCGCGCGCGTTCCCGTTGATGATCCCGCGCACGCCCACCGAGCGGGGCGCGGCGGAGGGCCAGCGCGTGCTCGACGCGCTCGCGAACGACACGCGCCCGAAGCTCGTGCTGTGGGCCGAGCACGACCCGATCATCCCGCCGGCCACGGGCAGGCGCTTTGCTCAGGCGATCGGCAGCGAACTGGCGCACCTCGTGCCGCAGGCCAGCCACTTCCTGCAGGAGGACCAGGGCGAGCTGATCGGCCGCCTGATCGCGGAGTGGCTCGGGTGAGCGTGGCGTCGGCCACGGACCCCGGTTTCGCGCTGCGCTTCTTCGACGCCGGCAACGCGCTGCCGAGCATCCGCGCGCTGAAGCCGATCATGCTCGATCAGCTCGCGCTCCGGCGCGGACTGCACGTGCTCGAGATCGGCTGCGGCGCCGGCGACGACGTGCGCGCGATCGCGCGGCGCGTCGGCCTGGAGGGCTGCGTGATCGGCATCGACACCTCGCGGCCGATCGTCGACGAGGCGTCGCGCCGCGTCGACGTGCGCAGCCTGCCCGTCGAATTCCGCGTCGGCGACGCGCTGGCGCTCGATCTGCCCGACGCGAGCGTCGACCGCTGTCGCCTCGAGCGCGTGCTGATGCATGTCGACGGCGACCCGGCGACGGTGATCGGCGAGGTGGCGCGCGTGCTGCGCCCGGACGGGCGCGCGGTCGTCTTCGACTTCGACTGGGACGCGCTCGTGATCGACGGCGCCGGACGCGAGCTGACGCGGCGGATCGTGCGCAGCTACAGCGACGGCGTCGCCAACGGCGGCGTCGGGCGGGCGCTGCCGCGGCTGCTGCGCGACGCCGGGCTCGTCGACGTCTGCGTGATCCCGCACGCGGTCGAGATCCCCTACGACTTCTTCGGCTGGGTGATCTCCGGCCACCTCGATGCGGCGCTCGCGGCCGGGCGCTTCACGCCCGAGGAGCTGATCGGCTGGTGGGACGAGCTCGACCTCGCCCACGAGCGCGCACGCTTCTTCGCCGCCATCCTCGGCTTCGTCGTGACGGGGACCAAACCCGGCGACGAGCCACCGGCCGCGCGCTAGCCTGGACCGACATGCCGTACTTCGCGCACGACGACCACAAGCTCGCGTACTCGGTCTACGGCGAGGGGCCGCGCGCGGTGGTGCTGCTGCCCGGCCTGCTGCTCTCGCAGCGGATGCAGGAGCCGCTCGCCGAGGCGCTCGCCGCGCGCGGCAACCGCGTGATCGTGATGGACCCGCTCGGCCACGGGCGCTCGGATCGCCCACGCGACATGTGGCGCTACTCGATGACGGCGTTCGGCGGCCAGGTGATCGGCCTGCTCGACCATCTCGAGCTCGAGTCCGCGGTGATCGGCGGCACGTCGCTCGGCGCCAACGTCACGCTCGAGGTCGCAGCGGCCGCGCCGCAGCGCGTGCGCGGGATGGTGCTGGAGATGCCGGTGCTCGACAACG
>DASRAV010000027.1:0-27663 GCA_035637995.1 Conexibacter sp. | reverse complement strand
CGCTCAGCAGCACCTCGGCGGGCAGCGACGCGAGCTCCTCGCGCTGGGCCTCGACGGGCTTGGCGTCCGGCCGGGCCTCCTGCACGAGCGTCGGCACGACGCACGCGACCGGCTCGTGGGCGAGGTTCCACTGGCAGGCGAGCTGGAGCGGCGTGAGCCCGTGGCGCGCGGCGATCGGACGCATGCGGGCGATCCGCTCGCGGCCGCGCTCGATCCAGCCGGCGGGGCGGAAGGCGCGGTGGTCGCGCGGGCCGAGCGCGGCCGCGTCCTCGAGATCGTCGGCGAACAGGCCGCCGTAGTCGACGACGCGCGTGATCACCTTGACGTCGTGCGCGGCGGCCGCGGGCAGCGCCAGCTCGCCCGGCCACGGCTCCAGCGGGTTGAGGATCACCATCGCCCAGTCGATGCGGTCGCCGAAGCGCTCGAAGCAGTCGATCAGGTCGAGCGTGAAGCCGTTCGCCGGGCCCGGAGCGACGCCGATCAGGTCGGTGAGGCCCGCGTCGCGCAGCGCCGCCATCCCGTCCCACACCGCCTCGCTCGTATAGCCGGCGCGGTCGGGGTTGTGCAGCAGCAGCAGGTCGAAGCGCTCGACCCCGCAGCGCTCGAGGCTCGCCTCGGTCGCGCGCCGCAGATAGCCGGCGTACTCCTCAGGGCCGCGCAGGCGCGCGTCGGTGAAGCGCGGGAAGCCTTTGGCCCCGTCGCGTTCGCCGTCGTAGAAGTCGTGGCCGACCGCGCCGACGAGCACGTAGTCGTCGCGTGGGAGGCCGGCCAGTGCGCGGCCGAGCAGCCGGTCGGCGTCGCCGGCGCCGTAGGTGTCGGCGGTGAGGACGGTGCGGATCGCCGCGTCCGGCCGCAGCAGCGCGAGCATCCGCTCGTCGTCGAGCGCCTCGCCGAAGTGCATGAAGCGTCCGCCGCTCCACGTCCCGATCGCCGTATGGGTGGGGTGCGCCATCGTCGCCAACGATACGACAGGCTCAGCGCAGCAGCTCGCCCGCGCGCGCCTCGGCGATCGTGGCGCGGAGCGTCTCGCGGGCGCCGTGGCGGGGACGCCAGTGCAGCTCGCGGCGGGCCTTCGCGGTGTCCATCAGCACCGGGACGCGCAGCGCGTTGATCCATTGCGCCTTCGCCGGCACGAACGGCAGCCGCGCGAGCGCCTCGGCGGTCGCGTCGACCGCGAGGTCGGGAACCGGCACGGCATACCAGCCGAGGTCTTCGGCGAGCGTGCGCATCGTCAGCTCGCCCGGCCCGGCGAGGTTGTAGACGCCCGGTGCGCCGCGGCCGAGCACCGCGGTGCGCAGCGCGCTCGCGACGTCGTCGTGGTGCACGAGCTGGAACTCGACGCCGTTGTCGGGAATCACGGGCTTCAGCACCGGCACCGCGTCGAGCAGGCGCCGCACCGCGCTCGGCATCCGCTCGTCGAGCTGGACGTAGGGGATGCTGCGGATCAGCATCTGCGCGTCGGGGCCGGCGACGATGCACGGGCGAAAGACGTAGACCGCCGTCGCCGTGCCGCGCGTCAGCTCGCTCAGCAGCCGCTCGACCTCCGCCTTCTCGGCGGAGTACGAATGCGCCTCGGTGCCGCGCGGCGGGATCTCCTCGCTCAGCAGCGGCGGGTTGTCGCCGTGGAAGCCGTAGGCGGCGACCGAGGAGGTGTAGACGAGCCGCTTCGCGCCCGCCGCCACGGTCGCTGCGAAGACGTTGCGCGAGCCCTCCAGGTTCACGCGATGGCCGTCCTCGCCGCCGGCGCCCATGATCGCGAACGCGAGGTGCACGACCACGTCGACGCCCGCCACGAGCTCGTCGACCGCCGCGCGGTCGGTCACGTCGCCGCGCAGGTAGGTCGTCTTGCGCCAGCCCTCGGCGACCGGGTCGAGCGCGCGGCGGCCGAGCGCGCGGATCTCGCCGACGTCGCGGCTGCGCTCGAGCGCGCGCATGAAGGCGCGGCCGATCTCGCCGGTCGGGCCGGTGACCGCGACGCTGATCGGAGCCTCGGCCGTGGCCATCGCTCAGGCTCCCGCCGGCGTGGCGGCGTCCTCGTAGCCCGGGTCGCCGGGCAGCAGCACGCGCGCCACCTCGCCCTCGACGACGACGCGCGGCTGGATCGGGCGCACCACCTGCCCGCGCGCGTGCTCGACGAGCGCGGCGGCGCTCGGGAAGGCGGAGAGCTGCTCGAGGTGCTTGATCGTCGGGAAGACGAGCAGCAGCTCGCCGGCCTGCTGAGCGGCGAGCGCGTCCGCGGGCGTGCGCCAGCACCAGTCGACGCACTCGGCGCCGTCCACGCGCGGGTCGGCGTCGTCGGGCGCGTGCGCGACGAAGAACCACGTGTCGAAGCGGATCGTGACCTCGGCCGGCGTGATCCAGCGCGAGTAGGCGACGAGCCGGCCGGGGTCCCCGATGAGGATGCCCGCCTCCTCCTCGGCCTCGCGCAGCCCGGCCGCGCGCAGTCCCGGCTCGCCCTCGCCGTCGCCCGGGTCCACGGACCCGCCGGGGAAGACCCACGCTCCGCCCATGAAGCGCGCGGCAGGGTTGCGCTGCACGAGCAGGACCTCCAGCGCCTCGTCGCCGCCGCGCAGCACGATCACGCTCGCGGCGAGCCGCGGCGTCGTCACGTCGCCGCGATTGAGCTCCTCGCCGGGTCCGGGCTGGGCTGGCTCCATCTGCGACTCACCCTAGTACAGCCATCTCACCGGCAAGACCGGTACGGTTTTGGCATGAGCGCGACCCAGACGACCCAGAAGTGGATCTGCGAGTCCTGCGGGTTCATCTACGACCCGCTCGACGGCGATCCCGACGGCGGCATCCCGCCCGGCACCGCGTTCGAGGACATCCCCGAGACCTGGTTCTGTCCGGTCTGCGGCGCGCGCAAGCGCGACTTCGTCCCGCACGAGGACTGAGCCACCTAGGTACACACCCTAGGAATTACACGGGCGTTGATCCAAGTCCTTGACAACGCCCTCATTTCCAGCTAATACATTATTGGTAATCTGTTGCGAGCGCTGTCCGCGCCGTAGCGACTGGCTGCGTCGGGAAGGGGGGATCAACCAGGCGGTTGCCGTCTGCGTTCAATAACTACCTACTTGTGCTGCGGGAAAGGGGGAAGCACATGCGTAAGGTATTTGGCCTGGCGCTGATGATCGGCTGTGCTCTGTCGATGGGCGTGACCTCGGCCCATGCGTCAAGAGTTATAATCGAACCGGCTGGAGTCATGAGACTAGACTCAGTGGGGAGATTGACCTTCACCGCCGAAGGCACGACCATCGAATGCGCGTTCGCCTCGAGATGGAACATCTCGAGAAACTCCGAAGGAACGCTATCGGAAGCGCCGGAAGCCAGAAATCCGAGAATAGGCACGATGACGGAAGGTGCCTTCAGAGAATGCACCGGAGGGACGATAGTCGAGCTACTCAGCTCTTCTCCGTTGAAATACATCTACGGCAGAGTTGTCGGGCACCCCGAACAGTTCGCCATGTGGACCCTACATGAATACCTAGTCGACGACGGCCTGCTCTTCAGATGTCTATACGGACTGAAAATAACGTACATCTTTGAACTCCGAACCGCACAGCTAAGAGCAAGAGAAACCATAACGCTATTTCAAACCCCGCTATTCCCCGGTTCATGCAAGTCAAACCCGAGAATAGCCGGTGTCAACAAGCTTGAAGACGGCAGAGGAGGAACACCGAGAATCGAACTATCGTGACAATCGCGGCATGAAGCTGGGCTCGGTGCCGCTCTTATCGGGCGGCATCGTGGCCCGCATGCGTCCCGGACACAGATGCCCCATTCCGTCTTGCTGCTTGACATCAGTGGTCTCCCATGTAAAGATAGACGACGTTGACTATCCGCGAGACCTCGAAGGAGACGCGCTCATGGCATCTGTATCGGCCGAGGCGGACGCGCTCACGCCCGCGACATGGCGCGACCCGAAGCGCTACGCCTGGCTGCTCGGCCTGATCGTCCCGCTGCTGCCGTTCATCGCCTGGGGCCTCGTGCAGCTCACCGGCCTCGGTGTCTTCTGGTTCTACGGGCCGATCCTCGTCTTCGTGATCTTCTCGCTGCTCGACGTCGTCGTCGGGATGGACGCGGAGAACCCGCCCGACAGCGTCATCAAGTGGCTCGAGCAGGATCGCTACTACCGCTGGTGCACCTACGCCTTCATCCCGGTCCAGTACGCCGGGCTCGTCTTCGCGTGCTGGCTGTGGTCGCACGGCGACCTCTCCGCGATCGACAAGATCGGCCTCGCCTCGACGATGGCGATGGTCAGCGGGATCGCGATCAACACCGCCCACGAGCTCGGGCACAAGCGTGCGAGCCTCGAGCGCTGGCTCTCGAAGGTCGCGCTCGCGCAGAGCGGCTACGGCCACTTCTTCATCGAGCACAACCGCGGCCACCACGTGCGCGTCGCGACCCCGGAGGATCCGGCCAGCGCGCGCCTCGGCGAGAGCTTCTGGGCGTTCCTGCCGCGCACCGCGTGGGGCAGCCTGCGCTCCTCGTGGGAGCTGGAGGCCGAGCGCCTCGGTCGCGGCGGCCACTGGCGCTGGACCTACCGCAACGACATCCTCAACGCCTGGGCGATGACGTTCGCGCTCTACGTCGTGCTCGTCGTCGCCTTCGGGCCGGTCGTGCTGCCGTACCTGCTGATCCAGTCGGTCGTCGGCGCCTCGCTGCTCGAGGTCGTCAACTACCTCGAGCACTACGGCCTGCTGCGCCAGAAGCGCGAGGACGGCCGCTACGAGCGCACCGCCCCCGAGCACTCGTGGAACAGCAACAACGTCGCCTCCAACGTCCTGCTCTACCACCTCCAGCGCCACAGCGACCACCACGCCAACCCGGTGCGCCGCTACCAGGCGCTGCGCCACATGGAGGGGGCGCCGCAGCTCCCGACGGGCTACGCGGGCATGATCGTGCTCGCGCTCTTCCCACCCGTCTGGCGGCGCGTGATGGACCACCGCCTGCTCGCGCACTACGGCGGCGACGTCGAGCGCGCGAACATCCAGCCACGCAAGCGGCGGCGCGTGCTCGCCCGCTATGGCCGGGTCGCGGCATGAGCCGCTGGCGCTGCCCCGGCTGCGGCTACGTCTACGACGAGCAGGCCGGCCACCCGCGCGAGGGCTTCCCGGCGGGGACGCCGTGGAGCGCGGTGCCGGACGACTGGGCGTGCCCCGACTGCGGCGTCCGGGACAAGGTCGACTTCGAGCCCGACGCGTGAGCGCGCCCGCTGCCACCATGGGGGCGATGGCCACCACGCATGAGCGCACCCCGTACGCGGTCGCCGCGCGCCAGCTGCTGCGCGAGACGCTGTTCGGCGCCGCGCGCGACGCGCTGCAGCAGCGGACGTGGGCGGAGATCACGATGGCGCACGTCGCGAAGGCGGCGGGCGTGAGCCGCCAGACGCTCTACAAGGAGTTCGGCACGCGCGACGAGTTCTCCCAGGCGTTCGTCATCCACGAGGGCGAGCGCTTCCTCGACGGCGTCGAAGCGGCGGTGCGCGAGCACCTCGGCGACCCGCACGCCGCCGTCGAGGCGGCGCTCGAGGTCTTCCTCGCGACCGCCGGCGAGGACCCGCTCGTGCGGATCCTGCTCAGCGACGACGGCACCGGCGGGATGCTGCCGCTCGTCACGACGCAGGGCATGCCCGTCGTCGCCTGGGCTGCCGCGCGCCTGGCCGCCGTGATCCGCTCCGGCTGGCCGCAGGCGGGGGCCGAGGACGTCGAGCTGCTGTGCGAGTCGCTCGTGCGCCTGGCGATCAGCCACGTCACGCTGCCGAGCGGCGATCCGCACGCGACGGCAGCCGCCGTCGCACGGCTGCTCGGACCGTTCATCGACCGCGCGCTCGGTTAGGCCGCGAGCCAGCGGTCGAGCGGGAGCCCGGCGCCCGCCTCGGCGAGCAGCGCGGGGTCGGCGCGCGGCAGCAGCGGGAGCGTCGCGACCTCGACCTGACCGAGCCGCTCGATCGTCGCGCGGTTGTCGAGCTCGAGCGTGCTCGGGTCGCGCGGCCACGGCGTCAGCACGACGCCGGCGACCTCCAGCTTCGCCGCGCGGGCTGCCTCGACGGTCAGCAGCGTGTGGTTGATCGTGCCGAGGCCGGGGCGGGCGGCGATCACGAGCGGGAGGCCGAGGTCGCGCGCGAGCTCGCGCACGAGGTAGGTGCACGTCAGCGGGACGAGCAGCCCGCCGACACCCTCGACGACGACCGCGTCGGCGGCGGCCGTGCGCTGCCGGAAGGCGGCGAGCAGGTCGGCCGGATCGAGCGGCGCGCCGGCGAGGGTGGCGGCCAGGTGCGGCGAGACCGGCGGTCCGAAGCGTGCCGGGGCGACCCCAGCCGGATCGACGCCGGCCGCGGCGGCGAGCAGCACGTCGTCCGGCGGCCAGTCAGGGTTCGAGGGTTCGTCGGTGCCGGTCAGCGCCGGCTTGAAGACGGCGACCGCGTCGCCCCGGGCGCGCAGCGCGGCCGCGATCGCGGCCGCGACGATCGTCTTTCCGGCGCCCGTGTCGGTCGCGGTGACGAAGCAGCCCCTCACCGCGGGCTACGCGGCGTGCTCGAGCGCGTCCGGCGCCTCGGCGTCGAAGACGCGCGCCGCGCGCCCCGGATCGTCGAACGGCGCCGGCTCGTCCCAGCGCGAGGAGGGTGCCGCCGGCTCCTCGCCGACGACGGCGGGCGCCGCGATCGGCGAGCGCGTCTCCTCAGGGCGCACGCCCGCTGCGCGCGCCGCCTGCGCGAGCGCCTGCGCGGCGTCGCGCAGCTCGCTCTTGCCGTGCGAGGCCATCACCGCGAGGCGCAGGCGGGAGGTGCCGGCGGCGACGGTCGGCGGGCGGATCCCCTGCGCGAAGACGCCGCGCTCGAGCGCCTGCTCGCAGACGCGCATCGTGCGGTCGGCGTCGCCGATCACGAGCGGGACGATCTGCGTGCGTCCCGCGCCGACGGCGAAGCCCTCGGCCGTCAACGCCTCGCGCAGCACGGCCGCGTTGGCCAGCAGCTTCTCGACGCGGCGCGGCTCGGCCTCCAGCAGCGTGAGCGCGGCCAGCGCGCCGGCGACGGACGGCGGCGGCGGCGCGGTCGAGAAGACGAACGAGCGCGCCGCGTTGACGAGCAGCTTCGCCATCCGCTGGTCGCACGCGACGTAGGCGCCGTAGGAGCCGAGCGCCTTGCCGAGCGTGCCGACGATCACGTCGACGCCGTCCTCGGCGCCCGCCTCGGCGACCGCGCCGCGCCCGCCGGGCCCGAGCGCGCCGGTGCCGTGCGCTTCGTCGACGACGAGCCGCACGTCGTAGCGGCCCGCCAGCTCGGCGAGCTCGGCGAGCGGCGCGACGTCGCCGTCCATCGAGAAGACGCCGTCGGTGACGATCAGCGCGCCGCGTCCGTTCGCCTCGCGCAGCCCCCACTCGAGGTGTTCGACGTCGCCGTGGTCGTAGACGAACACCTCCGCGCGCGAGAGCCGGCAGCCGTCGACGATCGAGGCATGGTTGAGCTCGTCGGAGAAGACGACGTCGCCGGCACGCGCGAGCGCGGAGACGACCCCCGCGTTCGCCATGTACCCCGAGCCGAACAGCAGCGCGGACTGCCTCCGCTCGAAGGCGGCGAGCCGCTCCTCCAGCCGTCTGTGGATCGTCATCGTGCCCGAGACGAGCCGGGACGCGCCGGCGCCGACGCCCCAGCGCATCGCCGCGTCGGCCGCGGCCTCGCGCACCGCCGGATGGTCAGCGAGGCCGAGGTAGTTGTTGGAGCACAGCAGCAGGACGGGCTTGCCGTCGAGCACGACGCGCGGGCCCTGCGGACCGCTGACGAGACGCGTGCGGCGAGCGAGGCCCAGCTCCTCCAGCTCCTGCAGTCGGGCCTCGATCTCGATCATCGCCGCATCGCCTCCTGTCGCTCGCGGGTCTCGCGCCCTGCGCCGCGGTTCGGCGCGCCGTCGGGTCGCGGCGGGATCACGCGCTTGCTCTCGAAGCGCAGCTGCGACGCCGGGTCCCACAGCCGCACCTGCAGCGGCGCCGGCTCCTGCGGCGCGAGGTGGGCCTCGATCACGTCCGGCGTCTCGCCCTCGAGCCAGCCGGAGCGGTTGTCCGGCCGCGGGTTCGCGCCGTTGTCGGGCTGGCGCGCGACGTTGAGGCCGAGCTCCTCGAACATCGCGCGGTCCTCCTCGGGCGTGTTGCCGAGCGTCGTGAGGAAGTTGCCCATCATCACGCCGTTGATGCCGGCCTTGACCGCGAGCTGCTGCAGCTCGCCGATGTTCTCCACGCGCCCGCCGCAGAGGCGGAAGAGCGCCTCCGGCAGGATCAGGCGGAAGATCGCGATCCACTTGACCGCCTCGATCGGCTCCATGTAGTCGCGGTCGCCGAACTTCGTCCCGGGGCGCGGGTTCAGCAGGTTGATCGGCACGCTCGTCGGGTCGAGCGCGGCGAGCTGGAAGGCCATCTCGACCCGCTGCGCGCGCGTCTCGCCGAGGTTGAGGATCCCGCCGACGCACGTCTCCAGGCCGGCCTCCTTGACGGCCTCGATCGTGCGCACGCGACCCTCGTAGCGGACCGTCGTGGAGACCTCCGGGTAGTAGGACTCGGCCGTCTCGACGTTGTGGTGCACGCGCTGGACCCCGGCCTCCTTGAGCGCCTTGGCGCGCGCGGGCGACATGTGGCCGATCGAGGCGCAGCGCTTGAGGTTCGTGTGCTCGGCGACGAGCCGCGTGCCCTCGAGCACCTTCTCGAAGTCGCGCTTGGAGAGCCCCTGCCCCTGCGTGACCATGCAGAAGCGGTGCGCGCCGGCCGCCTCGGCCGCGCGCGCGTGCTCGAGGATCTGCTCGGGCTCCATCATCGCGTGCAGCGGCGTGTCCGCCTCGGCGAAGCGCGACTGGGCGCAGAAGCCGCAGTCCTCCGCGCAGCCGCCGGACTTCGCGTTCACGAGCGAGCACATGTCCGTCGCGTCCTGGAAGTTCTCGACCCGCACCCGCCAGGCGCGCTCGATCAGCGCCTCGATCTCGGCGCGATCCTCGATCTCGCCCAGACGCAGCGCTTCCTCTCGGGTGATCAATGCGGCCATCGGGGGCGGCAACCTCCGGTCGGTGGACCCCAGAAGGGTACGGAGGAACGCGGACAGCGCGCGTTGCCGTGCCAAGCGCGCGCAGGCGTTCAGCTCGTTGAACGCCCAATGCGACAGATGACCCCTTGGTACGGCCGCTGTCGTTCACGAGACTCACCCGACATCGATTCCGGGAGCCGGGGGAGCACCGCATGCAAGCGAAGCTGATCGTGATCGTCCTGTCGATCTGCTGCGGGCTCTCGCTGCTCGCGGCCGCGCCCGCCGGTGCGGCGCAGCGGATCGACCTGAAGGTGCTGCTGCTCGGCGCCAACGGAACCGAACCGTCGTTCTCGGCGTGGCAGGCGCAGCTCAAGCGCGAGGGGGTGCCCTTCGACCAGCTCGTCGCGACGTCCGGCCACACGCCGATCACACCCGAATCGCTCTCCACGACGCTTCCCGAAGGGACCCAGGAGGCGAGATACCAGGCGGTGATCGTCGCGACCGGCGGGTTGCCGCGCTGCGACGAAGAAGGCGTCTGCGCCTCCGCGCTCGCGCCCGAAGAGTGGACCGCGCTGCAGTCCTTCGAGCAGACCTTCAACGTCCGCCAGGTGACCGCCTACACGTTCCCGAGCCCCGAAGTCGGTCTCAATCCTCCGACGTTCGCCGGTCCGCTCGACGGCGTCGACGCGACGCTGACGCCGGCCGGCCAGAGCGCCTTCCCGTACCTGAAGGGGACCGTCACGATCGGCGCGGGGACATGGGGCTACGAGGCGACGCCGATCGAAGCGGCGTCGTACTCGACGCTGCTCACCGACCCGGACGGCGCCTCGCTCGTCGGCGTCTTCACGCATCCCGACGGTCGGCAGGAGCTGGTCCAGACGTTCGACTCCAACTCGTTCCAGATCCACAGCCAGCTGCTGCGCCACGGCGAGCTCGCGTGGGTCACGCGCGGCACCTACTTCGGCGACCAGCGCAACTACCTCGAGATGCACATCGACGACGTGTTCCTCGGCGACGACATCTGGGATCCGGTCAATCACGTCACCGACTTCAACCCCGCGGACGCCGTGCGGATGACGGCCGCCGACGTGACGAAGGCCGTCGAATGGTCCAGAGCGAACGGGCTGCGGATCGACAACCTCTTCAACGGCGGCGGGAGCGTCGCCGCCGCGGAAGCAAACGGCGGCAGCGATCCGCTGCTCGCCGCCTTCCAGGCCAACAAGACGGCGTTCAACTGGATAAGCCACACCTACGACCACCCGAACCTCGACTGTTCGACGCGCGCGTTCATCGACTCCGAGATCACCGACAACGTCAACTGGGCCACCACCACGGGCATCCCGACGGTGGCCTCGGAGCTCGTGACCGGCGAGCACTCCGGGCTCGCGAACCTGATCCCCGGCAGCCCCGGGACGATCGACCCGCCGAGCATCGACGAAGCGGCGCCCGTGGCGAGAAACGGCACGCTCGCCGCCGGCCTCTACGAATACGGCATCACCGCGACCTCGCCGAACGGCGAGACCGTCGCCGCGACCACGACCGCCAGAGTGCCGGTCGGGGAAAGAGGGATCACGAGAGGCTCGACCGTGCTCGAATGGGATGCGATCTGCAAGGCGACGGGCTACCGCATCTACCGGCGCAGCCTCCCCGACGGCGCGTGGGCGATGATCGGGACGGTGGCCCAGCCGGCCAACCCGGCCAGAGACACAGGTCCCACGATCCTCAGATACAGAGACGCCGGCGCGGCCGGCTCCACGACCGATCCGCCGAGCGTCAACACGGCCAAGATCGGCCCCTACGGCCAGAACCCGAACTTCTCGAACGCGATCAGAGACACCGGCGTCAGATACCTCGGCGCGGACGCCTCCAAGCCCTATCCCGTCACGCCGACGAGCACGACGGGTCCGGTCTGGCCCGCGGGCGCGCAGTTCATCGACGGGACCGCGCGCGTCTTCCCGCGCCACCCGACGAACGTCTACTACAACGTCGCGACCCGGGCGCAGGAGCTCGACGAGTACAACTTCCTCTATCTGCCGCCCTCGCTCGGAGGCGGGTGCGTCGAATCGCCGACGAACACCTGCAGAACGAGCCCGGCGACGTGGGAAGACGTCGTGGCGGCGGAGTCGCAGCGGATCTTCGGGCTAATGATGGGCAACGACCCGCGGCCGCACTACTTCCACCAGACGAACCTGGCGGAGTCCGATCAGGCCGAAGGGGCCGTCTTCTATCCCGTCCTCGACGCGGCGCTTGCGACGTACAACCGCTACTTCAACTCCAGCGCGCCGATCGTGCAGCTGCTGCCCACGGCGCTCGCCGTCCTGCTCGGGCGCCAGGACGCATGGGCGACTGCGAGCACGGGCAGCGTGGTCGGCTACGTCGAAGGCTCCAGAGTGACGGTCGTCAACAGAACGGCCGCCGCCGTGCAGGCGCCGATAACGGGCACCGAAGCGGGAACCGTGTACGGCGGCTCGCGCTCGGGGTGGGTGGGCTTCGCCGCCGGCACCAGCACACGCAGAGCGGCGGTCGCGTGGCCGGCGCCGCCACCGCCGCCCCCGCCGGCACCGCTCGCCGCGCCGCTTGACGTGGTGGCGGGCGTGGAGCACGCCGACACCGTGTCGAAGTAGGTGCGTTAGCGCCCGCGCCACGCGGGCGGGCGCTTCTCGCCGAAGGCGTGCAGGCCCTCGCGCAGGTCCTCGGATTCGAAGGCGCCGCGGCGCTCGACGTCGAGTGCCGCGGCGGTGTCGGCGTCGAGCGCGCCCGCGCGCGTGACGAGCGCGCGGATCGCGGCCTTGTTGCCGCGCAGCGAGAGCGGCGCGTTGGCGGCGATCTCGGCGGCGAGCGCGAGCGTGGCGTCCGCGAACACGTCCGCCTCGGCCACCTCGTTCACGAGCCCCCAGCGCTCGGCCGTCGCCGCGTCGATGCGGCGGCCGGTCAGGAACAGCTCGCGCGTGCGCGCCGCGCCGATCGCGGTCAGGAAGCGGTTCAGCCCCGTGTGCGCGTAGACGACGCCGAGCTTCGCGGGCGGCATCCCGAGCTGGATCCCGGCGGCGGCGATGCGCAGGTCGCACGCGATCGCCAGCTCGAGCCCGCCGCCGATCGCGTAGCCGTTCAACGCCGCGAGCACCGGATACGGGTACGCCTCGATCGCCGCGAGCGCAGCCGGGAACGGATGCGCGGGCGGGTGGGAACCGGGTCGATCGTCGTAGCCCTCGCGCATCAGCTCCTCGATGTCGTAGCCGGCGCAGAAGGAGCGCCCCTCGCCCGTCAGCACGACGCAGCGCGCGTCGAGCCGGCCCAGCGCGGCGGTCAGCTCCTCCAGCAGCTCGCGATCCAGCGCGCCGCGCTTCTCGGGGTTGGAGATCGTCAGGCGCGCGACGCCGGGCGCCGGCGCGTCGACCTTGAGCGTGCCCATCGGCCGGTCCGCTACTCGAGCACGACGAGCGTGTCGCCCTCGGAGACCGCCTGGCCCTCCTCGCAGCGGATCTCCTTCACGACGCCCGGATCCTCAGCCTCGACCGGCATCTCCATCTTCATCGACTCGAGGATCACGACCGTGTCCCCCTCGTCGATGGTGTCGCCGACCGACACCTCGATCTTCCAGACCGTGCCGGTGATGTGGGCCTCGACGTCGGGCACGCTCGACCTCCTGGATCGCCTCGAGAGCTGAACGGCGCCGCAGCCGACCCCGCGGGGCGCCAGAATAGCCGCCGCCCCCGATGACTCACGCCACCATCGTCATCGTCACGGCCCACGACGAGGCCGATCGCCTGCCGGCGACGCTCGCCTCGCTCGCGGCGGCGTTCCCCGGCGCACGCGTCCTCGTCGCCGACGACGGCTCGACCGACGGCACCGCCGAGGTCGCCGCCGCGCACGGCGCCGAGGTCGTGCGCTCGGAGCGCAACCAGGGCAAGGGGGGGACCGCGACGCTCGCGGCGCAGCGCCTGCTGCCGCTGGCGAGCGAGCCCGATCCGCGGCCGGTGATCCTGCTGTGCGACGGCGACCTCGCCGCCAGCGCGGCCGAGCTGGTCACGCTCGTCGAGACCGTCCGTCGCGGCGAAGCCGACCTCGCCGTCGCCGCGTTCGCGCGGCGCGTCGGCGGCGGCTTCGGCTGGGCGCTCGGCTTCGCGCGCTGGGCGATCGAGCGCCGCTGCGGCCTGCGCTGCGAGGCGCCGATCTCCGGTCAGCGCGCGCTGCGCGCCGAGGTGCTCGCGGCCGTCGTCCCGTTCGCACCGCGCTTCGGGATGGAGATCGGGATGACGATCGACGCCGTGCGAGCCGGGTACCGCGTCGAGGAGGTCGAGCTGGAGCTCACGCACCGCGCCACCGGCCGCACGCTGCGCGGCTTCCTGCACCGCGGCCGCCAGCTCGCGGACTTCGTGCGGGTGTTTCTGAGCAGGCGCTCGGGCGCCGTTCACGGGCAGGGCACGTCCGCCGGCCGCGCCGATCACTAGCCTTCCCACTCATGTCTGTCGGCGAACAACTGGATCTGCATCGCTTCGCCATCGGGTTCGACGCGCGCGACCGCGCGCGCTTCCACGCGCTCGTCGACGAGGTGATCGACTCCGGTCAGTGGTCTCACGGCGAGATGAACCGCCGCTTCGAGGCGGCCTGGGAGGCGTGGAACCGCGTCCCCGCGGTCGCGATGGGCTCGTGGGCCGGCGGCGCGGTCGCGGCGCTCGACTTCGCCGGGGTGCGCGGTGAGGCGGTCCTCTGTCCTTCCAACACGTTCATGGCGACGCCGCTCGCGATCATGGCGGCCGGCGGACGGCCCGTCTTCGTCGACTGCAACCGCGACGACCTCTGCGCCTCGCTCGCCGACGTCGAGGCGAAGATCGCGCGCCACCGACCGAAGGCGCTCGTGCTCGTCCACATCGGCGGGCACATCGCGTTCGAGAGCGAGGCGATCGCCGAGCTGTGCCGCGCCGAGGGTGTCTTCCTGCTCGAGGACTGCGCGCACGCGCACGGCGCCACCTGGGGCGAGGGGCGTCCGGGCACCTACGGCGACGCGGGCGTCTACTCGTTCTACGCCACCAAGACCGTCTCGACCGGCGAGGGCGGCGTGCTCGTCTCCAAGCACGACGACCTGATCGCGCACGCGCGCGCGTTCCGCGACTACGGCAAGCCGGACTACGACGTCCAGGGCCTGAACTTCCGCATGAGCGAGTTCACGGCGGCGCTCGGGCTCGTGCAGGCCGAGCGGATGGAGGAGATCGTCGCGTGGAAGAACGCGGCCGCCCGCGACCACCTCGACCTGCTGCATCCAGGTCGCCTTCAGCTGCCGGACGGCATGATCTCCGGGCTCTACAAGTACATCGTCTTCGACCCGATCGAGAAGTCCAGCGGCAAGGTCTACGACCAGCCGTGCCATCGCATCATGGGAACCGGCGACGAGCTGCCGAACACCGACTGGGTGGCCGAGGGCCACTGGTGCGTCCCGCTCTACTACCGACCGGAGGTCGATCCCGCATGAGTCGCGTCCTTGTCACCGGGGGTGCGGGGTTCATCGGCTCGCATGTCGTCGACAAGCTCCTCGCCGCCGGCCACGAGCCGCGCATCCTCGACGTGCGCCCCTCGCCTCACCACGCCGACGTCGAGACCGTGATCGGCGACATGTGCGTGCTCGAGGACATGCTGCGCGCGGCCGAGGGCTGCGACGCGATCGCGCATCTGGCCGCCGCGGCCGACGTCGGCGAGGTGCAGCAGGACCCGGTGGCAGCCGAGCAGCTGAACGCGCGCGGGACCGTCAACGTGCTCGAGGCGGCGCGCCGGCACGGCGTCGGGCGCGTCGTCTACGCCTCGACGATCTGGGTCTACTCCGACGTCGACGCCGAGCATGTCGACGAGGGCACGGCGCTGCTTCCGCCCGCGCACCTCTACACCGCGACGAAGCTCGCCGGCGAGCTCTACTGCCGCTCCTATCGCGAGCTCTACGACGTCGAGTCGACGATCCTGCGCTTCGGGATCCCCTACGGTCCGCGCGCGCGCCCGGCCGCCGTGATCCCGATCTTCGTGCGCAAGGCGCTTGCGGGCGAGCCGCTCACGCTCGCCGGCGGCGGACTGCAGTCGCGTCGCTTCGTCTACGTCGAGGACCTCGCGGACGGCGTCGTGGCCGGCCTGGAGCCGTGCGCGGCGAACCGCACCTACAACCTCGTCAGCGACGAGGACGTGACGATCCGTCAGATCGCCGAGCACGTGCGCGACGCGATCGGCAACGTCGAGCTGGTCGAGACCGAGGGCCGTGCCGCCGACTTCAAGGGCGCAGAGGTCTGCGGCAAGCGCGCGGCCGCCGAGCTCGGCTGGACGCCGCGCACGCCGTTCGCCGAGGGCCTGCGTCACTACGTCGCATGGCATCGCGCCCAGGTCGACGTCGCGCCGCCGGTCGCCGTGCCCGTCGTCGCAAGCACGCCGGAGCCGCTGGCCGAGACCGCGCCCGCGCACCCGCGCGCCCGCCGCGTCGTGCGCGACGTCGCGCTGGTGCTCGTCGGGCTGATGGCGGCGCTGCTCGCGGCGCTCGCCGGCACGCTGCTCGACGCGCTCTGGGACGGAACCGGCGACGTGTCGCACTTCGCGCGCGGCCACATCCTGCTGACGCTGCTGCTGGTCGGCTCGGTGCTGGCGACCGGCGTCGGCGTGCGCCGGCGCGTCGCCGAACGCTGAGGCGGAGTCAGAGGCTCGTGCAGCGCAGGCCGCGCCGCTCGATCTCCGCGAGCACGAGCGGCAGCGCGGCGGCCGTCCGCTGCCACGATCCGGCTGCGCTGTAGTGATCGGCGTCGTGCAGCAGCAGCACGTCACCGGCCGCCAGCTCCTCCGTCACCTGCGCGACGATCCGCGCGGGCGTCGTCCAGCGGCGCCAGTCGCGCCCCCAGCGCGACCACAGCAGCGGCCGCCAGCCGCGCCGCCGCGCGAGCGCGAGCCCGGCCGGGCTGAAGATCCCGTACGGCGGGCGGTAGAGCGTCGGCGCGACGCCCGTCGCCTCCGCGATCGTCGCGTGACCGCGGTCGAGGTCGTGCGCAAGCGCCCGCGGCGGGACGCGCAGCAGCAGGCGGTGGCGGTCGCCATGCAGCGCGAGCGTGTGGCCCGCGGCGGCGATCTCGGCGGCGAGCGCCGGCCAGCGACGCACCTGCTCGCCGACGAGGAAGAAGGTCGCGAGCGCACCGCGAGCGGCGAGCGCCTCCAGCACGGCCGGGGTGCCCTGCGGGTGCGGGCCGTCGTCGAACGTGAGCGCGACGATCGGCTCGCCGCCGGGCAGCGTCCGCTCGATCCCCAGCGAGCGGCACAGTGAGGGGACGAGCGGCGCGAGCGCCGGCAGCGACCATGCCGCGCCGGTCGCGAGCGCCGCGGAGACGGCGACGGCAGGGGAGCGCACGGCGCGGATCGTGCCACAGCGGAGCGGGCGCCGCATGATCGGCGGGATCGCCGTCGCGCTCGCCGCCGCCGCCTGCTTCGAGTGCGCCTACGTGCTGCAGGCGCTCGAGGCGCGCCACGCCGGCGGCGGCGCCGTGCTGGCGCCGACGCTGCTGGGCCGCCTGCTGCGACGCCCGCGCTGGGTCGCGGGCACCGCGCTCGCGCTCGGGGGCGCGGGGCTGCAGGTGCTCGCGTTGACGCTCGCACCGCTCACCGTCGTGCAGCCGACGCTCGCGCTCGGGCTCGTGCTGCTGCTCGCGCTCTCCGCCACCTTCCTGCACGAGCCCGTCGGCCGCCGTGAGGCGATCGGCGTCGGCGCCGTCGTCTGCGGCGTGGCGGGCGTCGCGCTCGTCGCGCCGACGAACGTCGGGGCCGGCGACAGCGATGCGGGGATCGCCGTGCTGGTGGCGCTGCTGGCGGTCCCGGTGCTGGTGCCGTTCGCGCTGCGCGCGCGCCTGCGCGACGCGCGCCTGCGCGTGCTCGCCGCCGCGGCCGGCGACGCGCTCGCCGCCGTCGCGCTCAAGCTCGTCGCCGACGCGCTCGATCGCGGCGCGTGGGGGGCGGGGCTCGCCTGGGCCGCGCTCGCCGCGGCGGCCGGGCTGCTCGCGCTCACGGCGGAGATGAGCGCGCTGCAGCGGATCGCCGCCACGCGCGTGGCGTCTGTCGTGCTCGCGGCGCAGGTGCTCGTGCCCGTGCTCGCCGCGCCGCTGGTCTTCGGCGAGCATTGGGGGGACACGGCGCTCGGCGGGGCCGTGCTCGGGCTCGCGGTCCTCACGGTCGCGAGCGGCGCCGCGCTGCTCGGCGCCTCACGCGCCGTCGCGGACGTGATCGTCCCCGACCATGCCGAGCACGACGTCGGCGGCGACCGGCAGGCGGGCGAACCCGGGGTCGGGTGAGCGCGGCCGCCCGAGCGCGCGCCGCAGCTCGACCGCCAGCTCCTCCCGGTCGCGCGCGACGGCGGCGATGCCGTGCTCCACGTAGGCGCGGTTGTTCGCGCGGATGTGCCCGCGCCCCCAGCCGTAGGAGATCGTCGGGCAGCCGAGCACCCACGCCTCCAGCACCGTCAGGCCGGCGGTCGAGTGCACGAGCGCGTCGGCGGCGGCGAACAGCTCCGGCACCTGCGTCGTGAAGCCGAGCAGCGTCACGCGCTCGTGCGCGCCGAAGGCCGCGGCGAGGCGCTCGCGCAGCTCCTCGTTGCGCCCGCACATCACGACGACGTGCGTGTCGTCGAGCGCGAGCGCCGTCGCGACGCCGCCCGCGAGGTCCCCGACGCCCCAGCCGCCGCCGGAGACGACGACGAGTCTCGGCGCGGCCGGCAGCCCGAGCGCGCGGCGTCCCTGCGCGCGCGTCGGCGGCGCGGCGAAGCGCGGGTCGTTGAGCCCGCGCACCGCGACGACGCGCGTGCGCGAGCCGGCGATCGCCCGCACCTCCGCCTCGGACTCCGGATGCGTGATCAGGTGCACGTCGACGCCCGGATGCGACCAGTAGCGCAGCGCGGCGAGGTCGGTGATCGCGGAGACGACGGGCACGTCGAGCTTGCCCTGCAGCCGCTGGCGCCCGAGCACCTCGGTCACGCCCGGATACGTCGAGACGATCACGTCGGGCCGCTCGCGCGCGATCAGCCGCAGCAGCCCCCGACCCCCGAGCGCCTGCGCCAGCCAGCTCGCGAAGCGCCGCACCAGCGGCACGTGGGTGACCAGCGCGTACTCGACGTCGAAGAGGAGGTTGCCCCAGCGCGACCCGAACGACGAGCCGCTCATCACGAGCCGCTCCGTGAGCGTGCCGGCGGCGCGCAGCCCGTCCTCGATCGGGGCGTGGATCGCGGGGCGGCGCTGCAGCAGGTCCGCCACGAGGAAGCGCGCCGGCAGGTCGTGCCCCTCGCCGATCGAGGCGCTCAGAACGAGCACGCGCGGGGGAATCGCGTCGGACACGGCACGACTTATACCGGCGCCGCGGCGATAAGCTCTCGGGGATGCCTGACGAGCAGCTCGCCTCGATGAAGGCGCAGGTCTACAAGGACCCGCGCCCGCCGGAGTACTTCGACAAGTTCCACCAGCGCTCGCGCACCCGGGAGCCGAACTGGGTCTACGAGGCCGTGCGTCTCGTGACGGTCCTCTACGGGCTGATCTTCTTCCGTGTGCGCTGCATCGGGTCCGACAGCGTGCCGGCGCACGGCCGTGTGATCCTGGCGCCGAACCACTTCTCGTTCATGGACCACTTCTTCACCGGCGCGTTCATCCGCCGCCGCGTGCGCTTCATGGCGAAGTCGCAGCTGTTCACGAAGCCGATGCAGTGGATCTACTCGCCCGGCGGCGTCTTCCCCGTGCGGCGCGGCCACTACGACGAGGACGCGTTCATCACCGCGGAGGCGATCCTCGAGCGCGAGGCCGCGATCGTCATGTACTGCGAGGGCGGGCGCTCGCGCACCGGCAAGGTCAGCGACCGCGCGCGCCCCGGCATCGGCCGGCTCGTGTTGCAGTCCGGCGCGCCCGTCGTGCCGATCGCGATCTACGGCTCCCAGCGCGTGCGCAACTGGAAACGGCTGCAGTTCCCGAAGGTGATCGTCCAGTACGGCGAGCCGCTGCACTTCCCGGTGGTCGAGCGTCCGAGCCGCGAGCAGCAGCAGGAGGTCGCGGACGAGATCCTCGGCGCGATCCGCACGCTCTACGGCGATCTCGAGCAGCACGGCGTCAAGCAGGTCCGGCGCAGCGTGCGGGCGCAGCGGCGCGGCGCCGCGAAGGCGGTCAGCGCCGGCTCTCAGCCGTAGACGGGCTGCAGCTCCGCCCACGCCTCGGCGTCGTGGCCGGGGATCACGAGCGCGTCGGGCGCCAGCCGCAGGTAGTGCTGGATCTCGTGCAGCGAGCGGCGGAAGCGGTGCGTGTCGTCGAGCACCAGCGGCATCGCCTCGCCGGCGAGCGTGCGACGCGTGAAGGAGGCGTCGGCGGTGAGCAGCGCCTCGCGGCCGGCGAGGCGCAGCAGCACCGACTGGTGCCCGCGGGTGTGTCCGGGCGTGGAGAGCAGCCGCAGCGAGCCGTCGCCGAGCAGGTCGACGCTCTGGCCGAAGGGCGCGAAGGAGTCGATCTCGGGCGCGTCGTAGTCGATCGTGCGCCAGTCGAAGGCGTGATCGAACTGGCGGCGCACGTAACCGTTGAACAGGCCGCCGCGCGCGCCGGCCGCCGCCCACTCGCGCCTGTCGACGAGGAACGTCGCGCCCGGCAGCTCCGAGATGCCGCTCGCATGGTCGATGTGCAGGTGCGTCATGACCACCGTCTTGACGTCGCCGATCGCGATCCCGCGCGCCTCGAGCTGGGCGGCGAGCGTCTGCTCGCGCGTGATCCGCACGCGGTAGAGCACGGGGGAGAGCGGGCCCATGTTCGGCCGCACGCCGGCGACGACGCTCGGATGGAAGCCGGTGTCGATCATGATCGGCCCGGCGCTCGGGTGCTCGACGAGGAACATCGGGATCGGCAGCCAGGTCCAGCGGCTGCGCCGCGAGAACAGCGTCGCGCCGACGTCGCGCGCCAGGCCGAGCTTGCCGGGGTGGCGGTCGAGGTAGCAGGGCGGCGCGAGCATCTCGCCGGCGAGCAGCGGATGCAGCTTCACCGTGGCGCCCGCGCGCCCGCCGGGCAGCGGCGCGGTGAGCGGCTTCGGCTCCGTGGCGACTCCCATCGGCGCTGCACGCTACCCGCGCTTCGTATGCTCACGCGCCGATGGACGCGACCGCGTTGCTCCGCCCAGGCCTGCTCGCCGAGCGCGTCGTCGCACTCGGCGGCGGCTCCGCGCTCGGCCCGCCGCTCGCGGCGCTGGGCGCGACGACGGCCGCCCTGCCGGCGACGCTCGACGAGGACGACGCCGCAGCGCACGTGAGCGGCGCGCTCGTCGCGCACGGCCGCATCGACACGTTGCTGCACGACCTGCGCCCGGCGTTCGGCGCCGGCGGCGAGGAGGCGCTGCGCGCCGCGCTCGACACGGCGTGGGTGACCATACGTGCCGTCGCGGCGGCCGCGTTCATCCCCGACGCGCGCGGCGGCAAGGTCACGCTGATCGCCCCGCCGCCCACCGAGGGCGCTACCGCGCCCGCTGCGGCCGGCGCCCGCGCCGCGACCGAGAACCTCGCCCGCACGCTCTCGGTCGAGTGGGCGCGCTACGGGATCCGCACCGTCGCCATCACGCCCGGCCCCCGCACGACCGACGCCCAGCTCGCCACCCTCGCCGCCTACCTCGCCTCGCCCGCGGGGGACTACTTCTCCGGGTGCCGGCTGAGGCTCGGCGAGATCGTCTGAGCTTCAGAGCGCCAGTCGCTCCCACACCGCCTCGCGCCCCGGCACGTCGTAGCCGAACGCGTCGGGGTCGGTGCCCAGCGCCTCGGCGCATTCCAGCGCGATGCGCTGCACCGCGACGGTGAGCGGGAAGATCGACAGCTGCTCGTCGAGCTCGGTCGCGGCGATCCGGTGCACCTGTGCGCCGCCGGCCTCCACGACGGTCGCGACCGCCTCGAGCCGCTCCGCGCCCGGCCCGCCGCCGTCGAGGCAGACCAGCGTGTCGCGTGCGTCGAGCGCGACCGCCGGGCCGTGCAGGAACTGCTCGACCATCAAGCCCTCGGAGGCGATCCGCGCGGTCTCGCGCACCTTCAGCGCGCCCTCGGCCGCCGTCCACGCGTTCGTGCCCGCGCCCGCGTACTCGAGCAGCCGCCGCGGGGGAGCGACACCGGGGCGCGGCCCGTCGAGCGCGGCAGCGACGGCATCCGGGATCGGCGCCAGGTCCAACGCCGCACCCAGCGCGACCGCGAGCTGCGCGAGCCGCAGCAGCGCGGCGAGGTGGCTTGCCGTGTAGGCCGCGGACGTCTCGCGCGCGACGGTCGGAAGGTCGACGCCCGGCGCGTCGATCCCGCCGATCGCGACCGTCGGCACGGCGGCTGCCCGCGCCGTCGCGAGCAGCTCCGCGCTGTAGCGCTTCGCGCCCGTGTGGCTGAGCAGCACGAGCGCATCGCCCTCGCCCGGCCGCACGCCGCCGCTCGCCGCTTCCAGCGGCTGGATCGGCCATGCCTCCACGCCGGCTGCGCGCAGCAGCCAGGCGCCGTGGTTGGCGGCATGCCAGCTCGTGCCGGTTCCGGCGAGCAGCACGCGCCGTCCCGCGAGCCGCTCCGCGGCCTGCGCGGCGCGGTCGCCGTCATCGAGCAGGCGCCGCAGCTCCTGCGGCTGGCGCGCCATCGTGGCGCGCATCGCGCTGCTCATCCGCGGCGCTCGCTCGCGACCTCGATCCGCAGCGGCGGCTGCGGGGCGGCCTCGTGGTCGACCTGCAGCGTCGTGTGGCGCAGCTCGAAGCGCTGCGTCAGCTCCAGCTGCAGCTCGCGCCGCAGCTCGTGGCAGTCGCTGCCGGCCTTCACGAGCACGTGCGCCGAGAGCGCCGGGAAGCCCGACGTCACCTCCCACACGTGCAGGTCGTGCACCTCGACGACCCCCGGGTGGGCGGCGAGCACGTGGCCGATCTGCTCCGGGTCGAGCCCCGGCGGCGCCGCCTCGAGGAACACGCGCGCCGAGGCCTTCACGAGCTGCGCGCCCGCGTGCAGCATCAGCGCCGCGACCACGAGCGAGGCGATCGCGTCCGTGCGCGCGAAGCCGGTCAGCAGGATGATCGCGCCGGCGATCGCGGTGCCGAGGAACGCGTAGAGGTCGGTGAGGATGTGCCGGAAGCTGCCCTCGACGTTGAGGCTCTCGCGGTTGGCGCCGGCGAGCACGAGCGTCGCGGCGAGGTTCACGACGATCCCGACGAGCGCGACGATCACGACGATCGCGCCCTGCACGTCCGGCGGGGCGACGAGCCGGCGGATCGCCTCGTACGTGATCCACAGCGCCAGCAGCACGAGCGTGATCCCGTTCGCCTGCGCGCTGAGGATCTCGACGCGCCCGAAGCCGTACGTCATCGCGCCGCGCGCGGGTCGCGCCGCGATCCGCAGCGCGACGAGCGCGAGCGCGAGCGCTGCGGCGTCGGTGAGCATGTGCGCGGCGTCGGAGAGCAGGGCGAGCGAGGAGGCGACGATCCCCGTCACGACCTCCGCCGCCATGAACGCGAGGATCAGCGCGAGCGCGAGCGTCAGCCGGCGCGCGTCGGCGTCGGCGCCGTGGACATGGCCATGCGCGTGTGCGTGGACATGTCCGTGGTGTGCGCCGTGCGCGTGCGCCATCGCCTCATCGTACGCTCGCCTCCCGCGCCACGCGTATCGTGGCGGCCGATGAGCGCTGCGAATGCCATGCCCGCAGAGCTGCGCGCGCAGTTCCCCGTGCTGCGCGAGCGCGCCTACCTCAACGCCGGGACCAACGGGCCCGTCGCGACGGTGGCGAGCGCGGCCGCGCGCGCCGAGCTGGAGCGCGAGCAGGGCGAGGGACGCTGGGGCGCGGCGCACTTCACGCGCAAGCAGGCGCTCGCCGACGCGCTGCGCGCCCGCTACGCGGCGTGCGTCGGCTGCGCTCCCGCCGACCTCGCGCTCACGACCTCGACCACGGACGGGATCGCGCGCATGCTGCTCGCGCTCGACCTGCGCCCCGGCGAGGAGATCCTCACCAGCGACGAGGAGCACCCGGGCGTGCTCGGCCCGCTCGCCGGGCAGCGTGCTCGCGGGGTCGCGGTGCGCCTGGCGCCCTTCGCGCGCATCGCGGAGGCGGTCGGCCCGCGCACGAGGGTCGTCGTCTGCTCGCACGTCAGCTGGCGCAGCGGCGCGCTCGCCCTGCCTGCGCTTGCGCAGCTCGACGTGCCGCTGCTGCTCGACGGCGCCCAGGGCGCCGGCGCGGTGCCCACCGACGTCGTCGCGCTCGGCGCCGACGCCTATGCCGCCGCCGGCCAGAAGTGGCTGTGCGGCCCGGAGGGGACGGGCCTGCTGTACGTCTCGCCCGCGCTGCGCGAGCGCCTGCCCGCGCCGGCGCCCGGCTACGTCAACCTCGCCGATCCGGACGCCGGCCTCGACGCCACCGCGCACGTGGACGCGCGCGCCTACGACACGCCGGCGCTCTCGGCGGCCTCGCTCGCGCACGCGGTCGCGGCGCTCGACGTGCTCGCCGGCGCCGGCTGGGCCGCGCTCCATGCCCGCGCCGCCGACCTCGCCGCGACCGCCGCCGACGCGCTCGCCGGGCACGGCCGCGACGTCCTGCCGCGCGGTCGCACGACGCTCGTCAGCTGGCGCGAGCCGGCCGCGGACGCGGCTGTCGAGCGCCTCGCCGCCGCGGGCGTGATCGTCCGCTCGCTCCCGCGCGAAGAGCTCGTGCGCGCCTCCTTCGGCGCCTGGAACGACGCCCACGACCTCGAGCGCCTCCTCACCGCCCTCCCGCGCTGATCTCGCCCCTTCGCGCCTTCTCGCGCGTGCTTCGCAACATCTCTCCCACAGCCTCTCCAGATCCTCAGTGGATCACGGCCCCGACCATCCGCGCCCCCACCTACGGTCACCCACGGTCAAGTCAAAAAGCGGCCGGGGCGCTGCAGACACAGCCCCCGGCCCGACACGAGAGGGTCAAGCTCCCATGCACCACAAGCCTACTTCCCCCGCCGCCCGCGTCATCTCCTCCGAGCACCTCGCGCTCGGCCGCGTCGTGCGCGAGCTGCGCGCCCGCCACGCGATCTCCCAGGAGGAGCTCGGCTTCCGCGCGCGCCTGCACCGCAACTACATCGGCGCGATCGAGCGCGGCGAGATCAACCCGACCTTCCGCACGCTGATGACGCTCGCGCGCGGCCTCGACGTGCGCCTCTCCTCGATCGTGCGCCTCTGCGAGCAGCGCCAGTCCCACGTCGGCTCGGCGCACCCGCCGCGCGCCGAGGCGCGCGGCGGCCGCTGCCACGACGACGAGTCGCTCAGGTCGTCATGCCGGTGAACTGGCCACCGGTGATGTTGAGCGTCTGGCCATGCACGTAGTTCGACCACGGCGAGCAGAGGAAGAAGACGCCGCCGGCGGCCTCCTCCGGCGTGCCCGGGCGCCCCAGCGGAATCAGCATCGGCGCCATGCCGCGCAGCTGATCGGGGATCCCGAGCTGGACCTTCTCGCCGCCGATCTCCATCGTGTTCGCGTCGTCCTTGGTCGCCGTCAGGCGCGTCTCGATGTAGCCGAACGCGACCGCGTTGACGTTCACCTTGAACTGGCCCCACTCCTTCGCGAGCGTCTTCGTGAGCCCGACGACCCCGGCCTTGCCGGCGGAGTAGTTCGCCTGGCCGGCGTTGCCCATCGTGCCGGAGATCGAGGAGACGTTGACGATCTTGCGGAAGACCTCGCGGCCCTCCTCGCGCTCCTGCTTGGCCGGCTCGCGCAGGTGCGGGGCGGCGGCGCGGATGACGCGGAAGGGCACGATCAGGTGGATGTCCAGCATCTTCTGGAACCAGTCGTCGCTCATCTTGTGGATCGGCGCGTCGAGCGTGTAGCCGGCGTTGTTGACGATGATGTCGATGCGGCCCCACGCGTCGATCGCCGTCTGGATCAGCTTGTCGGCCGCGTCGCCCTGCGTGAGGTCGCCGGCGAAGACGGTCGTCTCGCCCTGGATCTCGGTGGCGGTCTGCTGCGCGACGTCGCCGTCGAGGTCGTTGATCACGACCTTCGCGCCCTGCGAGGCGAGCAGCTCGGCGGTGGCGCGGCCGATGCCGCGCGCGCTGCCGGTGACGATCGCGACCTTGTCGTCGAGGACTCCCATGTACGTCTCCTTGGTGATCGTGAGCGGTTGCGAGCGTTGACTCGCCAGTCAGGGCGCGGACTCTACGAAGTCCGTGCGCACGGTGATGCGGTCAGAGCCCGAGCGTCTTGCCGAGGATCTCGCGCATGATCTCGTCGGTGCCGCCGCCGATCGGGCCGAGGCGCAGGTCGCGCGCGGCGCGCGCGATGCCGGTCTCCTCCAGGTAGCCGGCGCCGCCGTGGATCTGCAGGCAGACGTCGGCGGCGTCGAAGGCGGCCCGCTGCGTTGCGAGCTTCGCCATCGTCACCTCCTGCACGGCGTTGGCGCCGGCGAGGTGGAGGCGCAGTGCGTTGTACGTGATCGCGCGGCCGGTCTCGAGCGCGACCGCGACCTCGGCGAGCTTGTGGCGAATCGCCTGGAAGGTGCCGATCGGCCTGCCGAACTGCTCGCGCTGCTTCGCGAAGGCGAGCGTGCGCTCGAACAGCGCCTCCATCGCGCCGACGGCGCCGAGCGCCATCATCACGCGCTCCCACTGGAAGTTGGCCATGATCAGCTTGAAGCCCTCGTGCTCGGCGCCGAGCAGGTTCTCCTCCGGCACGAAGACGTCGTCGAACGCGATCAGCGCCGTGTCGGACGCGTGCCAGCCCATCTTCTCGATCGGCGACGCCGAGACCCCGTCGCCTCTGTCGACGATCAGGAAGGAGATGCCGTGATGGCCGCCCTCCTCGGTCGTCTTGACGGCGGTCACGATGAAGTCCGCGCGCACGCCGTTGGTGATGAACATCTTCGAGCCGTTCACGACGAAGCCGCCGTCGACGCGGCGCGCGCGCGTCTTGATGCCCGCGACGTCGGAGCCGGCGTCTGGCTCGGTGATGCCGAGCGCGGCGACCTTCTCGCCGCGGATGCCCGGGACGAGGTAGCGCTCGTGCTGGTCGGGCGTGCCGAACTTCCACACCGGCGGCAGCGCGATGCCGGTGTGCGCGCCGATGCCGGCGCCGAGGCCGCCCGAGCCGCAGCGCGCCAGCTCCTGCGCCCACACCGCGGCGGCGAGCGGATCGCCGCCGCCGCCCAGTTCCTTCGGGAACTTCAGGCCGACGTAGCCCTTCTCCGCGACGCGCGGGATCACCCAGTCGGCGAACGAACGCGCCGCCTCCCACTCGGCCGCGTGGGGCGCCAGCTCCGACTCGACGAACGCCCGCATCTCCAAGCGCAGCCGCTCGTACTCCTCGGTGAACGGAGGGAGCGGGCGCGGCGGCGACGCCGCGCCGATCCCCGCCCGCTGCGCGAGCGTGCTCGCCGCCGTCGCGCTCACCGCTTGGCGCCCGGAGGGGCGTCCGCTGCCGAGAGGCCCTCGGCCGTGCGCCCGTCGCGGCCGACGTAGCCGCCCTTGCCGCCGACGATCACGTAGATCGCGTCGCTCTCGCCGACGTTCTTGACCGAGCGCACGGTCGACGCATCGACCCGTGCGAGGCCGCCCGCGCCGAGCTCGTGCGTCGTGCCGTCGCCGAACGTCATCGCGATGCGGCCGCGATGGACGAAGTACAGCTCCTCCTGCTCGTCGTGGAAGTGCCCGTTGCTCTCGTAGCCGGGCGGCATCACGATCGCGTTGGCGCCGAACTCCTTCACGTCCAGCCCCTTGCGGATCTTGCGAAAGCCGTAGCCCTCGCCGAGCAGCTCAAGGTCCCCGACCGCGTAGCCCGGTCCGCTGACGATCTCCTTGGTCATGCCTGCCTCCTAAAGCCCGTAGGAACGGCCGATGACGTCGAGCATGATCTCGTCCGTGCCGGCGCCGATGCGATTCAGGCGCATGTCGCGCCACACCCGCTCGACGCCGTACTCCTTCATATACCCAGCGCCGCCGTGGATCTGGATGCACTCGTCGGCGACCTCCACCGCGATCCGCGCGGCATGCAGCTTTGCCATCGAGATCTCGCGCACGGGGTACTCGCCGTTCTGGAAGCGCCAGGCGGTCACGTAGGTCATCTGCCGCGCCGACTCGATCTTCGTCGCCATCTCGGCGAACTTGTGCCGGATCACCTGGAACTTGCCGATCTGGCGGCCGAACGCGGTGCGCTCCTGCGCGTACTGGAGCGTGCGGTCGAAGCAGCGCTGGGCGCCGGAGACGCAGCCGGCGGCGCCGATCAGGCGCTCGCCCTGGAGCTCCCACATGATGTGGTAGAAGCCCTTGCCGACCTGGCCGAGGACCGCCGTCGACGGGACGCGGACGTCCTGGAAGGCGAGCAGCGCGGTGTCGGAGGCGTGCATCCCGAGCTTCTCGAGCTTCTTCTCGCGGATCACGCCGGGCGCGTCCATTGGCACCAGGAAGAGCGTGAAGCCGTCGTAGCCGGCATCGGGATCGGTCTTGGTGACGAGCACGATCACGTCGGCGCGGTGGCCGTTGGTGATGTAGGTCTTCGAGCCGTTGATGACGTACTCGTCCCCGTCGCGGACCGCGCGCGTCTTGATGCCGGCGACGTCGCTGCCGGCGTCGGGCTCGGTGATGCCGAGGGAGGCGATCTTCTTGCCCTGGATCGCCGGGACGAGGTACTTCTGCTTCTGCTCCTCGGTGCCGAACAGGAAGACCGGCGGGGTCGCCATGTCCG
>DASRAV010000026.1:0-48525 GCA_035637995.1 Conexibacter sp. | reverse complement strand
GTCTGGTTCAGCAGCGACGCGCCCGACACCGACCTCGTCCTCAAGCTGCTCGACGTGCTCGACGACGGCCGCTGCTGGAACGTCGCGCAGACGATCCTGCGCCTGCGCTACCGCCACAGCCTGCGCTCGCCGCAGCTGATGAAGTCGGGCGTCGTCTACCCGGTGAGGATCGAGCTGCCCCCGGTGAGCTACCGCTTTCCGGCCGGCGGCAGGATCGGCCTGATGCTCACGAGCAGCGACTTCCCGGCGTACGACCGCAACCTCAACGACGGCGAGGCGCCCGCGCACGCGACGACGCCTGCGCACGCCCGCAACACGATCCACCACGGGCCGTCGTGGCCCTCGCGCCTCGTGCTCCCCGGCGCCCGCGTCGAGCCCGACACGACCTGAGAACGCTCAGCCGGCGGCCTCGTGCGTCGCCACGCCCGCGACCGCGACGAGGTGCTCGCCGATCACGGCGCCGTCCGGCCAGTGGAAGCCGACCTGCGCCTGGCGCAGCGTGAGCGCGATGTCCATATGCGCGATCAGCGTCTGCACGGCGTGCTCCTCGTCGCCGGACTCGATCGCCTCGACCAGCGGCAGGTGCTCGGCGCCCACCGCCGTCAGACTGCTGTAGGCGGCGTACTCGCCGGAGAACGCGAGCCGCGTGAGCGCCGCGATCGAGCGGAACGTCCCCGCCAGATGCTCGTTGCCGGAGAGCCGGCAGACCTCCGCGTGGAAGGCGAGCTCGGCGTCGCTGACGCCGCCCACGTCGCCGCGGCCGGCACACGCGTCCATCTCGTCGATCAGCTCGCGCAGGCTCGCGGTGGGACGCCGCAGGCGCGCGCAGATGCGAACTGCCACGCCCTCGATCCCGGCGCGCACGTTGTAGAGGTCGATCACGTCGTCGAGCGTCAGCTCGCGCACGAAGATCCCGCGGTTTGGCGCGCCGGTCGCGAAGCCCTCGTCGCGCAGGCGCCGCATCGCCTCGCGGGCCGTGCCGCGACTCACGCTGAGGCTGCTCGCGATGCGCTGCTCGACGAGCTGCTCGCCGGGCGCGAAGGCGCCGCGCACGATCGCGTCGCGCAGCGCATCGCACGCCGAGTCCACGACCGACTTCCAGGCGACACGAGGCAGACGCAGTGGCGAGGAGCTCACGACCGAGAGCGTATCCACCGAGCCTAGAGTTGTCTAATCAATCGATTGTTTGACAATGGGCGGATATCTACGTAGGTTCGCGTGATGCGAGCCGCGACTGCGACCTACGACCCGCCGGCCCGTCCGCGGGCCCCCGGCGGGCTCCCGGTCCCGCTGCGACCGGCCGGTCCGCCGCAGCCGCCGGCGACGCTCGAGACGCTCTACGCCGCCATCGGGCCAAGCTTGCTGGACGTCGCGATCGCCCCGCGCGGGGTGATGATCCCCCTCAGCGGAGCCCGCCTGCTCGATCCGCTCGACCGCCGGCCGCTGGGCCGCGACGAGCTGCTGCTCGGGGTCGGCCTCGACGGCCGCTCGCGCGAGACGCTGCGCGTACTCGAGGCGATCGCCGACGGCGCCGGCGCCGGCCTCGTGCTGCGCGCCCCCGGCGCCGTGTCGCCGGAGGTCCTCGACGAGGCCGGGCGACTCGGCGTCGCGATCCTCGTGGCGCCGCACGGGAGCGAATGGGGACCGCTCCATGCGCTCATCGACGCGGCCACCAGCCGCCGGCCGCACGCGCCGCACGCGCCGCACGTCGTCGACGCGCTCGACGTCGCGGGTGAGGACCTGCCCGCGCTCGCCGACGCCACCGCGGCGCTCGCCGGCGGGTCGGTGACGATCCTCGACGCGCGGCTGCGCGTGCTGGCGCTCGCATGCTGCGACGGTGGCGAGGTGCACGCGCCCGCGCGGGCGGTGGCGGACACGATCGCCGCGCGCGCCGCCGCGGCGGCGGACGTCGTCGGCGTCGACGTCGCGGGCGGCAGTCCCTGCCGCGCGATCGCGATCCGCGCCGCGACGACCGTGCTCGGCTACGCGTGGGCGACCGCGGTGGGCGAGCCGCTCGGCGCGCACGCCGACGCCGCGCTGCGCGAGGCGGCGCGCCGCGCCGCGCCGACGCTGCTGCGCCGGCGCACGGTCATCGAGCTCGAATGCGACCTGCGCGCCGAGCTGCTGGCGCGCCTGCTCGCCGACGGCGACTCGGCCGACGCGTGCGCCGCCGGACTGCAGCTGCGCGTCCCCGCGCGCTACACCGTGATCGCGTACGACCTCGGCTGCCCCGATCGCGACCGCGCCGCGCTCGCCGCGTCGCGCGCCGTCGACCTCGTCTCGCTGCTCTTCCGCTCCCACCGCCGCGACGCGTTCGCGGTGGCGGACGCGGCCCGCGTCACCGCGCTCGTCGCCGACGAGCCGGACGGCTCGCGCGACGCGCTCGCGCGGATCGCGCGCGAGAGCGTCGCGAGCATGCGCGCGATGCTCAAGCTCCCCGTCCGCGGCGGCATCGGCACGTCGGTCGCCGCCCCGCAGGAGGTGCACGCGTCCCGCCTCGCCGCCGAGCAGGCGCTGCGGGTCGGCGGCGACGATCTGCAGGCGCTGCTCGTCGACATCGAGGAGGTGCGGGGCGAGGCGCTCCTGCACGAGCTAGCCGCCTACGTCGCCGCCCACCCGCGACCGCCGTCCAAGCCGCTCGCGCGCCTCCACGAGCACGACCGCGACCACGGGACGCGCTACGTCGAGACGCTGACCGCCTACCTCGACTGCTTCGGCGACAGCGCCCGCACGGCCAAGCGCCTGAAGATCCACCGCAACACGCTGCGGTACCGCATCCGGCGGCTTGCGGAACTGGCCCCCGTCGACTTCGACCAGCCGCTGCAGCGCTTCGCGCTCGAAGCGCAGCTGCGGCTGAGCGCACCGGCGCGGTCCGGGCGCGGCTGAGCGCGATGCCGCGTTCACGCCCAGCCCTGCTGAGCACGATGCTCGGCGCCGGCGCGCGCCCGCCGCTCACGATCGCGCGCGGCCGCGGCATGCAGCTGACGCTGGGCGACGGGCGCACGGTGCTCGACGCCGGCTCGCTCAGCTCCTGCATCGTCGGGCACTGCGCACCCGAGGTCGTCGCCGCCGTCCGCGCGGCGGCGGACGTCGCCTACGTCGGCGACACCGTCGGGTACGCGGCCCGCGAGCAGGTCGCGCAGGACCTGCTGCGGATCGGCTTCGCCGGGGAGCCGTGGGCCGACACGGTCGCGTTCTTCGTCTCCTCCAGCGAGGCGGCCGACATGGGGCTGCTGCTCGCGCAGCAGCTCACCGGACGCGACGCGATCGTCTGTCGCACCAACAGCTACCACGGCGGGGTCGGGCTCGCACGCGAGGCCAGCACCCATCCGCTGTGGGATGCCGCGCTCAGCTCGCCGGAGGGCGGCGTCACGCCGCGCTCGCCCGCGCTCGCCACGATCCGCCGGCTGCCGGTCCCCGACTGCTGGGCGGGCGACGGCGGCGACGGTCACGACTGCGCCGCGAGCTGCCTGCACGACGCGCCCGCCGCGCTGCGCGACGCGGCGGCGGCGATCATGGACGTCACGCAGGGCGGCGCCTGTCCCCCGCCGCAGTACGTCGACAGGCTCGCCGCGATGGCGCGCGACGCGGGCGCGCTGTGGCTTGCGGACGAGACGGTCAGCGCCTTCGGACGGCTCGGGCACGGCTTCGCGTTCCAGCGCGGCGCGCGGCGACCGGACATGGTCCAGCTCGGCAAGGGGCTGACGGGCGGCGCCGCGCCGGGCGGCGCGCTCGTGCTCTCGCGCGAGGTCGTGGAGCGGATCGGCGAGCGGCGCTGGATGACGGCGAGCACGTTCCGCGGGCATCCGCTGACGGTGGCGGCGATCTCGGCCGTGCTGGGCATCGTCGAGCGCGACGGGCTCGTAGAGCACGCCGCCGGCGTGGGCCCCGCGTTCGGCCGCGACCTGCGGGAGATCGCGGCGCGCCACCCCAGCGCGGAGCGGGTGATCGGCGAGGGCCTGCTGTGGATCGTCAAGCTGACCGCGCCGCCCGCGTTCGCCGAGGGGACGTGGCACGGCGACGGCAGGCGCACGCCGCCGTCCGAGCTCGTCCAGCAGGCCGCGCTCGACGCCGGCGTGTTCGTCGGCGCCTACAGCGGCGAGGCCGTCTGGCTCGTCCCGCCGCTGATCGCGACCGCGGAGCAGCTCGCGCAGGCCGCGCAGGCGCTCGACGCCGCGCTCACGGTCGCCGATCGGCACCTGGAGGCAGCATGACCGTGCGGGCGGCGACGCCGGCGGAGGGCTTCGCACAGTGCGTCGAGCGCTTCGGCGAGCGGCCGGCGCTGCACTACTTCGGCGCGTCGCTCAGCTACCGCGCGCTCGACGAGCTGGCGGGCGCGCTCGCGGCGGAGCTCGCACAGCGCGGCTTCGCGCCGGGCGATCGGCTCGCGCTCTACACGCAGAACAACCCCGGCTTCGTCGTCGCCGCGCTCGCGTGCTGGAAGGCCGGGGGCGTCGTCGTGCCCGTCAACCCGATGCTCGGAGCGAGCGAGCTGCGCCACGTCCTGCGCGACTCCGGCGCAAGCGGAGTGATCTGCCTCGAGGCGCTCGCGCCGACCGTCGAAGCCGCCGACGACGCGGGGCAGGTGCGGTTCCTGCTCACGACCCACGAGCACGACTTCCTGCCCGACGGCGCGCCGCTGCCCGCGCCGCTGCGCGACCTCCCGCCGCCGCGCGCCGCCGCCGAGGCGCGCCTGCTCGCGTCGATCGAGCGCGGACGCGGGGTCGATCTCGCGCCGGCCGAGCTCGATCCCGCGGCGCCGGCGATGCTGACCTACACGTCAGGGACGACCGGGGTTCCGAAGGGCGCGATCGGCACGGGCGCGAACGTCGTCGCCTCGTGCGGGCTGTGGCACGACGCGCTCGACCTCGACGAGTCCGACGTCGTGCTCGCGCTCGCGCCGCTGTTCCACATCACCGGCTTCGTCGGGCACATGGCGATCGCGCTCACGCGCGGCGCGGCGCTCGTCCTCTTCCACCGCTTCGACGCCGAGGAGGCCTGGCGGACGGTGCAGGCGCGTCGCGTCACCGTGACCGTCGCGGCGATCACCGCGTACATCGCGATGCTCGCGAGCCCGGCGCGCGAGGGCTGCGACGTCTCCTCGCTGCGCGTCGTGGCCACAGGCGGCGCGCCGGTGCCCGCGCCGGTGGTCGAGGACTTCCGCTCCGCGACCGGCCTCGACCTGCTCAACATGTACGGCCTGACGGAGTCGACCTCGCTCGCGATCGGCGTCCTGCCCGGCCAGGTCGCGCCCGTCGACGCGGCGAGCGGCGCGCTGTCGGTCGGCAAGGCGGTCGGCGACACCGCGCTGCGCGTCATCGACGTCAAGACGGGCGCGGACGTGCCCGACGGCGCACCGGGCGAGCTGCTGCTGCGCGGCCGCCAGGTCACGCCCGGCTACTGGGGCCTCCCGGAGGCGAGCGCGGAGGCGCTCGCGGACGGCTGGCTGCACACCGGCGACGTCGCGGTCCGCGACACGGACGGCTGGGTCTACATCGTCGATCGCATCAAGGACATGATCGTCGCCTCCGGCTACAAGGTCTGGCCGCGCGAGGTGGAGGACGTGCTCTACGCCCACCCGGCCGTCGCGGAGGCGTGCGTCGTCGGCCTGCCCGACGCCTACCGGGGCGAGACGGTGTGCGCCTTCGTCGTGCTGGCGCCCGGCGCGCGCGCGACGCCCGAGGAGCTGCGGACGTTCGCGCAGCAGCGCCTCGCCGCCTACAAGTACCCGCGCCAGGTCGAGCTCGTCGACGCGCTGCCGAAGACCGCGACGGGCAAGGTCCTGCGCCGGGTCGTGCGCGAGCGCGCCGTCGCGAAGCCGTGATGCAGCTCGGCCCGAGCGACCGCTGCCGCACGCTGCTCGCGCAGCTCGGCTCCTTCATGGACGAGCACGTCTACCCGGCCGAGCCCGTCTACGCGGAGCAGCGCCGCGCGGCCGGCGACCCCTACGCGCACCCGCCCGTGATGGAGGAGCTCAAGGCGCAGGCGCGCGAGCAGGGGCTGTGGAACCTCTTCCATCCGGATCCACGCTGGGGCGCGGGCCTCTCCAACGTCGAGTACGCACCGCTCGCCGAGCTGCTCGGACGCAGCCCGATCGCCTCCGAGGCGTGCAACTGCTCGGCCCCGGACACCGGCAACATGGAGGTGCTCTCGCACTTCGGCACGCCCGAGCAGCAGGAGCGCTGGCTGCAGCCGCTGCTCGACGGCGAGATCCGCTCGGCCTTCGCGATGACCGAGCCGGACGTCGCCAGCTCGGACGCGACGAACATCGCGCTGCGGATCGAGCGCGACGGCGAGCAGCTCGTGCTGAACGGCCGCAAGTGGTGGATCACGGGCGCGCTCCACCCCCACTGCCGGATCCTCGTCGTGATGGGCAAGACCGATCCGGCCGCGCCGTCGCACCGGCAGCAGAGCATGGTGCTCGTGCCGCTCGAGACGCCGGGCCTGACCGTCGTGCGCGGGCTCTCCGTGTTCGGCTACGAGGACCCCGGCGGCCACGCCGAGCTGCGCTTCGAGGACGTGCGCGTGCCGGCCGCGAGCCTGATCGCCGGCGAGGGCGACGGCTTCATGATCGGCCAGGCGCGCCTCGGCCCCGGTCGCATCCACCACTGCATGCGCACGATCGGCGCCGCGGAGCGCGCGCTCGAGCTGCTGTGCCGCCGCGCCGGCGCGCGTGTCACGTTCGGGCAGCCCGTGGCCGAGCGCGCGAACGTGCAGGACTGGATCGCCGAGGCGCGCATCGAGATCGAGATGCTGCGGCTGCTGGCGCTCAAGACCGCCTGGCTGATGGACACGGCGGGCAACCGCGCGGCGCGCACGGAGATCGCCGCGATCAAGGTCGCCGCGCCCGCGATCGCGCTGAAGGTCGTCGACCGCGCGATCCAGGTGCACGGCGGCGCCGGCGTCTCCGGCGACACGCCGCTGGCCGCGATGTACGCGCACCTGCGCACGCTGCGCCTCGCCGACGGCCCCGACGAGGTCCACAAGCGCACGATCGCCCGCGTCGAGCTGCGCCGGCACACGGCCGCCGACGCGGACCCCGCCGCGCAGCGATGAGCCGGGCTGCCGCCGGCGACGACGAGGTCGCGACGCACGCCGAGGCGGCCGGCTGCGCGCGCCCTCCCCTGCTCGTGCTCGAGCCGTTGCGCGCGTGGCTCGACGCCCGCGGGCTCGGCGGCGGCGCGCTGCGCGCGACGCCGATCGGCGAGGGCCACTCGAACGTCACCTATCTGATCGAGCGCGACGGCATGGAGCTGGTCCTGCGGCGCCCGCCGCGTCCGCCGCTGCCGCCGTCCGCGCACGACATGGTGCGCGAGGCGCGGCTGCTGCGGGCGCTCGCGCCGACCGCGGCGCGGGTCCCCGCCGTCCTCGCCGTCTGCGCGGAGCCGGACGTGATCGGCGCGCCCTTCTACGTGATGGAGCGCGTGCACGGCGCGGTCCTCACGACGACGCTGCCGGCGGCGCTCGATGTGCCCGCACAGCGACGGCGCGTCGGCGAGGAGCTGATCGACGCGCTCGTCGAGCTGCATGCGGTCGACTGGCGGGCCGCCGGGCTCGAATGGCTCGGACATCCGACCGGCTACTTGGAGCGGCAGGTCAGGCGCTTCCTCGGCTTGTGGGACGTCAACCGCACGCGCGAGCTGCCGGAGGTCGCGCGCGTCGGCGAGTGGCTCGCGCAGCACCTGCCGGCGTCGGGGCCGGCGACGATCGTGCACGGCGACTACCGCCTCGGCAACGCGATCTTCGACGCGCGGGCGCCCGCGCGGCTGCGCGCGCTGCTCGACTGGGAGCTGGCGACGATCGGCGACCCGCTCGCCGACGTCGGCTACCTCGTGGCGACCTGGAGCGAGGCGGACGATGCGGACGCCGGTCCGCTGGAGCTGAGCCCCGTGACGCGCGGCGCCGGCTTTCCATGCCGTGCCGAGCTGGTCGCGCGCTACGAGGAGCGCAGCGGACGCGCGGTCCGCGAGCTGCGCTGGTACACCGCGCTCGCGCTGTGGAAGGCCGCCGTCTTCATGGAGGGCAACTACAAGCGCGCGCTGGCCGGCGCCGTCGACGATCCGTTCGTGCGCGACTTCGGCGACGGCGTCGTCGAGCTCGCGCGGCGCGCCGAGGCGCTCAGCCTGGGATCAGCCCGTCGCCCGTGAACTCGACCCGCGCCTCCTCGAAGGTGGTGTCGGACGGCGGGACGATCACGTCGGAGCCGCGCAGGTCGTCGTCCGCGAGCGGGCTGCCGACGCTGCGGATCAGCGCGAGGATCTGCCCGAACAGGTCGGTGAAGCGCGGCTCGTCGCCGGCCTCGACCGCCGCGACCGCGTCGTTGTCGAGCGCGTTGAGGCGCTCGGCGACGTCGTCGTCCAGCTCGAACTGGCCCTCCCCGGAGATCCGGACGATCATGCTCCCGCTCCCGCGTCGCCGCCTTCGCCGCCGCTGCTCAGCTCGCCGGCGGGCTTGCTCCCGCCCGCAGCCAGCTCGGCCTTCATCTTCTCCAGCTCGCCGTCGACCTGCGTGCCGCTGCTGAGCTCCTTGAGCTGGCGGTCGATGTCGTCCTCGCCGCCGCCGAGCTGCGTGAGGTCCTCGAAAGCGCCCGCCTTCTCCAGCTCGTCGACCGCCCCCGCACGAGCGCGCATGTTCTCGGTCTTGTCGAGCGCGCGCTGCATCGCGAGCCCGACGTCGGCCATCTCCTCGCCGACACCCGTCGCCGCCTCGGAGATCCGCACCTGCGCCTCGGCCGCGGAGTACTGGGCCTTGATGACCTCCTTCTTGGAGCGGAAGGCCTCGATCTTCGCCTGCAGCTTCGCCTGGTTGTCGATCATCGACTGCTGCTGGCCCTCGAGCTCGGCGATCTGCGGGTCGAGCCCCTGCAGCTCGGTCTGCACCGCGGACTTGCGCTCAAGCGCGGTGCGCGCGAGCGGCTCGTTGCCGGCGGCGAGCGCCTGACGCGCCTGCGTGTCGAGCTTGACGACCTGCTGCTCGAGCTTCTGGGACTGCAGCTGGAGGCGCTTCTTCGCGGTGACGACGTCCGCGAGGCCCTTCTTGACGTTTTGCAGCAGCTCCATCTGCTTCTGGTAGCTGTACTCCAGCGTCTCGGCGGGGTCCTCGGCGCGGTCGAGCAGCTTGGAGATCTTCGCCTTCACGACGGTGGAGAAACGCCCGGACAGCCCGGCCATCGCATCCTCCTTGGGGCAGCTTCGAGGGGCAGGACGGTCAAGCGTATCGAGCGACGATCTCCGCCGGGCGCGGGCGGGCGCCTTGCGGCGGGATCAGAGCGATTCGGGGTGACGGGCCCGGAAGCCGCGCGTCGAGCGCGTCTCGGTGCGCCAGCGCGGACCCGACTCGCCGGGCCCGCTGGTGTCGAGCCGCAACCCGGCGATGATCGCCCAGGCGTGACCGGGGTTCGTGTAGACCGTGATCCACGCGCCCTTGCCGCGCTCGCCCCAGGACATGAAGTCGCTGGAGTCCATCGGCGTGTCGATCAGGCCGGCCGCGTGGAGCGCGTACGAGACGGTGCCCGAGCAGTCGTAGCCGCGCGAGTGGAAGGAGCGGTGCCCGCCGCCGTAGATGTAGGGCTTGTGCTGCAGCTTGTTCGCCGCCCAGATCGCCCGCTGCACTTCGATCGGCGCGGCGGCGGGGGCGTAGGCGATGCCGTTCTTGATCTCGCCGACGTCGCCGGGGACGGTCGGATGCAGCAGCGCGGGCACGGCGCCGTACTTGGCGCCGCCGGCCTTGTCGGCGGACGGCTGCTGTTCCGCGGGCGCGGCCTGCTTGGCTTGCGCACCGCTCGGCGCGCCGGCGCCGCCCGAGGACGCAGACGCAAGCGTCGGGACGCAGGCGATGCCGAACAGCATGAAGGCCAGCACAACCAGGGGCCGTGCGCGCAACAGCTTCCTCTTTCGTCGGCCTCCGGGGTTAGCTGTCGGGCTGGCGCGGAAAGAGCCGGCGCCTCCCACGGAAAACCGTGGAATTAGCCCCAAACTTCTGGGTCCCCCGGTCCACGACTTCTGGTCGTGGATTCGGCGTTGCGCGGCATCCTAGCCGAAGTGGCCGGCGGAACGTCAAGCGTTGGGCCGATCCGGCCATGAGAATCCGCTCACTGTCGTAGGATTCGCCGCCGATGCGGCGCCTCCCCCCTCGCCTCCTCACGCTCGCGGCGCTGCTCGTCATGCTGGCGCTCGCCGGCTGCGGTGGGAGCGGTCACGCCAGCGGCCCTTCAAGCGCCTCCGGGCCCGATCCCGCGTCGCTGACGCCGGCTGACGCGGCCGTCTACGGCGAGGCGCTCGTGCGCCCGAGCGGCGCCGCGCAGCGCGGGATCGTCGCCGCGGCGCGCAAGGTCTCGCGGCTGGCGGACCCGTTCGGCGCGCTGCGCAAGGCGATCGACAAGGCCAACGCCGGCGACGGCGAGGTGGCGACGTACGCGCAGGACATCGAGCCGTGGCTCGGCGCGCGGATCGGCGTGTTCGTGCTGCTGCCGGCCAGCGCGCACAGCGAACCCGACGTGGGCCTCGTCGCGGCGGCGCGCGACCGCACGGCGCTGCGCCATGAGTTCGACCGGATGCGCAGCGACGGCGACCTCAAGCCCGGCGGCACGTATCGCGGCGTCGTCTACGGGCGCGACAAGCACGACGGCTCGCCGACCGCCGTCGTCGGCGACTTCCTCGTCGCCGGGACGACGCTGCGCGCGCTGCAGGCCGCCGTCGACACCTCGAAGGGCACGAGCCTCGCGGACAGCTCGCGCTACCGCGACGCGCTCGGCGCGCTCCCCGCCGACCGGATAGCGCTCCTCTACGCCGACCCGCAGGCGATCGCGCCCGCGTTGCACGCCATGCGCGGCCTCGACCCGAACGTCGAGCGCATCCTCTCCTCGCTGCACCTCACCGACGGCCCGCCGGTCACGCTCGCGCTGACCGCCCACGCCGACCGGATCGCGCTCGAGCTCGTCGCCGGGTCCAACGTCATCCCGCACAGCGACTCCTCGACGGGCGCGGTCTCGCTGCACGACGTGCCGGGCGATGCCTGGCTCGCGCTCGCGACGCCGCCGCTGGGGCCGCTGATCAAGCAGGTGCTCGCGCAGGCGGGCGTGCACGACCGCGCCGCGGCCGGCGTGCGCCAGGCCACCGGGCTCGACCTCGACGCCGACATCCTCGACCCGCTCGGCGGGCTCGTGGGTTTCGCGCGCGGAACGGGGCCGCTCGATGTCGGCGGCGGCATCGCGCTGCGCATGCGCGACGCAGACTCAGCACAGAAGCTGCTCACGCGCCTGCAGGCGATCGCGGGGGCGGCGAGCAACGGAGCGGCCCATGCGCTCGCGGGCGGCGGCTTCGAGCTGCAGGTCCCCAGGATCCCGCAGCCGATCGTCGTGCAGGCACACGCCGACAAGCTCGCCGTGGGCTACGGCACAGCTTCGGCGAAGGACCTGCTCGACCCGCACCAGCGCTTCGACGACAGCGACGCCGGCAAGGCGGCGATCGCGACGCTGGGGGACGGCTTCACGCCATCGTTCGTGCTGATCGCGCCGCCGCTCGTCGAGCTGCTGCGAGCGCTCGACGAGATCGACGTCGCCAACTTCTCGCCCGCGCTGCCCTACCTCAGCGCCTACCGCTCACTCGCGGTCGGCACGAAGCGCGACGGCGACCGCACCACGGTGCGGATCGTCGCCGCGCTCAAATAGCGTCGCCGGTTGGCTACGCGGGGACCGCGGTCCGCTCGCGCTCGGCGAGGTCGGCGATCACCTCGGCCGCCTCGGCCAGCTGCCGGCGCCGTTCGGCGACCTGCATGCGCGAGATCACGAGCCGCTGGATCTGCGCGGTGCCCTCGAACAGCTGGAAGATCTTCGCGTCGCGGAAGTACTTCTCCAGCGGATGGCCGGCGACGCCGGCCTCGGGACCGACGAGGTCCATCAGGGCGGTCGTGCACCACATCGTGACGTCGCCCGCCTTCAGCTTCGACATCGAGCCCTGGCCGCCGCTCATCGGCACGCCGTTGCGCCCCATCCAGGCGGCGCGCTGCACCAGCAGGCGCGAGGCCTCGATCTCGGTGGCGACGTCGGCGATCACCTGCTGGACGCGCTGCTGCTCGAGCAGCGGGCCGTTCTCGTCGGCGCGGCCCTCGAGCAGGTCGAGCGTCGTCTCGTACGCGGCGCGCGCGATCCCGAGCGCACCGGCGCCGACGAGCGGACGCGTGATCTCGAACGTGGCGAGCGCGTTCGAGCTGCCGCCGGCCTGTCCGGAGCGGGCGCGCTCGAGCTTGCGCTCCAGCTTGTCCATCCCGCCGAGCAGGTGGTCGAGCGGGATGCGGCAGTCCTCGAGCACGACCTCGGTCGTCTGCGAAGCGCGGATGCCGATCTTGTCCTCCTTCTTGCCCTGCGAGAGGCCGGGCGTGCCCTTCGGCACGACGAAGGACGCCTGCGCACGGTGGCCCAGCGACGGGTCGGTGTTCGCGACGACGACGTTGACGTCGGCGATCCCGCCGTTGGAGATGAAGACCTTCGTGCCGTTGAGGACCCACTCGTCGCCGTCGCGCTTCGCGGTCGAGCGCAGCGACTTGACGTCGGAGCCGGCGGAGGGCTCTGTGACCGCATAGGCGCCGAACTTGATCTCCTCCCCGAGGCCGTAGCACTCGGGAACCCAGCGCTGGATCTGCTCCGGCGTGCCGGAGGCGGCGATGCCGGCGGCCGCGAGCGAGGAGGCGGAGATCGCGAGCGCGATCCCGGCGCAGCCCCAGTGCAGCTCCTCGGCGTAGATGACGCCGAACAGGCCCTGGTCGTCGGTCGCCATCTTCGTCAGCAGGTCGAAGCCGTGCAGGCCGCGGCGCCGTGCCTCGGCGACGATCTCGTACGGCACCGCCTGCTCGCGGTCGTAGCGCTCGGCCTGCGGGCGGATGACGTCCTCCGCGAAGCGGTGGCAGTGCGCCTGGAACTCGATCTGCTCGTCGGTGAGTCGGAAGTCCACGGTGTCCTCGCTTCGCGCTCGGCCGGCGACGCCCGGGCGGGCGCTCCGGACCAGATTGACTGGTCAGTCAACCGGGATTGTAGCGCCCCGCGGAACGTCTCCGTTCATCTGCAGCACACAAGGGCGTCGGCCCGATCCGCTGCGCAGCGGGCTATCGTGCGGCGCGATGCCCCGCCGTCTCGTCCTCGTCGCGCTGCTGGCGCTGCTCGCGGGCTGCGGCGGTGGCGGAGCGCGCAGACTCGACACGCCGCAGCTCGGCCAGCGCGGCGACCAGTCCGACGCATCCCAGCAGCTCGGCTTTCCCGCCTTCGCGACGAAGAACACGACGCGCGTCGGCGGCGCCGACGCGGTCGCGGACGCCGCCGCCGTCGCGCGCGCCGTCTATCCGGGCGGCGGGGCGGGCGGGACCGCGTCCCGGCCGCCCGCCGTGGTGCTCATAGACCAGCGCTCGTGGCAGGTCGGGCTCGCCGCAGCGGTGCTGATGAGCGCGCCGCTGCGCGCGCCGCTGCTGCTGTCCGATGGGGACGCGCTGCCGGCGGCGAGCAGCGAAGCGCTCACAGCGCTCGCGCCGACTGGATCGCCGGCGCTCGGCGGCGCGCAGATCGTGCGCGCCGGAGCCGCCCCGGCGCCGGCCGGCTTCCGCACGACGACGCTCGCCGGCAGCGACCCGATCGCGCTCACAGCCGCGATCGACCGCCTTCAGAGCGCGGCCGACGGTCGTCCGAGCCGCGCTGTCGTGGTCGTCTCCGCCGACCTGCCGCAGTACGCCATGCCCGCAGCCGCCTGGGCGGCGAAGAGCGGCGACCCGATCCTGTTCGTCCATCGCGACACGATCCCGGGACCGACGTTCGCGGCACTGCAGGCTCACCGCCGGCCGCGCATCTACGTGCTCGGCCCGACCGCGGCCATCGGGCGCGGGGTGCAGCGGGCGCTGCGCGGGCTCGGCACGGTGACCCGCATCGCCGGCAAGGATCCGGTCGACAGCGCGATCGCGTTCGCGCGCTTCCACGACGGCGTCTTCGGCTGGGGGGTCGTCGACCCCGGCCATGGTCTCGTGTTCGCGAACGCGGGGCGGCCGCTCGACGCCGCGGCGGCCGCGCCGCTGTCGGCCAGCGGGACCTACGGACCGCTGCTGCTGCTCGACGACGCGGCCGTGCTGCCGCTTGCGGTCGGCGCGTACCTGCGCGACATCCAGCCCGGCTACACGCGCGATCCAGTGCGCGGGGTCTACAATCACGGCTGGCTGATCGGGGACGAAGCAGCGATCTCGCTGCCCGTCCAATCGCGTATCGACAGCCTGCTCGAGATCGCCCCCGTCGCCACCACCTCGACCTCCGCCCAACCGTGAGCCAAGCCGAGCGCCCCGATCGCCTCCGTCCCGAGCACGCGGTCACCGTCGAGGACGTGCGCCAGCTGATGGGCGCCTCGACGCCGCACTTCGCGCTCCAGCTGCGCGAGCGCATCCGCCGCCTGATCGCCCCGCTCCCGTCCGACCATCCCGCCCGCCTCGAGGGCGAGCGCGAGATCGCCCGCCTCGACACACTCGCGATCGCCGGCGAGGTCCGCGGCGAGCCCGCAACGCCGGACATGGCGACGCTCGCCAGCGTCGCCGACGACGCGGCCTGACGCAGCAGCCGGCCGCAGCCGCGCCGTGAGCTACGCTCGCTCGCGATGAGCGAGCCAGCTTCGGCGCCTGCGGGGATCGCGGGCAGCGCGCTGCCGGGGCCGTTCCCCGTCGGCGCGTATGCCGACAAGCTGCGGGAGCGGCTGCGCGCGCTCGCGCGGGTGCAGGTCTTCGGCGAGGTGTGGAACCTGCGCACGAGCCGCACGACCGTCTACTTCGAGCTGCGCGACGCGCGCGGGGCGCTGCCGTGCTCGATGTGGCGCAGCGACTTCGACCAACTCGGCGTCGACCCCGTCGACGGGGCGCAGGTCGTGATCGCCGGCGGCTGCGACTACTACCCCGGCAGCGCGACCTCCTCGCCGTCGTTCTCGTTCCGCGCCACCGGGTTGCGCGTCGCCGGCGAGGGCGACCTGCTCGCGCAGGTCGAGCGGCTGCGCAAGCTGCTGGCCGCCGAGGGACTGCTCGAGCCGCAGAAGCGGCTCCCCCGCCCGCTGCTGCCGCGCACGATCGGCGTCGTCACCGGCGAGGGCGGCAAGGCGCGCGACGACATCCTCGCCGGCCTGCGGCGCCGCGGCTGGGCGGGGCGCGTGATCTGGGGCTTCGCGCCGGTGCAGGATCGCCACGCCGCGCCGGCGATCGCCCGGGCGCTGCGCGAGCTGGCCGCGATCGAGGAGGTCGAGACGATCGTCGTCGCGCGCGGTGGCGGCTCGCTCGCGGACCTCTTCGCCTTCTGCGACGAGGCGCTCTGCCGCACCGTCGCGCTGCTGCGCGTTCCGGTGATCGCCTCCGTCGGGCACCACACCGACCGCACGCTGATCGACGACGTCGCGGCGGTCACCGCCTCGACGCCGACGCACGCCGCCGAGGCCGCCGTGCAGATCGACTGCCGCGCCGCCCATGCGACGCTGCTGCGCGAGGCGCGCCGCCTCGACGCGCACGGCCGCCGTGCCGTGCTGGAGCGCGCCCGGGCACTCGCCGGGCTGGCGCGCGCCCCGGTCGAGCATGTCGCGCGCCACCGGCGCCGGCTGCACCAGCAGCTGCGCGAGCTGCGCGCGAGCGCCCGACGGCGCGGCGCCCGCGAGCGTGAGCTCACCGGCACCCGCCTGCTCGTCCTGCAACGCAGGTCCGCCTCCACGACGATCGACCACGGGCGGCGTCGCAGCGAGCTCGAACGGCTCCTGCTCGCGCTCGGCGCGCACGATCCCGAGCGCACGCTCGCACGCGGCTATGCGCTCGTCGAGGACGCCGGCGGCGAGCTCGTCACGTCCGCCGCGCGGGCGCGCGCGGCCGGCGCGCTGACGCTGCGCTTCCACGACGATCGCGTCCGGGCGAACGTCGAGGATCCCCACCGATGACGAGCGGGGACCCGACGCCGCAGCCGCCCGCGCCGCGCTCCTACGAGCAGGCGAGCGCGCGCATCGAGGAGATCGTCCGCCGGCTCGACTCCGGCGAGGCGGGCCTGCGCGAGACGCTGGAGCTCGTCGCCGAGGGACGCGCGCTCGTGGAGTACTGCGCGGGCGAGCTGGAGGCGGTCGGCAAGGGCCTCGAGGAGCTGCGCCTCGACGAGCTCGTCGCGCGGCTGGAGCGCGGTGGCGAGCAGCCGCCGCTCGACGCGGGCGCGTAGGCTCCAGCCCGATGAGCACCTACGCCCTGCTCGCCGAGCTGCCGCTGCGCGTCGAGTCCTACGCGCTCGAGGGGCTCGTGCGCGACGTCTCCAGCGGCTTCACGCGTAAGACGACCGTCATCCACCTGCACGGCGCCGGGCACGAGGGCGTCGGCGAGGACGTCGTCTACGACGCCGAGGACCACGAGGTGCTCCAGGGTGCCGGCGCGATCCTCGACCTCGCCGGCGAGACGACGCTCGGCGACTTCTGCGCGCGCGTCGACGCACTCGACCTGTTCCCGGTCGAGCCGGTGCGCGGCGAGGTATCGCGGCTCTACCGCCGCTGGGCGTTCCACTCCGCCGCGCTCGACCTCGCGCTGCGCCAGGCGGACCGCGCGCTGCACGAGGTCCTGGGCCGCACCCCGCAGCCGGTGACGTTCGTCACCTCGCGGCGGCTGCACGAGGATCCCGAGGCGGGCGTCCCGCCTACCGCCGAGGAGATCGAGCGCCTGCTCGCGCGCTACCCGACGCTGCGCTTCAAGCTCGACCCGACGCCCGGCTGGGACGAGGCGCTCGTCGCAGCGCTCGCCGCGACCGGCGCGATCGACTCGCTCGACTTCAAGGGCCACTACAAGGGCACCGTCGTCGACAACCCCGCCGACCCGAAGCTCTACCGCCGCATCGCGGAGGGCTTCCCCGACGCGTGGCTGGAGGACCCCGACCTGAGCGCGCCGGGGATCGACGAGCTGCTCGCACCGCACCGCGACCGCATCACCTGGGACGCCCCGATCCACTCGATCGCCGACATCGAGGCGCTGCCGTTCGCGCCGCGGATGGTGAACGTCAAGCCGTCGCGCTTCGGCGGCCTGGAGCGCCTCTGCGCCGGCTACGACTACTGCGCCGAGCATGGGATCCGCGCCTACGGCGGCGGCCAGTTCGAGCTCGGGCCGGGTCGTGGGCAGGCGCAGTATCTCGCCTCGCTCTTCCATCCGGACACGCCGAACGACATCGCCCCGGGCGGCTACAACCTGCCCGACCCCTCCGACGGCCTGCCGCCGAGCCCGCTCGCGCCGCGACCGTCGACGACCGGCTTCCGCTGGGAGGGCTGAGGGGCGAGATCCGGTCGCCGCCGGGGTCAGCGCGGCCATGCCGCTGCCGCCCCGCCTGCGTCGCCTCCCCCGCGTCGAGCGCGCCGGGCTCGACGTCTGTCTGGCGAACGGCCCGCTCGCGCGGCTGCTCGGGCTCGCGGGGCTGCGGTCGCTGCCGCCCGACGCCGCCCTGCTGCTGCCGCGCACGCGCTCGATCCACACGTTCGGCATGCGCTTCGCGCTCGATCTGCTCTGGCTCGACCGCGCGGGGCGCGTCGTGCGCGTCGATCGGGGCGTGGGGCCGCGGCGCGTGCGCGCCTGCCGGGCCGCGGATGCGGTGATCGAGCTGCCGGCTGCGCGATCGTGCGACGATGCCGCCCGCCGGTCCCTACTCTGTAGCCGCTGACTGGCGAGTCAACCAAAGGAGCAACCGAGGTGCAGGAACGGCTGGGGATCGCAGGTTCTGGGGCGATCGCATGCGGCTTGGCCGCAACGGCGGCACAGCAGGGCGAGGTGCTCCTGTGGGCGCGCTCGGAGACGTCGGCGGAGCGCGCGCGCGGCGCCGTCGCGAAGTGGTGCGGCAAGCTGAGCGAGGAGCCGATCGCGGAGCGCGTGACCGTCGTCGCCGAGCTCGCGCAGCTCGCGCCGGCGACGTTCCTCGTCGAGGCGGTCGCGGAGGACCACGCGACGAAGGCGGCCGTGCTGAGCGAGCTCGGACGCATCGCGGCCGCGGACGCGGTGCTCGCGACGACGACGTCCTCCCTCTCGGTCGCCGCGCTCGCGCAGGAGACCGGCCGGCCAGAGCGCTTCGCCGGCCTGCACGTCTTCAACCCGGTGCCGAAGATGGCGCTCGTCGAGCTGGCGTTCGCGCCCGCGGCCGTCGAGGACGTGCGCGAGCGCAGCCGCGCGCTGTGCGCCGCGCTCGGCAAGACCGCCGTCGAGGTGCCGGACATCGCGGGCTTCGTCGTGAACCGCCTGCTGTTCCCGTATCTCTTCAGCGCTGTCGCCTTCATGGAGCAGACCGGCATGGAGCCGGAGGCGATCGACACGTGCATGCGCCTCGGCGCCGGCCATCCGATGGGCCCGCTCGCGCTGCTCGACTACGTCGGCCTCGACGTCTCGCAGGCGATCGGCGACGCGATCGGCGCGACCGTTCCCCAGCGTGTCCGGGACCTCGTCGCCGCGGGCGATCTCGGCAAGAAGACGGGCAAGGGACTGCACGACTACTCCTGATGAGAGGTTTCTCAGGGGCTGCTTAGCCTCGGCTCACGTCACGGTCCGATACTTGCTCCGCGACGTACCTCACAGCAGCACCTCCTCCCAGAAGCAACGAAGCCGGCCCGTCCAAGCGGGCCGGCTTCGCTTTGCGGACCCACCGGTCCACCCCACTGCTCTCTCTCCTCCTCAACCACCGGCGTGCCGGACGGTTGCCGCCGGGCACCGTAGCGCGTCAGGAGCATTTGCGCACCTATGTGAGCAATGAGGAAGTCTTGCGCGGTTCAGGCCACGTGCCGTGACGAGATCCGCACTGCCTCGATGCGGTTCTCGCGCACCGACTCGACGCGGATCGAGTAGCCGTCGGCGGTGACGGTGTCGCCGCGCTTGGGCAGCCGGCCGAGCTCGGCGAAGACGAAGCCGCCGACCGAGTTGTAGGCGTCGGTGTCGACGGGCAGCGAGAGGCCGTAGTCCTCGAGGTCGGTCACCGCGACATGCCCGCGCACGAACCAGTCGCCGTTCGCCAGCCGTCGCACCGAGCCGGCGGTCGGATCGGTCTCGTCGGTGATCTCGCCGACGATCTCCTCGATGATGTCCTCGACCGTCACCACCCCGGCGGTGCGCCCGTACTCGTCGACGACGATCGCCATCGAGCTGCGCTGCCGTTGCAGGTCGGCGAGCAGGTCGTCGAGCGGCTTCGTCTCGGGCACGATCGGCGCGTCGCGCACGAGCGGCTCGATCGACGCTTCGGCGCCGGCCTCCATCAGCTGCTTGGCGAGCCGGTTCGCGTGCACGAGCCCGCGGATGCGATCGGTGTTCTCGTCCTCGGTCACGACGAGCCGCGTGTGGCCGGTCTCGACGCAGCGGCGCATCGCGGCCGCGACCGTGTCGGAGACGTCGACCGTGACGACGGCCGGGATCGGCGTCATCACCTGGCGCGCCTCCTGCTCGTGCAGGTGGAAGACGCCCGCGAGCATCCCCGCCTCCCCCTCGTCCAGCTTGCCGCCGGTGTAGGACTCGGCGATCAGCTGCTTGAGCTCCTCGGGCGTGCCGCCGGCGTCCTCGGCGAGGTTCGCGTCGATCCGCAGCAGGCGCAGGATCCCGATCGACGCGCGGTTGAGCGCCACGACGAAGGGATGGAACGCGCGCGCGAACAGCTGCAGCGGGCGGGCGATGCGCTTGACGGTGCCGTCGGCGCGCTGGATCGCGATCACCTTCGGCACCTGCTCGCCGACGGTGATGTGGATCACGGTCACGAGCACGTACGCGATGAAGATGCTGATCGCCGCCGCGACGCCGTGCGAGAGGCCGCCGAACGCCGGCTCGATCAGCTGCGCGATCGCCGGCTCGCCGAGGAAGCCGATGCCGATCGAGGCGAGCGTGATGCCGAGCTGGCAGGCGGAGAGGTACTCGGTGATCTCCTCCAGCTCGGCGAGCGCGATGCGCGCGCCGGCCTGCCCTTCCTGGGCCATCTCCTCGATCCGCGAGCGGCGCGCACGCACGAGCGCGAACTCGGCCGCGACGAAGAAGCCGTTGACCGCGACGAGCGCGAGCAGGGCGAGCAGCAGCAGGGCGCTCACAGCGCCGCCCCGGGTCGCGCGCCGCTACTTCGGGACAGGTCGTCTTCGTCGCTCATCGACTGGGCGCGAACCGTAGCAGTCGCCGTGGGCGTCGGCGGCGGGGCGGCGTCGCTACGCGAGCGCGTCGATCCGCTCGGCGAGCGCGAAATCCGCCGCCGTGATCCCGCCCTCGGAGTGCGTCGAGAGCGTCAGCCGCACCTTGTTCCAGCCGTGGACGAGGATGTCGGGGTGGTGGTTGGCCGCCTCGGCCAGCTCCGCGACGCGCTCGACGAGCCCGATCGCCGCCGCGAAGTCGGCGAGCCGCAGGTCACGCACGATCGCATCCCCCTCGCGGTGCCAGTCGCCGCCCTCCAGGCGTCGGGAGATCTCGTCTTCGCTCAGCAGTGGCATATCGTCCTCATCGAGATGACCTTACCCGAGGAGTCGCCGTGCGCATCGTGAGCCTCGTCCCCTCCGCGACCGAGATCCTGTTCGCGTTGGGGCTCGGCTCCGAGGTCGTCGCCGTCACGCACGAGTGCGACTACCCGCCCGCGGTTCGGGAGCTGCCGCGGGTCACGCGCGACACGCTGCCCGCGGGGCTCACGACGGGCCAGATCGACGCCGCAGTGCGCGCCCGCACCGATCACGGCGAGTCGATCTACGAGCTCGACGCCGACGCGCTGGACGACCTGCGCCCGGACCTGATCGTCACGCAGGCGCTGTGCGCGGTGTGCGCCGTCTCCTACGACGACGTGCGCGCGATCGCCGAGCGGATCGAGTCGCGCCCGCAGGTGATCTCGCTCGATCCCAGCACGCTCGGCGAGGTTTTGGGCGACGTGCGCACACTCGCGCAGGCGACCGGGCGCAAGGACGCGGGCGTCGCGCTCGTGCAGGACGCGGCCGCGCGCATCGACCGCGTGCGGCTGGCGGTGCGCGGGCGACGTCAGCTGCGCGTCGCCGCGCTCGAGTGGCTCGACCCGCTCTACGTCGCCGGCCATTGGACGCCGCAGCTGATCGAGCTCGCGGGCGGCTTCGACGTGCTCGGCATGCCGGGCGAGCACTCCGAGCGCCGCAGCTGGGAGGAGGTCGCGGCCGCCGAGCCGGACGTCGTGGTCGTGATGCCATGTGGTTACGACGCGCCACGTTCGCACGCCGAGGCGCTGGCGTATCGCGACCGGCTCGCCGGACTTGGCGCGGGCGAGGTCGTCGCGGTCGATGCCGCGGCCTACTTCTCCCGCCCCGGCCCACGGCTGATCGACGGGCTCGAGCTGCTCGCGCACGTGCTCCATCCGGACTGCGTAGCTCAAACGTCGAATTGTGCGCTCACGGTCGAGCTCTGACCAGCGGTCGGTTTCCGGTGGACCACCGGTACACAGGCGTTTATCATGGTGGAATGCCATCCATCCGCACCGTTCGAATCGCAGCGACCGCCGCGGCAGCCACCATGCTGCTCGCCGCCGTCGCTCCAGCGGCCGACGCGCCGCACGTAGTCGTCACACTCACGGGGGACGTCACCCCGAACCACCTCACGAAGCCGCATCAGCCGTTGAAGCTCCATCTCAAGACGACGATCAAGGACGTCCCGTCTGACGCGAACTTCGTGCTGCAGAGCATCGACTACCAGCTGCCGAAAGGCGCTGTCGCCAACGGCAAGCTGTTCAAGTCGTGCTCAGTCAGCAAGCTGAAGAACGCGCGCGGCGTCCTCAGCGCGTGCCCGAAGGGCTCGAAGATCGGCACCGGCAAAGCCTATGGCACGGCCGTCCGGCTGGGGATCAGCTCGCACGGGGACATCACGATGTTCAACGGTCCCGGCGGCAAGAGCATCACCGTCAACATCGACATCGAGCACCCGGCCATCATCAACGAGACGTTCAAGGTGCCGCTCAAGAAGACGAGCGGAAAGTACGGCTACCGCTCCAAGATCGGCGTGCCGGACACGTTGAAGACCATCATCGGCGGCGACATCGTCGCCACCAAGATCGACTTCAGCATCTTCGCGACGACCAAGGTCAACGGCGTCACGCGCGGCTACATCGAGGGCGTCAAGTGCCCGAAGAGCGGCAAGGCGCCGATGCACGCGGAGTTCTCGTTCAAGCGCCGTGTCGACGCAGCAGGCAACTACGACCCGAACTCGACCACGTTCGTGGGCTCGACGGCCGGCGACGACGGAACGATCGTCTGCAAGCCGTAGTCATGTAGCAACGGGCAGCGCACGCGCCCCGGGTGGACTTCGGTCCGCCCGGGGCGGCCCGCCCGTCAGGGCATTCCAGCCTCAGCCGGCGATTGCGATGCCGCCGAGGAACGCGGCCACGCCGATCGCGACGCACGCCCCGAGCGAGACCATCCGCGGCACCCGGCGCCGATCGGCCTCGACGAACAGCATGCCGACGAGGACGCCGCCGGCGAAGCCGCCGACGTGGGCGCCGATCGCGATGTTCGGCAGGGCAAACGTTAAGGCGAAGTTGATCAGCGCGAGCTGCGGCAGGCCCGTGGACCACAGGTCGATGCCGCGCGAGCGCGCCTCGACGATCAGCGCGCCGAGCAGCCCGAACGCCGCGCCCGACGCGCCGACCGTGATCGCGTTGGGCTCCAGCAGCAGCACGCCGAAGGATCCGCACACGAGCGCGGTCAGGTAGAGCGCGACGAAGCGTGCAGTGCCGATCGCCGGCTCCAGCGTGCGGCCGATCAGCCAGATGAAGACCAGGTTGAGACCGATGTGGGGGATGCCCTGGTGCAGGAAGCCCGAGCTCACGATCCGCCAGTACTCGTGGTCGATCGAGATCGACGGACCGAACAGCGCGCCGTGGATGAAGACGTCACCGGAGCTGACGTTGCTGATGCCGTTGCCGCTGAGGATCTCGCCGAGGTAGGCGATCACGTTGAGCGCGACGATCGCCTGCGTCGCGATCGGCGCGGCGGCCTGGCCGAGCGCGGGCCGATGCACCCGCGTGCGCTGGCGTGCGCACTCCGGGCAGCGCATGCCGACCGGGGTCGACGTCATGCAGTCGGGGCAGATCGGGCGCCCGCAGGAGGAGCACGCGACCCCCGTCTCCCGCGTCGGATGGCGATAGCAGGTGGGCATCGCGCGCGGACCGTATCAGCCGAAGGTTCAGGCCAGCTCAGGGGACGATCAGCCGACGGTGAAGCCCGTCGGCCGCGCGCTACAGCGGCGCGGTGATGAACGGCGTCGTGGTCGGAGCCGGGCTGCCGCCGTCGGGCTCGGCCGTCACGAGCACCGTCTTCACGCCAGCCGTGCTCGGCAGCGCGACACGACCGTCGCCGCGATGGTTGACGCTGAAGAGCGCGTCGGTCGGCGACGGAGCTGTCGCGCCGCGCTTGAGCAGCCACACCTCGTAGACGTAGCCGCGTGGCGGAGCCGGCAGGCCCTTGACGCGCAGGGTCGCAACGCCGCTGCGCAGCACGACGGCCGCTCGACCACCGGCTGCGGCGGGACCGCTGACGGTCGCCTGCACGGTGCGGATCTGAACGACCGTGCGCGTCGTGCCGTTGTCGGTGGCGGCGCGCAGGCCGAAGCCGCCCGCAACCGCCGCGAGCGCGACGGCGGCGAACGAGCCGGCCAGCGCGAAGCGGCGCGAGCGGCCGCGCTCGCGTGTCGGACGCCGCACGCGGTCCGCCGAGGGACCGGCGGCCTGCAGCAGCTCGGCCTCGGAGTAGACGGCCGCGACGATCCGCTCGCGCAGCTCGAGCGGCGGCTCGGCCGGCGGCGAGGCGGCGGGCAGGCGGTCGACGACGATACGCAGCGCGGCGACGTCCTCGCGACACGCCGGGCAGTCGGCGAGGTGCTGCTCGAAGCTCGCGCACTCGGCCTGCGGCAGGGCGCCGAGCAGGTACGAGGCGACGGTGTCGGCGTGTTGGCAGCGGTCGCTCACGACATCACCTCGGCGGCCGGTGCGAGCCGTCCGCGCATCTTCTCCAGGCCCAAACGCATGCGGCCCTTCACCGTGCCGATCGGGACGCCGAGCATGTCGGCGATCTCGCTCTGGGTGAAGCCGCCGAAGTACGCGAGCTCGATCGCGCGGCGCTGGTCGTCGGGCAGGTCCTCGAGCGCGCCGCGGACTTCCTGGGCCTCCTCGCGGCGCGCGACTTCCACGTCGGTGAGCTCGTGCGCCTCGAGGCGCTCTTCGATTCCCTCGTCGCTGGCGCGGAAGCGTTCGGCGACGGTCCCACGTCGCAGCACGTCGATCGCACGGTGGTGCGTGATCCCGAGGATCCAGGTGCGGACGCTGCCGCGGGCGCGGTCGTAGCGGGCCCCGCTGCGCCAGATCGAGAGGAACGCCTCCTGCACGATGTCCTCGGCGAGCGTGCGCGTGCCGCACATGCGGTAGGCGAGCGAGAAGGACGCGGAGGCATGGCGGTCGTAGATCACCTCGAAGGCGGCCGGCTCGGTGCGCTGCACGAGCTGCATCAGGTCCTCGTCGGCGAGGTCCCGCAACGTGGCACGTGGGTGTTTGCTGGAGAGCGGCATCGCGTCAATCAGCTCTACGCGGCTTGTGCCGCTCCGGATCACCGGAGCGTGTACGACTAGGTCGGTCCCTGGACTACGGGAGCAGCCTACGGGCCTCGTCGGCCAGATCCCGCATGGTGCGCTCGGCGAGGTCGATGACCCCGCTCGATTGCGCGACGCGACGGCGATGGCGGCTGCGCACCCGCAGCACGACGAGCGCCGTTCCGGCGCCGGCGCCAACGACCGCCGCGGCCGCCGGCCGCACCCAGTTGCGCGGGTCGCGCATCGAGGAGAGCTCCCATGCCTCGAGCTCGTCGGCGGCCAGCTCGGTCAGGTTGACGAGCGTGCGCTCGAGCCGCACCGCAAGCTCCTCGGGCGGCTCGACGGGGGTCAGCGCGGCACGCAGGCGGGACTCGAAGTCCATCGTGCTCATGCGGCCTGCCCGTCCATGCCGACGATCCCCTCGAGCTGCTTGATCGCGCGGTGCAGCAGGACCTTCGTGGCGCCGTCGGTGCGCCCGAGCGCGCGTGCGATCTCGCGGTTGTCCATGTCGAGCGCGAAGCGCATGATCAGCGCCTCGCGGCGATCGTCCGGCAGCTGCTGGACGCCGGCGAGGATCTCCTCGAGCTGCTCGCGGCCCTCCACGAGCGTCTCGGTCGTGTGCGGCGCGCTGATCACGGCCGCATCCTCGATCGCCGCCTCCGGCTTGCGCGCGCGGTCGCGGTAGAAGTTCGCCGCGAGGTTGTGCGCGATGCGGATGAGCCACGGCCGCAGCGGGCGCCCGTCGGACTCGCGCAGCGCACGCTCGTAGTGGCGATATGCCTGCAGGAAGGTCTGCTCGGTGAGGTCCTCGGCGTCGTGGTGGTTGCCGACGCGGTAGTACGAGTACGAGTAGACGTCGCGCAGGTGCGTCCGGTACAGCTCGGAGAACTCGCGATCGAGCTCCTGCTTGGACATGGGCTGAGGATCCGACACCGCACGTCCAGTATCCCCTTTCTACGCGGCCCGGGCCCTGCGCGGCCAGCGCGACGCGTCGTCCTCGCCGTCGCGCTGGGCGTCGACGTCGAAGCCGGATCCCCGCAGCACGCGTGCGAGCTCACGCGCGAAGGCGCTGTCGTTGGAGGCGAGCACGACCGACGTGTCGTGCTCGACCGTCAGCACGCCGGCGCGTGCCGGGATGCGGCCGCCGTAGGAGGCGAGCGCGGCTGGACGATCCTGCTCGGCGACGGCGAGGCAGACGAGGTCGTGGACGCCGAGCTCCAGCTCCGCCGCGGGCGTCACGCGCACGCGCTCGGGCAGCGCGACGTCGGACGGCTGCTGCTGAGACTCGCCCTCGAGCTCGACGTCGAGCCCGCCGCGCGCGAGCGCGGCGGCGAGCGCCGGGCCGTGCGCGCCGGCGCCGATGACGGCCGCACGGCGCAGCGGGGTGGCGCCGCCGAGCCACTCCCACTGGAGCATCACACAGGGCCAGATGCGGTCGGTGACGGCGGCGGCGAGCTCGCGCGAGGGGGCCTCGACGCACGGGAAGGTGAGTGGGCGCCCGGCGCGGATGCGGATCTTGCGAGGGCGGATCCGCCAGCCGCGACGCACGTCGGTCGTGCCGATCACGGCGAGCGGCACGACGGGCGCACCGCTCTCGAGCGCGAGCCGCCCGACGCCGCGCTTGGCCTTGCCGGGCGGGCCGGGACGCACGCGCGTGCCCTCGGGGAACATCAGCACGCAGTCCCCGCGCGCGAGGATCGCCTTCGCGGTCTCGATCATGTCCTGGTCGGCGTGGCCGCGGTCGACGGGGAAGGCGCCGAGCGAGTTGAGGAACCACGCCTGCACGCGGTTGCGGAACAGCTCCTTCTTCGCGACGTAGTAGATCGGGCGCCGCACCATCGTCGCGATCACGAACGGGTCGAGGAAGCTGCGGTGGTTGGCCGCGAAGATGACGGCCCCCTCCTGCGGGATGTGCTCGCGCCCGATCCGCGAGAGGCGGAAGTACAGATGGAAGAACGGCTGCATGACCGCTCGCACGAGCCAGTAGACGATCGGGTTCACGCCGCGCTCGCGTGCACGCCGGTGTCGGGCGTCGAGATCCATCGACCACAGGTACCCGGCCGTGGGGTGCGCGTTACAGTCGCAACGGCACCTCGAACGGGCATCTGGGCCTTAGACTCGACCCCACGCCGGGATAGCTCAGCTGGCAGAGCGCCGCTCTTGTAAAGCGGAGGTCACGGGTTCGATCCCCGTTCCCGGCTCTCGGGGTCTCGACGGGTCGTCCGCGCACAGCTAGTCGCACGTCGAGCTGGTCGCGTCGTCGAAGGCGCCGACGGCGCTCACGACGGCCTGCGCGTCGGGCACGAGCGCGGCGAGCTGGCTCGCTGAGGGCGCTGCCGGGAGCGCGTCGAGCGCGCTCGCCAGCGCCGAGACCGAGGAGTCGATCGCACTGGTCTGGCTCGGGAAGTCGCTCTTGGCGGAGGCGACGAGCGCCTTCGCATCGGCCTCGACCTGCTTGAGCTGCGACTGCAACGAGCTCAGGCTGCTGACGTTCGTCAGGCCCTTGACCGAGCTCTCGAGCGAGCTGCGATCGGAGCAGTACCCCGGCTTGCTGCTGCCGCAGCCGGGCGCCATGCCGATCGCGGCGACGGCCGCGAGCGCGAGCGTTCGTCGGTGCACGACGTGCACGATCCCCACCCGGCCGCCGCGGGTCGAGGGCGCACGCCGGTGTCTGCCCGGAGTGCGCCCACCACCGCCGTTCAGGCTGCGACGGCGGCATGGCGGGAGCCGCCGAGCGCTCGCGCATACCCGTCCGCAAGCTGCCCGAGCGCCCGCTCCCACGAGCGTCCGCGCGCGGCCTCGACGCCCGCGGCGCCGAGCTGAGCACGCATCGAGGGCCGACCTGCCAACCCGGCGAGCGCAGCGGCGAGCGCCTCGGGGTCGGGCGGAGCGAGCAGGCCGGTGCGGCCGTCCTCGATCAGCTCCCGCGGACCGCCGGCGTCGACCGCCAGCACCGCGAGGCCGCTCGCCTGCGCCTCGAGGATCACCTGGCCGAAGGTGTCCGTCTCGCTCGCGAACAGGAACGCGTCGGCGTTCGCGTAGGCGCGCGCGAGCGCGTCGCCGTCGAGCCAGCCGAGGAACGTCGCGGCGCTGCCGAGCCGGGCGCGCAGCGCGTCCTCCTCCGGCCCGCCGCCGGCGAGCAGCAGGTGCAGGCGAGGATCGCGCGCGTACGCGAGCAGGAACGCGTCGGCGAGCAGGTCGGCGCCCTTCTCGCGCGTCAGCCGCCCGGCGTAGAGGACGTCGATGCGCGTGTCCTCCTCGGCGCGATCGCGCAGCTCGGGCGAGAAGCGCCCGACGTCGACGCCGCGATCCCAGCGGCCGATCCGCTCGGCCGGAATCCCCAGCGCCAGCAGCGACGCGTCGGCCGCGGCACTCGGCGACAGCACGCTGCCGCACTGCCCATAGAAGGCGGCGAGCACGCCGCGCATCGCGGCCTCGATGCGCGGATCGCCGGCACGGACGCGCGCATAGGCGGCGAGCTCGGTGTGGTAGGAGCCGACGACCGGCAGGCCGAGCAGCTTTGCGATCAGCGCCGCGCCGATCCCCGCCGGCCCCGGTGAGACGAGGTGGACGAGGTCGTAGCGGCCCTCCGTCAGCGTCTCGGCCACCGCCGGCAGGCTCGGGACGCCGACCTGCAGACCGGGGTAGAACGGCACGTCGACCTCGGCCACGACGGACAGGCGACGGTCGACGTTGCGATCGGTCCCGACGACCTCGACCTCGAAGCCCGCCAGGCCGCGCTCGCGGATCTCGTCGAGCGTGTGCGTGACGCCGTGCATCCCCCCGACGCCGTCGGCGACGAGCGCGACCCGCACGGCATCGCTTTCGCGCGCCATCAGCTTCTCCTTCTCGCGCGCGAGAAACGCCTGCGCCGGCACGTACGGGACGATCGGCGTGCACGCGGCGAAGAGCTCCAACGCCGCGATGCCGGCATCGGCGCCTTCCGCGGCAGCGCGCAGGACGCCGTCGACCGCGCCCGCCAGGCGCCGTTCGTGCACGCGCCGGGCGCGGCGCGCGAGGTCGGAGTGCGAGAAGTCCTCCGCCTGCAGCTGCGCGATCAGCGTCTGCGCATCGAGGTCGAGGTCGATCGCGTCGAGCCACGCGCGCACGAGCCGGCGCCCGTCCTCCGGGCTGACGTCGCTGCCGGTGGCGCCGCTGCGCGCGTCGCCTTCGAGCATCATCCGCTCGGCCATCCGCAGCACCGCGGCCGGGTCCGGCGGCTCGGCCGGGGTGGGCGGGCCCGGGGTCATCAGCGCCCGCACGGCGAGCGCGATCGCGCTGTGGGCCCACTTCGCGGCGCTGCCCTGCTTGCCGCCCGCCGCGACGTCTCCGGCGCGCAGGTGGGCGAGGAACTCGGCCGGCGTCGCGGCGCTCGGCGCCTCCGTGTACGTGCGCCCGATGTCGACGCCGGCGTGGTCGTCGGAGCCGCCGACCCCGGTGCCTCCGTGCGTCTCGATGTAGACGCCGGCAGGTGCGTTCAGCGCCGGCGCGCGGGCGCCGTTGCGCACCTCCCAGACCGGGAAGAGCTGCGCCAGCCGGCGGCGATGGCGCGGCGTCAGCGGCGCTTCGACCGCGTAGAAGGGATGCGCGAGCGCGCAGGCGATCTCGTGCTCGTGCAGGTAGGCGGCGACCGTCTCGACGTCGCGGGCGTGGGCCTGCAGCCAGTCGTGGTCGTCGGGCGTGATCCCGAAGCAGAGGATGTGCACGGCCTGCGGCTCGCCGCGAAACCAGGCCGTGAGCTCCTCGGAGACGAAGACGTCGGGCCGGTCGGCGATCTCGAGGCAGCCGGCGATCGTGTCGTGGTCGGTGATCGTGACGAAGTCCATGCCGCGCCGCTTCGCGAGCGCGTAGACCTCCTCGGGCGGGGTGGCGCACTCGGGCAGGCCGACGGCGCGCTGGATGCCGAGCTTGGAGAGCTGACTGGCGGTGGAGTGGCAGTGGAGGTCGACCCGTGCGGTCGAGCGAGACGCGTTCGCGTCGTGCAGTTCGTTCGTGTTCATGTGCAGAACTTCCCTGCAAGCGACCTTGTTCCGGTGACCAGGACGGGAACATCGCGTAACGCTGCGGTGAACGTCGGGCCGGTCGGGGGCGAAGATCGGCCTGTGACCGCTCATAGCCCGCATGACCGCACTTGCACTCACTCCATCTCTTGACCATGGTAATGTGACCATGGTCATGAAAACCATCTCCGCCAGCCAGTTCAAGGCACGCTGCCTCGCCCTGCTCGACGACGTCGCGCTCACGGGCGAGGAGATCGTCGTCACCAAGCACGGCCGCGCGGTCGCGCGCCTCGTCGCCATCGGCGAGCCCGCACCGCTCACCGGTTCCGTGACGTTCCTCGTCGCCGACGACGATCTCCTCGCGCCCATCGACGTCGCCTGGGACGCGGAGCAGTGATCGTCCTCGACACGCACGCCTGGCTGTGGTGGGTCGCACAGCCGGGCAGGCTCTCCCGTGCTGCGGCCCGAGCGATCGACTCCGCCGAGGAGATCGGGATCTGCACGCTGAGCGCGTGGGAGGTGGCGATGCTCGTCGGCAAGCGCCGCATCTCGCTGGATCGCGAGCTCGGGACGTGGGTGCGCCAGGCGCTCGCGCTCGATCGCGTGGTCGCGCTCGCGCCCAGCGCCGACGTCGCCGTCGCGGCCGCGCTGCTCGACGCCGAGGACTTCCCCGGCGACCCCGCCGACCGGCTGATCTACGCCACCGCGCGATCCGCAGGCGCGCAGCTCGTCACGCGCGATCGGGCGCTGCACCGCTTCGACGCACGCACAGCGGTGTGGTAGCCGGTGATGCTCGACGTCCTGCGGCCGTGAGCCGCCCCGCCTACCCCCCGATCGGCGCGCGCGGGTTCGCGCCCCAGAAGAGCTGCGTTCCCATCATGCCGATCAAGTGCACGTAGACGATGTTCAGCACCATCGACTTCGCCGTCGCCGTGCCGACGCCGACCGGACCGCCGGACGCCGTGTAGCCGTAGTAGCAGCCGACGATCACGATCCCGGTCGCCATGAAGGCGCCCTTGATCATGCTGTAGAGCAGGTCGGTCGGATTCTGGAAGGCCCAGAAGATCAAGTCGTAGCCGCCCGGCGAGACCTCGTGGATCTGGATCACCACCGCGAGATAGCTCGCGACGAACGCCGCGCCGACGCCTCCGATGTAGACGAACGGCAGCACCATCCACGAGGCCAGCAGGCGCGAGCCGCACAGGAACGTCATCGAGCTGATCCCCATCACCTCGAGCGCGTCGATCTCCTCGGTGATGCGCATCGAGCCGATCTCGGCGACGATGCCGGTTCCCACCTTCGCCGCCATCATGTAGCCGAAGGCGTAGGGGACGAGCTCGCGCAGATCGCACCAGGCCGTGAAGACGCCCGAGTACGCGGGCGTGCCGGAGGCGCGCGTGAAGTAGGCGCCCTCGATCCCGCACTGCAGGCCGATCAGGAACACCAGGCCCCAGATGACGATCGTCGAGGAGAGGATCAGCAGGCCCGACTGCCGCAGCGCCTCGCCGAAGAAGCGGAAGACGCGGCCGCCGTAGACCTCGCGGAAGCATTGCGCAGCGAAGCGCGCGATGTCGCCAAAGCTCTCCACCCAGCCGCGCGGGACTGCGAACCAGCTCACCGGCGGGAGTGTAATGACGGCTCCGACGCGCCGCGCCGGACCGGAGCCGGCGGCACACCCTGCGATGATGGAGGCATGAGCGACATCGAACGTCGTCCCTCCCGTGTCCCACGCCGCAAGCGCGAGCAGCGCGCCTACCGGCTCGTGCTCGCCACCGGCGCGCTCGGGGTGATCGCCGTCGTCGGGATCGTGCTCGCGATCGCGAACGTCATCGGCGGCACGATCCCCGTGCTCGCGGCGATCCTCGCGGTCGTCTGCTTCGTGCTGCTGCGCCGCACGCTCAGCGCTCGCTGAGCGCGCGCTCGCCGCGCACGAACGCGACCACGAGCGCGACGACGCCGGCGAGCGCGAACGCCGTCGCCCCGAGCCCCCAGCCGCCCGCCACGTCGGAGAACCAGTGCACGCGCAGGTAGATGCGCGTGAGACCGACGGCGACCGCCACCACGACGGCGGCGACGAGCAGCACCGCGCGCGTGGCGAGACGCGGGAAGGCGTAGCGCAGGGCGACCGCGATCGCGACCCAGCAGATCGCGTACGCGGAATGGCCCGAGGGATACGCCGAGCCGCTCGTCTCGACGAGCTGGTGCGACGGGCGCGGGCGGTCGAGCAGCGCCTTCGTCGCGTGCACGCCGATCCACGTCGCCGCCAAGCCCGCGAGCAGCGCGATCCCCTCGATCCGGCGCCGGCGCGCGATCAGCACAGCCGCCGTGATCGCGAGCGCGCCGCCGGCGACCGCGAGCGTGCCGAGCTGCGTGACGACCTTCGCGAGGTCCTCGAGCCAGCCCGTCTGCAGGTCCATCGCCCAGCGCACGCCGCGCCGGTCGCCGGCGGTCAGGCGGGTGATCGGATCGAGCACGATCATGTAGCCGAAGAAGACGAAGCTGCCGACGCTCGCCACCGCGAGCAGGCTCGTCAGCTCGAGCCCCAGCTCGCCGGGCGTGAGACGGTCCCAGGCGAAGCGCGCCGGCCGCGCGAGCCGGCGGCCGAACGCCCGCGTCAGGCGCACGAGCGGCCCGAGCAGCGGCGTGCGCTCGCGCGCGGTGAACCAGGCGTCGAGCCGACTGCGGTTCTCCTCCACGCGCAGCCAGCGCACCGCAGCGACGATCGCCGTGACGAGCACGATCGTCGTGGCGAGCGCGAGCGTCCCCTGCTTCGCGATCGCGAGCACCTTGTCGAGCGAGTGCCAGAAGAGATAGCCGACGACGCACAGCGCGGTGCCCATCGCACCGGCCGCGAGCACGTCGTAGGGCAGGAAGCGCCGCAAGGGCATGCCCGACGAGGCGGCGAGGAACGGCGAGACCGCGCGCACGAGACCGACGAAGCGCCCGAGGAAGACCGCCTTGCCGCCGTGGCGGTCGTAGAAGCGCTCGACCTGCTCGATCCGCGCCTGGGTGATCGACACCTTCGGCCCGTGCTGGACGAGGAACCCGCGCCCGAGCCGGCGGCCGAGCATGAAGCTGAAGAGATCCCCGGCGACGGCCGAGGCCCACACGATCGCGATCAGCAGGATCAGGTCGAGGTGCCCCTGCCCGGCGACGACGCCGCCGACGATGATCGCCGTCTCGCCCGGCACGACGAGCCCGACGAACGCCCCGCTCTCGAGGAAGCACAGCCCTCCGACGAGCAGATACGTCCACGCCCCCAGCGTGCCGCCGACGTCCTTCAGGACCGTGTCGAGGTTCGGCGGATGCACCAGGCCGAGCCCGTACACGGCCATCCCCACCGCGGCGACCACGCCGCCCACGAGCAGCGTCGGCTCCATCCCTCCGCGCCGCCGACGCCACAGCAGGTAGCCGATCAATGCCGCCGCGGCGGCGAGCCAGACGGGCTTCACGCGGACGGCCCGTCGCGCTGCGCGGCGCGCGCCGTGTGCACATAGTGCCCAAGGCGGCGGGTGAAGGCCTTCGGCGACTCGGCGTAGAGGCGGAGACCGAGCGCGAACGCCGCGGCGCGCAGCTCCGCGCGGCGCTCGGCGACGAGCCCGAGCAGCGCGGGCAGGTCGGCGCCGGCTTCGGGTCCAAGCGCGAGACGGGCCTCGAGGCGTCCGTGGAGCATGGCGAGGTCGTGGTCGTCGCCGAGCAGCTCGGAGAGCAGATGGGCCTGCTCGCCGTGGGCGCCGATCACGAGCGGCCACGCCGGTGCGAGCAGGCGCTCGTGGTACCAGAGGTCCTTCACGCGCTTGCGCCATTCGTGCAGGCGCACGACCGACGGGTCCTCGCGTGCGTCGGCGAACGCGTCGCGCCCGCGCTCATAGACGCGTCCCACGCCCGCGAGCACCGCATCCCAGTCGGCGTCGAGCAACGGCCACTCCGCGACGCGCGTCCGTGCTTCGCGCAGGGTCGCGGCCACGGCCGCGCGATCGACCGATCCGGGCTCACGCTCCGCCTCCAGCGCCGCGCGCAGCTCGACGAACGTCGCGGCCGGGAGGCGCCCCGCCGCATGTGCGGCGAGCTTGTCGACGGTCTCGAGCAACACGTCGGCGTCGCGCGCGTCGGAGAGCGCGAGGCCGGCATCGCGCAGCGCGGCGTTCTCGCGCCGGTGGGCGCGTGCGCCGATCGCCGGGCGCACGAGTCGCAGCAGCGCGCGCGTCTTCTTCAGCTGCTTGCGCGCGTCGTGGATCGCGTCGACCGGATCGCCGTGGGTCTGCTCGAGCCGTGCGATCGCGCCCTGGAGCTGCTCGCGGGCACACGCCCGCACGCTGCTCGGCACGTCGTCGGCGATGCTCAGACGGTAGGCCATCGCCGTCAATCGTTGCGCGCGGCCGTACGGGGCGCAACGAGACTCAGAAGACGACCGTCTTGTTCTCGTGCACGAGCACGCGGTCGGCGAGGTGCCAGCGCACCGCGCGCGCCAGCACCGTGCGCTCGATGTCGCGCCCGATCCGCACGAGCGCGTCGAGCTCGTCGCGGTGGCTCACGCGCGCGACGTCCTGCTCGATGATCGGCCCGGCGTCGAGCTCCTCGGTGACGTAGTGCGCGGTCGCGCCGATGATCTTGACGCCGCGCTCGCTCGCGCGGCGATAGGGGTCCGCCCCGGCGAACGCGGGCAGGAACGAGTGGTGGATGTTGATCAGCGGCGCTCCGACGGCTGCCAGGAATTCGCCGGAGAGGATCTGCATGTAGCGCGCGAGCACGACGAGGTCGAACGGCCCCGCGAGCTGCTCGAGCATCGCCGCCTCGGCCGCGGCCTTCTCCCCCGCGACGACGGGCACGTGCACGAACGGGACGCCGAAGCTCGCGACGTCGCGCTCGACGTCGCGGTGGTTGGAGAGCACGAGTCCGATGTCGGCGTCGAGGTCGCCGCTGCGCCCGCGCCACAGCAGGTCCAGCAGGCAATGGTCCTCGCGCGAGACGAGGATGGCGATCCGCTTGCGATCGGCGGCGTAGGCGATCGACCATTCCATCCCGAACTGCTCGGCGACGTGCGCTGCGAACGCGGCCTCCAGCTCCGCGCGCCCGACGTCGAGCCCCTCGAGGTGGAACTCCATCCGCATGAAGAACGTGCCGCCCTCCGGGTCGGTCGAGTGCTGGTCGGCGTCGAGCACGTTCGCGCCGTGCTCGAAGAGGAAGCGCGAGACGGCGGCGACGATCCCGCGCCGATCGGCGCAGGAGATCAGCAGGCGGGCGGTGTTCGGCCGCGTCGCGCCGTTCGTGACCATCGGCTGCCGGCTACCGCTCGTCCTCGACGGCCGCGCCGTACCAGGCGCCGTCGCGCCGACCGAGCGTCAGGCGGTTGGGCCCCTGGGGCGTGACGACGCGGAAGACGGCCAGATCCTCGTCGGTGCCGGGCTCGTCGCGGATCTCGGTCAGCTCCAGCGCGGAGATCTCGCTGCCGGGCCGCAGAGTGGCGAACTCCGTGCGCGCGGCGGCCTCGAGCGTGCCGCGCTCCCAGCCGCGATCGGCCGCGGTGGCGGCCGCCAGCTGGCGATCGACTGCACGCAGGCTCTCGGTGAAGGACGACGCCCCGGCGCGGTTGCGGCGCGAGGCGGCGACGCTGCCGAGGAGCGCGAGCAGCAGCAGGATCCCGAGCACCACGAGCACGATCAGCAGCACGATCGACATTCCGGACAGTCTCCTACAGCATCACGTTGCGCGCGGCGAGGTGCGTGCCGACCTTGCGCTTGACGCGCTGGAGCGCGTTGTCGACGGTCTTCGTATCGCACCCGAGCTTCGTGCCGACGTCCTCGTAGGAGTGGCCGTCGAGGTAGAGCGAGAGCACGCGCGATTCGAGCTCGGAGAGCACGGTCGAGAGGCAGGCGACGAGCGCGTTGAGCTCTTCGGTCGAGATCACCTGGTTGACCGGGTCGTGCACGCTCGGGCCGGGAATCACCTCGTCGAGCGTCGGCTCGCCGTCGCCCGCCGAGGAAGCCGGCGAGGAGGAGAAGGAGATGTACTGGTTCAGCGGCGTGTGCTTGTTGCGCGTCGCCGTCTTGACGGCGGTGATGATCTGGCGCGTGATGCACAGCTCCGCGAAGTTGCGGAAGCTCGACTCGCGATCGGTGCGGTAGTCGCGAATCGCCTTGTAGAGGCCGACGAGGCCCTCTTGGATGATGTCGTCGCTGTCGCCGCCGGCGAGGAAGTACGACGAGGCCTTCAGCCGCACGAAGCCGTAGTAGCGGCGCACGAGACGGTCGTACGCATCCGGGTTTCCCTGCTTCGCAAGGGCGATCAGGAAGCCGTCATCAAGCTGAGCTTGAGACTGAGACTGCTGGGAGATCCGTGCCACGAGCGTGTCCTTTCATCGGTCCGCGACGCTCGCGAACCGTGCTCTGTGGCGCTTCACCTCCCCTGGCGCGCACCGTTTCGTTCCGGATGGAGAGCCTCAAGCTCAAGTCCACCCTTATGACCGGGCGCAGAATGCCAAGTTATGCATCCCCTGTCAAGTGGTCTGTCGCTGCCGCACGATCTCGTACAGCAGCGCGGAAGCGGCGGCGCTGACGTTCAGCGACTCGATCCGGCCGGCGAGCGGCAGCGCGACGAGCTGGTCGCAGACCTTCGCGACGCGCGGGCGCAGCCCGCGGCCCTCGGAGCCGAGCACGAGCACGACCTTGCCGCGATAGTCGGGTTGGGTGTAGGAGACGCGCGCGTCGCCGTCGGCGCCGTAGCTCCAAGCGCCCGCCTCGCGCGCGGCGAGCAGGAAGTCGGCCAGGTTGCGCACCTGCGCGATCGCCAGATGCTCAACCGCGCCGGCCGACGCCTTGCAGACGGCTGGCGTGACCACCGCGCTGCGGCGCTCGGGGATCACGACTCCGGATGCCCCTGCACACTCGGCCGTGCGGCAGATCGCACCGAGGTTCTGGGGGTCCTGGATCTCGTCGAGCGCGACGATCAGCGCGTCCGGGCGCGCGAGCAGCTCGTCGACGTCGGCATAGACGAAGTCGGAGACCTCGGCGCAGATCCCCTGGTGGTCGGGCGATCCGCAGCGGCGCTCGAGCTCCTCGCCTGCAGCGGTCACGACCCGCGCACCCGCGAGCCAGGGCTCGCGCGCCGCCCGCTCGCTCGCCCACACCTGCGCCACCTGGCGCGGGCCGCGCAACGCCTCGCGCACGGCGTTGCGGCCGTAGAGGACCATCACGTGCGCGGCACGAGCGCGGGCCCGTCCGCGCTGTCGCGGACCTCCCAACCGAGCGCGGCCAGCTCGTCGCGCAGGCGATCCGCCGCCGCGAAGTCGCGTGCGGCACGTGCCGCCTCGCGCGCGGCGAGCAGCTCCTGTGCCGCCGCGTCCGGCGCGCCGCCGTCCGCATCGGCGTCGAGCAGATGCTCGAGCGCGAAGACATCCAGCATCTCGCGGAGGTCGGCGTCGCCCGTCGGCTCGCTGCGGCGGTTCGCCTCGCGCACCCAGTCGAACACGACGGCGAGCGCCTTGGGCGTGTTGAAGTCGTCCGCCAGGGCCGCGAAGAACGCCTCGCGCAGCGGCGCCAGCTCGGCCGGCGAGGGCCCGGGGACCAGCTTCCGCCCCGCCTCGCGAATGCGCGCGACGCTGCGTGCCGCCTCCGCAAGACGCTCCTCGGAGTACGCGATCGGCTGGCGGTAGTGGCCGGCGCAGAAGTAGGCGATCAACGCGTCGCGTCCCTGGACGGCGACCGCCTCGTGCAGCAGGAAGATGTTGCCGACGGACTTTGCCATCTTCTCGCCCTCGAGCCGCACCATCCCGTTGTGCATCCACAGTCGTGCGAGCGGGATGCCGCGCGCCGCCGCGGTCTGCGCCGCCTCGTTCTCGTGATGCGGGAAGACGAGATCCGAGCCGCCGCCGTGGATGTCGAAGCCGGCGCCGAGCAGCGTCTCGGCCATCGCCGAGCACTCGATGTGCCAGCCCGGCCGTCCGCGCCCCCACGGTGCGTCCCAGGCTGTGTCCTCCCCCTCCTTCTGCGCCTTCCACAGGGCGAAGTCGAGCGGATCGCGCTTGAGCGAAGCGCCCTCGATCCCCTCCCCCTGGTCCATCTGGTCGACGTCGCGATGCGACAGCTCGCCGTAGGCCGGGTAGGAGCGCACGTCGAAGTAGACGTCGCCGTCGGCGGCGTAGGCATGCCCGCGCTCGATCAACGTCGCGATCAGCGAGACGATCTCATCGATCGTCGCGCTCGCGAGCGGCTCGTGATCGGGGCGACCGAGCCCGAGCGCCTCCGTGTCGGCGAGGTACGCCGCCGTCATCTCGCGCGCGAGCGCATCGCTCGCGACGCCGGCCGCGCGCGCCGCGTCGTAGATCTTGTCGTTGACGTCCGTGACGTTCGCGACGAACGTCACGTCGTAGCCCTCGTGCACGAGGAAGCGCTTCAGCAGCGAGAAGACGACGTACGGCCGGGCGTTGCCGACGTGGATCCGCCCGTAGACCGTCGGCCCGCACGCGTAGATCCCGACCCTTCCTGGGTCGCGCGGAGCGAGCGGCGTGAGCGTGCCGGTCTTCGTGTCATGAAGGGTGATCTCGCGCACGCCGGGACCCTACCTTGCTCGGGCATGAGCCCTGACTCCGCCGCCGCGGAGAAGTGCCGCATCCGGGAACGCGCGACCGTCAACATCCGGCGCCCATGGGAGACCGGTACGTATTCGCCGATGAGGCGGGGAACTTCGACTTCTCGCGAAACCCGGGTGCCTCGCGCTACTTCATCATCTGCACCGTCGCGGCCGACGAGTGCCGTGTCGGCGACGAACTGCTGAAGCTCCGACGCGAGCTGGGATGGAAGGGGCTCCATCTCGACAGCGTGTTCCATGCGACCGAGGATCCCCAGGCGATTCGCGACGAGGTGTTCGCTCTGCTCGGCGACATCGACTTTCGTGTGGACGCGACGATCCTCGAGAAATGCAAGGCGCGGCCACATCTTCGCGACGACAAGCAGCTCTACAAGCTGGCGTGGTTCCTGCACTTCAAGCACGTCGCGCCCCGCATCGCAAGCGCCGATGACCGCATGTTCGTCGCTGCCTCCAGCCTCGGGACCAAGAAGGCGCGCCATGCCTTCCATGAGGCCGTCGACGACGTGGTTCGACAGGTCTCGCCATGCCGGTCGCACCGTGTCGCCTTCTGGCCCGCGGACAGCGACCCGTGTCTTCAGGCGGCGGACTACTGCACGTGGGCGATCCAGCGCAAATGGGAACGCCAGGACGATCGCTCGCACGCGCTGATCGCGTCGAAGATCCACAGCGAGTTCGACGTCTGGCAGGTCGGCAACGTCGCCTACTACTAGTTGCCGCGAAAACAGCCGGCCCCCGCACAGCTAGCTCATCAGAGCAGAGCCCAGGGGCTCTTTCGCCGTACGAGAGCCGGCCAACAGACTACACCGGGTCCGGCAACGCGTTTATCGCATAGACGGCGGACGTAGGCGCCGGTCCGTCAGCCTGCGCCCGGCAGCTCAACCGTGGCGATGGCGAGCGCAGCAGCGCCCTCGACGCGGCCGATGAAGCCCATCCCCTCGCCGCGCGTCGCCTTCACGTTGACGCGCTCGGGCGAGAGCTCGAGGGCGCCGGCGAGCGCATCGCGCATCGCGGCCTTGTGCTCGCCGAGCTTCGGCTGCTCCAGGATCACCGTCGCATCGACGTTCACGACCGCGCAGCCGCGCTCGGCCAGCTGGGCGTCGACGTGGCGCAGCAGCTCGAGCGAGTCGGCGCCGCGCCAGCGCTCGTCGGTGTCGGGGAAGTGCTCGCCGACGTCGCCGAGGCCGGCGGCGCCGAGCAGCGCGTCGATCACGGCGTGGGTCAGGACGTCGGCGTCGGAGTGGCCCTCGAGCCCGAGCTCGCTCGGCACCGTCACGCCGCCGAGGACGAGCGGACGGCCGGACACGAGGCGGTGGACGTCCCAGCCGATCCCGGTCGCGATCATGACGTCAACCGATCAGCTCCAGACGCCGCACGCGGCCCTCGAACACGCACAGCTTGCGCACGCCCTGCTCCGCGAGCCACTCCACGGTCGACGCGTACTCCCAGCCGACGTGCTCGGGCCGGTGGGCGTCGCTCGAGAGCGCGATCGGCGCGCCGGCGTCGATGCACATGGCGAGGAACGGCGGCGCCGGATAGCGCTCGCCGACGGGCTTGCGCAGGCCGGCGGTCGAGACTTCGATCGCGACGCCGCCCTCGGCGATGCCGTCGAGCGCAAGTTCGTAGAAGCGGCGCAGGTCGCCGTCCGGCTGCGGGCGCTCCGAGCCCCACACCTTCACGAGGTCCGGGTGGGCCATGACGTCGAACAGCCCGCTGCGCGCGGCCTCGCCGAGCGTCTCGAAGTAGCGCCGCCAGACCTTCTCGGGGTCGGCGCTGCGCGTCTCCCAGATGTCCCAGTCGGGATGGTCGACGGCCTGCTCGCCGACGAAGTGCACCGAGCCGATCACGTAGTCCCAGTCGCGCGCCTCGAGCAGGCTTCCCATGCGGTCCTCGCGCCCGGCGACGAAGTCCGCCTCGACGCCGACGCGCAGGCCCTGCCCGCGCGCGAACTCGCAGTAGGCGTCGATGTCGTCGACGGCGTTCTCGCGCCAGAACGGGTGCTGCCAGACGTCGAGCGCCTGGCGGAAGCGGTAGACGTGCTCGGAGACGCCCAGCTCGGCGATCCCGCGCTCGTCGGCGGCCTCGCGGTAGCGCGCGACGTTCGCGGGCGTGAAGTACTCGGCGGCGGGGGTGCCGTCGCCGTCGGGGCGCAGGTGGACGTGGTAGTCGGTCAGCATCGTCAGCGTTCGCTCAGCAGAATCTCGGCAAGTCGCAGGTCGACGGGAGTCGTGACCTTCAGGTTCTCGGCCGGGGACTCTACGACGTGGACGACGCCGCCTGTCTGCTCAACCAGCCAGGCGTCGTCGGTCGCGCAAGCGAGCAGTGCGTCCGGCGCCGCGAGCGCGGTCGCGAGCGCGGCGCGGCGGAAGGCCTGTGGCGTCTGCACCGCCCACAGCTCGCGGCGCTCGAGCGTCTCGCTGACGCGCAGGTCCGCGCCGGCCCGCTTGATCGTGTCCGTCACGCGCGCGGCCGCGACGACCGCGTCGACCGCGCTGGCCGCGAGCGCGTCGAGCGCCCGCGCGAACAGCTCGGGCGTGGCGAGCGGGCGCGCGGCGTCGTGCACGATCACCAGCTCGTCGTCGGGGCCGTCGCCGGCAGCGGCAAGCGCCGCGCGCACGGACTGCGAGCGCTCCGCGCCGCCGGGCGCGCCGATCGTCCCAGCGGGCGGATCGCATCCCGGCGGCAGCGCGACGACGATCCGCTCGACGGCCGGCACGGCACGCAGCGCCGCGAGGCTCCACTCGATCATCGGGCGGCCGGCCAACATGACGAACGCCTTGGGCCCATCGGCGCCAAGGCGTTCTCCACGTCCGGCCGCCACCAGCAGCGCGACCGCCATCCGGTGCTCCCCCGTTATTCGGCGCCGACCGCGACCTTGCCGCTTGCGGACGTCGAGAGCAGCTCGTCGAGGTGCTCCTCGGCCTGCTCCTCCTCCATCTCCAGTGCGTACATCAGCTCGGAGGCGAGGATCTTCTTCGCCCGCGTGAACATCTGCTTCTCACCAGTCGACAGGCCCTTCTCTGCCTCTCGGATGGCGAGGTTGCGCACCACCTCGGCGAGTTCATAGATGTCGCCGGTCTTGATCTTGTCCCTGTTGTGCTTGAAGCGGCGGTTCCAGTTCTTCGGCATGTCCGAGCACTCGTCCTGGAGCACGGCGAGCACCTTCTTCACGGTCTCCTCGTCGATCACGCGCCGCAGCCCTGCGATGGCGGCGTTCTCCGTCGGGACCATGACGGTCATGTCGTTGTGAAGGATCTTGATCGTGAGGTACTCGCGCGTCTCGCCGAGCACATCCTTCTGCTCCTTCTTGAGCACCTGTCCGGCACCGTGGTGCGGGTAGACGACGTTGTCGCCGATCTCGAAGTCGATGTGCTCGACCTCCACGACGACCTCGAAGTCCTCAAGCTGCTCTTCTGTCAGTTCAGTGATGATGTCCTCCTTCGGGGGGAGCCGGACCGCAGCCCGATGCTCAGGTCTGCAGATACCGATCCACGAGGTTGATCTCCTGCTGCCGGCGAAGGCCCTCGCGAATGTCCTTCGCCCGAATCTCTCCGACGCCGTCGACGGTCTCGAGCGCGCCGTCGCTCGAGGCGAGCATCTCCTCCAGCCCGCCGAACTCCTCGACGATCCGCTGCACCACGAGTCTCGGCAGGCGCGGGATCCGGCCGAGGATGCGGAAGCCCCGCGGCGAGACGGGAAAGTCGAGCGTGTTGACCTTGCGGTCGTAGCCGAGCAGCTCCGAGAGGCGGCCGAAGTCGAGCAGGTCGGTGTGCGGGAGCCGCACGAGCTGGTCGAACGCGACCGCGAAGTGCTCGTCGGTGTCCTCCGCCAGGTAGTCGTGCACGAGCGCCGCCTTGTCGCCGGCGACGCCGACCATCGTCTCGTCGAGCTGCATCTCGATCAGGCGGCCCTCGGTGCCGAGCTCGACGATGTAGCGCTCGATCTCGACGCCCATGCGCGTCACCAGCTCGGCGCGCTGGAGCACGGTGAGCACGTCGTGGAGCGTCGCGCCGCCCTCGAACTCGAGCGCCGTGAGGCGGGTGGAGACCTGGTCGAGGCGGCTGCGGTACTTGTCGAGCGTGGCGAGCGCCTGGTTGGCCTTCGCGAGCACGACGGGGATGTCCTCGAGGATGTACTTCGCGCCGTCGACGTAGAGCGAGACGACTTCGCGCCGCTGCGAGATCGCGATCACGAGCGCGTCGGTCTGCTTGGAGATGCGCTCGGCGGTGCGGTGGCGGGTGCCCGTCTCGAGCGTGTGGATCGTCGGGTCGGGCGTGAGCTGGACGTTGGCCCACACGAGCTTCGTCGCCTGCGCGTTGAGCACGAGCGCGCCGTCCATCTTCGCGAGCTGGTAGAGGAACGCGGGCGTGTAGTCGATGTCGAGCTTGAGCCCGCCCGAGAACAGGAACGCAAGGTCGTCGGCGTCGCCGATCACGAGCAGACCGCCCGTGCGCGCATGCACGATGTTGTCGATTCCCTCCCGCAGCGACGTGCCGGGGGCGACCATCTCGAGTGCCTTCACGAGCCGGGGCTCTTGACGAGACTCGAGCTCCTCTTTGAGCTCTTCCCCGGTACGCGGCGCCATCCTAAACCCGATTCTACCGGGTTTGGCTGGGATTTTCGGCAAAGCGCAGGAAGCGCTCAGCAGATCGCGACGGATGCTGCAGACTCGGCGGAACGATTGCGTTCACGGAGCCCTGCGAGCGCCCTGCGAAGCGTGCCGACGTCCGGCGTCACGATCCGCTCGAGTCCGAACTTGCGCGCCTCGGCGAGACGCCGCTCGGGGTGCGCGACGGTGCGCAGCTCGCCCGTGAGCCCGAGCTCGCCGAAGCATGCCAGCGGCGGCGCGCCGTCCTCGCTCCACGGGACCCCGCGCGCGGCGCTCGCGACGGCGAGCGCGACGGCAAGGTCGGCCCCGGGCTCGTCGACGCGCACGCCGCCGACGACGTTGACGAAGACGTCGGCGCTGCCGAGCGGGACGCCGCCGTGGCGGCCGAGGACCGCGAGCACGAGCGCGAGGCGGTTGCGGTCGATCCCGGAGACGACGCGCCGCGGCGGCACCAGCTCGGAGGGCGAGACGAGCGCCTGCACCTCGACAAGCAGCGGCCGCGTGCCCTCCATCGCCGCGAGCACGACGCTTCCCGGTGCCCGCGTCGCCTCACCCACGAAGCGCGCGGAGGCGTCGAGCACCTCGACGAGGCCGTCCTGGCGCATCTCGAAGACGCCCGCCTCGCTCGTGGAGCCGAAGCGGTTCTTTAGCGAGCGCAGCGTGCGGTAGGTGCGCTCGCGCTCGCCCTCGAACTGCAGCACGCAGTCGACGAGATGCTCGAGCACGCGCGGGCCGGCGAGCGCGCCCTCCTTCGTCACGTGACCGACGAGCAGGACCGCGACCCCGTGCGTCTTGGCGACGCGCATGATCTCGCCGGCCACCTCCCTGACCTGGCCGACGGAGCCGGGCGCGCCGGTCAGCGTGGCGGCGTGCAGCGTCTGGACCGAGTCCACGACGCACACCTCCGGGCGCTCGCGCTCGAGCGTCGCGAGCACGGCGCCGAGGTCGGTCTCGGCGATGACGGGGATCTCCAGCGCGGCATTCGTGCCGCTGGGCCCGGGCGCGAGCCGCTCGGCGCGCAGCTTGATCTGCGCCGCCGACTCCTCCGCGGAGACGTAGAGCGTGCGCCGCCCGGCGCCGGCGAGGTTCGCGAGCGCCATCGTCGTGAGCGTCGACTTGCCGATCCCCGGCGAGCCGCCGATCAGCACGAGCGAGCCGGGGACGATCCCGCCGCCGAGCACGCGGTCGAGCTCGCCGATCGCCGTCGGGATGCGCGCGACGTCGGCCGCCTCGACGTGCCCGAGCGGGACCGGCTTCAGCGCGCTCGCCCCGCCGCCCGCCTTGCCGTTACCGCGCCCCGGCGCCGGCCGCGCGACAGCCTCTTCCACGAGCGTGTTCCACGCGTTGCAACCCGGGCACTGCCCGTGCCAGCGAGGGGTCTCATGTCCGCAGTCGGAGCAGACGTGGATCGAGGTCGGCCGTGCCATCGGCCGTTCAGGCTACGCGCGCGTCAGGACGGTTCAGCTCGGCGGCACCCAGCCGCCGAAGGCGCGCTCGAGCTCGAGCGCGACGGCGATCGCGACATGGTCGCGCCCCGGGCCGGCCGCCACCTGCACCCCGAGCGGAAGCCCCTCGCGGCCGAGGCCGAGCGGGACCTGCGTGACCGGGACCGCGGCGAGGTTGAAGACGGCCATCGGGTGGACCCACCACAGCCGGCCGACGGTGCGGCCGTGGCGGGGGGCGACGTTCGGGTACGGCGGGTGGAGCAGCACCCCGTCGCCGATCGTCTCCACGACCTCCCGCGCGAATGCGCGTCCCGCCGCGATCGCGCGCTGCGCGCGCTTGGCCGGCGCGCGCGCCGAGAGGCGCTCGGCGCCGAGCAGCAGCCGCATCTGCGTCGTGTGCGGACCGCGGCGGCGCAGCAGGCCCCGCCACGTCACCGGATCCGCTCCCTCGCCCACGATCAGCTCGTGCAGCGTTCCGTCGCCGTCGCCGAGCGTCGCGAGGTAGGGCTCGTAGATCGCGCGCATCGACCGCATCGAGACGCGCTCGACCCGCGCGCCGGCGGCGGCCAGCGCACCCGCGGCCTGTTCCCGCGCGGCGAGCAGCTCACGCGCGATCGGGCTCACGAACGCGTCCTCGCTGATCACGACCCGCAACCCCTCGAGGCTCACGGAGGCCGGGTCGCCGAGCTCCTGCTCGGTCATGGCGAGGTCGATCCCGTCGGGCCCGGAGAGCGCGCGCAGCACGGGCATCAGGTCCTCCGCGCGGCGCACGAGCGGCCCGTTGGCGACCATCCGCACGATCTCCCCGCTCGCCGGCGGATAGGTCGCGGTCATCGACACCAGCCCCGGCGAGGGCTTGTGGCCGAAGACGCCGTTGAAGAACGCCGGGCCGCGGATCGAGCCGCCGACGTCGGAGCCGAGCCCGATCGGCGAAGCGCCGCTGCCGACGGCCGCCCCCTCGCCGCCGGAGGATCCGCCGGCGATCCGCGAGCGGTCGTACGGATTGCTCGTGCGCCCGTAGACGCGGTTGTCGGACTCGATCCACATGCACAGCTCGGAGGTGTTCGTGACGCCGAGCGGGATCGCGCCGGCGTCGATCAGGCGTTGAGCCGCCGGGGCGGTCTCGGTGGAGCGCAGCCCCGCACGCGCGACGAGGCCGGTGCAGTTCGGCATCCCCGCAAGCGCGATCGACTCCTTGATCGTGCACGGCACGCCGAGCAGCGGCGGGAGCGTCGCCGGGTCGGTCGCGGCGGCGATCCGCGCGTCGGCGGCGTCCGCCTCGGCGCGCGCAGCGGCGAAGCGGTCGGCGACGACGGCGTTGAGCGTCGGGTTGACGCGTTCGAGCAGGTCGATGTGCGCCTCGACGACCTCGCGCGCCGTGCAGTCGCCCGCGCGGATCGCGGCCGCGAGCTGCGTGGCGGAGCGTGTCGTGAGCGCGCTCGCGGCGACGTGCGTGGAGACGGCCATCGGCCGATGCTACGTCGGCGGTAGTGGCGCGGCGCCGGTTCAGCGCGCGGCGTCGAGCGCGCGAGCGATGTCGGCGGAGAGGTCCGCGAGGCCCTCGATGCCGACGCTGAGACGGACCAGCCCGGGCGAGACCGCGTCGATCCCCCAGCGCGCGCGCCGCTCGGCGGTCGTGCGGACGCCGCCGAAGCTCGTGGCCTCGGTGACGCGGTCGGTCGCCTGCAGGAACGCATTGGCCCGCTGCGCGGTGCCCAGGTCGAACGAGACGACGGAGCCGAAGCGCGTCATCTGCCGGGCGGCGAGGGGGTGGGATCGATCGCCCGGCAGCCCGGGATAGCGCACCTCCTCGACGTCCGCGCGGGCCGCGAGCAGCTCCGCCAGCGCTCGGGCGTTGGCGCACTGCCGCTCCAGCCGCACATCGAGCGTCGCCAGCGAACGATGGGCGAGCCAGGCCTCGAACGGGCCGAGGATCGCGCCGGTGCCGTTGCGCCAGCGCGTGACGGCGCCGAGCAGCTCCGGGTCGCGGGTGGCGACGCTGCCGAGCAGCAGGTCGCTGTGGCCGGTCAGGTGCTTGGAGCCGCTGAGCACGGTGGCGTCGGCGCCGAGGTCGAGCGGGCGCTGGCCGAGCGGGGTGGCGAGCGTGTTGTCGACGACGAGGCGCCGCGCGACGGACGCGATGGCGCGGATGTCGACGACGTCGAGGAGCGGGTTGGAGGGCGTCTCCACCAGCACGAGCGCCGCGCCCTTCGCCGCGTTCACGATCGCCTCGGTGTCCGTCGGGACCTCGCGCGCCTCCACGCCCAGCCGCGTCAGCTCCGCGGCGATCGTGCGGGCCGCCGGGTAGCCGTCGCCCGGCACCACGACCGCGTCGCCGGCATTCAGCGTCGCGCACATCACCGCGGCGATCGCCGCCGATCCCGACGCGAACACGAGTGCCTCGGCGTCCTCCAGCTCCCCCAGCGCCGCCTCCAACGCGGTCCACGTCGGGTTCGCGTAGCGCGCGTAGCCGTACGGCGTGACGTCGAGGTCGTCGCCGCTCAGGTGGTACCCGGTCGCGAACACCGGCCCCGGCAGGAGCGGATCGCCCTGCTCAGCCATCGGCCCGCACGCATGACGCGAAGCCCGCCTCCTTGTGCGACGCGTCGCAGAACGGCTTCGTCCGCGACTGCCCGCAGCGGCACAGCACGATCGGCCGGGAGTCGTCGTACGCGATCGCGTTCCCCTCGGCGTCGATCAACCGCACCGGCCCCGTGACCTTGTACGGCCCGTCGTCGCGAACCTTGATCTCGACCCGCTCGCCCACGGGTGCCGCGGCGCTACTTGTCGTCGGAGGAGGAGTCCTCCGCCGGGGCTTCGCCCTCGTCCCCGGAGGCGTCCTCGTCGTCGCCGCCCTTCGCACCGACGCCCACCGGCGTCGGCGCCGGCTTCGGCTGCACGATCTCGATCGAGACCTCGCGGTCGTCGCCCTCGGGCGCCTTGTCCACCATCACGGTGGCGCCCGGGGTCAGCTCGCTGCGCAGCACGAAGTCCGCGAGCGGATCCTCGATGTAGCGCTGGATCGCACGCCGCAGCGGGCGGGCGCCCATCGACGGGTCCCAGCCCTTGTCGACGAGCAGGTCGCGCGCATCTTCGGTCAGCTCGAGCTGCAGCTCGCGTTCGCGCAGCGACTCGCGGATCCGCAGCAGCAGCAGCTCGACGATCTGCTTGATCTCGTCCTTGGCCAGCTTGTGGAAGACGATCACGTCGTCGATGCGGTTGAGGAACTCGGGCCGGAAGACCTTCTTCAGCTCGCCCATGATCCGGTTCTTCATGTCGTCGTACGTGATCCCGGTCTCGTCGTCGGAGACGGCGAAGCCGAGCGGCGTGTTCCGAGCGATCTCGGAGGCGCCGATGTTCGACGTCATGATCACGATCGCGTGGCGGAAGTCCACCGTGCGGCCCTGGGCGTCGGTGAGCCGCCCGTCCTCCAGGATCTGAAGCAGGATGTTGAAGACGTCCGGGTGGGCCTTCTCGATCTCGTCGAGCAGCAGGACGCTGTACGGCTTGCGCCGCACGGCCTCGGTCAGCTGACCGCCCTCGTCGTAGCCGATGTAGCCGGGAGGCGAGCCCACGAGCCGCGAGACCGCGTGCTTCTCCATGTACTCCGACATGTCGATGCGCACCATCGCGTCCTCGTCGCCGAAGAGGAACTCGGCGAGCGTGCGGGCGAGCTCGGTCTTCCCGACGCCCGAGGGGCCGAGGAAGATGAACGAGCCGGTCGGCCGCTTCGGATCCTTGAGCCCGGCGCGCGAGCGGCGGATCGCCTTCGAGATTACCTCGACGGCGGCGTGCTGCCCGATGACGCGCTTGTGCAGCTCGTCCTCCATCCGCATGAGCTTCGCCGTCTCGGCCTCGGTCAGCTTGAAGACGGGGATGCCAGTCCACATCGAGACGATGTCCGCGATCTCCTCCTCGCCGATCGAGGGGCGGTCGCCGGACTCGCCGGCCTCCCACTGCTCCTCCAGCTCCTTCTTCTTCTGCGTGAGCTGGCGCTCGGAGTCGCGCAGGTTCGCGGCCTTCTCGAACTCCTGGGCCTCGATCGCGGCCTCCTTCGCGCGCCGCGTCTCCTCGATCTCGTCCTCGAGCTCGCGGTAGACCGGCGGGGAGGTCATCGACTTGATGCGCATGCGCGAGGCGGCCTCGTCGATCAGGTCGATCGCCTTGTCGGGCAGGAAGCGGTCGGAGATGTAGCGGTCGGCGAGGTCGGCCGCGGCCGTCAGCGCCTCGTCGGTGATGTTCACCTTGTGGTGCTGCTCGTAGCGGTCGCGCAGGCCGCGCAGGATCTGCACGGTCTCGTCGGTCGACGGCTGGTCGACGCGGATCTGCTGGAAGCGGCGCTCGA
>DASRAV010000025.1:0-6998 GCA_035637995.1 Conexibacter sp. | reverse complement strand
TTCTCGGAGTCGGCGTCGAAGTCGAGCAGGATGCGCGCGGCGACGCCCTCGTTCTCGCGCACGAGGCCGAGCAGGATGTGCTCGGTGCCGATGTAGTTGTGGCCGAGGCTCAGCGCCTCGCGCAGCGCGAGCTCCAGGACCTTCTTGGCGCGCGGCGTGAAGGGGATCTGGCCGGACGTGACCTCCTCACCGGAGCCGACGATGCGCACGACCTGCGCGCGCACGCGCTCGACGGTGATGTCCAGGCTCTCCAGCACGCGCGCGGCGAGGCCCTCCTCCTCGCGGAGCAGGCCGAGCAGGATGTGCTCGGTGCCGATGTAGTTGTGCTTCAGCGTCCGGGCCTCCTCCTGGGCGAGGACGACCACCTGGCGGGCCCGCTCTGTGAATCGCTCGAACATGGGTGCGGCTTTCCTCGGCTACGGAGTGGTGCGGCGACGGCTGTGTCTGGAGGGACGCGGACGCTCCCGCTCACTCAGGTCATCGACCGCAGGGGGGCGAAAACTGAGCGGACGGGTTCGTTCGCCGGGCATAAGCCAGTCTAGCAACCGCCTGCACAGCACTCTGGTGCAGACTCACGGTCTCCTCGCACGCAGCCGGTACGCCACGATCTCCGTCATCCCGCCACCTTCCAGCGGCACGCTGCCGGCCGCGAGCAGCGTGTCCCCGGCAACGGCGACCGGCGCGTCCGTACCGGCGGGCAGGCGCGACCTCCAGACGATCCGGCCGCTGCGGGTGTCGAGCGCCCACAGCGTCCCCTCGTAGGTGGGCGTGAAGACGAGGTCGTTCACGACCGTCGCGCCGCCGTACTCCGCCTGCGGCAGCTTCCGATCCCACCTCACGCGCCCGGTCGCGAGGTCGAGCGCGACCAGCTCGCCGGTGCCGTCCACGCTGTTCGGCACCGAGATCTCAGTCTGTGAACGCACGACGGCGGGAAGGTTGTTGACCGGCACGTAGACGGTCGTCTCGTCGGCCGCCATCTGCGTCTCGACACCGCCCAGGATGCCCGGGAGGATCTTGTCCGGCATGCGCGGCGGCGCCCCGCCGCGGAGGACTCTGAGGTTGTCGTCGTCATGCCCGTTGTGGAGACCGACCGACCGCTTCCACAACTGCTCGCCCGTCGCGGCGTCGAACTCGTAGACGAATCCCATCTTGCCTGCCACAAGCGCGACGGATCTGCCCTCGACCTGCCGGAGGATCACCGGGCACTCGAGGTCCCAGTCGTAGAGGTCGTGGGGAAGGACCTGCCGAGCCCACACCGGGTGCCCGGTGCGCGTGTCCAGCTTGACGATCGAGTCGGTCCACCGGTTGGCGCCGGGGCGGCTCGAAGCCCACGGGAACCGCTTCGTGCCGATGATCGGCGCCGGGTTGGCGGTGCTGATGTAGACGTTGCCCGCGCGATCGAAGGCGGGCGTATGCCACAGACCGCCACCCGAGTTGACGTCCGGGCGGCCCCAGAGGTCGGCCGGGGTCTCCGCCCACTTCCACTTCGTGCGCCCCGTCGCGGCGTCGATCGCCCACAGGACCGCACGTGCACCGCCCTCGTAGGCGGAGACCAGCCCCGCCGGGACCGTCGACAGGTACACGGTGCCGTCGTCGTAGCCGGGCGCCATGTCGATGCCCTCCAGCTTGTTCCGGATCAGCTTCCGCACCCACAACTCGCGTCCCGTCCCGGCGTCGAGGGCGAACGCGTGCGTGGTCGTCGCGCCGAAGACCCGGCCGTCTGCGACGTTGACGCCGTTCGGGCCGATGTTGGGCTCTTCGTACGCGTGTCTCCAACGCACCCGGCCGTCGTGGAGGTCGAGCGCGTACACGTTCGACCTCAAGTCCTGGGTATAGACGACGCCGTCGACGACGATCGGCGTCGTGGCATAGCCACCGATCGGCATCGTCCATGCCACGTGCAGCCGCGCCACGCTCGACGCGTCGATCGGACCGCCGACGTGGCGGGTGTTGGACAGATCGCCATTCGGCGCCGGCCAGTTTCCGCCGGCGCTGGACGGGTCGGCGTGCGCGCCGACGCCGGCATCACCGCAGCCCGCGATCGCGAGCAGCACTGCAGCCGCCATGCCCGCAAGCGCGCGGGAACGTCGAACGCCTGGATCCATCGTCTCCCTCCCCCAGAGAGCGACGCAACGTCGCGCCCCACCGACGCACGACTCTATCCGATCGTCGCGGTGCTCAGTCCCGCATCGCGGGGAACAGCACGACCTCGCGGATCGAGCGTCGCCCCGTCAGGACCATGACCAGCCGGTCGATCCCGATGCCGACCCCGCCGGTCGGCGGCATGCCCTGCTCGAGCGCCTGCAGGAACGGCTCGTCGAACGGCTGGGCCTCCTCGTCGCCGGCGGCGGCGTGGGCGCGCTGCTGCTCGAAGCGCAGGCGCTGATCGTCGGGATCGTTGAGCTCGGTGAAGCCGTTGGCGATCTCCATCCCCTGCACGTAGGCCTCGAAGCGCTCGGCGAGGCGGTCGTCGTCGCGATGGCGCTTGGCGAACGGCGAGAGCTCGACCGGATAGTCGAACAGGAACGTCGGCTCGATCAGCGTCGGCTCGACGTGCTTGGTCACCAGCTCGTCGACGAGCTGGGCCCACGTGTCGCCGGGCGGCGCCGTCAGGCCCTTCGCCTCCATCGCGGCGGCGAGGGCGTCGCGATCGCGCGCGGTGAGGATGTCCACGCCCGTGCGCGTGCGAATCGCCGCGGGCAGGGACTCGCGCCTCCACGCCGGCGAGAGGTCGACCTCGCCGGCGTAGCCGATCGCCTGCGCGGCCGTGGCGACGAGCTGCTCCACGCGCGTGGCGACGTCGCCCGCGTCGGCGTAGGCCTCGTAGAGCTCCAGCATCGTGAACTCTGGGTTGTGCTTCTGCGAGATGCCCTCGTTGCGGAAGTCCTTGCCGAGCTCGTAGACGCGCTCCAGCCCACCGACGATGCAGCGCTTGAGGTAGAGCTCGGTCGCGATCCGCAGGTAGAGCATGCGGTCCAGGGCGTTGTGGTGCGTCGTGAACGGACGCGCGTTGGCGCCGCCGTAGAGCGGCTGCAGCACCGGCGTCTCGACCTCGACGTAGCCGGCGTCGTCGAGGAAGCGGCGGATCGCGGAGACCGCGCGCGCACGCGCGATGAACAGCTCGCGCGTCTCCTCGGAGGCGATCAGGTCGAGCTCGCGGTGGCGAAAGCGCGTCTCGACGTCCTGCAGGCCGTGGTGCTTCTCGGGCGGCGGGCGCAGCGACTTCGCCAGCAGCGCCCAGTCGTCGACGCGCAGCGACAGCTCGCCGCGGCGCGAGCGGAACGCGGCGCCGTCGACCCCGATCAGGTCGCCGAGGTCGAGGCTCAGCAGCCGCTCGAAGCGCTCCTCCCCGAGCACGTCCACGCGCGCGTGGAGCTGCAGGCGGCCGGAGCGGTCGACGAGGTCGAGGAAGGCGGCCTTGCCCTGGCCGCGGCGCGCCGCGAGGCGACCGGCGACGCGGTGTCTGCTCTCGGTCTCGGCGCCGTCGGCGAGCTGCTCGTGCGCGGCGCGCACGGAGGCGATCGGCTCGACGCCGGGGTAGGCGTGCGGGAACGGGTCGATCCCGTCGGCGCGCAGGCGCTCGAGCTTGCGCCGGCGCGCCGCGAGCAGTTCGGGCAGGTCCTCAGCGGTGTCGTCGTCGGGGGAGGCCATCGGCGGCCGGGGGCGGATCAGAGCCCGACGTCGATTTTCGTGACCTTCAGCTCGCGCTTCTTGCCGTTCGGCAGCAGCACGGTGACGATCTCGTTGCGCTTGTGGCCGAGCAGCGCGCGCCCGACCGGCGACTCGTTGGAGAGCTTGTGCTCGGCCGGATTCGCCTCGGCGGACCCGACGATCGTGTACGCCTCGCTCTTGCCGTTCGCCTGGTCTTTGACGTGCACGACGGAGCCGACGCCGACGATGTCGGTGCCGAGGTCCTTCTTGTCGATGACCGTCGCGGCGCGCAGCTTCTCCTCGAGCTGGGCGATCTTCGCCTCGAGCATCGCCTGCTCGTTCTTGGCGTCGTCGTACTCGGCGTTCTCGGAGATGTCGCCGAACTCGCGCGCCTCCTTGATGCGAGCGGCGACCTCGCGGCGCTTCTCGGTCGAGAGGTGCTCGAGCTCGGTCTTGAGCTTCGACAGGCCGTCCGGCGTGAGAATGACGTCCTTGGACATAGGTGACCTTGACCAGTGCGAGGGTGTGCGTGCGTGCGAATCCCGCCGGCCGGAGATAAGGAAAAACCCGCCCAGAGGCGGGATTCCGGCGAGTCCGGCTCGACGGGGCGGGAAGTATAGCGCCGGTCAGAGCTGTTTCCGGCTGCCTGCGCGCCAGAGCTACGCGGCGGCCGCGAGCACGGGCTCGATCCCGAGCGCCTCACGCGCCTCCGCGACGCTGTTGGAGCGCTGGAGGCGGTCCTGCAGGACTGCGCCCTCGCCGAGGCGCGTGACGTACCAGGGATAGAACTTGCGCAGGTAGCGCGCCGCACGTCCCTCGCCCAGATGCTCGACGGCGCGGTCGAGCACCCAGTCGAGCTCGCGCAGGATCTCCTCACGCGTCGGCTCTCCATCGCGCGTGCCGAGCACCTGCTCGAACAGCCACGGATTGCCGAGCGATCCGCGCGCCAGCAGCACCGCCGCCGCGCCCGTGCGCTCGAACACGTCGTGAACGGTCGCGGCGTCTCTCAAGCCGCCGGAGATCAGCACCGGCACCGGCAGCTCCTCGACGAGCGTGCGGGCCAGCTCGTAGTCGGGCTTGCCGCCGTGACGCTGCTTGGCGACGCGCGGATGGATGCAGAGCCCCGCGACGCCCGCCTCCTCGACGAGCCGGTAGGCGAGCTCGACACCGGCGCGATCGCCCGGCTTCAGACCCGGGCGCAGCTTGACGGTCACGGGCAGGCCGCTGCCGTCGCGCGCGGCGCGCGCGACGGCGATCGCGCGCTCGGGATCCTGCAGCAGCGCCGCGCCGGCACCCGTCTTGCAGACCTTCGGAACCGGACAGCCCATGTTGAGGTCGATCAGGTCCGCGCCGGTCTTCGCGACCTGCTCCGCCGCGCTCGCCATGATCGCCGGGTCGCCGCCGAACAGCTGGATCGAGATCGGGCCGCCGACGCCGCCCGGCCCGGTCGTACGCTCGTCGGGGTGGATCCGCAGCAGCTCGGTGCACGTGCGCTCGTTGCCGTGATGGATCGCATGGCTGGAGACCATCTCGGAGACGGTGAAGCCGGCGCCATAGCGCTTGGCCTGCAGACGCACGAACCAGTTGCCGATGCCGGCGAGCGGCGCCAGCACGACGCGGTTGGGGATCTCGACGCCGCCGAGCTTCCAGGGGTCGTGCAGGGAGCGCATGGGGCCAATGGTAGGCGTAGGGTCCGGGCGATGCCGGAGGTGCGCGCATCCGACCTCGACGTCGAGCGGCTCGGAGCGGGGCCGCCGGTCGTCTTCGTGCACGGCAGCATCGTCGGCGGGGAGCGGACGTGGAGCAGGCAGCGGGCGCTTGCAGCGCGCTGGCGGCTCGTGCTCGCGCAGCGGCCGGGCTTCGGCGCGAGCCCGCCGCTCGCACGTGGCGACTTCGAGCAGGAGGCGCCGCTGATCGCGGAGCTGCTCGGCGACGGCGCCCACCTCGTCGGCCACTCCTACGGTGCGGTGATCGCGCTGCTCGCCGCGGCGCTGCGGCCGGCCGCCGTGCGCTCGCTGACGGTCTCCGAGCCGGGTGCGCTGCGGCTCGCGGCCGGCAATCCGGCGGTCGACGAGACGATCGCGAACGGCGAGCAGCTGTACGGGCACAGCGCGGCGCTCTCGCCGCGCGAGTGGGTGCGCTACTTCCGCTCCGGCGCCGGCTCGGCGCGCGAGACGCCGGAGGAGCTGCCCCACTGGCTGGAGCGCGGTGCGCGCCACGCGATGGCGGAGCGGCCGGCATGGGAGGCCGAGATCCCGCTCGCCGCGCTCGCCGCGGCCCCGTTCCCGACGCTCGTGATCTCGGGCGGCCACTCGCCCGTCTTCGACGCCGTCTGCGACGCGCTCGTGGCGGCGATCGGCGCCGAGCGCGCCGTCGTCCCCGGCCGCGGCCACTCGATCCCGACGGCGCCCACCTACAACGAGACGCTCGAGCGGTTCCTCACTCGGAGTTCATCTGATGGAGGAGGCGCAGCCCGGTGAGGGTCAGGAGGTCGTCGACCTCGTCGATCTCCTCCGTGTACGGCACGATTGCGGCGGCGAGGCCGCCGGTGGCGATCGTCGCCGTCTCAGCGCCGAGCTCCTCGCGCAGGCGGCGGACGATCCCGTCGACCTGGCCGGCGAAGCCGTAGACGACGCCGGAGCGGATCGCGTCGACGGTCGTCTTGCCGATCACCGAGCGCGGCGGGACGAGGTCGATCTTCGGCAGCGCGGCGGCGCGTTCGGTCAGCGCCTCCATCGAGATCTCGACTCCGGGTGCGATCACGCCGCCGAGGTACTCGCCCTCGGCCGAGACCGGGTCGAACGTGATCGCGGTGCCGAAGTCGACGACGACGCACGCGTCGCCGACGCGATCGTAGGCCGCAACCGCGTTGACCAGGCGGTCCGCCCCGATCTCCCGGGGGTTCTCATAGCGGATCGGCATCCCCGTCTTGATCCCCGGTCCGACGACGAGCATCGTGTGGCCGAGGTAGCGCTCGCCGGTCTGGCGCCACTCGGCGCCGAGCTGCGGAACCGTCGAGGAGACGATCGAGCCCGCGAGCTGCTCGAAGCCGAGCCCGCGCAGCGCGAGCAGGTTCGCGAGCTTCGCGCCGAGCTCGTCGGCCGTCGACTCGCGCACGGTCGCAAAGCGCCAGTGCTGCGTCAGCTCCGTTCCCTCGAACGTGCCGAAATGGGTCTGCGTGTTGCCGACGTCGACGACGAGGAGCATCCGCCGCGAAGTATCCCGCGCCAAGCGGCGCGGAGGCGACGCCGCGCCGCCTATGCTCGGCCGATGCCCCACACGCTCTACATCATCCACGGCTCGCACCCCTGCGTCAGCGCCGAGCGCGCGCTGCAGTTGAAGGGCCA
>DASRAV010000024.1:0-89598 GCA_035637995.1 Conexibacter sp. | reverse complement strand
CGCCGCCGATGTACAGGGTCCGCCCGATGATTTGGAGCGCCTTGACGTTCGCGGTGATCGGGGCGCAGAAGGACTTCCAGCTGGCGCCGTCCCAGACCGCGAGGAAGTCCGCGTTGGGGTTGCCGCCCGCGTTGGTGAAGTTGCCGCCCACGTACACCTTGCCGGTGACCCGGTCGACCGCGATCGCATCGACGCCAGCGCCGGCGGCTGTCGAGATCGGCGGTGCGCCGATCGAGTGCCAGGCGCTGCCGTCCCAGCGGGCGACGGCGACCGCCGAGGTGCTGCCGCCCGCGCTGGTGAAGACGCCTCCCGCGTACACCGAGTCTGGAATCGCGCCGAAGTGGGGGACGCTGGCCAGCACGTCGACGCGGCCGTTCAGCGCCGCACCGCTGCTCGCCGCGCCGGTGCCGAGATGGTCCCACCCACCCGGGCCGGTCGCCGACACGGCGGCGGCCATCCACAGCGACACCGCGAGCGACAGCCCGAGAACCATCCACGTCAACCGCGCTGGTCTGCCTGCTTGCATCACGATCGTGCTCCCTCGATTGCACTGCGCGGGACTCCTCGAAGAGTCCCGCAAGCGCGAGCCACGAATCGATCTGGGCACACACCGCGGCGGGCGACGCTGCCGAGACTACTCGGTACGTCATATGAGGTCGGTCCTGCCCGTGTGAGCGCGCCCGCTACCGCTGTGCTGGGGCGATCGTGTGGTTCGCGCGGAACGCTCGGGCAATAGCGCTTTCGACTGTGGACGGGTACTCCGCTGGCGCCGGATTACGGCCGCTTACGGGGATCCACGTCGTTCGGGCACTCGACGCGCGTGAGTGCCTGACTGGTCATCGGGACGCCGTCCCTCGACCGCGGACGCAAGAAGAAATGTCAGCCGACAACAGGCGGGTAGACGCCGATGTGAAGGTTCTTGATGTCCTTGCGGACGACGTCGATGCTCAGGCCGGCGACGGTCAGGTGAGAGCTAGCGGTACTCATTCTGTGCCTTCAACAGCTCCATGAGCTCATCGAGCCGGTCATACCCGTCGGGCAGCACAGACACCAGGCCCAGGCGGACCTTCTTCTCCTTGACCTTGTTGCCGACCCAGCTGTCCGGCTTGGTGGTGCGCACCGCGTGGTCGACGACCTGCGCGATGTCTTCGCTCGGAAACCCGAAGTCGACCAGCGCTCGTTTGGCGCCGGTGTCCGCCCAGTCCGGGTACTTGACGTCGGCCTCCTTGGTGCCGACCTGCTTGGCGAGCGCCAGGAGCTGGTCCAGGTACCGCTTGTACTCGACGGCCTTCTGCTTCTGCTCGACGATGATGGCTTCGAGCAAGGTGGACATCCGATCGTAGTACTTCGGATTGGTAGCGCGCTCGTCGACGATGACCTTGCGGATGTTGTTGGCGATCGTCTCGGCGACCGCCTCCTCGTCTTCCTTGATGCCTTCCGGCAGCTCGTCGATCGCACCGCCGCCCTTCTCGACGATGAGCTGCACGAGGCTGAGGCCGGCGCCGTCGAAGTCGGCGACGAGCTGCGACGGCCTGGCGTGGATGTAGTCGTCCAGGAGCTTGCGCATGCCGGCCTCGAACTGCTTGAGGTCGATGTTCTCGCCAGCGCCCAGCTTGACCTCATCGCGCACGGCGGCGTAGTGGCCGACCTCCTTCTTGACGGCCTCGGCCTGGGCAGCGCTGTAGCCGGCCTCCTCCATGTCGTTCGCAAGGTTGGCGTATGCCCGAACGAGCGTGGCGACTGCCTTGTACAGAGCCAGGCGCTTCGGTTCGTTGCCGTTCAGCTCCTCTGCATTGCCTTGCTCGCTGGCGCAGAAGAACCGCTGGTACTGGAGCGTGCCCTTGGGCGGGGCAACCGGCTCGCAGATGGCACGCACCCTCTCCAGGGCGTTTTCGAGGTCTTCGTGCGCCTGCTCAACGCGGTCGGTCAGCAGGCCTTCGATGTCTTCCTTCTCGTAGCCGTCCAGAGCGCCCGAGGTGTAGTCCTTGATCGCGCCCTCCAACGAGTTGAAGAGGTCGCGATAGTCGATGATGTAGCCGTAGTCCTTGTCGTCGCCGTCCAAGCGGTTGACGCGGCAGATGGCCTGGAACAGGCCGTGGTCCTGCATCTTCTTGTCGATGTAGAGGTAGGTCGCCGGCGGGGCGTCGAAGCCCGTGAGCAGCTTGTCGACGACGATGAGCAGCCGCATCTGGGCCGGGTGGTTCAGGAACTGCTCTTTGACGTCCTTCTCGAACTGCTCGACCTTGTACATGGCCGTGTCGGCCGGTTCGCCGAAGTGGTCGGCCAGCATCTGGCGATAGATCTCGTACTGCCGGAGCTTTTCAGTCGCGCCCTCGCCGGAGTCTTCCTTGCTGATGTCGCCCGGGTGAGGGGTGTAGCTGGTGACAATTGCGCACTTGCCCTTTAAGCCTGCCTCGCAGAACAGCTCATATGCCTTACTCGCCTGGTAGATGCTGGCGCAGACGAGCATGGCGTTCCCGCGGCCGTCCATCAGGCGCGGCTTGGTCTCCATGTCCATCAGGACGTCGTCGACGATCTGGCGAATACGGGGCTCGGAGCTCGTCACCTTCTGAACCGTGCCCCAGCGCCTCTTGAGCTGGGCGCGGGCGAGGTGGGTGAGTCCGCGCGTGCGGATCTCAAACCACTTGTCGACCTTCTCGGGGCTCGTCAGATCCTGGTCGATGTGGCGCGGCTCGTAGCGCAGGTCGAGCACGACGCCGTCGGCGACGGCCTCGTCGAACTTGTAGGTGTGGATGAAGCTCCCGAACTTCTCGATGCTGCTCTGCTTGTGTGCCGTAAGCAGCGGAGTGCCGGTGAAGCCGATGAACATGGCGTTCGGGAAGATTGCCGCCATCGCGTCGTGCAGCTTGCCTGACTGCGTGCGGTGCGCCTCGTCGACGAATACGAAGATGTTGCCCTTGGCCGAGAAGTCCTGGGGAATGGTGCTGTTCAGCTCCTTCAGGAAGGCGGCGTCCGCCTCTGCCTGGTCCGCGTCGCTGTCGGAGCCGTGGAACTTATGAACGAGCGAGCAGATCAGCCACTCCTTCGACTGGTTCAGCGTGGAGATCAGGTCCTTTCCGCTCGACGTTCGGTGGATGCTCTCGTTGACGCCGTGGAAGACGCGCTCGATTTGGGCGTCCAGCTCCGTGCGGTCGGTGATGATGAGCACGCGGGGGTCCTGCTGATGCTCGCGAATCCACTTGGCGAGCCAGACCATTGTCAGCGACTTGCCAGAGCCCTGGGTGTGCCAGATGATGCCGCCCTCGCGCGCTTCGACCCGCGCCTGGGCTGCCTTGACGCCGAAGTACTGGTTGTGGCGGCAGATCTTCTTGACGCCGCCGTCGAAGGCGATGAAGTCGCGGATGATCTCCAGCAGCCGCTCCTTGGAGGTCAGCCGCATGAGATCGCGGTCGAGTGGTTCCTCGATATCGGAGGTCTCCTTCCAACGCAGCCAGTGCTTCTCCGGCGTGCCGATGACGCCATACCGCAGACCCTCCACGTCGTTACCCGCAAAGACGAGCTGGTTGGTCGTGAAGAACTGGCGGATGAAGTCCGGGCGCTGGTTGCCGATGGTCTGGCGGATGCCTTCACCGACGCTGACCCAGGAGCGCTTCAGCTCGATGACGCCGACGGCGATGCCGTTCACGTAGAGGACGATGTCCGGGCGCTTGGTATTGGTGCCGTGGATCGTCACCTCTTCGGCAATCGCGAAATGATTAGCCTCCGGGTTCTTCCAGTCGATGAGCCAGACCGTCTCGTGATGTTCGCCGACGTCAGGCTGAACCTTGACGCCGTAGCGCAGCAGCTCGTAGACGTCCTTGTTGGCCTCATAAAGGTCACGGCCCCCGCCGATCGCGGCAGCCTTCCTCAGCTCATCAACAGCTCTGCTGATCTGAACAGCGCCGTAGCGGCGCTCTTCGAGGTTCATCTCAAAGAGCTGTACCTCGACATTGGCGTTGTCCTCGCGGGACTCCCAATTGCCGAGGTAGTCATAGCCGAGCTGCTCTTCGTAAAGCTTGACGATCCGCTGTTGGGCTTTGCGCTCGGGATCACCAACCTCGGGAGTCATTCCAGAGCCTCCGCTACCGGCAGCCGCGCCTCGCCCGTGAGGAGCTGTTGCGCCATGCCTTGCTTTATGGCCTTGGCCTTATCCAGACGGAGCTTGAACGCGTCGATCTCGGCGTCTGTGTTACTCAACACCTGGGCGATAGCCCGTTGCTCGTCGATGGGCGGCAGGCTCAACTCTACGCTTGATATGTAAGAGCGCGTCGTCGCCAGAACCTTCGTGCCCGCCGCGAGACGCAGTAGTGATCGTCGGAAGGTCGGATGTAGCTGCAAGTACGCCTTGAAGCCATCGGCAAGCACGTCTTTGTCGAACCGGGCAGCAATCGTGTGGAGTCCAGGGATGACCCCCTGGGTGGGAACGGATGTAATCTCTACAGACTTGCCGACACCGGCTGGGTCTTCGGAGGCGTCCGCGAAGACGAGGTCGCCGACCTGAAGCCGTCCTGCCGAGCCGGCAAACCTTGCGGGGGCTCGTGGCATCGACACGTCGGCCGTGGACAGGAACGGGCTGTCGCTGGTGTGGATGTCGCCGTAGTGGAGATAGCGGATTGGCGAAGTGGTATCGAGCTGGGCGCGAGACAGCGGCACAGTCTTCAAGTAGCTCACATGCGATCTGAGTAGGGTCTGCCGCCACGAGTCGGTGAACCCCGGCAGCCTCGTCGCTCCGGTCAGAAGCTGCTGTGACAGGCCCTGCCTGACCGCCCGCTTCTTGGCGATCGCTCGAGCCAGGCTTCCTATGAGGTCGTCGGCGTGATTCAGGGCAGCAGCCACCGCCTTCTGTTCGGCAAGAGGCGGCAGGTTCAGCGGAAAAGCTTGGACGTCAGCCTTCGTGATGTTTGGATCCTTCCGACTGCTGCTTGCGACTGTACGCCAGTGGTCCACCCTGTAATTCAAGGTGTGAAGCAGGAAGTCGGAGTCGAGCCTCGCTTGCTTGGGAAGGACAGCCGTTATGGCTTGATTTGTGGCAGCAGGTATCCGGAGAACACCGGTGCGACCAATCTGGTTGAAGCCGCCGTACATAGCGACCAAGACCGTGCCAACCGGCTGAACGCTGAGCTTGACATCTCGAATAGCCTGCTGGGTCACGCGCTCGGCCGTGGTTCCAATATCTGAGTTTGTGAGATCGAGTGTCTTCACCCACGGCACCGTTCCTCCATCGAAGAATTCGGCTTGGCGCGATCGACTCGGCGTCTTCCCGGAAGCGAACGTCGCCACGTCTCTCAGTGCGACGGCGCTCCAATGAGTGCTGCTCATCGCACGCCCATGTCTGCCAGGTCTGCGAGCACCCGCGATGCCGCTTGCTCGGCCTCGTCGTTGAGCGCCTCGATCGTCTTCGCATACCGACCGCCGAGCTCGGTTACCCGACCTGCGAGACCCAGCACCAGCACACGAAGCTCCTCGCCAATGCGCATGGCCACGGTCGATCGCCACTTGTCGTTGAGGACGAGCAGCCGGGCCTCCGACTCATCGAGCTCGTATCTCTTGAGCACCTCGAGGTCAAGCGACGTCTGAGCATCCTTGGCGGCCTTCTTGGCTGCCGCCTCGGCGTCGAAGAGCGCGATGACGTGCTCCAAAGCGACGATCTCCTCAGGGTCGGAGCCGTCGCTCCTGCCTGCCTTCAGCCAGGCTTTGGCCGACGCCTTGGTCACCGTGTCCTCATCAACGACACAGAAGAGCAGACCCTCCTCGACCGCGTGCTCTTCGATGTACTCCTCTTTAGTCTGCGCCGCCGCGTCGGCTGCGGCGTTAAGCGTGTCGAGGTTCGCCAGGGCATCAGGGAAGTAGTGCCTGGCGATCACCGCCGGCGGGATCAGGTCCATCTTGTACTTCGACGTGCTCTTGCCTGTGCCGACCTGGAGGTCGGGCGTTTCGTTGAGCTTCTTGTCCTTGTCGACGATGGCGTGGCGAGGCAGGGCCGCGTCGCTCCAGCTCTCGCTCGTCATCAGCAGGAAGACGTCATCGTGCATCGTCTCACTCCAGAAGCTGAGCAGATGCTCGTAGACGTCGTACGGATCGAGCATCGGCGCGTCCTGAAAGCGGGCGAGCAGATCGTCGCCCAGGCTGGCGATGAGGTCGTTCGGCTTGGTTTCCGGGCCGATTGCCTCCAGTTCCACACGGTGAGCGGCGAACCACTCATCGACCCTTGCACGCACGTCGGTCTGGTACTGCTGGAACTCGGCCGAGTCGAGCACGGTCTGCTGGACGTCCGCGATATCTACGGCGAGGTCGCTGTAGCCCGGCCGGTTCTCTGTGAACAGCTGCTTGCGCAGCGACGGGAAGGCGTCCCAAAACGACTGCAGAGCGTCGATGTCCCGCTCCGGGATACCACCGTGGAGATGGGCTTCGAGGTCTTGGATGTCATCGGGCTCCGAGGAGTCGATGTAGCGCGGAATGTTGAGGTTGAAGTCGTTGGACGCAGATGCGATCGCGCTGTAGGGCACCAGCCGCGAGTAGCGCGCGATCTCCGTCTGCTTGTTGAAGACGTCGACGATCTTGTGGAGGTCCTGGTGGCGCAACCGGTTCTTAGGGCCGTCCTTTACGAAGCCCATGGAGGCGTCGATCATGAACACGTCGCGCTTCTCGCCGGCGCCCAGCTTGTCCAGCACGACGAGGCACGCCGGGATGCCGGTGCCGTAGAAGAGATTTGGCGGCAGCCCGATGATGCCTTTGATGAAGCCACGCTTCAGAAGTTCGCGGCGAATCGTCGCCTCGGCGTTGCCGCGGAAGAGCACGCCGTGGGGCATGACGATCACACCTCGGCCGGTGCTCTTGAGCGAGGCGAGTGCGTGCAGCAGGAAGGCATAGTCGCCGTTCTTCTCCGGCGGCTTGCCGTAGACGAAGCGGTCGTACTCGTTCTCAAGGCCGTTCGTCCATGACTTCTGCGAGAACGGCGGATTGGCGACCACGAAGTCGAAGGTGCGAAGCTTGCTGTCCATGGTCACGAACTTGGGGCTCGTGATGGTGTCGCCCTTGGCGATGTCGGCGGTGGCGTTGTCGTGGAGGATCATGTTCATCCGCGACAAGGCCCACGTGGCGTTGTCCTTCTCCTGGCCATAGATCGTGATGCCGCGCGGCGCCTCGGCGGCGACCTTCAGGAGCAAGGAGCCAGAACCGCAGGTTGGGTCGTAAACGGTGTCATCCTGGCTGGTGTCGGCGCCGACCCCGACGATTCTGGCCATCACCCGTGAGACCTCGGCTGGGGTGTAGAACTGGCCCTTGCTCTTGCCAGACTCCGTGGCGAAGTGCCGCATGAGGTACTCGTAGGCGTCGCCCAGCAGGTCGTCGCCCTCGGCTCGCGAGCCGCTGAAGTCCAGGTCGGCAAAGATGGCCACCAGCTTGCTGAGGCGGTCCTGCATCTCCTTGCCGCCGCCGAGCTTCTCGGGATCGTTGAAGTTGGCCTCGGTGATGACGCCGACGAGGTCATTGGCCTCCGCGAGTTTCCAGATGACCTTATTGACCTTGTCCCCGATCTCGGGATCGCCCTTCAGAACCACCATGTCGTCGAACGATCCGCCGTTCGGGACTTCGATCAGGGTCTGGCCCGGGATAGCCTTGGCCTTATCCGTCACGTACTTCATGAACAGCAGCGTGAGGATGTAGTCCTTGTACTGGCTGGCATCCATGCCGCCGCGCAGCTCATCACAGCTTTGCCAGATCGAGCTGTACAGGTCGGTTTTCTTCAGAGCCACTGATACCTCATTACTGCTGATTAATTTCCGAGAATTCTCCTCCGACGAGCAGGGAATAGTGCACCAGGCTCAGGGTCCTTGAACGTCGGTCCGACCGGCATGGGGATGACCCTACCGAGCCGCTCGGCCAGGAGCGGGGCTCGGCAGCCGATCTGCCACTTTCGGTTGCCGCCCGGAGCGACCGCTCGGCGCTGCCGCCGATCGCCGAGGGCCTGTGCATCGGGGAGTCCGAGGCGCGATGGTGCCGGTCAGCAAACGGGCGATCGCCTGCCCGCCTTGTGGGTGCACGCCGAGGGCGGCTCCGATGCGTCGAGCCGGGTCGTGACCTCCCGACCGAATCCGCAGCGGCTGCCCAGATGAAGCCCCGCACTAGCAGGGCTTCCATCCGATGGAGCTAGCCGGGCTCGAACCGGCGACCTCCTGGGTGCGATCCGGCTGGGCGTGCGGGCGGCGGAGCGGCCGGATCGCCCGTAGCCGCGGGAAATCCCGGGCCTCCCGCGCGACCAGATCACCTCCGCGGATGCGGTCCGATCGGGCTGGATCCGGCTCGATCTGGGCAGTACTGCCCGTTGAATGTTGTTGACCCTCACGGGAGCTGGCGTAAGCTGCCTTACATGGAGCGACGCGAGTACGACGTGGTGCTGGTCCCCGAGGCCGAGGGCGGCTTCAGCGTCTTCGTGCCCGACCTCCCGAGCGTCGCCACCCAGGGCGAGACTGTCGAGGAGGCCCTCGACATGGCCCGCGACGCGATCGAGGGCTACCTGGAGATCATGCGCGACGAGGGCTGGCCGGTCCCGACCGTCCGCCGCGAGCGCGTCGCCGTCGAAGCTGCGTGAGCGACAAGCTCCCCGCGATCAAGCCCGGACGGCTGATCCGCGTCCTCGAAGCCAAGGGCTGGCAGCACCGCCGCACTCGCGGCAGCCACCACTACTTCGTGCATCCTGACCGACGAGATGCCGTCGTGCTCCCGGTCCACAACCGCGACATCAAGCCCGGCCTTCTCCTCAGCATCCTCAAGACCGCAGGCATCAGCCGCGACGAGCTGCGTGAGCTCTTGTAGCTGTCTGCGGGAGTCGGAAATGGGGCTACCGCCCCGCTGCCGGTAACGGGGCCACACAACATCGGGCGGGTCGCTACTACGTCTGATCGCTTGTTCGGGGGTCTTTTCCTGCCGCCGGCAGGGCACCGGGGCCACTTTCGTCGCCGTGCACGCTGGATCGCCGAAATCACCAAAACCGGTACATACGACCGAGACCGAGCGTACGCTGTGCACCTCCGTGGAGCTGTACTTCTCACAACACTTCGGCCTCAAGCCGGGCGTCCTGGAGAAGTACGGTGCCCTCGATATCAGCGTCGTGTCGGACCTCCCGCTGTTTGTCGATCCGTTTTTGCTGTTTGACAGTGAGAATGCGGCATACCAACAGCTCCACGCAGACATCCTGCGCTATCTCGTGTTCCTCCGCGACTTGGCGGCCGAAGAGGATCTCGATGATGGGCTGATCGACAGCCTCTATCGCTTCAAGGAGGTGAAGCAGAACTGGTTGGGCTTCACCTTGTTCGGCAACGAGGGCGCGGGCCTGGGTAGAGAGTTCGCCGTGGAGCTTCACGGTGCGCTCGGTGCGATCTTCGCCGATTTCGGCAAGGAGACAATCACCCGAGGGACTCACCTTGAGAAGTTGTGCTTGATCCGGCCGGGAGTCGGCAAGGACAACATCAGCGACTTCACAACCAATCTCATCAAGGGATTTCTCTGCGAGTACACGCAGACTTTCGCTCGCGAGCATCTTGCGAAGAAGCATTGTCAGACCTTTCGTGTTCCGCGAGCCCGCTTCAGTTACGCGACACAAAGCTGGGTCCCGGTTAGCTACTACCTTCCGACTTTGCGCGGAGACTTCATCTTGCTGACCCCCGTGGACATGCTCACGCGCGATGACACGTGGATCAGCCATTCCGACATGATCAGCAAGTTCGGCCATCTCCCAGAAGCTGTGCCAAACACTGAGCTGAGGGCGAGGATCAACCGCTATTTTGCTCGACAACTGGGAGAGGATCCGGACGCCAAGCGCAAGCGAGACGCGGCGGCCGCCACGATTGCTCGCTTCCCCGAGCTGATCGATCGCTACATCAAGCTGCAGGAGGACAATGGCGACCGAGCTAAGGCGATCAGCGCCGACAAGGTAGAGGATGCGCGGCAGGTCTTGGTCGAGCAGCTCAAGCGGGCGGTCGCCGAGTTGGAGCGACTCGCGGAGTTCTATGACAAGCCATGGACGAGCTACGAGGAGTGTCTGGAGCGCGCGCGGTATTTCAAGTCTTACATTGAGGACAACGACGGCTACAAGCTTCTCAACCGTGCTGGCGAGCCGTTCTCCACGGAAAAGGAGGTCCAGCTCGCATTTGGGCTGGTGTGGTGCAGCACGGATTTCGATATCAATAGGGAACCCAACAATGGTCGGGGTCCCGTCGACTTCAAGGCCAGCTTTGGCGCGGGCGACAAGTCACTGATCGAGTTCAAGCTCGGGAGCAACAAGCAACTCAAGCGCAACCTGGAGAAACAAGTCGCGATCTACGAAGCGGCCAACAAGACGAGGACGTCGGTCAAGGTCATCGTCTACTACACCGCTGACGACGAAGCGCGCGTCTTGCGAATCCTCACAGAGCTTGGGCTTGAAGCTGAGGAGGCCATCCTCCTCATCGATGCTCGTAGCGACAACAAGCCTTCTGCGTCGAAGGCATAGTCGGTACGGCCGAGGTGCGGGCTCGAGGATCCCCGCCCAGCGGCAAGCTCGTCCGCGGCTAGGCTTGTCGGCTGCGTCGTTACTGCGCGGCCTCTGGCCCCTTGGTCCTCTCGGCTCGCCGGGTCTCGGCGAGCGCGACGATCTCGGAGAGCGGAAGCTGGAGGCCGCGTTCGAGCTTGAGCAGGACGCGGAACGTAGGATTGATCTCGCCTCGTTCGATCGCCCCGACGTAGTTGCGGTGGAGGCCGGCGCGGTAGCCGAGCGCTTCTTGGGAGAGGCGGCGGCGGGCGCGGAGTTCGAGGACGACGTGACCAAGCGTGTCGTGCTCGGGGCTGTGGACCGGACGTGCCATCAGGCCCCGGTTCGGGGGCTATCGGATGCCGTGGCGGCCAAGTGTGTGCTCAACGCGCCGCATCCGCTGGTCGAGCGCTCGTAGCGTCGTGTCGAGTTCGATCCGAAGCGGCCGGACGTGCTCCTCGACCGCGATCCGGGCCACGGTCGCGTCGCGGATGAACTGCGCGGCCGAGATGCCTTCGCGCTCGCTCCTCTCCCGGACGCGCGCCCACAGTTCGCCGGTGAAGCGGACGGTCGTCTCATGCACGAACGCGCGCCCGGCGGGTCTGGTTCGCACAGGGCCGGGAGACGTCGGCGGCCGGGCTGCGTCTGCGAGATCGTTGCATCTGCAACTTATCGTAGATCGATAGCAGCAGCCCGTGGTCGGTTATTCGGAGTTATGCCCGGGCCTCCCCCAGAGCGGTGCGTTCAGCGCTCCGTTCCGCACGGTTCTCCTTCGATTTCCTCGCGCTTTGCGCGTTCCTGGTGGCTCGCCAGAGGCTTGTGGTTCCGGGTCGTGTCACCCTTCTCATGTGACTCGCTTCTCGGCTATCCGACGTCTCAGAGACCTTCGGACGTTGCGCAGTTGGGCGGCCCGTCGCCGAACGGTGGCGTTCGAGGCGCTGTCGCCGGAGGAGCGTCTCGCGCGGATCTTCGCTGTGGCGGAGCGAGCGGAGCGCGATCATCCGGATCTCTGGTCGCCGGAGGCGAGCCGCACGATCGCGCGCCGCGTCGCTCACGGGACACCGCCGGAAGCGCTTCGGCGGGCGAACAAGATCTTGGCGATGCCGATCCGAAGGCGCCCGCCGTCCTCACTTCGCCTGCCTGCTCGCCGCCCGACCTGCCACGCCGTCCGGCGTGGTCGAGCGCCGCGTCCGGCCGGCGGCGCACGCCGTCGCCGCGTCGCGATTGCCCGCGACGACGGCAGCGGCTCTCTATCTGACCCTGACGGAGCGCCGCCCGAGTCCGCGGGAGTCGGCTGGTCGCTGGCAAAGGGGACGACCGCGTGAGCCCGCGGGAGGTGCGGCTGACGCCCATGTCGCAGGTGCCGGCCCGCTCCGTGCGCTGGCTGTGGCAGCCGTTCGTCCCGCTCGGAAAGGTGACGCTGCTCGCCGGCCCTCCGGGGCTGGGGAAGTCGCTGCTGACGGCGCTGCTCGCGGCGCTCGTTTCCACGGGCCGCTCGGACGGGGCGCTGCGTGGCGTCGCGGCGGACGTGCTGCTGGCCTCGGCCGAGGACGATCCGCACGACACAATCAAGCCGCGGCTGCTGGCGGTGGGCGCCGACCTAGATCGCGTCCACCTCCTCGACCTGCGGGAGACGCTGCCGAGCGGCGAGGCCGTCGAGGCGCTCGTGCAGCTCCCGCAGGACGTCGCGGCGATCGCGGCGAAGGTGAGGGAGACGGGCGCCCAGCTCGTCGTGCTCGATCCCGTCGTGGCATACCTCGACGCGGAGCGCTCCGCCTACCGCGAGCAGGACGTTCGCGAGGCGCTCGCGCCGCTGAAGGCGATGGCGGAGGAGACGGGGTGCGCGGTTCTTGCCGTCATGCACCTGAACAAGGCGGAGGGCGCCGACCCGCTGCGCCGGATCGGCAACTCGGGCGCGTTCACGGCGCTGGCCCGCTCCGTCCTCCTCCTCGGCTCTGACCCCGAGCAGAACGCCGAGGACAGCGGCCGGCGCGTCTTGTCTGTCGTCAAGGGCAACGTCGGCTGGCAGGCGGCACACGCCCTCGCCGTCGAGCGGGTCGCGGTTGCTGGAGCGGCCGGGGAGGACGTGGAGACGGCCGCGATGCGGCTCCTCGGCGCTTCCCGTGTCAGCGCGGAGGATTTGCTCGAAGCCCCGGAGGACCGCTCCGCGCTCGGGGCGGCGATGGCCTGGCTTCGCGACCTGCTCACGGACGGGACTCTGCCGGCGAAGACAGTCCTCGACGCGGCGAAGGCGGAGGGCCACGCACAGAAGACGGTCCACCGCGCGAAGCGCCGGATCGGCGTGAGTTCTCGCAAGCACGGTGGCCAGGGCGGCGCGTGGATGTGGGAGCTTTCGCGCGGCTCTGATGGGGAGGTTGGCGGTGTTGGTCGCCTTCCCGTTGTCCCGGGGCGCCACGGTGGCCACGTTTCGGAAGACGGTCCGGCGGATCGCCTCTACGACGCCAAGAAGGCCAAGGCGGCCAACATGGCGTCGCGTCGCGATCCGGCCCCCTGCGCGTACGAGCACCACCGCCCCTCCGACTGGCGCCTCGCGGACGGCGGTCCACGCGTGGGCGGGATCTGCCACCCGCCCGCCCCAGGAGTCGAGGCTGTTCCGGCGGCTGAGGGAGGCGTGACTGCGCGCTCGTCTTCATCCGGATGATCTCACCGCGCTCGCCGATCTCGTCGCCGAGCGGGTGCTCGCGGGGCTCGCGGAGGACCGCTGCCCGCGCGATGATGAGCGGCTGCTGACGGCCGCGGAGGTCGCGCGGCGCTTCGGCGTCTCGCCGGAGTGGATCCGGGAGAACGCCGACCGGCTCGGTGCGCTCCGTCTCGGCGACGGTCCCCGGCCGCGGCTCCGCTTCGACCCTGAGCTGGTCGCCGAAGCGCTGAACGCCCGCTCCCTTCGCGGGAGGTCGGACGCCGCGGATCGCCCGCCGGAGCGCGCTTCTCGGCGGCGCCGGAGTCGCGGGCCGGGCAATAGCGCTGGACTTCTGCCCGTATTCGAGGTCAACTCCCCGGCGAAGTCCGAGAAAGTGGCCGGGCGGCGCACCAACGCCCCCGGCCCGGCGACGAGAGATACGGCCTCGTCGCGCGCTGAGCGTAGCCCGAACGGGTCGCGCTCGGCTGCGCGCGCCCGTGCCCCTCGCGCGAGAGCCGACGAGGGGAGCCGCGATGGCTAGGAAGCCCACCGGGCAGTTGTACGAGAACCGCTCGAAGCGGACGGGGAAGGTCACGAGCTACGGCGTGCGTTTCCGCTACGCCGGCAAGCGCCACTACGTCACCGTTGAAGTGTGCGACCGGAGGGAGGCGGAGATCGCCGCGGCGCACCTCATGGCCGACGTGCAGCGCGGCCTCTGGACGCCGCCCGAAGATCGCGCGCCGGAGCGCGAGCCGCGCGAGATGCCGACGTTCGGGGAGTTCGCGAGCGAGTGGTTCCGCGGGCTCTGCGAGGAGGGCGGACGCGAGGGTCGCGGACTGAGCCCGAAGGGCCAAGACGATTTGCTGTGGCGGCTCGGGCATCTCCGCGAGTTCGGGCCGCTCCGTCTCGACGCGATCACCGTCGAGGGGGTGGACCGCTTCCGGCGGCGGAAGGTCACGCGCGGCGGGCTCGCGCCGTCCAGCATCAACAAGTTCATCGAGACGCTCTCCGCCGTCTTGGAGGTCGCCGTCGAGTACGAGCACATCGACCGCAACCCGGCGAAGGGGAAGCGGCGCCGGCTCAACGCGGGCAAGCCGAAGCGCGCCTACCTCGACCGCGCCGAGCACATCGCCGCGCTCCTCGCCGCCGCCGGAGACCTCGACCGCGAGGAGAGTCGCCGGACGCCGCCGTGGCGCCGGACCTTCCTCGCGGTCCTCGTCTTCGCCGGCCTCCGGATCGGGGAGGCGCTTGACCTCCGATGGGGCGACCTCAACCTCGCGGGCGGGACGCTCCACGTTCGCGGCACGAAGACCGACGCCGCCGAGCGGACCGTCGATCTCCTCCCGGTCCTCCGCGACGAGCTGCTTGCCTACGCCGCCGCGAAGCCGGATCGCGACCCGGACGCGCTCGTCTTCGCCACGACCGGCTACGGAGGCCGCTACGCGGGCGGCGAGCAGCACTCGCCGTCGAACATCCGCAACCGCGTCCTCACCCCGGCGGTCACGAGCGCGAACGCGAAGCTCGCCAAGCGCGGCGCGCCCACGATGCCCGCTGACCTCACGCCTCACGGGCTCCGCCGCACCTTCGCCTCCCTCCTCGTCGCGCTCGGCCGCGACCCCGCCGTCTTCATGGACCAGATGGGCCACACGACCGCGAACCTCACCCTCTCCGTCTACGCGAAGGCGATGGCCTGGCGCGACGGCGAGCGGGAGCGCCTTCGCGCGCTCGTCGAGGGCTCCGCCGTAGTTCCGAACGCCAAGCGGGAGTCGATCCAAAACGTCTAGCTCGCTGAGACCTCGTCGTTGGAGTCGAGTTCAAACGCGAGTTGCTCCGCACCATCGCCATAGCCGTCCTTTGGGGCATGACGACCGTCGCGGTACCGCGCCCGGAGCGCGGTAAGAGCCACTGCCGAGCTGGTTACCAGCGCAAAGCCAAGCACGATGCCGCCAACCACACGCACCATGGTCGGATGATGCAGGGGTCGCATGGCGATCCATCCCGACGTGACGCCGATGATGACTACGACCAACACAAACCAGAGCGGGACAGGTGGGGCGTTGGACGACATGGCGGCGCTCTCCATAGTGAGAAGCGCCGAGGCGAAGAAGATTACGGTCAGACCGATCAGACCGATGACGAAGAAGATCGCTGGAACGATCGCGCTCGGCCAGCTCACGATCCAAGTGACAAGCGCGACGGTCCCGAGCACGAGCGTGGTGACGCTCCCTGCGAGATTGATGTCCCCCCGCAACTTTGGGTGCATTGCGCGCTCCATCTTGCCTGAGTGGCGACCGCCGAGCGCGTCATGGTCCGAGGCGCATCGGTGATCGGCCCCCGTCTCGCGCTCGTAGAGGCTCCAATTGGCAGTCAGAGGGCAATAACAGCGCCCGAGGCAGTCGAGACGGCGGAGGAGCACGACGCCGCCTGAACGACGAAAGCCCCGTAGCGACGGGGCCTTCGTGAGGTGGAGCTAGCCGGGCTCGAACCGGCGACCTCCTGGGTGCGATCCAGGCGCTCTCCCATACTGAGCTATAGCCCCGAGTGGCGGCCGCCTTGGGTGGGCGGGCGCACCGGTTCCGAAAGTGTAGCCCGTGCAAGATCGGATGGGGTGCGCCGATCGCCGGGCGTGGGCGGTAGCCTCACGCGCGCAGGCGACAGCGAGGGAATCACAGGGAATGAGCTTCCGGGCTCGGCTGACGTTGTTCTTCGTCCTGATCGTCGTGGTGCCGATGATCGCGCTGGGCGTCGTCGTCGTCCGTCTGATCTCCCAGAGCGAGAAGGGGAAGGCGAGCGCGCGCGGCGGCGCCTATGCAACCGCCACCGTCAACGCCTATCGACGCATCGCCGCGCGCGACTCCCGGCACGCCCGCATCCTTGCGCGCGACCCGGTCCTCGTGGGCGCCCTGCAGAACGGCGACGCGATCGCGGCCCGCAACCGCGCCGGCGCGCTCGCGCACCAGCTCGGGCTTGCGCGCGTGCGCCTCGTGCGCGCACACCATGAGCTGCTCGACCTCGGCGATGCCACGGCGGTCGCCGCCGGTGCGGCGCGCATCCACGGCACCGTCGGCGGGCTGGTCGAGGTCTCGACGATCTCCGCCGCTCGATTCGCGCAGGCCACCGGGGCGCCGGGCGTCCGCATCGTCGTCGTCCGCGATGGCGCGCTGCTCGCGGGCTCTCTGCCCTCCGCGCTCGTGCGCGCCCTCCCGCAGCACGCCACCCTCACCCTCGGCGGCACCGAGTACACGCTCGCCAGCTTCCACGCCGCCGACTTCGACGGCAGCGACGATGCGATCGCCGTCCTCACCGACACGAGCGGCACGACGGCCTCCGCCAATCGCGGGCGCTGGATCGCCGTCGCCCTGCTCGCCGGCTTCCTCGTGCTCGCGTTCCTCGGCGCGCTGCTGATCTCCCGCCAGCTCCACGGCCAGCTGGAGCGCTTCCTCGTCGCCGCGAAGCGGATCGGGAGCGGCGACTTCTCCACGACCGTGCCGATCGAGGGCGACGACGAGTTCGCCGCGCTCGGTCGCGAGTTCAACAAGATGTCGGGCGAGCTCGAACAACGGATCGCCGAGCTGGCGCAGGAGCGGATCCGGCTGCGCGAGTCGATCCAGCGGATCGGCGCGACGTTCGCGGCGAACCTCGACCGCTCCGCGCTGCTGGAGATCGGCACGCAGGCCGCCGTCGACGCCGTCGAGGCGAGCTGCGGGCGTGCGACCGTGCGCATGGCCGAGGACGGCGATCTGCTCGAATGCGCGCGCGTCGGCGACATCGCCGGGGCGGAAGCGGCGATCGCGGCAGCCGAAGCGCAGGCGCGCGCGCAGGGCGTCGCCGTCGCGACGAGCCACGGCGCGGTCAGCGCGCTCGCCGCGCCGATCGCGCGCGAAGGCGAAGGCGAGGACGGCATCCTCCACGGTCTCGTCGCCGTCGCCCGCGCGGGAGCGCCGTTCGGCGAGGAGGAGCGCGAGCTCGTCGCGTCGCTCGCCCGTCAGACGGGCATCTCGCTCGAGAACGTCGAGCTGCACGACCAGGTCAAGCTCCAGGCGGTCACCGACGAGCTCACCGGCCTGTTCAACTTCGGCCGCTTCCAGGAGGTCGTCACGAACGAGTCGGCCGCGGCCGTGCGGTTCGGACAGCCGCTCGGGCTCGTGCTGCTCGACATCGACGACTTCAAGCAGGTCAACGACACCTACGGCCATCCGCAGGGCGACGTCGTGCTGCGCGAGGTCGCACGGATCCTGCGCGAGAGCTCGCGCGAGATCGACGAGCCGGCGCGCTACGGCGGCGAGGAGATGGCGGTCGCGCTGCCGCAGACCGACCTCGAGGGCGCCTACGTGATCGCCGAGCGGATTCGCGTCGCGGTCGACGCGCTGCGGATCCCGCGCCTCGACGGGGGCGGCACGATCGGCGTCACCGTCAGCTGCGGCGTCGCCGCCGCCGAAGACGGCGACAAGGTGGCGCTGATCGCTGCGGCCGACGCCGCGCTCTACCGCGCGAAGCGCGCCGGCAAGAACCGCACCGAGCGCGCGGCCGAGCCGGCGTCCGCCGCGCGCTGAGCGCTTCCGAGTGCCACCACCCGCCGCTCGGCGGGTAGCATTGGACGCGCATGGGTCTGCTGGACGACGCGATCCGCGAGCACCTCGACCTCCAACGCCGCCGCGGCGCCGATCCCACCGAGGTCGCCCGCGCGGAGCAGGAGGCGCTCGGCCCCGTGCGGCGCGAGCCGGAGCCCGGCGACAGCGCCGAGGAGCCGCGGGAGCACGCGCACGACGAACACGCGGACGAGCACCGCTACGAGCCCGCTCCCGTCCACGCGCCGGAGCCCGTCGCGCACGACGAGCCCGCCGTCGAGGAGCACCAAGACGAGCCCGACGCCCACCTCGACGACATCGTCCAGCAGCCGACGACCGAGTTCCGTGTCGAAGATCACCACGACGACGAGGACGACGAGCACGAGGACGCGCCCCACCCGGCGGACGAGGACGTGCTCGAGGAGACGCCGGACTTCCTCCAGGAGACGCCCGAGCACGACCGCCTCTGGTTCGAGCAGCGCCCGCCGCGCGACTTCGACTTCGACGGATAGCGCAGCCGGAGCGCCGGGGTGGGGGCCCATCGCTACACGCTGCTCGACGTCTTCACCGCGACGCCGCTGGAGGGCAATGCGCTCGCCGTCGTCCACGACGCGGATGCGCTCGACCCTGCGACGATGCTCGCCTTCGCGCGCGAGACGCGGCTGTCGGAGACGACGTTCGTGCAGCGCTCGTTCGTCGCCGGCGCCGACTACCGCAATCGCATCTGGACGGTCGAGCGCGAGCTGCCGTTCGCCGGACATCCGTCGCTCGGCACCGCGGTCGCGATCGCGCGCTCGCAGGGCGTGCGCGAGGGAGCGCGCTACGTGCAGGAGACGCAGGCCGGCCTGCAGCCGATCGACGTGCGGCTCGACGGCGACCGCGCGTACGCCTCGATGCTGCAGGAGCCGGTCGTCCACGGGCCGGTGCTGGAGCGCTCAGCCGTGCTCGAGGCGATCGGCCTCACGCCGGAGCATGCCGATCCGCGCCTGCCGCCGCAGGTCGTCGCGGCCGGCGTCCCGCAGCTGCTCGTCCCGCTGCGGGATCTCGAAGCGCTCACGCGCGCTCGTCCCGACTACGGTGCGATCGCGGGGCTGCTCGGCGCCCACGGCGCGCTCACGCTCTACGCCGCCGTCTGCGATCCGGCCGCCGGCCGCGCCCGTGCGCGCTCGTTCGTGAGCGCTGCCGTCGGCGAGGACCCGGCGACCGGCTCCGCCGCGGGGCCGCTGTGCGCGTACCTCGCCGCGCGCGCAGGCTGCGAGCGCGTGACGATCGCGCAGGGGATCGAGCTGGGCCGACCGAGTCGCCTGGAGGCGGCGATGGAGGGCGAGCGCCCGCGCGTCGGCGGCGAGGTGGTGGCCGTTATCGACGGCACCGTTCGGATCTGAAGCCCGAGCCGAACGTTCGTCCACGTTGGCGCGCGCCAACTCGCCGGCGCCCGTCGCGGCACCGATGCCGGCAGTGCCTGCTGGGCGAGCGCTGTCGCCCACATGCACGGCACGGATGCCGGGTCGAGGGCGTTTCTGGCCGGAGCGCCGCGGCCCAACGGCAGCGCAAGGATGCGACAGGTGGGGACGCTCCCAGTTGGGGGCGTCCCCACTGCCGTCTGCTGAGGCGTGCCTCGACGCGCCTGCGGGCGTCCTCGGTCGCTCGCCTGCCTGGGCAGGCCACGCTCCCTGCGTCCTTCGCAGGCACGACGATCCACGCCTCAGCCCGGTTCAGGCGGCTGAGGCGTGCGTCGCGAGCGTGTGGAGCGCTGCGATCGTGCTCGCGTCGAACGCTTGCGCCGCCGGTGCCGCGCGCGGCGCGTGCGTGAGCAGCGCGTCGACCCGCTGCGGCAGGCGCTCGCGCACCGCCGCGTCGATCGGGCCGAGCACGGCGAGCAGATGCGCGGTGCCGTCGTCGTCGAGGCCGAGTTGCTGCACCAGCCCGCCGAGCACACGCTCGGCCGCCGCCGGCGTGAGGGTGCTCGCGTCGATCGCGAGCGTCGCGTCGGCGGCGTCGTCGAACGCGCGCCCGTAGGCGTCGAGCAGCTCCGGATGGGCGAGCAGCTCGTCGGCGAAGGCGAGCGTCACGAAGCGGCGCGCGCCGGTGAGCGGGTCGGCCGGCAGGCGGCGGGGACGCGCGGCGAGCGCCTCCGCGAGCAGCGCGCGCGCCGGCTCGCACCATGGATCGAGCGCCGCCGCGCGTGCGGCGAGCGCGACCCCCGGCCGCGTCTCGCCCTGCGCGAGCGCCTCGCGTGCCTCGGCGAGCGTGAGCAGCGCGTCGGCGCGCTCGGCGTCGGTGACAAGCACCAGCTCGACGAACGGATCCTCAGGCGTCGCCGCGAGCAGGCGTCGCGCGCCCGCGGCGAACGTGCTCCAGATCGCACCGAGCTCGTCGAAGTAGGGCGCATCGGGAGTGGTGCGGCGCAGGAACCAGCGTTGGAACGCTAGCGTCGCCTGCAGCTCGGCGACGCGATCCGCGGGCGGTGCCTCCGCATCGATCTCGGCGGCCGGCCGGGCGGTCGGCACGAACGCGATCTCGGCCTCGCTTGCGGCGCGCACCGCGATCCACCAGCCGGCACGTTGGATCTCGGGCGGGATCGGCGCGATCTGCTCGCGCAGCGCGGAGCGGACCGCGATCGAAGAGGCGACGATGCAGTCCTGGCGCAGCAGCCGCGCCACGGGGCGACCTTGCGGCGGGTCGCTGTCGAGACCCCAGCGGAGGTCGGTCGGCGCGCCGCTCGCAAGCTCGGAGTAGACGAGCCCGACCTCGGGGTGTCGCGCGAGCATCGCGAGCTGGGCGGCGATCCGCCCGGAGGGCCACACCTCGCCGGCGGCCAGCGGCGCGAGCACGTCGCCGCGTGCCTCTGCGAGCGCGCGACTCAGCGCAGCGGCGGGGCCGGCGTGAGGCTGGGAGAAGCTGCGGATCCGCTCGGGGAAGCGCTGCGCGTAGTCGGCGACGACGTCGGCGGTGCCGTCGCTGCTGCCGCTGTCTACGACGACGACCTCGAGCAGTTCGGCGGGGTGCTCCTGCGCGAGCGCGCTGTCGAGCGTCGCGGCGATCCGGTCCGCGGCGTCGTGGACCGTGACGAGAGCGCTGACGGTGGGCGGTGCGGTCATCGTGCCTCTGCGGGTCAAATCGACCGTGCGCAGACGTCACTTGAGAGCTGGACGGTCAGCGCCGAATACCCGTCGTGTCCAGGTTGTTCAACCTTCACATTTGTTGCGAATTCGTTATCATGGCCGCCTTGCTCATCAGTCGCGGACACGGACGGACGCGCGATGTCGCAACGCTCCCGGAAACGGAGAGCGCTGCGACAGACGCACCAGCGAACGGACTCGACAGTCCGATTTCGGCACGCTCGGGCTGGGCCTATTTCATCGTTGGCACGGCGCTCATGGCCATCGCCTTCGGGATGCTGTTCGTGCTCTCGGGCAAGGACGTCGACTGGTACGTGCGGGAGGACAGCCTGGTCGAGTGGACCGGCGCGATCGGCCTGTTCGTCGGCTCGGCGCTGTTCCTCGCGAGCTTCGTCGTCGCGCGCCGCCGCGGCGCCCTCCAGGTCGGGCTCACGCGCCTCGGCGTGTGGATGCTGCTCGTGATGTCGTTCGGCCTGTTCGCAGGCTTCGGCGAGGAGATCAGCTGGGGCCAGCGGATCTTCAACTACGGCGAGCCCGGGGTCGCGAACAGCGTCAACGCGCAGGGCGAGATGAACCTGCACAACCTGAACGTCTTCCAGGGCGGGACGATCGACAGCGACCGCCTCTTCCGCCTCGGCTACTTCGTGCTGTTCGTCTTCATTCCCCTCGGCGTATGGGCGTCGAAGCGGCTGCGCGCGCGCCTCGCGCCCAACTTCCCGATCATGCCGATGTGGCTGGCAGCCCTCTTCCTGATGGCGTGGGTGCTCTCCGAGATCACCAACCACGTGATCGGCAGCAGCTACCCCGCCTCGGCGACGTTCCCGCTGTCGCACAGCCTCTCCGAGGTGCTCGAGACCTCGGTCGAGACGATGACCGCGATCGCCGGCTACCTGTCGCTGCGCCGCTCGCGCCTGTTCCGCGCCTCAGCGCGCTGACCAGCCCTCCAGCTCGGCGAGCCGCTCGGCCGGCAGCGGATGCGCGAGCAGATAGCCCTGCGCGAACGCGCAGCGATGCTCGCGCAGCCATGCGAGCTGGGTGGGCGTCTCGACGCCCTCCGCGACGACGTCGAGCCCCAGCGCCTCCGCCATCGACAGCACGGCCGTGACGATCGCCGTGTCCTCCGCCTCGCTGCCGAGACCGTCGATGAACTCGCGGTCGATCTTCAACGCGTCGATCGGAAAGCGCTTGAGGTAGCTCAGCGACGAGTAGCCGGTGCCGAAGTCGTCGAGCACGAGCCGGACGCCCATCTGCTTGAGCTGCTGCAGCGTGCTGAGCGCGGCGGCGCTCTGCTCCATCAGCATCGTCTCGGTCAGCTCGAGCGAGACGAGTGCCGGATCGATGCCGGTCTGCTCCAGCGCGGCGGCCAGCAGCGCGGGCACGTCGGCGTGCGAGATCTGGCGCGGGGAGAGGTTGATCGAGACCCAGCGATCGGCCCCGCCGGCGCGCTCGCGCTGCCAGTCCGCGGCCTGGCGGCAGGCCGCGCCCAGCACCCATGCCCCGAGTGGCGCGATCAGCCCGCTGTCCTCAGCGACGGTGATGAACTCCGCCGGCGCCAGCAGCCCGCGCTCCGGGTGCTCCCAGCGCACGAGCGCCTCGGCGCCGACGAACGCGTCGCCCTCGAGCGAGAGCACCGGCTGGTAGAGCAGGCGCAGCTCGCCGCCGTCCAGCGCGCGGCGCAGGTCCGCCTCGGTCTGCAGGCGGGCCACGAGCGATGCGCGCATGCGCTCGTCGAAGACCTCGAAGCGCCCCTTCCCGCCGCCCTTGGCGCGGTACATCGCGGCGTCGGCGTCGCGCAGCACCTCCGGCGCGCTCGCCTTCCCGCCCGTCACGAACACGACGCCGACGCTCACGCTGAGGTGATGCTGACGCTCGTCGATCTCGAACGGCTGCGCGAACGTCTCGGAGATCCGCTCGGCGATCCGGATCGCCTGCGCCTCCGAGCTGAGGTCCTCGCACAGGATCACGAACTCGTCGCCGCCGAAGCGGGCGACCGTGTCCACCCCGCGCAGCGCCTGACGCAGACGCGCGGGCAGCGCCACGAGCAGCTCGTCCCCGCACTCGTGGCCGAGGCTGTCGTTGACGTTCTTGAAGTCGTCGACGTCGCAGAAGTAGACCGCGAGGCTGGAGTCGGGCCGGCGCGAACGAGCGAGCGCGTGCTCGAGCCGGTCGAGGAACAGCGCCCGGTTGGGCAGGTCGGTCAGCGGGTCGTGGAGCGCCTGGTGCTCGAGCTTCTGCTCGACGAGGCGGCGCTCGGTCACGTCCTGCGCGGTGCCGAGCAGCCGCTCCACGCGGCCGTCCGGGCCGACGAGCGCGCGGCCGCGGCCCTCGATCACGCGCACGTCTCCGTCGGGGCGCAGCGCGCGATGCTCGAACTTGAACGGCGTCGCGTCGCGCAGCGCGACCGCGATCTCCTGCTCGACGAGCGCGCGATCGTCCGGGTGGATGCCGGTCAGGTAGCTCTCGTAGTCGCCGCCGAACGCGTCGGGGCCGAGGCCGTAGATCCGGTGCAGCTCGTCCGACCACGTGATGCGATCCTCGAGCACGTCCCACTCCCAGCTGCCGATGCCGGCGAGCTGCTGCGCCTCAGCGAGCGCGCGCTCGCTCTCGCCGAGTTGGGCGAGCGCCGCCTCGGCCTTCTCCCACTCGGTGCGCATCGCGGCGACGAGCAGGCCGGTCATCGCGGCGAGCGCGACGAACACCTGCGCGCGCAGCAGGTCGAGATCGGCGGCGCCGCCGGCGAACGGTCCCTTCCCGTTGGCCGTGTAGATGACTGCGGTGGTGGAGACGAGCACGCCCGCGATCACCGCACCCGGCTGGCGGAAGCGCATCGCGGCGAGCACGATCAGCGGGAAGATCGGATAGGCGAGCGTGACGCTCTCGTGCAGGACGATCAGCATCACCGCCACGAGCGCGGCGGCGATCAGGCTCGCCTCGGCGATCCACGCGCGGTGCGGCTGCACCCGCCGTACGCCACCGGCGAGGATCAGCAGCGCGGGCGCGACGAGCAGCACGCCGGTGAGATCGCCGAGCCACCAGACGCGCCAGACGGACCACAGGTGCTCCGCGTCGGCGACGCCGGAGGCGAGCAGGGTGCCGGTGCCGATCGTCGCGTTGACGGCGGTGCTGAGCGCCGCGCCGAGGATCGCCAGCGCGATCACGTCGCGCGTGCGCTGCAGCGCCGGATCGAAGTCGGTGCGGGACAGGAGGTAGGCGCCGGTGACGGCGGCGATCGCATTGCCGGTGGCGATCCCGGCCGCGGTGCCGATCGCGCTGTCCCCCGTCGCGTTGGCGAGTAGCGCGCCGAGGAAGATCGCCGGTGCGACGCGGGCGCCGAGGACGACCGCGGAAGCGAGCGCCAGGCCGCTCGGCGGCCAGACCGCGGAGACGATCGCGTGGCCGGAGGAGAACGAGAGCCCGAGCTTCGCGACCGCGAAGTACGCCAGCCCGACGAGGATCAGCTCGACCGCGCGCGCACTGCCGGAACGTCCTCTGATCAAAGCGATCCTCCGTGATTGCATGCGGCCGGCGGGAGTCTTCCACGGCGGCTGGTCGGACACAGCGCTCAAGTCACGCCGCGAGGACGCCGATCGAAGGACACAAATGATCCTGGTCGTCGCATCGGATTCCTCGGTCTCGCACACGGTTGGAGAGATCACGGCGATCGTCGCACTGGCTGCCGCTGCGATCTGGCTTGGCCTGCGGGCGCGCTCGTCGCGCGCCGACCGCGACCGACGCGCGCGCACGACCGACGCGATCGCCGCGCTCGTCTGTCTCGTCCTGCTCGTCGGCGGCGTGGTGCGGTTCGTCGACCATCACTCGAGCAGCGGCCCGTTCGACACCGCGCAGGGTCGACAGATGCACGCCGGCTTCCTGGCCGGCTGCCAGCAGGGGACGACCGGCGTGATCGACTGCGACTGCATGTGGGATCACCTCACCAGCGCGCCGCCCTACGACACGCCGGAGGGCCTCCTGACCCTCGCCGGCCCGGTCACGAACCTCATCCGCACGCACAGCACCAGCGGGCTGCCGCCCCAGTACATCGAGGCGGCGACGTCCTGTCTCGGCGGGTAGGCACACCCGGCCTCGTCTATCCTGCGTAGTCCGGCGGATCGCCCACTCGATCTGGGCGCTTGCAGCCCAGCCGGCGGCCCCGATCCTCGCGGATCGAAGGCTCCGGTGATCGGGAGTGTCAGATTGCCCAGGCATCGACACAAGTCCTGGGACGTTGCAGTTCAGTGGCGATCTATGACCGGGCGGGTTCGAAGGGCGGGTCGCGAGGCCCGCCCGCCCGCCGCTCCAGCCGGCGTCTCCTGGCTGGCTGGCCAGTAGCATCGAGCGACGACCGCGCGCGAACGAGGAGGCCCCGATGACGTCGACCGGCAGCGATCTGGAGCACGTGCTCGTCGGAGACCCCGAGCACTGGCAGGACGGCCCGCCATACGAGCTGTTCAAGGAGCTGCGCGCCAGGTGCCCGATCCACTGGACGTCGCGCATCCCCGACTTCCCGAACGAGGCCGGCTACTGGTCGGTCACGACCGCCGACGACGTCCACACGGTCAGCCGCGACTGGCAGACCTACTCCTCGGAGCTGGGCGGGATCACCGCGCTGACGGACTCGATCCTCCCGCTCGAGCTCACGCGCGCGATGTTCATCGGGATGGACCCGCCGAAGCACGACCGCCTCAAGGCGCTCTTCCAGGCCGGCTTCACGCCGCGGCGGATCGCCGAGCACGAGGACGAGATCCGCGCGATCACCGTCGGCGTACTCGACCGCCTCGCCGGCCGCGAGACGTGCGACCTCGTCATCGACGTCGCGCAGCCGGTCGTCTCGCGCGTGATCGGAAGCTTCATGGGGATCCCGCCCGAGGACGACGCGATCTGGGCGCGGCTGATGAACACGACGCTCGGCGCGGGCGATCCGGACGTCAACCCCGAGGGCCCCGAGACCGTGATGGCGCGCGACGTGCCGGAGATCTTCGAGCGCTGCCGCGCGCTGATCGCCGAGCGCCGCACCCACCCGGCCGACGATCTCACGAGCGTGCTCGTTGAGGCCGAGGTCGACGGCCAGCGCCTGGAGGAGCACGAGATCGTGATGGGCTTCTTCCTGCTGATGGCCGCCGGCAACGACAGCACGAAGGCGACGTACGCGAGCGGCATGCGTGCGCTGCTGGAGGATCCGACGCAGCTGCGGCTCGTGCTCGACGATCCGTCGCTGATCCCGAGCACGGTCGAGGAGGCGTTGCGGATGTTCCCCGCCTTCGCGCACTTCCGCCGCACCGCGACGCGCGACGTGGAGCTCAGCGGGTGCCCGATCCGCAAGGGCGACAAGGTCGTCATGTGGTATGTCTCGTCCAACCGCGACGAGTCCCGCTACGAGGACCCCGACCGCTTCGACGTGCGCCGCAACCCCGAGCACCAGGCGTTCGGCGCCGGCGGGCGCCACTTCTGCCTCGGCACCGCGCTCGCCCGCCTCGAGCTGCGGATCCTGTTCGAGGAGACCCTGCGGCGCTACCCGGCGATGCAGCTCGCCGGCCGCCCCGAGTACGTCGTCTCGGGCTTCGTCAACCAGCTCAGGACGCTGCCGGTGCGGTTGGGGGAGCGCTCGTCGCTCATGCGGTGAGCGGCGATCCCATACCAATGGAGGCGGGGGGAATCGAACCCCCAACTCCGCCTTGCAAAGGCGGCGTGTTCCCGTTAGCACTACGCCCCCGGGCTTGGGGAGAACTGTAGAGCGAGCGGGCGTGGTTCGCGTACCTGGTCGGCGGGGCGTCCGGGTGGCCGATCTGCTGTGATCCACGGCTGATGCTCGCGACGGTCGTGCAGGTCCTGCTCGGACTCGTGCTGGTCGGCACCGCTGCCGCGAAGCTCGCTGCACCGGTGCGGACGCGTGCGGCGCTTGCGACGTTCGGCCTGCGCGGCGCTCGCGCGCGCTCGCTGGCGTGGGGCGCGACGGTGCTCGCCGAGCTGGCGCTCGGCATCGCTGTGGCGCTTGGATCCGACCTCGCCGCGTACGGCGCCGCGCTGCTGATGCTCGCATTCGCCGCGCTGCTCGGGCGCGCGCTGCGCGCCGGCCGTGCCGGCGAGCCGTGCGGCTGTCTCGGCCCGCGCTCGCGCGTCACGCCCGGCGCGCTCGTGCGCACGCTCGCGCTGGCGGCGGCGTTCGGTCTCGTCCCGCTGGTGCCCGGCAGCGATCCCAGCGCCGAGGGATGGCTCGCCGTCGGCCTGGCGCTCACGGCCGCCGCGCTCATCGGCCTCGGCCTGCTCGTGCTCGCGCTCGCCCGCGAGGTCGGGGAGCTGCGGCTGCGCCTCGGCCCCGAGCCGGCGCTCGAGATCGTCGGCGAGGGCCCGCCGCTCGGCGCGCGCGTCGACGTGATCGGCCGCTTCGACGCGCCCGCGTCCTCCGTGCGCTTCGCGCTCGCCGTCTTCGCCTCCGAGGGCTGTCCGATGTGCGTCGCGCTGGAGCCTGCGGTGCGCGCGCTCGCGCAGGACCCGCTGCTGTCCGTCGAGGTCTTCGACGAGGTCGCGGACCGCGACGTCTGGACGGCGCTGGCGATCCCCGGCAGCCCGTACGCGATCGTGCTCGCGCTCGACGGCACGGTCCTGGCGCAGGGGACCTTCAACAGCGTCCGCCAGCTCGAGTCGCTCGTCGCGACCGGCGAGTCGCGGGAGCGGGAGCGCGCGCGTGTCTGAGCGCCTGAGCGACCGGCTCGCCGGCGGGACCTCGCGCCGCGGCTTCCTCGCGCGCACCGGCGCGTGGCTCGTCGCCGTCACGACCGGCACCGCCGCGCTCGCCGTCGGCGCCGAGGACGCCGACGCCTACCACTTCTGCGGCCACACGTTCACGACCGCCTCCTGCCCGCACCCGACGGGCATCCCGCGCGTCGACATCAAGGGCTATCCGCTGCGCTCGCGCGACGGCAAGCCGGTCGACGACCTCGGCCGCCTCGTCGACCGCCACGACCACCCGATCGACGAGCACGGCCACCGCTTGCGCGACACCGACGGCCTCCTGCTGCCGCCGGCCCCGCGCAGCCGCATCTGCCAGGACATGATCCCGAAGCGTTACGGGATCGAGGTCCATCGCGACGGCTCCTGGTACCGCTGCTGCGGCGGCACGGTGCGACGGCTGATGGACTGCTGCTCGACCCATCGCACGCGCATCAACGGCGACGCGGCGCTCGCCGGCTACTGCGCGCCCGGCCGCTACGTCTTCTGCGTCCACTACTTCCAGACGAGCGTCCCGTGCTGACCGCGGCGATCCTCGTCGCGACCGCCTTCGTCGCCGGCGTCACCGGCGCGTGGTCGCCGTGCGGCTTCTCGATGGTCGAGACGCTCGGCAGCGCGCAGCCGCGACTCGGCGCGCGCACGGTGCGCCTCAGCTGCGCGACGTTCGCGCTCGGCGCGCTCGCCGGCGGGGCGATCACCTTCACGGCGCTCGGCGCGCTCGGCTCCCTCATGCATGCAGGCGGCGCCGGTCTGGCGCTCGCGGTCGCCGTCGCGATCGCGCTGCTCGCCGCGCTCGGCGAGGCGCTCGGCGTCCGCATCGTCCCGCAGATCCGCCGCCAGGTGCCCGAGCCGTGGCGGCGCGTGCTGCCGCTGCCGCTCGCCGCCGGCCTCTACGGCGTCCTGCTCGGCCTCGGCTTCACGACATTCGTGCTGACGCTCGCGGTGTGGGCGCTCGCCGGCATCGCCGTCGCGATCGGCTCGCCGCTCGCCGGCCTGCTGATCGGCCTCGGCTTCGGCGCCGGGCGCGCGCTGCCTGTCGTCGTGATGGCGCCGCGCTACGCGACGCTCGGCGAGCGGCTGGAGCAGCGGATGGCCGAGCAGCCGAGCCTGCTGCGCCGGCTGCGGCTCGCCGACGCGGCGCTGCTCGCGACGCTCGCCCTGGTGATGCTCGCGAGCGGGAGCGCGGCCGCCGCGCCCGTCGTCGTCGCGCCGCAGGGTGCCGACCCCTCCGTCGCCGGTGACGAGCTCGCCTGGCAGGGGCCGGACGGGAAGGCCGTGCTCGTGCGCGGTGACACGCGTCGCGAGCTGAGCGCGCAGAACGTCGCGATCGGCGGGCCGAACGTCGCCGTGCGCCGCGGTGGCGAGATCGTGCTCCTGGCGCGCTCGACGCTGGCCTCGGCGGGCACGCAGCTGACCGGGGCGGGCTCGCCCTCGCAGCTCGCCGTCTCGCGTGACTGGATCGTCTTTCGCGTGCGGCGTCCCGGCGGTGGCGATCTCCTCTACGCCGCCTCGCTGCGACGGACGCGGATCGTGCTGGTCGCGACCAGTTCGCACCGCGGCCGTCTCGGTCGCCCGGCGCTCGCGGGCGACCGGCTCGCCTACTCCGTCGCGACGCCGAGCGGGAGCCGGATCGTCGTGCAGGATCTGAAGCGCGGCACGCACCGCGTCGTCGTGAGCTCGACCGTCCATCTGCTCTCCCAGCCCGCGCTCCACGACGGCCGGCTGCTCTACGTCGATGCCAGCTACTGCAGCCAGCAGCTGCGCGTCATGTCGCTGCGCAACCCCGGCCATGGGCGCACGCTGCTGCAGCTCGGCACCACCGCGCACCGCGACGCCGGTCACGACCCCGGCTACACCACGCAGGGCAGTGAGCCGAGCCTGTGCCCGCCGGGCTCGCCTGGGCGCACCGACCGGGTGCTGTGGACGACGGCGCTCGGCGCGCACGTCGCCTACGTGACGCTGATGCGCCCGGGCGCCGACGGGCGGGCGGGCGCCGAGATCGTCCGCGTCCCCGCCTGAGCACCGCATCCTCCACGCCGGGGGCGTGTTCTGAGCCTGCAACGGCGCGCCCGCCCTGCGCCGGGAGCGGGGCCTATGCTGGGACCGGCCGTGACCTGGGGTTCATGACCGCCGTCGTACGACATCGCATCCTCGTTCTCGCCGCGCTGGTCGCCGTGGCGGCGTCGTCGACCCAGTCCGCGCATGCGCGCAGCTTCGCCGACGGCCACCCCCGCATCGTCTTCGTGCGCTGCTCCTCGGTCCCGTTCCCGTGCGTCGCGCGCACGGTCGTCACGCGCACCGGGCGCGTGCTCGTCGGCGCCGGCGGGATGAGTCGCCGTGCGAAGGTCGTCTTCCCGGTGCGCGGTCGCGATGGCCACATCGGCAAGCGCGCGGTCGGCGGCCACTTCCGCACCGCGACGCGCATCGTCGTGCGGATCCCCGGCAATGCGGTGACGGGACGCATCCGCGTCGTCAACCCGCACGCGAAGTACTCCAACGCGGTGCGGATCACGGTCCATCGCCGCCCGCCGCCGCAGACGCCCGGCGGGCCGCCGCCCGGGCTCGCGACCGCATTCGACGGCAGCGGGATGTGGATCTGGTACCTGTCGAAGTCCGAGCACGGCGACCCGGCGCAGATCGCCGCGCAGGCGCAGGCCCACGGCGTGACGACCGTCTACGTCAAGAGCGCCGACGGCACGAACGTCTGGTCGCAGTTCACCCCCGCGGCGATCGCCGCGTTGAAGGCGACCGGGCTGCGCGTCTGCGGCTGGCAGTTCGTCTACGGCAGCGACCCGATCGGCGAGGCGCGGGCCGCCGCGGTGGCGGCGCAGAACGGCGCCGACTGCTTCGTGATCGACGCCGAGGGCGCCTACGAGGGTCGTTACGCGCAGGCGCAGCGCTACATGACGAAGCTGCGCGAGCTCGTCGGCTCCGACTACCCGATCGGCCTCACGAGCTTCCCGTACGTCGACTACCACCCGGGACTGCCGTACTCGGTCTTCCTCGCCCCGGGCGCGGCGAGCTTCAACCTGCCGCAGGACTACTGGAAGACGATCGGCGACCCCGTGCAGGACAGCCTCGCGCACACGTACGAATGGAACGCGCCGTACGGTGCGCGGATCTATCCGCTCGGGCAGACCTACGACCATCCGCCCGCCGCCGACGTGCGCCGCTTCCGACAGCTCTCCGACGCCTACGGCGCGCGCGGCGTGAGCTGGTGGGTGTGGCAGTCCGCGACCGACTCCGACTGGACCGCGCTCGGGGCGACGCTCGACCCGCCTGCGCCCGCGACCGTTCCCGATCCGCCGCTGCTGCACGCCGGCTCCGGCGGCAAGGTCGGCAGCAAGGGCGACCTCGTCGTGTGGGCGCAGGAGCACCTCGTCGGCGCGGGCTGGCCCGTCACGGTCGACGGCCAGTTCGGAGCCGGCACCGCCAGCGCCGTGCGCAGCTTCCAGACCTCGTCGGGCCTGCCGGTCACGGGCCAGATCGACACGGCGACATGGCCGGTGCTGCTGCGCGCGACGCCGGCACCGGTCGACTGGGTCGCGCAGGCGCATGCGAAGGCGAGCGCGGCGAGCGCGGCGCCCGGACCCAACGGCCCCGCCTCCGCGCGTCTGCGCGCCAGGCGCTACGAGATCCCGCCGGGCCCGCAGCGGTAGCGCCCCGCCGTCAGGAGGCGCGCTTTGCGGCGAGCTTCTCGGGCGAGACGCGCACGACGTCCCAGGCGAGCCCGAGCTTCTCGAGCGTCACGATCACGCCGGCGGAGATGTCGACCTGCCAGCGCTCGAGGCCGTGCCGCGCGGACGTCGGGAAGGCATGGTGGCCGTTGTGCCATGCCTCGCCGAACGACAGCGGCGCCAGCCAGGCGAGGTTGCGCGATTCGTCGCCGGTCTCGAACGGCTTGCGGCCGAAGAAGTGGCAGAGCGAGTTGATCGAGTACGTGACGTGGTGCAGGATCAGCATCCGCACGAGCCCGCCCCACAGCATCCCCGTCAGCCCATCCTTCACCGTGCCGCCGAACGCCCACCCGAGCAGGAACGCGAGCGGGAAGCCGGCGACGGCCCAGACGAAGAACGTCTTGTCGACCCAGGAGACGATCGGGTCCTTCAGCAGGTCGGGCGCGTAGCGCTCCTTGTTGCCGCGCTGCGTGTGGATGAACAGCCAGCCGACGTGCGCGTGCGCGAGTCCGCGCAGCGCGCCGCGCAGGCCGTGGCCGTGGTCGACGTGCGGGCTGTGCGGATCGCCGAGCTGGTCGGAGAAGGCGTGGTGCTTGCGATGGTCGGCGACCCAGGAGATGATCGGCCCCTCGATCGCCATCGAGCCGGCGATCGCGAGCGTGGCGCGGATCGGCTTCACGGTCTTGAACGAGCGGTGCGTGAAGAGCCGATGGAAGCCGACGGTGATCCCGAGGCCGGTGAACGCGTACATGACGCCGAGCACGAACAGGTCGTTCCAGCCGAACGCGTCGCCCCACAGCTGCCAGGCGACGAGGCCGAGCGCAAGCACCGGCACGACGGTCACGAGACCGGTGAGGAAGCGGTCGAGATTCTCGTACGCGACCGGCTGGATGTCGTCCGCGGTTGGACCCGCGGGATGCTCGAGCAGTTGCTGGGTGATGCCATGCAGACTAACGGTGCGACCCGACTGCTGCTAGCTTCCTTAGCGCAGGCGACGCCGTCGGCTGCCGAGGTTCTTGCTCCTGAAGGCGCCACGCGCGGTTGGGGACAGTCGAATCTCCCCACCACAGCGCCGTTTCGCACGTGCGAAACGGCCACCCTAGGAGCAGTGCATGCAGAAGTCCACCTTCGCCGATCTCGGCGTGGCCGCCCCCGTCGCGGGAGCGCTCGCCAAGCGCGGTATCGAGCATCCCTTCGCCGTGCAGGAGGCCGTCATCCCCGACGTGCTCGCCGGCCACGACGTGCTCGTCAAGTCCCCCACCGGCTCCGGCAAGACGCTGGCGTTCGGCGTCCCGCTCATGCAGCGGATCGAGCCGGGCGAAGCCAAGCCCTCCGCGCTCGTGCTCGCGCCGACGCGCGAGCTCGCCGGCCAGATCGTCGACGAGCTCGAGTCGATCGCCCGTGCGCGCAACCTGAAGGTCGTCGCCGTCTACGGCGGCGCGGGCATCACCGGGCAGATGCGCGCGGCGCGCAACGCCGACATCCTCGTCGCGACGCCCGGGCGCCTCGTCGACCTGATCGACCGTCGCGCCGTCTCGCTGCGCAGCGTCTCCTTCCTCGTCCTCGACGAGGCCGACCGGATGCTCGACATGGGCTTCCGGCCCGTCGTCGACAAGCTCGTCGGGATGACCTCCGACCGCCGTCAGACGCTGCTGTTCTCCGCCACGCTCGCGGGCGAGGTCAACCGCATCGCCAAGGCGTACACGCGCAACGCGCGCCGCCACGAGCAGGCGCAGACCGCCGAGGTGCGCGGCAACGTCGAGCACCGCTTCGTGCGCGTCGCGCACGCGTCGAAGACCGAGCGGCTCGTCAGCGAGCTGTCCGAGCCGGGTCGCGGCCGCACGCTCGTGTTCGTGCGCACCAAGCGCGGCGCCGACCGCCTCGCCAAGCAGCTCGACCGCCAGGCGGTCTCGGTCGCGGCGATGCACGGCAACAAGTCCCAGGGCCAGCGCGAGCGCGCGCTCGCCTCCTTCGAGGCCGGCCGCATCGACACGCTCGTCGCGACCGACGTCGCCGCCCGCGGGATCGACGTCCGCGACGTCACGCACGTGATCAACTTCGACATCCCCGGCGCCGCCGAGGACTACGTCCACCGCATCGGCCGCACCGCGCGCGCGGGCAGCAGCGGCGTCGGCATCACGTTCGTGCTCGACGACCAGGTTCGCGACCTCGTCTCGATGGTCTCCGGGCTCGGGCTGCACCGCGAGCTCGAGGCCGGCGGCATCGCCGCGAGCGCGACGCACACGCGCCCGCCCGCGCTCGCCGGCGGCGCCGCCCGCCGGCGCCGCAGCGGCCGCCGTCGCCCTGTGCGCTGAGCGCTAGCCTGAGCGGATGCTCGTCCGCGACGCCGGGGACGCCTGGCAGATCGTTCTGCAGCCCGACCACGCCGACCTCTCCGCGCAGCTCGCGGCGGCGTGGGGCGGGCCGGGCTTCGCGCGGCCGGAGCCGTTCGACTCGGTCGTGCGCGCGGCGCAGCGCCACGACGACGGCTGGGCGGCGTGGGAGCGCTGCCCGCGGATCGGCGCCGACGGCGCGCCGCAGAGCTTCTTCGCCGTGCCGGCCCCCGTGCACCTCGCCTTCTACCGCGCCGGCGTCGAGGTCGTCTGCGACGAGGACCCCTACGCCGGCCTGCTCGTCTCGATGCACATGAGCGGCCTGTACCGCGCGCGCTACGGCGCGATGCCCACGCCGCCCATGCAGCTCGCCGACGAGGTGCGGCCGCTCGTCGACGCCTTCGTCGCCGCCGAGGAGGAGCGGCAGACCGTGCTCGCGAGCGAGCTCGAGGTCGACGAGGCCTGGCAGTGGCGCAACTACGCGCTGCTGCAGGTCGTCGACGTCGTCTCGCTCTACTGCGGCCTCGCCGACCTGGAAGTCGGAGCCGAGGGCGGCGTGGAGGGCGTGCCCACCGACGACGGCGAGCCGACGCGGATCGCGATCCAGCCGCTCGGGCCGTGGCGCGTGCGCTTCGACCCCTATCCGTTCGTCGAGGACACGACCCCGCTCACGCTCGTGCGCCGGCTCGTGCCCAAGCGCGCGTGGGCCGACGACGACGCCTTCCGCGCCGACCTCGCCGCGACGCCGGCCGAGACCGTGCGCATCTACGCGCAGCGATAGCGACGGCTCAGCCGCCGACCCGCCGCACCGAGACCGCCGTCCCGTAGGCGGCGACCTCGCTCATGATGTCGCCGATCTCGTTGCAGTCGAAGCGCATCGCGATGACCGCGTTCGCGCCGCGCTCGCGAGCGGCGTCCTTGAGCCGGTCGACCGCGTGGGTGCGGCTCTCCGAGAGCAGCTTCGTGTAGCCCTTCGCCTCGCCGCCGACGATCGTGCGCAAACCCGCGCCGATGTTCGAGAAGGCGTTGCGCGCGCGGACGATCAGCCCGAACACCTCGCCGTAGACGTCGACGACCTCGTAGCCCGGCAGGTCGTTCATGGTGGTGATGATGATGTCGTCGTTCATGGCGGCGACTCTCGCACGCGCGGCGGCGGAGCGGCTGGCGCGCGGCCGCTCAGCCGCCCGGGCGCGACGCCGGCCCGGGCGCCGGATGGCGCGGCAGCGGGTCGGGCGCAAGCGGCCGCTGCGAGAAGTCGAAGTCGCGCACGAGGTTGCCGAGCTGCGGCTGCGCCTCGCGCACGTCCGGGCGCGGATCGGGGCGCCCGTCGGTGCGCGGGTCGATCCGCGCGCTGTGCAGGAAGTCGTCCTCGATGAACTTGTTGAAGGCGTCGAACGAGAGCGCCTGGTGGTCGACGTAGCCGTGCCGCGCCCACGGGCTGATGACGAGGCCGGGGACGCGCAGCCCGTAGCCGTTGCGGTCGACGCGCGGCGGCGCGACGTGGTCGTAGAAGCCGCCCCAGTCGTCCCAGCTGAGGAAGATCGCCGTGCTGTTCCAGTCGGGGCTGCGCATGACGGCGTCGACCACGCGCGTGACGTACGCCTGCCCGGCGCCGATGCTCGCCGGCGGATGCTCGGAGTGCGTCTCGTCCGGCACCACCCACGCGACGGACGGCAGCCTGCCCGCCCGCGCCGCCTCGAAGAAGCGCGAGACGTCCTGCACGTCGCCCACCTGGTTGTCGCGCTTGACGCTCGTGAACGACGGCAGCGGGTTCCAGATCTCCGGGGTACGCGCGCTCTGCTTGGCGGGCGTGCAGTTCGCGTTGCCGTTCACGCAGTCGGGCTGCAGGCCGCTGTGCACGTAGTAGCGCCAGCTCACGTGGGCCTTGTGCAGCAGGTACGTGAGGTCGGTCCAGGCGTAGTTGGCATCCGGTGTGAGCCGCCTCACGTCGCGTGGCGGCGCGAGCGTGCGGCAGGCGGCGAGCGCGCGCGGCATCGCCGGGTTGTGGAGGTCGAGCCCATAGCCGCGGCGCGGCACGCCGTGCGCGCCGAGGCAGCGGGTGAGCGGTCGCAGCCCGGGTCGCACGCGCGGTCCGCGGCCCTGGCCTGCGATCTGGCTCGTGTGGAAGCCGTCGAGCTCGACGTCGTTGCGACAGCTCATCGGGTCCCCGCGCCGCGTGCAGCGCGCCGACCAGCCGGAGACGAGGAACAGATGCGAGGGCAGGCTCCACGAGTCGACCGACTCGAACATGTGGTCCTGGAGCGTGAAGCGGTGCGCCCAGCGCCAGTAGTTGGGGATCTCGCGCGCGTCGTGGTACCCCATGACGTCCGGCGGCGCGTCGGACGAGCAGACGCCCGTCGTCGCGCCGCAGCCGCGCCCGCCGGAGGAGTCGGCCATCCGCACGAAGCCGTCCATGCGCCCGCCGTCGACGTCCTGCGTCGCCGGCCCGGCGTCGTGCGGGCCGCCGCCGTTGACGAGCGACGGGTCGTGGTAGGGGCGGTCGCACCTGCCGCGGCGCGGGTCGGGCACGCAGACGGTGAAGCGCCCGTCGTGCGCCGGGATCCCGTCCGCGCCGGGGAACGTGCCGAAGTAGGAGTCGAACGAGCGGTTCTCCTGCATCACGACGATCACGTGCTTGATCGTGTGGATGCCCGCGCGTCTGCGCGAGCGCGTCGTGCGGATGCCGAGCCCGGTCGGACGGGCGCTCGCGAGCTGATGCTGGGTCCCGCCGCCGCAGCCGGCGAGCACCGTGGCGGCGACGAGCACACAGCCCGCGAGCCGCACGCCGGTGCGGGCTCGGGGCTGTGCGGGCGCTCGACGCATGACGCACCGATGGTGCGCCCGCGACCTAAGGCGCGGCTATGCGGCGCTCTTCAGCATCTCGCCGGCAAGGCGGTCGACCGCGTCGCCCGTGCCGCCGAGCAGGCGGCGCGAGAGCTGCGAGCGGCGGAAGAACAGCGGCGCGTCGTGCTCCCACGTCGCGCCGATCCCGCCATGCACCGAGATCAGCTCGCGTGCGGCGAAGTCGAGCGCGGCGCCGCCCGCCGCGCGCGCGGCGCTCGCCGCGGTCGCGAACTCGTCCGGCTTGTCCTTGTAGGCCCAGCCGGCGTAGTAGAGCAGCGAGCGCGTGTTCTCCTGACGTCGCAGCACCTCGGTCAGCGCGTGCTTGACGGCCTGGTAGGAGCCGATCGCACGGCCGAACGTGAAGCGCTCCTTCGCGTAGGCGACCGAGCGCTCGAGGCACTCCTCGACCGCGCCGAGCGACTCGGCGGCGATCAGCGCGTGCGCGAGGAACCAGGCGCGCCGCAGGTCGTCCTCGCTCGCCGCGACCGGTCGTCCGCAAGCGTCCGACAGCGTCACGTGGCCGAGCGAGCGGGTCGCGTCGTAGGCGCTGTCCGCCTCGACGCGCACGCCCTTCGCGCCGGGTCCGAACGCGACCGCGACCGGCGTGCCGCTGCCGTCCTCGACGCCCACGACGACGAGCAGGTCCGCGTCGGGCGCGTCCGGCACCCACGCGACCTCGCCGTTCACGGTCGCGAGCCCGTCGCCGCCGATCACGATCCGCGGCGCGGGCGCGCGCCGCTTGCCGCTGCGCGGCTCGACGGTCCAGGCGGGGTCGACGTCGTCGCCGGGACGCGCCGCCACGTACGCCGCGCGCTGCTCGCCGCTGGCGAGCTTGCCGAGCACCTCCGCGTCGAAGCCCCCGGCGTTCACGATTCCGGTCGCCGGCAGGTGGCCGAGCAGCGGCACGCTCGCGAGCACGCGGCCCGCCTCGGCCGCGACGAGGATCGCGTCGATCGCGCTCAAGCCCGCGCCGCCGTGGTCCTCGCCGATCAGCAGCCCGGCCCAGCCGGCCTGCGTCGCGGTCGGCCACAGGTCCGGCAGCGCGGCGCCCTCGAGCGCCTCGCGTGCGGCCTCGACCGTCTTCACGCGGCCGAACGCGTCGCGCGCGGCCTCGCGCAGCAGGACCTGCTCGTCTGAGAGGTCGAAGTTCATGCCCGCACCTCCTGACGCTCCTTGGCGCGCAGCTCGCTGAACGGGATGCCCTTGTCCAGGCGCGGCTCGGGCGGCAGCCCGAGCACGCGCTCGCCGACCGTGTTGCGCAGGATCTCCTCGGTCCCGCCGGCCGACTTCAGGCCCGGCAGGAACGAGATCAGGTACGACCACTCGGTCTCGGGCTTGAGCGCGTCGGGACCGAGCACGTCGGCGATCAGCTCGCCGGCGGCGATCGCGCCGTTGACGGCGGTGATCTTGCCCATGCCCGCCTCCGGGCCGGGGATCTGGCCGCGCGAGATCGCGGTCAGCAGCCGGTAGCCGGTGAAGCGCAGCGCGAGCAGCTCGGCCGCGAGCTCGCCGAAGCGCGCGCGCACCTCGGGGTCCTTCGCCGCGACCGGGTCGTCGGCGATCGCCTTCGCGAAGCGGTCGGCGCGGTAGCCCATGCCCTCGCTGCCGGCGCCGATCGTGAGGCGCTCGAACATCAGCGTCGTCAGCGCGACGCCCCAGCCGCCGTTGACGGCGCCGACCTCGCTGCCCGGGTCGAGCCGCACGTCGTCGAAGAAGACCTCGTTGAACTCGGGCTCGCCGGAGATCTGGCGCAGCGGGCGGATCGTCACGCCCTCGGCGTCCATGGGCACGATGAACATCGTCAGGCCCTTGTGCTTGTGCGCGTCGGGGTCGGTGCGCGCGAGCAGCAGGCCGTAGGCGGCGAAGTGCGCGTTCGTCGTCCACACCTTCTGGCCGCTGAGTCGCCACGAGCCGTCGTCCTGGCGCTTGGCGCGCGACTGGATGCCGGCGAGGTCGGAGCCGGCGGCGGGCTCGGAGAAGAGCTGGCACCAGACCTCGTCGCCGTGCAGCATCGGTGCGAGATAGCGCTGCTTCTGCTCGTCGCTGCCGTGCGCGATGATCGTCGGGCCGAGCATCCCGACGCCGATCGCGTCGAGGATCCCCGGCACGCCTGCGCGCGCGATCTCCTGGTTGATCACGACCTGGTGCAGCGGCCCCTTGCCCTGACCGCCGTGCTCGGCCGGCCACGTGACACCGACGTAGCCGCCCTCGGCGAGCTTTCGCTGCCAGGCGCGGTGCGCCTCGACGGCCCCCTCCTCGTCGCCGCGTCCGCGTGTGGCGGGCGCGTGCGAGACGTTCTGGTCGAGCCAGGCGCGTACCTGCTCGCGATATGCGGCCTGCTCCGGCGTGTCGTTGAGATCCACGGCGCTCCTTCTTCCTGGCTGGCTGGCCAAATGCTCGGTACGCGCACGATACCCGAGACGCGCTCGAGGTCGTCCCTGTCCTGCGCGTTTGGTGCCCGTCGGCTGCGGCTCAAGCTCAGCCCGTCGGAGGCCGATGTTCAGGTGCAGTCATTTTTGGTGTTCCCGCCGGTCGGATAGGTGACCTGTCCGACCGACTTCGGTACACTAAATTCCGACAACGGTTCAGGGTTTCGGTCTTGGACCAAGAGGCGCCTTCGGGCGCCTCTGTCTGTTAAGGCACCCACACGTCACGGGCGTACGAGCCGATCGGGATCCACGTCGGGCACCGCCGGCCGCCCTGCTCGCCATTCGGCCAGCAGCTTGTCGCGGTGGGTCATCGCCGCTTGGAGTGCGCGCCACGGCACTCGTTCTCCGCGAGGAAGTTGGGCAGCACCTCGAATACTGCGTCGGCGAGATCGTGCGCAGCGGTCGCCAGCTGGATGGAGGCGTCTTCGAAGACCGCGCGATGCACCACGCGGTGGCGCAGGAACTTCATGCGGCGCAGCTGAAGCTGCGCGCGCAGATCGATCTGCGCGCACCAGTCGCCGAGGCGCGCCGCGTTGGACAAGCACTCTTGGATCTCTGCGACGCGCTGCCGGCTGTAGGGTCCGAGCGCGTTCGCCAGCTCGATCAGCACAGCGCCGGCTTGCGCAGGCGGTGCGTCGGCTCGCAGCTCCCGCGGCGCTGGATGCCTGCCGTCCGCGGCGGCGACGAGCTGCGCGAAACGTCGCAGGGCCCCGTCCTCTCCGGCAGGCGAGCCGTTGAGCCAGGTCGAGAGCTGATCCCATCGCTCGCGCTCGGTGATCGCCAGCGATGTCGAGTGAAAATGGCGGGCGAGCGAGAGCAGCTGATTGCGCAGCGCGGCGAGCACCGTTGCGGCGGCGGCGTGCGGCGGCAGGAACGAGCCGGCCGGGAAGGGCTTCCTCGTCCCGTCGCTCAGCTCGCGCTCGGCGCCGTGGGCGATCCCTTCCAATGCGACCCAGGTGTCGCGGACGGCAAGCGTCGGCGCGCGCTCCCCGCGGGCGCGCGCATAGTGGCGCAGCGGGTCCGACAGCTCTGGAAGCGGGGTCCTGCCGAGCGCACGCGCGCGAATCGCGGCACGCGGTGCGCGCGGAACCACCCACACCGTACTCGCATCGCGATCGAGCGCCAGCGCGGCGCGGCGGAGCGTGATGTCGTTCACCCGGTGCTCGGCGATCATATGCGCGACGAGCTCCTCGGCCGCACCGAGGGCGAGCGCATACGCCGCAAAGCGATCGTGAGCTTCGACCTTGCGCTTGACGATCGCGCATACGCCTGCGCTCGATTGAGCGACGATGAAGTCGCGCAGCTTCTCGTCGCACCCTTCCATCGCTTCGGTGCACCAGCCTGAGCTGTCGTGCATCGGCTCGAACCCAAACGCCGTCGCGTCCACAACCTCCTCGACGCCGTCGATCACCAGCGCGAGGTCGTAATTGATCGGAGCGCGGACGACCTCAGCTGCGAGCGCCGCGCCGGCCGCTGCTGCGTCTGGCGCCTCGGCGAGCGCGAGCACGACCGCCCCGCCGAGCAACGCGGCATCGCGCCCCTGCGAGAGGGTCAGCGAGGCGAGGAACGCGAGGTCGCGATCGAACACGCGCCACCCTGCGCGCGCGAGCGGCGGCTCGGCGAAGCGGCCGGCGACAGCCTTCAGCAGGCGCGCCTGGTAGCCGCTCGCCTCATCCGAGACGGACGCCTTCAAGGTGGCGATTGGGCCGCGCAGCAGCCGCTTGACATTCTGCCGGACGATCGCATGCTTCTGCGCCTCCGTGAGCGACTTGTTCACGCGGCCTGCGCTCTTGAGTCCGCTCAGGACCGCGGCGCGCTCGCGCCGGAACCAGCGCGCCAGGTTGGCGTCGGCTTGCAGCGCGGAGCGCAGCATGCGCATCTGCTCAAGCACCGCCCAGTACTTGGTGCCCATCCCCTCGATCAGCTCCTCGGCCGAGCCGGAAAAGTCATCCAGCGCGGTGACCGGGTCGAGGACGGACGTCGCCGCGCGCGAGAAGTGCGTCGTAGGGTCGAGCAGCTCGAGCCACCGACATGCTGCGAAGTGCAGGGCCTCAGAGCCGCGCAGGCCGTCAACGGCCTCCCACACCTCAGAGGGGTACGTGTCTCGCGAAAGCGTCAACGCCACCGGGGCGCTGCCGTTCACCTCTGAGGGGAGCTCGTCGGGCTTCATCAGAAACAAGCCAGTTTACGGCACGTTGCCATTCCAGATCTGGGCTTGTCTCCGTGCGGCCCCGTGTCGGCTCGTTCAATCGTCCGGCGGCTGCTGCGCGAGCGCGCCGACGATCCCGATCCCGAGCACGATCAGGACGACGAGCGAGACGATCGTCAGGAAGGTGACGCCGTTGGCGACCGCGTCGCGCAGCGTCAGGTACGCGAACGCGGCGAGCGAGAACAGCACGACCGCGGCGACGACGCGGCGCGTCGTCATCCCAGCACCGGCGTCCCCGCGGCCGGCGGCAGCTGCTTGGCGCGCCGCGCGAACAGCCGGACCGCAACCAGCCCGAACGCGAAGCCGCCGACGTGCGCGAAGTACGCGACGCCGCCGCCGACGGCCGCGTTCCCGACCGACGTCGCGGCGAAGATCGCCTGCTCGGCGAACCACACGCCGAGCATCACCCATGCGGGCAGCTCGATCAGCGTGAAGAAGAAGATCAGGATCACGATCGTGACCACCCGCGCGCGCGGGTACAGCACGATGTAGCCGCCGAGCACCGCCGCGATCGCGCCCGAGGCGCCGATCGCCGGCGTCGTCGCGTCCGGATGGATCGCGATCTGCAGCGCGCTCGCCGCCAGCCCGCCCGCGACGTAGAAGAGCGGGAAGCGCCAGCGCCCCATCGCGTCCTCGACGTTGGCGCCGAAGATCCACAGGAACAGCATGTTCCCGAGCAGATGCAGCAGGCCGCCGTGCAGGAACATCGACGTCAAGAGGGTGAGCCACGTCGAGGGTCCTGAGCCCTGGCTCGGGTGCGTGACCTCGTACGGGATCTCGCCGTAGCGCACGACGCTCGACTCGGTCGGTCCGTGCGCGATCCCGCCGTGCTGGAAGCCGAAGTAGACGACCACGTTGGCGAGGATCAGCAAGATCGTGACGATCGGCAGTCGATCCGTCGGGATGTTGTCGCGCAGGGGGAACACGGGGTAGGCGGGGGAGCCGCGCGCAGCTTCGCAGCGGGTGGCCGCGTCAGTCGAGGTAGGTGACGACGTCTGCGGCGGGGGCGCGGTCCGGCGGGACCTTCTCCTGGCGCAGCGGACCGAGGTGCACGAGCGCGATCGCGCGCTCCTCCTCGCCGAGCCCGAGCGCCGCACGGCCGGCGTCCGCGCGCAGCACGGCGGGCGTGCGCCAGTAGGCGGCGAGTCCGCGCGCGTGCGCGCCCAGCAGCAGCGCGTACGTCGCACAGCCGGCGGCGAGCAGGTCCTCCTCGGCCGCGACCGGATCCGCCCCGTCGAGCACGACCGAGACGCAGACGAGCGTCGGCGCGCGGTCGAGCTTCGCCGCCGCCTCCGGCCCGGCGGCGTCCTTCAGAGCCGCGAGCGCGCGCGGGCCGAGCACGCGGAAGCGCCACGGGTTCGTCAGGTTGTGGTTCGGCGCCCAGCGCGCGAGCTCGAGCAGCTCGTCGAGCGTCGCGCGATCGACCGGCTCGGGACCGTAGGCCTTGTGCGTCCGCCGCGTGCGGATCGCCGTCTCGACGTCCATGGCGGATGCGCGGCTACGCCGCCGCGAGCGGCCCGTCGGGTGGGCGGGACCCTCTCCTTTGGGGCACGTGCTGATCGGCGTGGTAGGAGCTGCGCACGAGCGGGCCGGCGGCGATGTGGTCGAAGCCGAGCGCGTAGGCGGCCTCCTCCAGCGCCTTGAACTCGTCCGGGTGCCAGTAGCGGACGATCGGCAGGTGGCGCTCGGTCGGGCGCAGGTACTGGCCGACGGTGAGCACCTGCACGCCATGCTCGCGCAGCACCTCGAACGTCGCGACCATCTCCGCGTGCGTCTCGCCGAGCCCGACCATCAGGCCGGACTTCGTCACGACCTCCGCGCCGCCCATCGCCTTCGCGTTGCGCAGCACGCGGCAGGAGCGCAGGAACTCGCTGCCGCGCCGCGCGACCGGGTAGAGCCGCGGCACGACCTCGACGTTGTGGTTGAAGACGTCGGGCCGCTCGGCGATCACCTTGGCGAGCGGCATCTCCTGGCCGCGGAAGTCCGGCGTCAGGACCTCGACCTTGCACTGCGGCGCCTGCCGGCGGATCTGGCGGATCACGCCGACGAACGCGCCGGCGCCGTAGTCGGGCAGGTCGTCGCGGTCGACGCTCGTGATGACCGCGTGGCGCAGTCCCATCTGCGCGACCGAGCGCGCGACGCGCGCGGGCTCCAGCGGGTCGTTCCACGTCGGCTTGCCGGTCTGCACGTTGCAGAAGCCGCAGCGGCGGGTGCACGTGTCGCCGAGGATCATGAACGTCGCCGTGCCGCGCTCCCAGCACTCGCCGACGTTCGGGCAGGCGGCCTCCTGGCAGACGGTGTGCAGGTTCTCCGCCTTGATCATCGCCGTCAGCTCGCGGTACTTCGGGCCGCCCGGGGCGGGGACCTTGAACCACGGCGGCTTGCGCTCGCGGAACGGCCGCACCTCGGGGCCGAGCAGCTTCAGCACGTCCATGCCGCCGGGATTCGCGCGCGAGCGGGTGACGTGCTTGCGGTCGTCGGTGGTGCTCATCGCCCCTTCAAGGCTAGCGGGGTCTGGACCTGATGGACTGGACGCCCACGAGCGGCCCGGTGCGCCCAACGCGGACGGAACGTCTGCAAATGCTGCAGCCGCGCATCCGCGCGACGCGGCGGCCCCACAGTCCTGCGACCGATCGGCCACCCGGCTCGACGATCGACCCACGGATGGGAAGGTGCTCGTATGCGTTGGAAGGACCTGACGCGCGTCGTCCTCATGACGTCGGCGCTGGCGCTGGCGGTGGACGCCTCCGCCGCGACCGCACACGACGGCGGCTGCCACCACAGGGGCCGCCACGACCAGCGCTACGCCGAAGCGGTGATCCACGACAATCCGAGCTACTACTGGCGCCTCGGGCAGCCCGGCGGTTCGCCGGACGAGATGGGACATGCCGAGGCCGACGCCAGCTACGGCACGCAGGTGACACCGCTGCTGCCCGGCGCGCTGTGCGAGGGCGACATCGCCGTCGGGCTCTCGGGTGCGATCGTCGACAACCTCTGGGAGAGCCATGTCGTCGCCGGCGACGGCGCCCGCACGATCGCGCCCGGCACCGCGCACTTCGGCACCGAGATCTGGGCTCGCCCGGACTTCCTCGACGGCAACTCGCGGCGGATCGCGTCGCGTGAGCTGCCGGCGGGCGGCTGGCTGCTCGCGGCGCGCGCCGACGCGCTCGTCTTCGCGCGCTTCGTGCACACCCCGAGCGGCGACCAGTGGAGCACGCTCAGCGCACCGCCGCTCCCGCTGCACGCGTGGTCGTATCTCGTCGCCGACTACGACCCCGACGGCACGATGCGCCTGTACGTCAACGGCCAGCTCGCCGGCTCGCTCGCGTCGAGCCTCGCGCTGCCGGACGATCCCGCCGACGGCACGCCGGCCGGCGGGCGCTTCCTGCTCGGGGCGAGCGGGCGGCTGTGGAATCCCGCCGACCCGGCGACGCATGCCTACCTCGAGTGGGATGGGGCGCTCGACGAGGCGGCCTTCTACGGCCCGACCGCGACGAACCTCTCGGCGTCCGAGATCCAGCGCCACTGGTGGCTCGGCAGCGCGTGCCATGGCGGACACGGGCACGGGCACGGCGACGACGACGACGGCCACGGCGATGACGGCCACGGCCATCACTACGGCCACGAGCCCCACGGCGGGCACGGCCACCACCACGGGCACGGCTGGTAAGAGCGCCCGGGCGACCTACGCCACGGTCGTGGCGCGGGCCGGCAGCGCGACGCCGAGCGTCGCCGGCTCCGCCGCGACCGGCGTGCGCCCGAACGCCTCCGCGAGGCGCACGACCGCGCGCTCGGCGAAGCGTGCGAGCGCGTCCGAGGGCTCGCGCACGAGCGCGAGCGGCTCGCTCGCCGGCGGACGGGTCAGCGCCGTCTCGCCGCGCTCGTCGGCGAGCGAGGTCATGCGCACGCCATGCAGGCCGCACGCGACGGCCCAGTCGAACGGGCGCATGTCGTTGTCGACGTTGACCGCGAAGCCGTGCGTCGTGACGTGGCGCTGCACGTGCACGCCGATCGAGGCGACCTTGCGCTCCTCGACCCACACGCCGGTGTACTCGATCCCGTCCCGCGGGCGGTTGCGCGCGGCGAGGCCCTCGTCGGCGAGCGCGCCGACGAGGGCGCCCTCCAACGTGCGCAGGTAGGCGATCACGTCGTCGATGCGCATGATCGGATAGCCGACGAGCTGGCCGGGCCCGTGATAGGTGAGCTGGCCTCCGCGATCGACCGGCACGACGTCGATCCCCTGCTCGGCGTACCACTCCGGCGCGAACGGCAGATCGCCGTCCTGCGTGCGGCGCCCCCGCGTGTAGACGGGCGGGTGCTCCAGCAGCAGCAGCACGTCCGGCAGCTCCTCCGCCTGGCGCCGCGCGCGCACGGCCTCCTGCAGCGCGAGCGCCGCGCGGTACTCGACGAGGCCGAGGCGGACGACGAGCAGCTCCGGCAGGTCGACCATGGTCCGATGAGGGTACTGCGCGCCCGCCCGTTCTCAGGCTCCGCTCAGCTTCTGGGCGATGATGCAGGTGATGCGCGTGCTCGTCGTCGAGGATGACCCGCGGATGGCGGCGGCCCTGCGGCGTGGCCTGCACGCCGAGGGCCTGGTCGTCGAGGTCGCCGCCTGCGGCGAGGACGCGCTCGCGCTTGTGCGCACCACGCCGTTCGACGCGATCGTGCTCGACGTGCTGCTGCCCGGCCTCGACGGCTTCGAGGTGTGTCGCCGCATGCGCGCCGAGCGCATCTGGGCGCCGGTGATCATGCTCACCGCTCGCGACGCGGTCGAGGATCGGGTGCGCGGGCTCGACGAGGGCGCGGACGACTACCTGACGAAGCCCTTCTCGCTCAACGAGCTGCTCGCGCGGCTGCGGGCGCTGGCGCGCCGGGGGCCGGTCGAGCGGCCCGCCGTGATCGAGCTCGGCGACCTGCGGCTCGATCCGGTCACGCGCGAGGTGCGGCGCGGCGAGGTGGAGATCGTCCTGTCCGCGCGCGAGCACGCGCTGTTGGAGGCGTTCATGCGCCACCCGGGCCAGATCTTCAGCCAGTCGCAGCTGCTGGAGGCGGCGTGGGACGTCGGCTACGAGCAGCGCTCGAACGTCGTCGAGGTCTACGTGCGCTATCTGCGGGAGAAGATCGACCGTCCCTTCGGGACGCGCTCCCTGGAGACGGTGCGCGGGCTCGGCTACCGCTTGCGCAGGGACGGCGGGCGATGAGCCGACTGCCGATCCGCGCGCGCCTGACCGTCGTCTTCGCGCTCGCGCTGGTCGTCGTGCTCGCCGGCACCGCGCTGTTCGTCTCCGCGCGGCTGCGCGGCGACCTCGACGAGACGGTCGACACCGGCCTGCGCGTGCGCGCCACCGCGGTAGCGGCGGTCGTTCGGCGTGGCGGCACGGCGCTCGGCGCGCCGGGCGCACCGGCGGTGATCGAGGGGGACGAGACGTTCGCGCAGGTGCTCGCGCCGACGGGCCGGATCGTGGAGCGCGCCGGCGGGGCGCGCGCACCGGCGCTCTCCGCGGCGCGGCTGCGAGCGGCGCTGCGCGGTCCGATCCAGCTCGAGCGCACGGTGTCCGGGATCGAGGGCACGGCGCGCGTGCTCGCGCGGCCGCAGGTCGGCCCGGACGGAAGGCGCGTCGTCGTGGTCGGCCAGTCGCTCGCCGACCGCGACGCCACGCTGGCGCGGCTGCGCGACGCGTTCCTCGTCGGCGGCCCGATCGCGGTGCTGATCGCGTCGCTGCTCGGCTACGGACTGGCGACGGCGGGGCTCGCGCCGGTCGAGGCGATGCGCCGGCGCGCGGCCGAGCTGTCGTTGAGCGGCGAGCCCGAGCGGTTGCCGCTGCCGGCGGCGCGCGACGAGATCCATCGCCTCGGTGCGACGCTGAACGACATGCTCGAACGGCTGCGCCGCGCCTTCGAGCGCGAGCGACGCTTCGTCGCCGATGCGAGCCATGAGCTGCGCACGCCGATCGCCGTGCTCAAGACCGAGCTGGAGGGGGCGCTGCGTGGCGGCGCGTTCGGCGCCGAGACAAGCGCCGCGCTCACGGCCGCCGTCGAGGAGTGCGACCGTCTCGGTCAACTGGCGGAGGACCTGCTGCTGCTCGCGCGCAGCGCCGAGGGGGTGCTGCCCGTCCGGCCGGAGCCGCTCGACGCGCGGACGCTGCTGGAGGGTGCGCGCCAGCGCTTCGCCGATCGCGCTGCACGGAAGGGACGCCGGATCGACGTCGACGCGCCGGCCGACGTCGTCGTCTGGGGCGATCCGCTGCGGCTGCGCCAGGCGCTCGGCAACGTCGCCGACAACGCGCTGCGCCACGGCGCGGGCACGATTCGCCTCTCCGCGTGCGCGTCGGACGGCGGCGTGCAGATCGACGTCACCGACGAGGGGACCGGTTTCGATCCGGCGCTCGGCGGGCAGGCCTTCGATCGCTTCGCGCGCGGTCCGTCGGCACGCAGCGACGGGGGCGCCGGGCTCGGGCTCGCAATCGTCCGCGCGATCGTCGAGGCGCACGGCGGTGAGGCCTCGATCGCGGCCGGCGGGTGCACGACGGTGCGCATGCGACTGCCCGACCGGCCGCCTCAGGGTCCTCTAAGCCACGCAGCCTAGCGTGCGAGTCGCATCGTGAACGACTCCAGGAGGTCCAGCGTGTCCCTCGACCCCAAGCCCATCCTCGCCGTCGCGGCGGCCGCCGCCGTCGTCGGCCTCACCGTCGGCTGCGGCGCAAACGCGAGCGGCGCAGGGCCGGCCGGTGCCCACGCCGCCGGACTGCCCCAGGGCGCCCAGCCGGTCACGCTCGATCCGGCGGCCTTCACGACGAAGATCGACAATCCGTGGTGGCCGATGCCGGTCGGGGCGCGCTGGGTCTTTCGCGAGGCCGATCCCGGCGAGCCGGTCCTGCGCGTCGTCGTCACCGTCACGCGGCGCACGAAGCGGATGGCGGACGGGGTGAGGGCGCGTGTCGTGCACGACGTCGTCCGCCATGGCGGTCGCACGATCGAGAACACGCTCGACTGGTACGCGCAGGATCGTGCCGGCAACATCTGGTACCTCGGCGAGGACACGACGGAGTACGCCCGCGACGGCAGCGTGAGCACCGCCGGCTCATGGGAGGCCGGCGTCGATGGCGCCCAGCCCGGCATCGCGGTGCCCGCCCATCCGCGCGCCGGGATGCGCTACCGGCAGGAGTACCACGCGGGTGACGCGGAGGATCGGGCCGTGGTGCTGAGCACCTCGGGTCGCGTGCGCGTGCCCGCCGGGCGCTTCGACGACCTGCTGACGACGCGGGACTTCACGCCGCTGGAGCCGAAGGGGACGGAGCGCAAGTACTACGCACGCGGCATCGGGCCGGTGCTGTCGATCGCGCTGCACAGCGGCGGCCGGGAGGCGCTCGTGCGTCACACGCACTGAACCACGCCCTACCCTGATCCGATGGAGCGCGTGTGGGCCGCCCGGCTGCGCTGGCGCCTGCGGGGCGCATGGCTTGCGCCGCTGCTCGTCCTCTTCACGTTCGGCGACGCGCTGCTGCTGCACGCGCTCCCGCTCGCGGGCGAGCAGGTCGATCTGTTCGCGAGCCTGCTGCTCGCCGGCTTCTTCAACCTCGTCGCCGTCGCGGCGCTCGCGCCGTTCGCGGGGATCGCACTGCGTCGGCTGCGGCCGGACCTGCCGCGGCTCGTCGCGCGCAACTACGCCGGCACCGTGCTCGTCGTGCTCGTCGCGGTCGCGCTGACGGGCGCCGGCCTCCACCACCACGCCACGGTCGAGCGCGACCGCACCGCGCTCGCCGTCGCCCACGCGCGCGGGGTCGCGTGGATCGGTGCGCAGGCCCCGTCGGAGTTCCGTCGCCGCGTCGCGCGCGCAGACACGGTCGCGATCGTCGCCGGCAGCATCTACCGCACCTGCGCGCCCGGCGCCGGCTCCGACCGCGCCTGGTGCGTCGTCGTCGACACCCGCCTCCCGTTCCCCCGCGGCATCCGCTTCGGCGGCGGCGAGCCGAACGCGCGCTTCCAGGCGGGGCGTGGATGAGGTGGCTACGCCGACTCGGTCGTCGCCCCGCCTCCGCCCAGCACCGCCCCCACGGCCGCGCTCACGACGAGCGCGAAGCCGATCCCGACGAGCCAGGAGACGAGCGCGATCGCGATGCCGATCGGGCCATACGCCTCCGCCGACCTGTCGATCGCCTGCGGCATGTAGACGACGGACGCGACGCTGATCGCGGTCATCGCGCCGGCCGTGAGCAGCGCCGTCGGCAGCAGGCGGCGCCAGTCGACCCGCTGCGCGAGCAGCACGTAGGGCGACCACAGCCACAGCGCCACGTTGCCGCCGAGCAGCACGACGAGCGCGTCGAACGGGCCGCCGAGGTCGACCAGCCACTGACGCACGGCCGCGAACACGGTCGACCACAGCACGACCCCGCCGAGCCAGGTCAACCCGGCGCGCGTGCCGCGCAGGCCGCGCACCGGCAGCTCCCACGCGAGCTCGTAGACGCGCTGGAGCGCGCGCGTGAAGCTGAGCGAGGAGACGACCAGCAACAGCACGCTCAGCCACGAGACCGACTGACGCACGTCGTCGGGCTGCGCGAACACGCTGCGCACGAGCGCGGCCGAGGAGCCGCTGAGGTGGAAGCGGTCGATCAGCGCGCTCGCGAGCCCGTCGGTGCCGGGCAGGAACGCGGCCGAGATCACGAGCAGCGGCACGATCGCCGTGAATGCGAGCGAGCCCAGCGCGACGGAGCGATCGACGAACTGGATCGCGACGAGCCGGTCGAGCCAGGCGCGCAGCACGGGCCTGCACGCTAGCGCCCCGACGTGAGCGTCAGGCCGCCGGGCCCGGCTCGTCGCGGCGGCGCAGGTTGCCGACGAGCAGCGAGATGATCGTGACGAGGTAGATCTGTCCGATCAGCATCTCGAGCACGGCGATCGCGCGGCCCGCGCGCGTCGCCGGCGTGAGGTCGCCGTACCCGGTCGTCGTCATCGACGTGAAGCTGAAGTAGACGTGCTGGCTCTCGGTCCCGTCGATCCCCTGCGCGAAGTAATCGCCGGATCCCACGCGCGCTGCGAACCCGACCGCGAACGCGAACATGATGCCGAGCAGCAGGTAGACCGCGAGCGCGCCCGCGACGGCCTGCACCGTCACCCCTTGGGTGCGCAGCATGCGCATCAGCCCGCGCACGAGCTGCCCGAGCGTGACGCCCACGACGACGATCGCGACCGCGGAGGAGACCCACGACGGCACGTCGCTCAGCGCGGCGAGCACGGCGACGAGCAGTGTGACCACCCCGATCGCGGCGACCGCGGTCTTGCGCAGCGTGAGGTCGCCGCGGCTCGTCGCCACGACGACGAGCAGCATCGCGCTCACGATCAGCAGCCCGAGCGCGCGGCTGAGCGCTCCCGCCGGCGCGACGATCAGGAACACCACCGCGACGATCGCCAGCAACAGCACGATGCCGTAGCGATTCCGACCCAACGATTCCGACCCGGACGCCGTCATGGTCCCGCACAGCATCGCGAGCCGACCGGCGGCAGGCTCAGGTCTGCGCCTCGCGCCAGGCGGCGAGGAACTCCTCTGCGCCAAGCCGGCCGAGGTCCTCGCGCAGGGCGCGCGCGAGCCGGCTCGCCTTCGCCGCCGGCAGATCCCAGAACAGCACGACCTCGCCGCCGTCGATCTCGACGACCTCGACGTGGTCGATCCGCTCCGGGCTCGCCAGCCACGCCGGTGCTCGGCCCGAGCGCGTGACGAGCAGCCGGTAGGCGCGGCCCGCTCTCATGGCGCGAGTGCGGCGAGCGCGTCAGCCGCCGCGTCGATCCCCGCCTCGCCGTGGAAGACCTGCTCGCCGACGCGCAGTGCCGGCACGTCGCGCACGCCGACCGCGGCGGCCTGCGCCGTCGCCGCGTCGAGCGCGGCGGCGACCGGCGCGCGCCCGAGCGCCTGCAGCACCGCGCGCGGATGCATCTCGCACGCCGCCCCGGCCAGCAGGATCGTGTCCTCGTCGAGCGCGCGCCCGCCGGCGAACGCCTGGCGGACGGCCGCGAGCGAGAACGCGACCGCACGCCCGATCTGCTTCGCGTACGTCGCCGCGATCATCGCGGTGCGCGTGTCGCCCGGCCAGCGCTCCGGCCAGCGCAGCGCCTGCACGTGCAGCTCGGCGGCGCGCGCCTCGACCGCCGCGCGCCGGATCGCCGGATCGGCGGGCGCATAGTCGGGCAGGTCGGCGGCGAGGATCGGCGTCCACTCGGGCACGATCGGCAGCGCCGCCATCACGCGCTCGGCGGCGAGGTAGGACTCCGGGGAGCCGAGGTCGTAGTAGAAGCTGGGCTGCACGGGGCGGGCGGGCCGGTCCCCGTGAACCCTACCCGTGGATCAGCCAGCCGTCGGCAGCGCGCGCGGCCTCCATCACGGCCTCCGCGAGCGTCGGGTGGCCGTGGACGATGCGCGCGACCTCGGGGTAGCCGCCCTCGAGCGAGCGGGCGTTGACGAGCTCCTGGATCAGCTCCGTCGCCTTCGCGCCGATCACGTGGCCGCCGAGCAGCTCGCCGTACTTCCGCTCGCCGACGATCTTCACGAGCCCGGTGCGGTCGCCGTAGACGGTGCCGGCGCCGACGGCGCCGTAGCCGACCTTGCCGACGACGACGTCGTGGCCGGCGTCGCGTGCCTGCTGCTCGGTGAGCCCGAAGCTCGCGACGTTCGGCGTGCAGAACGTCGCACGCGGGATGTCGATGTACGTGAGCGGATGCGTCGGCTGGCCGGCCGCGTCCTCGACGGCGATGATGCCCTCGTCGGATGCCTTGTGCGCGAGCGCGGGGCCGCGCACGAGGTCGCCGATCGCCCACACGCCCTGCACCGAGGTGCGCTGCGCGCCGTCGACCTCGATCAGCCCGTTGTCGGTCAGCTTCACGCCCGCCTCTTCGAGGCCGAGGCCCTCGACGTCCGGTCCGCGGCCGGCTGCGATCACGAGCCAGTCGGCCTCGCCCTGCTCGCCGCCGTAGGTGAACGTGACGCTGCTCTCGCCGGCGTTGACGTTCTCGACGAGCGTCTTCGTGAAGATCTGCATGCCCTGCTTCTTGAGGCCGCGCTCGGCGAGCTTCGAGATGTCGGCGTCCTCGGTCGGGAGCACGCGGTCGAGCGCCTCGAACAGCAGCACCTCGACGCCGAGGCGCGCGTACGCGGAGGCGATCTCCGCGCCGGAGGCGCCTGCGCCGACAACCGCAAGGCGCTTGGGCAGCTCGGGCAGCGCCCACGCCTCCTCGGTGCCGATCACACGTCCGCCGAAGGTCGTGCCGGGGATCGGCTTCTTGACCGAGCCGGTCGCGAGGACGACGGCCTTGGCCGCGTAGTCGGTGGAGTCGACGCGCACGCCGCCGGCCGCGAGCGCGCCGGCACCCTCGATCAGGTCGATCTCGTTCTTCTTGAAGAGCCCGGCGACGCCGCCGCTCATCGTCTTCGTGACCTTCGCGCGGCGCTCCTGGACCTTCGGATAGTCGACCGAGTGGCCGGTGACCGCGATGCCGAAGTCTCCGGCCTCTTCGATCTCGCTCAGGATGTCGGCGGAGCGCAGGACGACCTTCGCCGGGATGCAGGCGTAATTGAGGCACCGGCCGCCGATCAGGTCCTTCTCGACGACAGCGGTCCGCATCCCGAGCTGTGCGGCGCGAATCGCCGCCACATAGCCCCCGGGACCGGAGCCGATCACGATGCAGTCATATGCGGATTCGGGCATGGTGGCGCGAGTCTATGCGACGTCCGCGCCGCGGCGCGGTGCGCTTCTGTGGTCGGACGCGTTCAGCTGACGAGGTGCGCGCCGAGCGCTGCTTTGAACGGCTCGGGGAGCGGCGTGGCGCGGCCGGCACCGTAGTCGTAGCCGACGATCGTGCCGTAGCCGTCGGCGAGCAGCCGCTCGTCCGCGGTCGAGTGCATCGCGAACTCGAGCTTGACGCTCGAGCGGGCGATCTCCGCCGGGCGCACGCACGTGCGGATCTCCTCGTCGAGGAACGCCGGCGCGCGATAGCGGATCTTGCACTCGGCGAAGATCACCCCGAACTGGCCGCGCGTCGTCGGGTCGTCGCCGAGCAGCCGCGAGATGTACTCCACGCGCGCGGACTCGAAGAACGTCAGGAACGCGGCGTTGTTGAGGTGCCGCATCGCGTCGAGGTCGGCGAAGCGGACGCGGTCGACGTGGCAGTGCGCCCACTCACTCACTGCGGCGCCCTCCGCTCGGGCATCTGGATCCGCGCCATCGCGCCGACGAGCTTCCAGAACAGGGTTCCGCTCGAGCCGATCACGAGGACCGCGCGCACCGCCCCCGTGACGTTGGAGGCGAGGAACAGCGACAGCGACGCGATCACGCACGTGACGGCGAGCAGCGTCTGGAAGCCGAGCACCGCCCAGTAGCGCACGCGCCACATGCCGACCGCCGCCATCAGCAGCACGACGCCGAGCAGGACCGTCCCGGCGAACGTCGTGTGTCGCACGCGCACGCCGGCGAGGTAGAGCGTCACGTTCAGCACGCCGAGCACCGCCGCTGCGATCGCAGCGACGGTGACGGGGCCCGGCCGCTCGCCGGGCGCAAGCGGCTGCAACTGCGCACGCGCCTCGGCGTTGCGCAGCTCGGTGCGGCTCGGCGGCTTGGAGCCCGGCGGCTGCGGTGGGGGCGCCGCGCGCTGCCCGCGCTTGCGGCTACGTTGCGCCAACGGGGGCCTCCAGCGCGCCGCGCAGCTCGCGGGCGCTCGTCTCGGGATCGCTCGCCTCGGTGAGCGCACGCACGACCACGACGCGCGTCGCCCCGGCCTCGGCGACGGATCCGATCGTCGTCGTATCGATGCCGCCGATCGCGAACCACGGCGCCGTCCGCGGCACGTTCGCCGCATGGCGGATCAGCTCCAGCCCGACCGCGGGGCGTCCGGGCTTCGTCGGCGTCGCATGGACGGGGCCGGCGGCGAAATAGTCGACGTCCGCGTCGGCGGCCGCCGCGTCGAGCTGCGCGGGCGTGTGCGTCGAGCGGCCGATCAGCACGTCGGCTCCCACGAGCGCGCGCGTCTCGTGGACCGGCAGGTCGTCCTGCCCGACGTGCACGCCGTCCGCGCCGGCCGCGGCGACGAGGTCCGGGCGGTCGTTGAGCACGAACAACGCGCCGTACGCGTCCGCCGCCGCACGGAAGATCGGCGCCGCGGCGAGGACCGCCGCCTCGTCGCCGTCCTTCTCACGCAGCTGGATCATGTCCACGCCGCCGCGCAGCGCCGCGTCGAGGAAGCCCGCGAGGTCACGGCCGTCGCCGGCCGCCCCGCACACGAGGTACAGCCGCGCCTCGCGCAGCCGCGCACGTCGTTGATCGCCGACGGCAGCCATGGTCTGCATCTTGGCAGCCTGTAGCTCAGTGGCAGTTCAGGGCTGCGTTCGGCTCGATGTCGAACCGCTGTGTGCGCTCTATGCCGAGCGTCTGGACGCGCACCTCGAGTGCATCGACGTAAGCAGTCGGGAAATGATCGCGTGCGGCGGCGGTGCGACAGGTCGTCCGCCCCACCACGAAGCTGCCCGTCAACTCCTCGCCACGGTCCAGCACCGTGCCGACGACCGTCTGCGAGTGTCGGCCGACGACATCGACCAGACTCGTCTCCCAGCCGACGACTCGCACGGAGCGTACCGTCGTCGCTCCCATCCCCTCGTTCCTCAACACGAATCCCAGCATGCGGTTCGAGTCCACAACGCCGAGGCTGGTGTCCATGAGCGGATTGTCGCGGTCCGAGAACGTCGCGAGCAGCGGGTGCAGCGGCTGATAGCTGAACGACGTGAGCACCAGCAACGCCGCGCCGAGCGCGAGGGCGATCTTCGCCGGCCGGCTTGGGCGCCGCGCAGGCGTGGCGCACGGCTGCCATGCGACCGCTCTCGCCACGACGACGATGAGCGCGAAGCCTGCGAGCCACTCCAGGCCCCGTGTGGCGGGAGCGCTGATCACAACGGCCACGACGACCGGCCACAGCCGCAGATCGGAACCATCCGTGTTGCGCATGTAGAAGCGCAGGAACCAGGCAAGCACGAAGCCGAAGATCAGCGCCTGACCGAGGTCGGCCGCAAACGACCACGCGTCCTCCGCAGGCCAGGGCCAGCCGAGCAGCTCTCCGCTGGCCGCTCCGTTCGGCAGCACATTCGCCTCGTATACGAGCACCCCGACGAGGCTGAACACGATGCTCGCCACGATCACCGCCGCGAGCGTCCGGAACGCCACGGTAATCCAGCCCGGCGGAGCTGCGGGCGGCTGGTGCTGGAGGATTCCCGCCGGGGACTCCATCTTCCGGATCGTAATCACGTGCTCATGCCACTGCGCCGCCTGTCGCTACCATCGATCCCACGGGAGCCCTCAACCGGGCTGAGAGGGCGGCAGACCGGCCGCCGACCGTCAGAACCTGATCCGGGTCATGCCGGCGCAGGGAAGGAGGCTCGTGCCCCACCAGGACCAGCAGCAGTCGTTCGACGTGGCCGTGATCGGCGGCGGCGTGATCGGGCTCGCCGTCGCCTGGCGCGCGCAGCAGCGCGGACTGCGGACGGTCGTGCTCGAGCGCGGCGCGCTCGCGTGTGGCGCGACGCACGTCGCCGCCGGCATGCTCGCGCCGATCAGCGAGGCGCGCACCGGCGAGCGTGCGCTGCTCGAGCTGAGCCGCGCGAGCGCCGACCGCTATCCCGCGTTCGTCGAGGATCTTGCTGCCGCCTCCGGGCGCGATCCCGGCTACCACGCGTGCGGCACGCTGCTCGTCGCGCGCGACCGCGACGAGGCGGAGGCGCTCGAGCGCGAGCTGGCCGAGCGCGAGGCGCTCGGGCTGCCCGTCGAACGCCTGCGCGCGAGCGAGGCGCGTCGGCGCGAGCCGGCGCTCGCCCCGACGCTGCGGTTGGCGCTCGCGATCTCCGACGACCACGCGGTGGACCCGCGGGCGCTCGCGGGCGCGCTCGCGAGCGCGGTCGAACGCGCCGGCGGCGTCCTGCGCGAGCACGCCGACGTCGCCGGCATCGCGCTCGCGGCCGACGGCGCGCGCGTCGAGGGCGTCGAGCTGGCCGGTGGCGAGCGGATCGACGCCGAGCAGGTCGTGATCGCCGCCGGGGCATGGGCCGGTGCGCTCGACGGCCTCCCTGCGCATGCGCGCGTCCCCCTGCGGCCCGTCAAGGGGCAGATCCTGCGGCTGCGCGATCCCGCGGGTCCCGGCCTGCTGCGGCGCGTGCTGCGGATGCAGCCGGGCTACCTCGTCCCGCGCGGCGACGGCCGCTACGTGCTCGGCGCGACGATGGAGGAGCAGGGCTTCGACACGAGCGCGACCGCAGGCGGGATCTTCGAGCTGCTGCGCGACGCGATCGAGCTCGTGCCGGGCGTGAGCGAGCTGGCGATCGAGGAGCTCGCCGCCGGCCTGCGTCCCGCCACGCCCGACAACGCGCCGGTGCTGGGTGCCGGCGCGCTCGCGGGTCTGCACTGGGCCGCCGGTCACTTCCGCCACGGGATCCTGCTCGCGCCGATCACGGCCGAGCTGCTCGCGGCGTCGCTGAGCGGCGAGCAGCCGGCCGCGCTCGCGGCGCCGTTCGCGCCGGGGCGCTTTGCGACGGCGGCTCATGCGGCGGTCGTGTCGTGATCGTGCGGCTCAACGGCGCCGACTGCGAACTGCCCGACGGCGCGACCGTCGCCGCGGCGGTCGCCTCGCTCGGCGTCGCCCCCGACGCGCGCGGCGTCGCGGTCGCGGTCGACCGCGAGGTCGTCCCGCGCGGCGCGTGGGCGGCGACGCAGCTCACGTCCGGTGCGCAGGTCGAGATCCTCACCGCGATCCAGGGGGGATGATGAGCGGCATGAGCGATTCGCTCGTCATCGCCGGCCGCACGCTCGGCTCGCGCCTGCTGCTCGGCACCGGCGGCTTCCGCTCGCTGGAGGAGATGGGCGCCGCGCTGCGCGCGAGCGGCAGCGAGCTCGTCACGATCGCGCTGCGACGGGTCGATCCCACCCAGCGTGGCTCGATCATGGACGTGCTCGCCGAGGCGGGCGTCGACGTGCTGCCGAACACCGCCGGCTGCTTCACCGCCCGCGACGCGATCGTGACCGCCCAGCTCGCGCGCGAGGCGTTCGAGACGAACTGGATCAAGCTCGAGGTGATCGGCGACGACCGCACGCTGCTGCCCGACGCGCCCGAGCTGCTGCAGGCGGCCGAGGCGCTCGTCGACGACGGCTTCGTCGTGCTGCCGTACACGACCGACGACCCCGTCTTGGCGCGCCGCCTGGAGGACGTCGGCTGCGCGGCCGTGATGCCGCTCGGCTCGCCGATCGGCTCGGGGATGGGGATCCGCAACCCGTACAACATCGCGATCATCCGCGAGCGCACCGAGCTGCCGGTGATCCTCGACGCCGGCGTCGGCACCGCCTCCGATGCGGCGCTGGCGATGGAGCTCGGCTGCGACGCCGTGATGGCGGCGAGCGCGGTCTCGCGTGCGCACGACCCCGTCGCGATGGCGCGCGCGATCCGCAGGGCGGTCGAGGCCGGCCGGCTCGCCCGCGGCGCCGGGCGGATCCCGCGCCGGCTCTACGCCGAGGCCTCGACGCCGGACGCCGGCCTGCCGGACTTCGGCGCGCCGCTGTCCAGCCCGGCGGATGGCTGACGCGACGCCCGTGCGGCGCGGCGCCGACGGGCTCGCCGACGCCTGGGAGGCGGCCTGGAGCGGGCGCGACGCTGACGCCTTCGTGCCGCTGTGCGACTCGCGCGTGCAGTACGAGGACCCGCTCACCGCAGTGCCGCTGCTCGGCCCCGAGGAGCTTGCCGCACACGCAGAGCGGCTGTGGCAGGGCTTCCCCGACGTGCGCGTCGAGCGCGCCGGCGAGCGCCTCACCGACGGTCGCTTCCTCGTAGCGCCGTGCAAGATCGCGGGGACGCACCGCGGCGCGCTCGAGGGGCTGCCGGCGTCGAGTCGCTTCGTCGTCGCGCACGGCGTCGCCTACTGCGAGCTGCGCGGCACGCGGCTGCTGCGGGTGCGCGTCTTCTTCGACCTCTACGACGCCGCCGTTCAGCTCGGCGTGCTGCCGACGCGCGGCGGCGTCGGCGAGAAGGCGCTGCTGATGCTGCGCGGCTTCGGGGTGCGAGTGCGCGGCGGCGCGTAGCGGCGCGCGCGTCAGGCGAGTGTGACGCGCACGGGCGCGTGATCGGAGAGCGTGCCGCGGTCGAGCAGCTCGGCCGGTGCGACTGCGGCGAGCCCGTGCGCGTAGACGTGGTCGACGCCGCCGGCGCCCACGTGCGCGAGCCCGGGCACGTCGGGGTCGCGCAGGTTGAGGTCGCCGCCGAGCACGAGCGGGGCGTCCGCCGCCCAGCGCAGCGCCGTCGCCCGCGCCAGCGCGATGTCGCGACGGGCATGCGCGTCGTGGTGGACGGTCGCGTGGAGGTTCGCGAACCAACGGCCCGCGCCGTCGCGCACCGCGTGCACGACGCGCCGCTCCGGCCACACGCACAGGCGCCGCCGCGCGTGCGCGGTGATCTCACCGCGGACGAGGATCGCGTTTGCGCCGCCGCCGCCGGACTTCATCAGCTCGGGACGGCGTTGCGCGAGCGCGCGGCGCAGCGGCAGCAGCTGGTTGCGCGAGGTGAGCGCATGACCCTCTGCGGCGCCGGCTGCGGCGGCGAGCGCGCCGGGCCACCACGGCGGCACCTCCTGCAGCAGGGCAACGTCCCACTCCCAGTCCGCGAGCCGCGCCGCGAACGCGCCGAGCAGCTCCTCGTCGCGCGGCGGCACGGCGCGGCCGTGGAAGAGGTTCCAGCTGAGGACGCGCAGCGGCATGCCGGACGTATGCTTCCCGACTTGCCGCGCCACTTCCTCACCGGAGCCGAGCTGAGCCGCGACGAGCTCGTCGCGGTGATCGAGCGCGCGATCGAGCTGAAGGGGGATCCGCTCGCCTCGCGCGCGCTCGCCGGACGCAGCATGGCGCTCATCTTCGAGAAGCCCTCGACGCGCACGCGGCTCTCGTTCGAGGCCGGCGTCTTCGAGCTCGGCGGCCATCCGATCGTGCTGCGCCCCGACGAGATGCAGCTCAGCCGCGGCGAGGCCGTGCGCGACACCGCGCTCGTGCTCTCGCGCCACGTCGCGGCGATCGGCATCCGCACGGGGCCGGACGCGCTCGTCGAGGAGCTCGCCGAGCATGCGAGCGTGCCCGTCGTGAACATGCTCACCGCGGGCCATCACCCCTGCCAGGCGCTCGCGGACCTGATGACGCTGCAGGAGACGTTCGGCCGCCTCGAGGGGCTCGTGCTCGCCTATGTCGGCGACGGCAACAACGTCGCTCGCTCGCTCGCGATCGTCGGCGACCTCGCGGGCGTCGAGGTGCGCGTCGCCTCGCCCGCCGGCTACGAGCTCGAACCGGTCGCCGGGGTCGAGCTGTTCGACGATCCCGCGGAGGCGGTCGCCGGCGCCCACGCCGTGTACACGGACGTATGGGTCAGCATGGGCGACGAGGAGACGGCGGACGCTCGCCGCGCCGCGCTCGCCGCATATCGCATCGACGACGCGCTGCTCGATCGCGCCGCGCCCGAGGCGATCGCACTCCACGACCTCCCCGCGCATCCCGGCGAGGAGATCACCGCCGAGGTGCTCTACGGCTCGCGCCAGCGCATCTGGGACCAGGCCGAGAACCGCCGCCACGCGCAGAAGGCGCTGCTCGAGCTGCTGCTGCGGTAGCCTCGCGCGGACCGGTCCGTCCAGCCCGAGGAGCATCGATGCCGCAGCCGAAGACCAGCGCCACGTCCGCCGCCGCGAAGCGGCGCCCGGCGGCCGCCGGGGCCGCGAAGCCCAAGGCTGCGGCCGCGAGGAAGCCGGCAGCTCGCACCGCCGCCAAGCCCGCTGCCGCGAAGGCGACCGCGGCCAAGGCGACGGCCGCCAAGCCGAAGGCCGCCACCGCCGCCAAGCCGAAGGCGGCCGCCGCGAGGAAGCCCGCCGCAAGCGCGGCGAAGCCGGCCGCCCGCGCGACCCGCTCGCGCACCGCGGCATCCGCAGCGGCCAAGCCGACCGCGACCGCCGCCGCGAAGAAGCCCGCCGCACGCAAGCCGGCCGCCAAGCCGAAGCCGGCCGCGACCGCGGCGAAGCCGAAGACCGCCGCCGTGGCGGCGAAGCCCAAGCCTGCTGCGAAGCCACGGGCGGCCGGCGACCTCGTCGGCGCGCTGCGCGAGCAGCTCGCCGATCGCGTCATCGAACCGCTCAACCTCGTGATGCTCGCGGGCGAGCGGATCCAGGACGCGATGGACGAGGCCGTCGAGCGCGGCCGGATGACGCGCGGCGACGCGAACGACCTCGTCGGCGAGCTCGTCCGTCGCGGCCGCGAGCAGACCGACGACGTGCTCGGCAACCTCGACGAGCTGCTCGGCAAGGGGCTCGACCAGCTCGCCGCGCTCTCGCGCAAGCTCGAAGACAAGGCGGCCCGCGCCGCCCGTCGCGCCGACTCGGTCGACCGGCTGATGCGCGGCGCCGACCGCGCCCGCCGCGCCGTCGGCGTCGGCCCGGAGTTCCCGATCATCGGCTACGACGACCTCTCCGCCGCGAAGATCACCAGCCGCCTCGGCGGCATGAGCACCGCCGACCTGCGCAAGGTCCGCGCGTACGAGACCCGCCACGCGAACCGCAAGTCGGTGCTCGCGGCGATCGACAAGGCGCTCGGCTGAGAGTCGCGCGCCCCGCGTCTGCGATGCTGGGCGCGCGATGAGCACGACCACGCGCGCCAAGCGCCCGGAGCGGGGCGCCGAGCTGGAGTTGACCGTCGACGCGCTCGCGTTCGGCGGCAACGGCGTGGCGCGACGCGAGGACGGCTACGTCGTCTTCGTCCACGGCGGGATCCCGGGCGACCGCGTGCGCGTGCGGATCACGCGGCCCAAGCGCGACTACGCGGAAGGGATAGCGGTCGAGATCCTCGCGCCGGGGCCCGATCGCATTCCGGCGCGGGCGTCCCATCCGGGCGTGCCGTGGCAGGTGCTCCCCTACGAGCGCCAGCTGGAGATCAAGCAGCAGCAGGTCGACGAGGCGCTGCGGCGCATAGGCGGCCTCGACGGCTACGAGCTCGAGCAGATCGTCCCGGCGGTCGAGCAGTGGCGCTACCGCAACAGACTCGAGTTCTCCTTCGGCGCCGACCTCGACGGCGAGCTGGTCTTCGGCTTCCACGCGCCCGGCCACTGGGAACGGATCGAGCCGATCGAGGACTGCCTCATAGCCTCCGAGCGCTGCAACGGCGTGCGCGAGCAGGTGCTCGCCTGGTGCCGCGCGCAGGGCCTCACCGCATATGACCGCCGCACGCGCGAGGGCTTCCTGCGCAACTGCGTCGTGCGCGAGGGCCGCCGCACCAACCAGATCCAGGTGCGTCTGGTGACGATGCCGGGCGAGCTGGACCGCGAGTCGTTCGCGCAGGCGATCGACTGCGACGGGCTGTTGTGGACGCGCTACGAAGGGCTCGGCGAGACGACGACCGAGGGCGAGACGGAGCTGATCGCCGGCAGCGACTACCTCGAGGAGGAGCTGGCCGGACTGACGTTCCGCATCTCGCCGCACGCCTTCTTCCAGACGAACACCGAAATGGCCGAGCGGCTCTATGCGCTCGCGGGCGACTACGCCGCGCTGACGGGCTACGAGCGCGTCTACGACCTCTTCTGCGGCATCGGCACGATCGGCCTCACGCTCGCGCCGCGGGCGGCGGAGCTGTGGGGCCTGGAGATCGTCGAGCCGGCGATCGCCGACGCGATCGCGAACGCGAAGCTCAACGCCGTCCACAACGCCCGCTTCTTCGCCGGCGACGTGCGGCTCGCGCTGCGCGAGCTCGTCGAAAAGGCCTCGCGCCCCGACGTCGTGCTCGTCGACCCGCCGCGCGCCGGCCTCTCGCAGAAGGTCGTGCGCCGCATCATCGAGGCCGCCCCGAAGCGGATCGTCTACGTCTCCTGCAACCCCACGACGCTCGCGCCCAACGCCGCCCAGCTGATCGAAGCCGGCTACGTCCTGCGCCGCGTCCGCCCCGTCGACATGTTCCCGCAGACGCCGCACATAGAGTGCGTGGCGTTGCTGGAGCGGGGGTAGCGCCCCATGTCCGCGGAGCTCGACGAGCTCGCGATCGCGGACGAGCCGGCGACCTGGGCGACGCTGGGGTTCGTGGTCGAGGGCGATGCGTGCGTCGTCGGCGGCGTGCGGATCCGCCTGGTCGGGCGGGAGGTGGGCCGGGGGCTCGTGAGCTGGTCGTTGCGTGGCATCGAGCGCGTGGAGCTGGACGGGCTGCCGACGACGCGCTCGGATGCGGGCGAGCCGTCGGATGCGCCGTCGCACCCGAACGGCGTCACGACGCTCGACCACGTTGTCGCGATCACGCCGGATCTCGACCGCACGGTCGCGGCGCTTCAGGCCGCCGGGCTCGACCTGCGCCGCATCCGCGAGCAGCCGACGCCGGCCGGGGCGCCGCGGCAGGCGTTCTTCCGCCTCGGGCCGGTGATCCTGGAGGTCGTGCAGGAGCCGCAGGAGGCGATCGCCGCGGGCGGCGGTCCCGATCGGCCCGCGTTCTTCTGGGGGCTCGCCCTTCGCGTCGCGGACATCGACGCGACGGTCGCGGCGCTCGGCGAGCACGTCAGCCCGGCGCGGCCGGCGGTGCAGCCCGGCCGGCGGATCGCGACGCTGCGACGGTCTGCCGGACTCGGGATCCCTGTCGCGCTCATGACCGGCGGCCGAGCTCGCTCGACCCACGACACACCATGATCTGGAGCTAATTCGCTCGGCTGCTACGCTGCGTGTGCCGAGGCGCATCCCATGGCATCGAGAGCCGAGAAGGAGGCAGGTGCAGCGTCGCGAGCTGAGCCCCGCTGTCGCATCTTCATTGGCGTCGATCAAGACCGTGGTCACCATCGTCACCGGTCTGGCGTTGACGAACACCTTGCTCGTCCTCATCACCGGAGGCCATTACTCTCGCGTCATCCCAATCAGTGAACTTAGTCTGGTGGAGATCGCGTTCGCCACCGTGCTGATTGCGAACATCGTCCGCTTCTACCACGGCAACGTCCGCCATATCGATGTGACATACGGCGACGAGAGCTATGCGCATGCGGCATCAGGGCGTCACGTCGAGCCTCGGGGCGGACTCGGCATCGACTTCTTCGTCGTGTTCGGCCAGAGCCTGATGTTCTCGGTCGCCAGCTTCTACATTGGCGACTCCGCTGCGTTCCTCGACGTCTTCGTCGCGCTGCTGGCCCTCGACGTCTTATGGGCGGTCTACTTACGGCGGGACAGCGATGCCGTGTCCTCGGGATGGTTGTGGCTCCTGAACGACATTGGAGCGTTGATCGCCCTCGTGATCCTGCTCTCGGTTCATCGCTCTCTTCCCGATCAGGCCTGGCCGCTCGATGCCGGCCTTGGGGTCGTGGCCCTGACGACGGCAATTGACTTCGCGCTCAGCTGGGAGTTCTACTTCCCGCGGACCGTCGAGGGGCGAGTGGCTGGCGGCGCGACGGCGGCTACCGCGCATGGCCTCAGGCTGCGCCGGTGAATGCATGCGACAATCCCGCCGATGAGCGGCAGATCCAGCGGAGCGGTCCTCGTGACCGGCGCGTCGAGCGGGATCGGCGAGGCGTGCGCGCGCCGCCTCACCAACGCCGGCTTCCAGGTCTTCGCCGGCGTGCGCAAGCCGCAGGACGGCGAGCGCCTGCGCGGCGCCATTCCGGGAGTGACGCCGGTGATCCTCGACGTCACCGATCAGGCCGCGATCGCGAGCGCCGTGCGCGACGTGGGCGAGGCCGTCGGCGCACGCGGTCTCGCCGGGCTCGTCAACAACGCCGGGATCGCCGTCCCCGCCCCGCTCGAGTACCAGCCGCTCGACGACTTCCGCCGACAGATCGAGGTCAACCTGATCGGCCAGGTCGCCGTCACACAGGCCTTCATCCCGCTGCTGCGGACAGCACGCGGGCGGATCGTCAACGTCAGCTCGATCGGCGGGCGCGTCGCCGTCCCGCTGCTCGGCGCCTACGCGGCGTCGAAGTTCGCGCTGGAGGGCTTCTCCGACGTGCTGCGGCGCGAGCTGCGCCCCTGGGGGATCCGCGTCGCGGTGATGGAGCCCGGCACGATCGCCACCCCGATCTGGGACAAGGGGATCGCCTCCGGCGACGAGCTGAACGCCACGATGCCGGCCGAGGCGCAGCAGGCGTACGGCAAGCTGATCGCCTTCGTGCGCGAGGCCTCGGTCGCGGGCGCGCGCGACGGCCTGCCCCCTGACGCCGTCGCCAAGGACGTCGAGCACGCGCTCACGGCGCGCAAGCCGCGCACGCGCTATCTCGTCGGCCGCGAGGCGAAGTCGCGCGGCATCCTCGCCAGCCTCGTGCCCGATCGCGTGCTGGACGCGGCGATCGCACGCACGATGAAGTGGGGCTGACCGCCGCTCACGCCTGCGGGATCGCGCGCCGGCCACGCACGAGCAGCCAGCCCGCCTCGCTCGCGCGCGTCTCCAGCTCGTCCAGCAGGCCGCCGAGCCGCCCCCGCACCGTCTCCTCGCTGTCGCGCAGTGCGAGCGCCACGACGCCGCCAGGACACGTGACGCGCACCAGCTCGCGTGCCGCGCCCGCCGCGGGCGCCGTTCGGCAGGCGCTGAGGACGACGTCGAACGCGCCGTCGACGTAGGGCAGGTCGCGCGCGTCGGCGTCGGATGCGGTCACGTCGGCGCCGCGCACCGCGGTCCGTGCGACGTCGCCGGTGCCGAGGTCGAGCACCTGCATTCCCGCTTCGACCTCCGCGAGCTCGACGAGCGCCGCGACGACCGGCGCCGGAGCACGCAGGGGCAGACCGGCGTGGACGGCGCCGGTGACCGGGTCCGCCCAGCGCGCGAGCTGGAGCCGCAGCAGCGACCGTCGTGAGATGCGCCGGTCGTCGGGTTCGTGGTTCGCCACCGACCGGATGCTAGGGCGCCCGGCGCCTCTAGACTCCGCCGCGATGCGCGCTGCCACCATCCGCGACGGCGAGCTGCTCGTCGAGCAGCATCCGGATCCGACGCCGGGCGCCGGCGAGGTGCTCGTGCGCGTGCGCGGCGCCGGCCTCAACGGCGCCGACATGATGCAGCGCCGCGGGCTCTACCCGGCGCCGCCCGGCTCGCCCGTGGACATCCCCGGGCTCGAGCTGGCCGGCGAGGTCGTCGGCTGCGGGGTGGGCGCCGAGCGCTTCGCCGAGGGCGAGCGTGTGATGGCGATCGTCGGCGGTGGCGGGCAGGCGGAGCTGGCGGTCGTGCACGAGCGGATCCTGATGCCGGTCCCCGAGGTGCTCGACTGGCCCGCGGCCGGCGGCTTTCCCGAGGTCTTCACCACGGCGCACGACGCGCTCTTCACGCAGGCCGAGCTGCGCGCCGGCGAGCGGCTGCTCGTGCACGGCGGCGCCGGCGGCGTCGGCACCGCCGCGATCCAGCTCGGCACGAGCGCCGGCGCGCGCGTCGTCGCCACGGTCCGCAACCCCGACCTGCGCGCGCAGGTCTCAGCGCTCGGAGCGGAGGCGATCGATCCCGAAGGCTTCGCCGAGCACGGCCCGTTCGACGTGATCCTCGAGCTCGTCGGCGCGCCCAACCTGCCCGCGAACCTGAACGCGCTCGCGACCGGCGGGCGGATCGTCGTGATCGGCGTGAGCGCCGGCGCGAAGGCGGAGCTGAACCTGCTCGCGCTGATGGGCAAGCGCGCCCGGATCATGGCCTCGACGCTGCGCGCGCGCCCGCTGGAGGAGAAGGCCGCGACCGCCCGCGCACTCGAGCGCCACGTGCTGCCGCTCGTCGCGGCCGGCGCCTTGCGCGTGCCGGTCGCCGAGACGTTCCCGCTCGACGACGTCGCCGCCGCCTACGACCGCTTCGCCGCCGGCGGCAAGCTGGGCAAGCTCGTGCTGCTGCCCTGAGCCGCCGATTCCTAATACGGCGGCAGGTCCGCGTACCAGGCGCCGAGCGCCTGAAACGCGCGCCAGAAGGTGCGCTTGGCGCCCTCCTCGTCGAGCGCTTCGTCGATGTTCGGCACGTAGAGGCCGTCGATCGACGGGGTGAAGGTCTGGATCGCGCCGGCATCCGGCTCCAACGGCCGCGCAAGCGGCACGTCGAGGTCGTTGACGACGGCGAGCGCGTCCTCGCCCATCACGACGACGATCTTCGGCGCCACGATCGCGAGCTCCTCGACGATCCGCGCCACGCACGCCGGATCCGCCAGCGAGGGATCGGGCAGCGGGCACTTCACGCACAGCGTCCCGTAGACGGCCAGCGGATCGATCGAGAGGCGCTTGAGCGACTTCATCAGCGCGCCGCCGGCGCGACCGTAGAAGGCGACGCCCTCCTCGATCTCGGAGGGGCGCGGATGGTGCTTGATCAGGAAGACGTCGGCCTGCGGGTGCCCGGAGCCGAGCACCGGCATCAGGTTGCCGCGCGGGCAGTGCGGGCACTCCTGCAGCTCGCGCGTCAGCGAGTTGAGCTCGCGGATCGCTCGCTCGAGGTACTTCTCGCGGATCTCGTCGTCGGTGGCGGGCATGCTTGGAAGATGATTGGACGGACCCCCGGCATCTCCCTGCCCATGCATCAGGACTTGCGCGCCGCGCGGCGCACGCGCCGTTCGCGGGCGGCCTTGCGCGCCGTCGCGGGCGTCGCCTTCGTCTGCAGGAACTTCAGCGCCTGCACGTAGAGCAGGCTCGCCGGCGTGCGGACGATGTCCGCCTCGCGCAGCGCCTCCATGAACTCGGCCGGCCCGTCGAAGTCGGGCATGCGGATCCGCACCGAGCCGAGCCCCTGCGTGACGTGCGCGTCGGAGCCGGCGCCGGCCGGGATGCGGTACTTGGCGGCGAAGCGCGCCGCCTCCTCGTTGAACTCCTGGATCGCGACGCGCGGGTTGAAGACCTCGATCGCGTCGACGTCGTCGAGCACGCCGATCAGGTGCTGGTAGTCGGGCACCGCGTGCATGCGGTCGAACGGGTGCGGCACGTAGACGACGCCGCCCTGGCGTTTGATCTCGGCGATCGTCGCCTCCAGCGTCAGCCCGCGCGGGATCAGCTCCTCGATGAAGAGCCCGATCACCTCCCCCTGGTCGGCGGTCTTGACCTCCTCGCCGACGATCACCTTGATCCCGCTCGCCTTCGCGCGCGCCTCGAGCGCGCCGGAGATCTCGTTGTGGTCGGTGACGGCGATCGCGCCGAGCCCGCGTGCCTTCGCGGTCGCGAGCAGCGACTCGACCGGCGTCACGCAGTCGTGCGAGTGGTCGGTGTGCATGTGCAGGTCGACGTCGATCAGGCGCCGCCGCGCGACGCGTGCGCGCAGCGCCCTGTCGCCGCGGCCGTCGTGGCGGCGCGCGACGAGCTCGCCGTAGACCTCCTCCAGCTCGTCGGTCGCGCGGCGCCAGCTGAGGCGCGCGCGCAGCGGCGCGGCGGCGGCGTGCAGGCGCGCGCGCAGCGCCGCGTCCGCGGCGAGGCGGCCGAGCTGCGCCGCGAGCGTCTCCGCGTCGCCGGGCTCGAACAGCAGCCCGTGCGTGCCGTCGCCGAGCAGCTCCGCGTAGACGGGCACGTGCGCGGCGACGGGCACCGCGCCCGCCCCGAGGGCGCGCACGAGCGTGTCGGGCGCGGGCGCGATCCCGCCGCTGGCGTGCACCGTCACGTCGGCGCGCGCGAGCAGCTCCTGCGCCGTGCAGTCGTCGGGTCCGGCGAACGCGATCCGCTCGCGCAGCTCCTGGCGCAGCGGCCCGCTCGGCTGCGTTCCGCGTGCGGACCAGATCGTGGCGTGCCAGCCGTGCTCCAGGTCGAGCCGTCGCAGCGCGCGCAGCAGGGTGCGCAGCGCCGGGCGCTCCTCGTCGGCGATCAGGGCGATCTCCAGCGGCCCGTCTGCGTGCGACTCGCGGACGACCGGATCGGCGCCGGGCAGCACGACGCGGTACTCGGCCGGGAACCAGCGCCGCAGCAGGTCGCGCGTCGCCGCGTAGCTCGCGACGCGCGCGTCGAGGCGGCCGAGGAACAGCTCGACGACGCGGCGCGCGACCTGCGTCGAGACGACGCGCTCGGTCGGGGCGTGGAACGTGCCGACGTTGAGTGCGCGCGAATGGCGCAGCGCCGCGCTCGACGCGCTCGGCGCGAACGGCTCGTGCACGTGCACGAGGTCGAGCGGGGCGATCGCCAGCGCCTGCTCGATCGTGCGCGCGACGTCGATCGGCAGCGAGACCGCGCGGCGGCGCGAGGGCGCGAACGGCAGCACCTCGCCGACCCCGAGGACCCGGTACCCATTCGCATCCTGCCCGCCCGCCTCCAGCAGCGCCTCGGGCCGCTCGCGCGCGGCGTGGATCGCGCGGCGCGACTCGCGCACGAGCGCGCTCGACGTCGAGGGCGCGATCACGAGCACGCGATGGCCGCGTGCCGCCAGCTCCCGCGAGCAGTTGGCGACGGCGCGGTTGACGGCGTTGCCCGTCTCCCAGGGGTAGGGCGTGACCTGGGCGATCGCGAGGCGCTCGGGCACGCGCGGGAGGATAGCCCGACGCGTGCCGCGAGTCGCGTGCTCCGCGGCTAGGCCTCGGACGGCTGCTCGGCCGGCGCGGGCGCGCCGACCGGCTGCGTGCCCGGACGGCTGGCGTGCGCCGCGATGAAGTCGTCGGTCGCCTTGCGCGCCTCGTCGTCCGGGCGCTGCGTGTGCGGCGACTTCATCAGGTAGGAGCTGGGCCCGTCGAGCTGGCCGCCGATGCCGTGGTTGAGCGCGAGCTTGCAGCAGCGCACGGCGTCGATGACGATGCCCGCCGAGTTCGGCGAGTCCCACACCTCGAGCTTCATCTCGCACATCAGCGGCACGTCGCCGAAGGCGCGGCCCTCGAGGCGGATGTGCGCCCACTTGCGGTCCGTCAGCCACGGGACGTAGTCCGACGGGCCGACGTGGACGTCGTCGGCGGGCAGGTCGACGCCGGCCACGGAGGTGACGGCGTTCGTCTTGGAGATCTTCTTCGACTCCAGCCGCTCGCGCTCGAGCATGTTGAAGAAGTCCATGTTGCCGCCGACGTTGAGCTGCGAGGTGTGCTCGAGCTTGACGCCGCGCTCGAAGAAGAGGCGGGCGAGGGCGCGGTGCGTGATCGTCGCGCCGACCTGCGACTTGATGTCGTCGCCGACGATCGGCAGGCCGGCCTTCTGGAAGCGGTCGTCCCAGTAGTCCTCGCGCGCGATGAAGACGGGGATGCAGTTGACGAAGCCGCAGCCGGCCTCGAGCACCTGCTCGACGTACCACTTGGTCGCCTGCTCGGAGCCGACCGGCAGGTAGGAGACGACGACGTCGGTCTTCGTGTCCTTCAGGATCTGGACGATGTCGGCCGTCTGCCCGGGCGCCTTCTCGATCCGCTGGGAGAGGTACTTGCCGAGGCCGTCGTGCGTCATGCCACGGTGGACGGGGACGCCGAGGTGGGGGACGTCGGAGAACTTGATCGTGTTGTTCTGCCCGGCCCAGATCGCCTCCGACAGGTCCTTGCCGACCTTGTCCTTGTCGACGTCGAACGCGGCGGTGAACTCGACGTCGCGCACGTGGTAGCCGCCGAGGTCGACGTGCATGAGCCCCGGCACCGGCTCGCTCGGGTCGGCGTCCTTGTAGTACTCGATGCCCTGGACGAAGGACGACGCGCAGTTGCCGACGCCGATGATGGCGACGCGGACCTTCTCGGCCTGGTAGCGGCTCGCGCCGTTGCTGGAAGCGTTCATGCTGGGTGGAGTCCTCCTCGGGGGTACAGGGGATAGACCCCGCAGCGGGTCGCCGGTTACAGCTGCGGAGCGCGCGAGAGCTCGCGCCGAACGTGCAGGATGCGCTGCAGGACCGTGATCGTGGACAGCGCCGCGAGCACGTAGACGGCCGGCTCGAGCAGCTCGAAGTCGCCGAGGCCGGCGCCCTTCGCGAACACGAGCCCGGCGGACAGGATCACGACGCGCACGGCGCGACTGGCGATCCCGACCTTGCATTCGACGCCGAGCGCCTCGGCGCGCGCCCGCGTGTAGGAGACCATCAGCGAGGCGAGCACCGCGACGACGACCGCCGCGACCGCGAGCTCCATCCCGCGCGCGGCGAAGTACGCCGCGACGGCCGTCAGGACGATCCCCTCCTCGATGCGGTCGAGCGTCGAGTCGAGGAACGCGCCGAACGGCGTGCCCTTGCCCGACATGCGCGAGTAGCGCCCGTCGAGCGTGTCCATCACCGAGCCGAGGATGAACGCGACGCCGGCGAGGAAGAAGAGGCGCTGGGTGATCAGCACGGCCGCGACGACGTTGCCGGCGAGGCCCGTCATCGAGATCGCGTTCGGCGTCAGACGCGACTCGATCAGCCGGTTGCGCATCGTCGCCGACAGCTCGGCCACGGCGCTCACGCGGTCGCCTCGGCCTCGGCGCGACGGAACGACCAGGCGTGCGGCCGGGCGCGCGCGAGCAGCTGCTGGGAGACGAGCGCCGAGATCCCGGCCGTGAGCGCCCCGAGGAAGGCGTCTATGAAGTAGTGGTTGCCCGTCGCCACGACGACGAACGTGACGAGGAACGGATACAGGAACCACATGACCTTCAGCACCCGCGGCTTGACGAGCCGCGCGAGCGGCCAGCCGACCATCAGCGCGAAGCAGACGTGCATCGACGGGACCGCGGCGTAGAGGTTCAGCAGCGCGCTGACGCCGGCGTTCTCGACGTGGACGCCGGTGAACGTGGCGACGGAGTCGCTGAAACCCCACTCCGGCATCAGCCGCGGCGGCGCGGTCGGGTAGAGCGTGTAGCCGACGAGCGCGAGCCCCATCGCCGTCATGAACATGTTGCGCACGAAGTAGAACGCCGTGTTGCGCAGCAGGTAGATGTAGACGAGCGCGCTGATCGTCACGACGAAGTGCGAGTTGAGGTACATCCAGTCGGCGATGTGGATGATCGGCGTGCGACTGGAGGCCCATGCCTGCACGCTCGGCTCGGCGAACACGTGCAGGCTGTGCTCGAGGTTGATGATCTTCGTCGCGTTCCACGCCGCCGTGGCGGCCTTCGTGTCGACCGCTCCGCGCACGAGCTGATACGCGTAGTAGGCGGAGGCGAAGAGCACGAGCTGGCGTGCCGCGTCGACCCAACCGTGCGGCAACACTCGCTGCTCGATGTTGCGAAGGCCGCGGAGCATGAGGGAACTCTGGATCCTATCCGCTGCGTAGGGCGATTTCACCTCCCGTTCCGTGCGCAGCGCGGTCCGCGCGCTCCGATCCGCGCAGGCGAGAAGCGCGTCACGAGGCGGATCGTGCCGGGGCGCCGTGCGCGGACGTTCGTCCACGAGCCTTCGCGCTCGACGCATGCGTCGCCCTGTGCGACCGCCCAGTACGGCGTCCAATGCACGCGGATGAGCGTGCCATATCCGCCGACCCGCGGGACCTCGAGCGTGAGCGTGTCGGTGCCGAGCGCGGTCACGCGCGCGGGCGGCTCGGCGAACGGGACGGGATCGCGCACCGCGTAGATGCGCCAGTCGCGATCGTGCCATGCCTCGCGCAGGTAGGGCAGCCCGCGCTCGATCAGCCGCGCCTCGGGGATCGCCGAGTAGTCGAGCCGCGTGTCGGGCAGCGCGACCCAGCGCACCGCGTTGCGCTGCAGCCAGCCGTGGTAGCTCGCCGGCGTGAGCACGCCGTCGTAGAAGACCGCGTTGACCTTGCGGTCGAGCTGGCGCTCCCAGCCGCGCGCGAGCGCGGCGTGCGGCGCGACCCAGCGCGCCTCCCAGTGCAGGCGCGTGAAGGGAATCTCGACGCGCCCGGCGGCCGGTGCCCCTGCGCGCTCGAGGTAGGCGACGAGCGGCGCGTAGTAGGCGGCATGCACCGACGGGTCGCCGCTCGCGGTGTGGACGTCGTCGATCGCCGCGCTCCACTGCCACCACAGCAGGAACGGCGCCACGAGCGCAAGCGCGAGCATCCGCCGGCGCCACAGCACGAGCGCGGCGACCGGCCCGGCGCAGAGCGCCCCGAGCCGCACGACGTTGCCGCCGACGGGCGTCGCGAGCACGAACGCCACCGTGGCGCCGAGCGCGTAGAGCGCGACGCCGACCCGCAGCGCGCGCTCGCTGCGCGGCAGCAGCGCGAGCGCGAGCGCGGCGAACGCGAGCACCGGCCAGAAGGCGGAGGTCGCGAACGGCTCGCTGCCGCCCTCCGGGAAGGCCACCGCCAGCGCGGCAACGGGCGCGAGCGCCGCCCCGGCGAGCGCGATGCCCATGCGGCGGCGGGTCCCGAGCGCATGCGCCACACCCGCGAGCGCGAGGAAGATCGCCGCGACCGGACTGGCGAGGGGCGTCACGACCGCGAGCGCAAGCGCGAGCGCACGCCGGCCGCGCTGCAGCGCCAGCAGCGCGCCGAGCGCCGGCACGATCCCGAGCGCGAACGTGATCCGACCGCTCAGCAGGCTCGTCACCGTGCCGGCGGCGAACCACAGCGAGCCGACCCACGCGCGCTGTCCGAAGCGCGCGAACGCGAGCCGCTCGAACAGCAGCGCCGCGGCCACCGCGGCGAGCGCGCCGAGCAGCCGCGGCCCGAGCCATGCCCCCAGCGGCGGCGCGAGCACGCTGTACCCGGGCAGATGGTGGCCGCCGTACCAGCGCAGGTCCCAGATCGCGAAGCCCGCGTGCGCGAACAGCCACGAGCGGTACTCGGCCGCCGCGAGGTCGAGGCTCGGCGGCTGCCACAGCAGGTAGGCGAGCGCGAGCACCGCGGCGAGCGCCGGGGGCGCGATGCGCCGCGGGTCTGCGCGCAGGCGGGCCATCGGCCCGCGGAGGCTAGTGGAGCGGCCCCCGGCTCAGTGCGGCGAGGCGAAGTCGACGGTGTAGAGCGCCGTCTGCTCGCTGCCCCGCCTGCTCGTCGCGCGACCGATGCCGATGCGGCTGAAGTGGCCGTCGAGCAGCACGTGGCGATGCTCCGGCGAGTTCAGCCACGCGCGCACCATCCCGGCCGCCTCGTGGGCCGGGTTGCCGCGCGCGAGCCAGCCGAGCACCTCGCCGAGGTCGTTCGCGCTGTGCGAGGCGCGCGCGACGCGCCCGCTCCAGGCGCCGTGCGCGAAGTAGCCGTGACGCGCCATGTCGCGGGAGTGCGCGGCTGCGCCGCGGCTCATGCTGCCGTCCTCGCGCACGCTCGCCAGGTGGTGGCGTCCGCGCACTCTGTTGAGCTCGCGCAGCATCGCCGCGCCGAAGCCCTCATGCCCCTCGGCGCCGGCGACGGGGGCCGAGACGCCCGGCAGGAGGCCCGCGAGCAGGGCGAGCGTTACGAGGAGGCGGCGGCTCATGCGACGCGTCGATGGTTGCGCGCGAGTCGGACGGCGCGGCAGGACGTTGCGGTCAGCTGTCGAGCAGGAACGTGGCAAGGCGGTCGATCACATCGGGGCGGTCGAGCCAGGGCCAGTGCCCCGCGTCTTCGACGTGCTCCACCCGTGCTCCCGGAAGCCTTGCGGCGTAGGCATCCGCGAATCGCGGCGGGATGAACGGGTCGAGCGCGCCCCAAACTACCAATGCCGGAGCGGGGATTTGTGAAAGTTCTCTCCCTTTTGCCGCCAGCAGCTCCTCGGGCGCGCTGCGATACAGCCGCAGGATCGCCCGCTGGGTGCCCTGGTCGAAGTGGCGCATCGCCGCTGCGGCGAAGCCGTCCGGGACTGGGCCCGCGAAGGCGGGACGCAGCGCCCGCTCGAGCGTCCAGCGTGTCGTCAGGCCCATCGTCAGCTCGCCGAGCAGCGGCGTGCGCCAGGCCCGCGCCACCCGGTGCCAGCGGTAGCCCGCGAGCAGCGGAACGGCGTTGCAGATCACGAGCCGCTCGATCCGCTCGGGGTGGCGCTGGGCGAACCCGAGCGCCGCCGCGCCCCAGTCGTGCACGACGAGCTTGACGCGCTCCGTGCCGACGAGCGCCAGGAAGCGCTCGACGAAGTCGGCGATCCCGTCGATCGAGTAGTCGAGGTGGCCGCCCTTGCCGGAGCGGCCGAAGCCCGGCAGGTCCGGCGCGAGGCCGCCGGTGCGCTCCAGGAACGGGACCCAGTCGTCGCTGCTCGTCGGCACGCCGTGGACGTACAGCGTGGGGGTGCCGAGCGCCGGCGCCGAGCGCCAGAAGACAGGTTGCCCGTCGATCTCGGCGGTGTGCTCGTCGACGGACACGCGGGCGGAAGATAACGTGCCGCCGCGTGTCCACACCCGCCACGATCCCTCCAGCCGCGTGGCAGCCCCCGGCGCCGCGGCGCGTGCGCGCGATCCGCGACCGCTTGCGCGAGGTCTACGGCGTCCCGATCATGGCGCCGCACGAGCAGCCGCTCGACGAGCTCGTCCTGACCGTCCTCTCCCAGAGCACCAACGACCGCAACCGCGACGTCGCCTACGAGCGCCTGCGCGAGCGCTTTCCGTCGTGGGAGGCGGTGATGGCGGCGCCCGTCGAGGAGGTCGAGGAGGCGATCCGGCCCGGCGGCATCTCGAAGGTCAAGTCGGCCCGCATCCAGGCGATCCTGCGGGCGATCGACGAACACGAGCGCGGGCTAGACCTGAGTTGGCTGCGCGAGACGCCCGTGCCGGAGGGCCAGGCCTACCTCTGCTCGCTGCCCGGCGTCGGGCGCAAGACGGCGGCCTGCGTGCTGCTGTTCGCCTACGGCCTGCACGACGTGCCCGTCGACACGCACGTCTCGCGGGTCGGCATGCGCCTGCGGCTGCTGCGTCCCGGCGCGCCGTTCGAGGAGCTCCACGACGCGATGCTGGCGCTCACCGCGCCCGGGGAGGAGCTGGAGCTGCACGTGAACCTGCTGCGCCACGGCCGCCGCACGTGCCATGCGCGCACGCCGGACTGCGCCGGCTGCGCGCTGCGGCGCATGTGCCCGAGCCGCCAGGCGTAGAGCGATTCGCGATCGCGCCGTGGAAGCGGCGCAAGATCTTCTATACTCGCGCTTAGATTTTTTCCCCTGAGAACTCGCAGGCTTAAGGAGCGGACGAACACATGGGCAAGACGATCGGCATCGATCTCGGCACGACGAACTCGTGCATGGCCGTCCTCGAGGGCGGTGAGCCGACGGTCATCGAGAACGCCGAGGGTGGGCGGACGACGCCGTCGGTCGTCGCGTTCACGCAGGGCGGCGAGCGGCTCGTCGGCACCGTCGCCAAGCGGCAGGCCGTCACCAACCCGACGAACACGGTCTTCTCCGTCAAGCGCTTCATGGGCCGCAAGGAGGCCGAGGTGCGCGAGGAGGAGTCGATCGTGCCGTACAAGGTCGTGGCCGGCTCAGGCGGCGACGCGCGCATCGAGGCGGGCGGCAAGCAGTACAGCCCGCCGGAGGTCAGCGCGATGATCCTCGGCAAGCTGAAGGCCGACGCCGAGGCCTATCTCGGCGACACGGTCGACAGCGCGGTCATCACCGTCCCGGCGTACTTCAACGACGACCAGCGTCAGGCGACGAAGGACGCCGGCAAGATCGCCGGCCTCGACGTCAAGCGCATCATCAACGAGCCGACGGCCGCGTCGCTCGCGTACGGGCTCGACAAGGAGTCCGACCAGACGATCCTCGTCTTCGACCTCGGCGGCGGCACGTTCGACGTCTCGGTGCTCGAGATCGGCGACGGCGTCTTCGAGGTCAAGTCGACCGCCGGCGACAACCACCTCGGCGGCGACAACTTCGACAAGGCGATCGTCGACTGGCTCGTCGCCGATTTCAAGAAGTCGCAGGGCATCGACCTCAGCGCGGACCCGATGGCGCTCCAGCGCCTCTACGAGGCCGCGGAGAAGGCGAAGATCGAGCTCTCCACCACGCAGGAGACGCAGATCAACCTGCCCTTCATCACCGCCGACCAGAGCGGGCCCAAGCACCTCGACACGCGTCTCAGCCGCGCCAAGCTCACCGAGCTGACGGCCGACCTGATCGAGCGCACCGTCGCACCGGTCCGCCAGGCGCTCGACGACGCGAAGGACAAGGGCGCGAAGTCGATCGACCACGTCGTGATGGTCGGCGGCATGACGCGCATGCCCGCCGTGCAGGACAAGGTCAAGGAGCTGACCGGCAAGGACCCGCACCGCGGCGTGAACCCGGACGAGGTCGTCGCCGTTGGCGCTGCGATCCAGGCCGGCGTGCTCGCCGGCGACGTCAAGGACGTGCTGCTGCTCGACGTCACCCCGCTCACGCTCGGGATCGAGACGAAGGGCGGCGTGATGACGAAGCTGATCGAGCGCAACACGACGATCCCGACGCGCAAGTCGGAGGTCTTCTCGACCGCCGACGACAACCAGCCGTCGGTGGAGATCCACGTGCTGCAGGGCGAGCGCGAGATGGCGCAGTACAACAAGTCGCTCGGCAAGTTCCAGCTCACCGGCATCCCGCCGGCGCCCCGCGGCGTGCCGCAGATCGAGGTCGCGTTCGACATCGACGCGAACGGCATCCTGTCCGTCTCGGCGAAGGACCTCGGCACCCAGAAGGAGCAGAAGATCGAGATCAAGGCCGGCTCCGGGCTGTCCGAGGACGAGATCAAGCAGATGGTCGGCGACGCCGAGGCGCATGCCGAGGAGGACCGCAAGGCACGCGAGCTGGCGGAGGCGCGCAACAACGCCGAGAACGCCGCCTACCAGGCGGAGCGCCAGCTCAAGGAGCTCGGCGAGGGCGTCGACGCCTCCTCCAAGGAGGAGATCGAGGCGGCGATCAAGGTCGTCCGCGAGAGCCTCGAGTCCGACGATCCCGCCGACATCACCGCCAAGACCGAGGCGCTGCAGACGGCGTTCCACAAGGTCTCCGAGGCGATGTACCAGCAGGCGCAGGAGGCGCAGGCCGCCTCGGCCGACGGCGCCGGCGCGAACGGCACGGCCGACGACGCCTCCGCGGAGGAGGACGTCGTCGACGCCGAGGTCGTGGACGAGGGCAAGTGACGATGACCACCGAGCACGAGCCGCAGGCGCCGGTCGAGGAGACCGGCGCCGCCCCTGCCGCCGAGCAGGCGGGCGACGAGCAGAGCGAGGCGCAGGCTGCGCTCGAGGTCGAGCACGACCTCGGCGAGCTGCTCGCGCGCGCCGGCAAGGCCGACGAGTACCTCGCGCTCGCCCAGCGCACCCAGGCCGACTTCGAGAACTTCCGCAAGCGGATGGCGCGCGACGTCACCGCCGCGGAGACGCGCGGGATCGGCCGGCTCGCGCGCGAGCTGCTGCCGGCGCTCGACAACCTCGGGCGCGCGCTCGCGGCGGCGGAGGCCGGCGGCGAGCATGGGACCCCCGAGCATCACCTGACGTCCGGCATCAAGCTCGTCCACGACGAGCTGCTCGCCGCGCTGAACCGCGTCGGGATAGAGCCGTTCTCGCCCCAGGGCGAGCCGTTCGACCCCCAGCAGCACGAGGCGATGGCGCAGCAGCCGGTCGAGGGCGCCGAGCCCGGGACCGTCGTCGAGGTCTACCAGCAGGGCTTCCGCCAGGACGGCAACGTCCTGCGTCCCGCCCGCGTCGTCGTGGCGGCATAAGGACTCGCCATGGCCGCCACGAAGCCCGATCTCTACAAGGTGCTCGGCGTCGGGAAGAACGCCTCCGACACCGAGATCAAGAAGGCCTACCGCAAGCTCGCACGCCAATACCACCCCGATCGCAACGCGGGCGACGCGAAGGCCGAGGAGCGCTTCAAGGAGATATCGGCGGCCTACGACGTGCTCTCCGACCCGGAGAAGAAGAAGGCCTACGACCAGGGCACCGGCCCGTTCGCGGCCGGCGGCTTCGATCCCAGCGCGTTCGGCGGCGGCAGCTTCAGCGACATCCTCTCCAACCTCTTCGGGGGCGGTGGCGGCGCAGGCGGCCAAACCGGCGCCGGTCGCGGCGGTGCGCGGACGCGCACCCAGCGCGGCCGCGACCTCGAGACGGAGGTCTCGCTGACGTTCAACGAGGCGGTCGAAGGCTCGCAGGTCTCGCTCGCGATCCCGACCTCGACGCCGTGCGAGACGTGCCACGGCAGCGGCGCCAAGCCCGGCACGCAGCCGAAGGTCTGCCCCGTCTGCCAAGGGCGCGGCGTCGAGTCCCAGGGCCAGGGCTTCTTCTCGATCACGCAGCCGTGCTCGCGCTGCGGCGGCACCGGGGCGATCATCGAGACGCCCTGCCCGACCTGCGGCGGCAGCGGCGCGCGGCGCACGATCAAGCGCCTGAAGGTCAACGTCCCGGCCGGCGTGCGCGAGGGCAGCCGCGTGCGGATCGCCGGCAAGGGCGAGCCCGGCGTGGGCGGCGGCCCGCCCGGGGATCTCTTCGTCGTGACGCGCGTGACCCCGTCGCCGGTCTTCAAGCAGGTCGGCGATCACGTCGAGGTCGAGATCCCGCTGACCGTGCCGGAGGCGCTGCTCGGCGCGACCGTCGAGGTGCCGACGCTGCACGGCTCCAAGCGGCTGCGCGTCGCGCCCGGCACGAAGCACGGCACGGTCCAGCGCCTGCGCGGCGAGGGCGCGCCGAAGCTCGGCGGCAAGGGCCGCGGCGACATCCACTACCGCTTCACGATCGAGATCCCGGCGCAGCTCACGCCGGAGCAGCGCCAGGCCGCCGACCAGCTCGCCCAGGTGATGAACGGCAACCCGCGCGAGCGGCTGTTCACGAACGGGCGGACGGAGGCGACGGCATGAGCACCCGGCGCGTTCGCATCGAGCTGACCGACGACCGCGGCGTCTTCATGATCTCCGTCGCCGCCGAGCTCGCCGACATGCATCCGCAGACGCTGCGCATGTACGAGCAGCGCGGCCTGATCGCGCCGAAGCGCTCGCCGAAGGGCACGCGCCTCTACTCGCAGGCCGACGTCGAGCGGCTGCGCCGCATCCAGGAGCTGACCGCCGAGCAGGGCATGAACCTCGCCGGCGTCGAGCGCATCTTCGAGCTCGAGGACAAGCTCAAGGCAGTGACCGCGAAGGTCGCCCGGCTCGAAGGCCGCGCGCGGGAGCTGCAGGCGGAGGTCGCGCGGCTGGAGGAGCTGCGCCGCTCGCTGCGCGCCGAGATCGTCCCCTACGTGCGCGGCGGCGCGATCGTCCGAATCGAGCGCTCCGGAGGCAGCTGATGCAACTCGACCGCTTCACGATCAAGTCCCAGGAGGCGATCCAGGCCGCGGTGCGGCTGGCCGAGGAGCGCCGCAACCCGCAGGCGACGCCCGAGCATCTGCTGGCGGTCCTGCTCGAGCAGCAGGACGGGATCGTCGCGCCGGTGCTGCGCAAGGTCGGCGCCGATCCGGGTGCGGTGCGCGCGGCGCTCGCTCCCGCGCTCGACGCGCTGCCGACGATGTCGGGCCCGAGCGGCGGCAGCGGCCCCGCCGAGGAGCTGATCCAGGTGCTGCGCGCCGCCGAGCACGAGATGCGCCAGCTCGGCGACGAGTACGTCTCGACCGAGCATCTGCTGCTGTCGCTCTCAGGCCACAACTCGAAGGCCGGGGAAGTCCTGCGCGGCGGCGGCGCGAGCCACGCGACGCTGCTGCAGGCGATCGCCGAGGTGCGCGGGCCCCACCGCGTCACCGACATGAACCCCGAGGACAAGTTCCAGGCGCTCGAGAAGTACGGCCGCGACCTGACCGAGGCCGCGCGCGACGGCAAGCTCGATCCGGTCATCGGCCGCGACGACGAGATCCGGCGCGTGATCCAGGTGCTCTCGCGCCGTACGAAGAACAACCCCGTGCTGATCGGCGAGCCGGGCGTCGGCAAGACCGCGATCGCCGAGGGGCTCGCGCAGCGCATCGTCTCCGGCGACGTGCCCGAGGGCCTGCGCGACCGCCGCGTCGTCGCGCTCGACGTCGGCGCGCTGATCGCCGGCGCGAAGTACCGCGGCGAGTTCGAGGACCGGCTCAAGGCCGTCTTGAAGGAGATCGCCGACGCCGACGGCACGATCGTCCTCTTCATCGACGAGCTGCACACGATCGTCGGCGCGGGCGCCGGCGAGGGCGCCGTCGACGCGGCGAACCTGCTCAAGCCGATGCTCGCGCGCGGCGAGCTGCGCGCGGTCGGCGCGACGACGCTCGACGAGTACCGCAAGCACATCGAGAAGGACGCGGCCCTGGAGCGCCGCTTCCAGCCCGTCTTCGTCGGCGAGCCGTCCGTCGAGGACACGATCGCGATCCTGCGCGGGCTCAAGGAGCGCTACGAGGTCCACCACGGCGTCGACATCCAGGACTCGGCGATCATCGCCGCTGCGACGCTCTCGCACCGCTACATCGCCGACCGCTTCCTGCCCGACAAGGCGATCGACCTGATCGACGAGGCGGCCTCGAAGCTGCGCATCGAGATCGACTCCAAGCCGACCGAGATCGACGAGATCGACCGGCGCATCATGCAGCTCGAGATCGAGCGCGAGGCGCTCGCGAAGGAGTCCGACGAGGCCTCCGTCGCGCGGCGCGAGGCGATCGAGCGCGAGATCGCCGACCTGCAGGAGCGCTCGGCCGGGATGAAGGCCCAGTGGCAGCGCGAGAAGGACGCGATCGCGTCGGTGACGGTCGTGCGCGAGCGCCTGGAGCAGGCGCGCGTGGAGGCCGAGCGCGCCGAGCGCGAGGCCGACCTCCAGCGCGCCGCCGAGCTGCGCTACGGCGAGATCCCGGCGCTCGAGAAGCAGCTCGCGGAGGCGGAGGCGTCGAGCACCGCCGGCGAGGGCGGGGTGCAGTTCCTGAAGGAGCGGGTCGACGCCGAGGACGTCGCCGAGGTGATCGCGAAGTGGACCGGCATCCCCGTCTCGCGGCTGCTGGAGGGCGAGGTCGAGAAGCTCGTGCAGATGGAGGGGCGCCTGCACCGGCGCGTCGTCGGCCAGGACGAGGCGGTCGAGGCGGTCGCCAACGCGCTGCGGCGCTCGCGCGCCGGCCTGCAGGATCCCGATCGGCCGATCGGCACGTTCCTGTTCCTCGGCCCGACCGGTGTCGGCAAGACCGAGCTGGCGCGCGCGCTCGCCGAGTTCATGTTCGACTCGCAGGACGCGATGATCCGCATCGACATGTCGGAGTACATGGAGAAGCACTCCGTCTCGCGGCTCGTCGGCGCGCCGCCCGGCTACGTCGGCTACGAGGAGGGCGGCCAGCTGACGGAGGCGGTCCGGCGCCGGCCCTACTCCGTCGTCCTGCTCGACGAGATCGAGAAGGCCCACCCGGACGTCTTCAACGTGCTGCTGCAGGTGATGGACGACGGGCGCCTGACCGACGGCCAGGGACGCACCGTCGACTTCAAGAACGTCGTGCTGATCATGACGTCCAACATCCCGGGCGGGAAGGAGGGCGCGGAGGCGCACTTCCGCCCCGAGTTCATCAACCGCCTCGACGACATCGTCGAGTTCGCCCCGCTCTCACGCGAGCAGCTCAGCCGGATCGTCGAGCTGCAGGTCGAGCGGCTCGTCGCGCGCGTGCGCGAGCGCGAGATCGACGTCGAGCTGAGCGACGACGCGCGCACGCTGCTCGGCAACCTCGGCTACGACCCGACGTACGGCGCGCGCCCGCTCAAGCGCGTGATCCAGAAGCGGCTCGTCGACAAGCTCGCGCTGGCGATCCTGCAGGGCGAGTTCGCGCCCGGCGACGTCGTCGCGGTCGACGCGGCCGACGGCGAGCTCGTCTTCACGAAGCGGGCGGAGGCGGCGACGGCGGCTCCCGGTGCTTCTTCTGCGGCGGCTTCTTGATCTCGAAGTCGATCAGCAGGCGCGGCAGCGTCGCCTTGTCGAACTTGGGGCTCGAGTCGACCTGGAAGGTCCAGCGACCGTAGCTGTACTTGAACGGGAACAGCGCGATCGGACCCGTCTTGAGCGTGCCGCAGGCGCCGTGGGTCGTGCCGATCCGCAGCGTGCGGCGCAGCGTGCGGTTGGGCCGGATGTAGTGGACGTAGACGCCGTGGTGCGGCATCAGCCCGAGCACGCGCCAGCGCACCCGCATCGTCTTGGGGTCGCCCGTCTTCGGCGTGAAGCCGGCCGCCAGCGGCGTCATCTGCAACGTCGTGCGCGCGGTGTGCTTGCCGTCGGCGACCGAGAGCGTCAGCTCCCGCGTTCCGGCGGTGCCGTGGTAGACGGGGGCGGTGAAGCGCGCGCGGATGTGGCCGTGCGCGTCGGTGTGGCCGCTGCCGAGCGAGCGCGCGGCACCGAGCTTCGCGGTCCACGCGGCGTTCGGCGTGAAGCCGCGGCCGGTCAGGGTCCCCTGCTCGTTGCTCTGGTAGCACCCGGGCGTCAGGTGCACGGTTGCGTGACCGGCCCCGAGCGCGGCGGGTGCGGCCACCAGCAGCGCGGCGGCGGAGACGAGCGGCAGGAGCGACCGAGGACGCATCGTGGGCAGCATCATGGCTGAGAAACGCGTTCGTGTGCCACATGATGCGGTCGTCACGATGACACCGAGCCCTCGGGTGGGATACAACCCATGGATCTCGACCGCGACGACGAGGGAGGCCTCGTGCCGACGTACATCATGCTCTCGAAGCTCACACCCGACGGGACGCAGACGATCAAGAACAACCCGCAGCGCATCCGCGAGGTCAACAAGGAGATCGAGCAGCTGGGGGCGACCGTGAAGGCGCAGTGGGCGACGCTCGGCCGCTACGACTTCATCAACGTCGTTGAGGCGCCCGACGAGAAGGCGATCGCGCGCGTCTCGCTGGAGCTCGGCTCGCGCGGCACCGTGCAGTACGAGACGCTCACCGCGATCCCGATCGACGACTTCATCGGCTCGCTCTAGCAGCTCCGTGTCGGACAGGGTCCTCGTCATCGGCTCGGGCGGGCGCGAGCATGCGCTCGTGCGCGCGCTCGCGCGCTCGCCGCAGCAGCCGGAGCTGCTGTGCACGCCGGGCAACGCCGGCATCGCGGCGGACGCTCGGCTGCTCGACGTCGCGGTCGACGACGTCGCCGGCCTCGTCGCCGCCGCGCGCGCGGAGGGCGTCGCGCTGACGGTCGTGGGGCCGGAGGTGCCGCTCGTCGCCGGGGTGGTGGACGCGTTCGCGGAGGCCGGGCTGCGCTGCTTCGGCCCGCGCTCCGCCTGCGCCGAGCTGGAGGGCTCCAAGGCCTTCTCGAAGCAGGTCATGGAGGCGGCCGGCGTGCCGACCGCCTCGTACCGCGTCGTCACCACGGTCGCGGACGGGATGGCGGCGATCGAGCGCTACCCGGTCGTCGTCAAGGCGGACGGCCTTGCGGCCGGCAAGGGCGTCGTCATCGCCGTCGACGCGGATGCGGCGCGCGCGGCGTTGGAGGCGTTCCTCGTCGAGCGTCGCCACGGCACCGAGCAGGTCGTGGTCGAGGAGTTCCTCGACGGGGAGGAGCTGTCGCTGCTCGCGCTGTGCGACGGCGAGCGCGCGATTCCGCTGGCGCCCGCGCAGGACTACAAACGCATCTTCGACGGCGACGAGGGGCCGAACACCGGCGGGATGGGCTCCTACTCGCCCGTCCCTCCGGTCGACGCGGCGCGCGCGGCCGAGCTGTGCGCGACGGTCCACCAGCCGGTCGTCGACGAGCTGCGCCGGCGCGGGACGCCCTTCCACGGGGTTCTCTACGCCGGGCTGATGCTGACCGGCGACCGTGTCCGCGTGCTCGAGTTCAACGTGCGCTTCGGCGATCCCGAGACGCAGGCGGTGCTGCCGCGGCTGCGCTCGGATCTGCTCGACGTGCTGAGCCGCGCGTGCGAGCCGGGCGGACTCGCAGGGGTCGAGCTGGAGTGGGCGCCGGAGACGGCGGTCACGCTCGTGCTCGCCAGCGCCGGCTACCCGGAGAGCTCGCGTTCCGGCGACCTGATCAGCGGGCTCGACGCGGTGCCGGACACCGTCGAGGTCACGCACGCTGGGACGGCCGCGACGCCCGCCGGAGTCGTCACCGCCGGCGGGCGCGTGCTCAACGTCACCGCGCTCGGCGCGGACGCGGCGGCCGCCCGATCGGCCGCGTATGCTGCCGCCGAGATGATCACTTTCGAAGGCCGACAGCTGCGCAGCGACATCGCCTTGCGGGCGGTCACGGCGGAGGCAGCCTCATGACGGATGAGCAGATGGCACCCGAGGCGGTCGCGGCCGTCGAGCAGGAAATCGAGGCGCTCGAGGTCGAGGCGCCGCTCGTCGGCATCGTGATGGGATCCCAGAGCGACATGCCCGCGATGGAGAAGGCGGCGAAGGAGCTCGAGGAGCGTGGGATCGACCACGAGGTCCGCGTGATGTCCGCGCACCGCGATCCCGAGAAGGTCGCCGCCTACGCGCGCAACGCGCAGCTGCGCGGACTGAAGGTGATCATCGCCGGCGCCGGTCTCTCGGCCGCGCTGCCGGGCGTCGTCGCCGCGCACACGGAGCTGCCGGTGATCGGCGTCCCGCTCACGAGCCGTACGTCGATAGGCGGCGGGCTCGACGCGCTGCTGTCGATCGCGCAGATGCCGCCCGGCGTGCCGGTCGCGTGCGTCGGCGTCGACAATGCGAAGAACGCCGCAGTGCTCGCCGCGCGCATCCTCGCGACCTCGGCATGATCGCCCGCTACACCCGTCCCGAGCTCGGCGCCATCTGGACCGACGAGGCGCGCATGCGCGCGTGGCGCGACGTCGAGGTCGCCGCGTGCGAGGCGATGGAGGGGCCGACCGCGGAGGAGCTGGAGGCGATCCGTGCTGCGACGTTCAGCGTCGAGGCGGTCGACGAGCGCGAGCGGACGACCGACCACGACGTCGCCGCGTTCATCGACGTGCTGTCGGAGTCCGCGGGTCCCGCGGGGCGCTGGATCCACTACGGACTGACCTCCTCCGACGTGCTCGACACGGCGCTGGCGCTGCAGCTGCGGCGCGCGGGCGAGGTGATCGTGCCCGGCGCCCACGCGCTCGTGACCGCGCTCGCCGCGCGCGCGCGCGCGCACCGCACGACCCTCTGCGTCGGGCGCACGCACGGCGTCCACGCCGAGCCGACGTCGTTCGGGATCAAGCTTGCCGGCTTCGCGTTCGAGGCGCACCGCAACGCGCAGCGGCTGGAGCGCGCGTTCGCGCAGGCGGCCGTCGGCGCGATCTCCGGGGCCGTCGGCACGTACGCGGCGACGTCGCCGGAGTTCGAGGAGCGGGTGCTCGCGTCGCTCGGGTTGGAGCGCGAGCCGGTCTCCACGCAGGTCGTCGCGCGCGACCGCCACGCCGAGCTGCTGGGAGCGATCGCGCTCGCCGGCGCCGGCCTGGAGCGCTTCGCCACCGAGCTGCGCCATCTCCAGCGCACCGAGGTGCGTGAGGCCGAGGAGCCGTTCCGCGCCGGCCAGAAGGGCTCGAGCGCGATGCCCCACAAGCGCAACCCGATCAAGAGCGAGCAGATCTCCGGCTTGGCACGCGTGCTGCGCGGCAATGCGCAGGCCGCCGTCGAAGACGTCGCGCTGTGGCACGAGCGCGACATCTCGCACTCCTCGGTCGAGCGCGTGATCCTGCCCGACTCGACGATCCTAATCGACTACCTCCAGACCCGCGCCACGGCGCTGGTCGAGGGGATGGTCGTCCATGAGGAGCGGATGCGGGAGAACCTGGAGCTGACGTGCGGGGCGTTGTTCTCCCAGCGGGTGCTGCTGGCGTTGGTCGAGGGCGGGATGGTGCGCGACGAGGCGTATCGGATCGTTCAGCGTACGGCCCAGACCGCCTGGGACACGCGCACCCCGTTGCGCTCGCTCCTGGAGGCCGAGCCCGCGGCGTCCGGTTTGGACCTCGACGCGATCTTCGACTACGCGCACTACATCCGCCACGCCGACGCGATCTTCGCTCGGCTCGACGCGATCGCTTAGCCCCCCAGGTCGCCGAACGGCGTCTGGGGAGGGGGGAGGTACTGCCCTCCTGGCCGATGTGTGGCGAATTTAGGTCCCATAGGGACCTAAAAAGGACACGCATCGACGATCGTTCCCCTCCCCAGACGCAGTTCAGCCCGCGCCGCGCACATCAGCGCGGCACGGGCTGAACGCAACAAACGCGTCGGTCAGGCTACGGCCAGGGACTCGTCCCGAAAGGACTCGCCCCGCTCCGCGCGCTCCACCAGGGACGCCGGCGGCTCGAAGCGCGGCCCGTACGTCGCAGCCAGCTCGCGGGCACGCGCCACGAACCCGGGCAGGCCGCCCTCGTAGCCGTTGATGTACTGCAGCACCCCGCCGGTCCAGGCGGGGAAGCCGATGCCCATGATCGAGCCGATGTTGGCGTCGGCGACCGACTCGATGACGCCCTCGTCGACGCACTTCACCGTCTCGAGCGCCTCGGCGAACATCATCCGCTCCTTGAGGTCCTCGAACGGGACGTCGTGGTTCGTGCCGCCGAAGGTGGCCTTGAGGCCGGGCCACAACCCGGTCCGCTTGCCGTCCGCGTACTCGTAGAAGCCGGCGCCCTCGAGCTTGCCCGGCCGCCCCTCGTCGAGCATGCGGTCGATCACCTGCTCGGAGGGATGGCCGTCCCAGCCGGTGCCGGTCTCCATCGCGGCCTTCGCCGCGTCGCGGATCTTGCGCATCAGCTTGAGGTTCAGCTCGTCGCTCAACTGCAGCACCGGCGCGGGGTAGCCGGCCTGCGAGGAGGCCTGCTCGATCGTCGGCGCGGGGATCCCCTCGACGAGCATCGAGATGCCCTCGTTGATGAACGTCCCGATCACGCGCGAGGTGAAGAAGCCGCGCGAGTCGTTGACGACGATCGGCGTCTTCTTGATCTGCTTGGCGACGTCGAGCGCGCGGTAGAGCGTCTCGTCGCTCGTCTGCTCGCCCTTGATGATCTCCAGCAGCGGCATCTTGTCCACGGGGGAGAAGAAGTGCAGCCCGATGAAGTCGGCCGGACGCGAGACGCCCTCGGCGAGGCCGGTGATCGGCAGCGTCGAGGTGTTCGAGCCCAGCAGCGCGCCGGAATCGGACCCACCCACCCACGGCTCGATCTCGGCGAAGACCTGCGCCTTCACGGCCGGGTCCTCGAAGACGGCCTCGATCACGAGGTCGGCGCCGGCGGCGTCGGCCGCGTCCGCGGTCGGGGTGATCAGCGCCAGCAGCGCGTCGCCCTGCTCCTGCGTCGAGCGACCGCGCGAGACGGCCTTCTCGACGAGCGCCTGCGAGTAGCCCTTGCCGCGATCGGCCGCCTCCTGCGAGACGTCCTTCAGCACCACCTCGATGCCGGCCTTCGCGCACACGTACGCGATCGCGGCGCCCATCATGCCGGCGCCGAGCACGACCGCTTTCTTCGACGTGAACGTCTCGACGTCGTCTCCACGACCACGTGCGCCGTTGACCTGCTGGAGGTCGAAGAAGAACGCCTGGATCATGTTCTTCGCGACCTGGCCTGTGGCGAGGTCGACGAAGTAGCGGCCCTCGATCTCGATCGCGTTGTCGAAGTCGACCTGCGCGCCCTCGACCGCCGCGGCCATGATGTGGTGCGGCGCCGGGTAGTTGGCGCCCTTCAGCTGCTTGCGCAGGTTCGCCGGGAACGCCGGCAGGTTCATCGCCAGCGACGGCGTCGACGGCGTGCCGCCGGGGATCTTGTAGCCGGGCTCGTCCCACGGCTGCTTCGCCTCCGGATTGGCCGCGATCCACGCCTTCGCGGCGGGGATCAGCTCCTCGCGGGTGGCGACGATCTCATCGACGATCCCGAGCTCCTTCGCCTTCGCCGGCTTCAACCGCTTGCCCTGCATCAGCAACTGCATCAGCGCGTTGACGATGCCGACCATGCGCACGCTGCGCACGACGCCGCCGGCGCCGGGCAGCAGCCCGAGCTGGACCTCGGGGAAGCCGAGCACCGCCTTCGAATCGTCGACGACGATGCGGTGGTGGGTGGCGAGGCAGATCTCCAGCCCGCCGCCGAGCGCCGCGCCGTTGATCGCGGCGACGATCGGCTTGCCGAGCGTCTCGAGGCGCCGCAGCTGGCCCTTGCCGACCCGCAGCCCCTCGGCCAGCTCCTCGGCCTGGTCCGGGCGTACGGCCAGCAGGTCGTTGAGATCGCCGCCGGCGAAGAACGTCTTCTTCGCGCTCGTGATGATGACGCCCGCGATCGAGTCTCGCTCGGCCTCGAGCCGGTCGACGGTCGCGGCCATCGACTCGGCGTAGGCGCGGTTCATCGTGTTGGCGCTCTGGTTCGGGTCGTCGAGCGTCAGGACGACGATGCCGTCCTCGCCCTGCTCCCAGCGGATCGTGGTGCTCTCTGCCATGGCTAGATCGCCTCCACGACGGTCGCGATGCCCATGCCGCCGCCGACGCACAGCGTGCAGAGGCCGTAGCGGCCGCCGGTGCGGTGCAGCTCGTCGACGATCGTGCCGAGGATCATCGCCCCGGTCGCGCCGAGCGGGTGGCCCATCGCGATCGCACCGCCGTTGACGTTGACCTTCTCCATGTCGAGGCCCATGTCGCGCACGAAGCGCAGCACGACCGCGGCGAACGCCTCGTTGATCTCGACGAGGTCGAGGTCGTCGACGGTCAGGCCGGCCTTCGCGAGCGCCTTCTTGGAGGCGGGCGCGGGGCCGGTCAGCATGATCGTCGGGTCGGCCCCGGAGAGCGCGGTCGCGAGGATCCGCCCGCGCGCCTTGAGCCCCAGGTCCTTGCCGGTCTGCTCGTTGCCGATCGCGACGAGCGCCGCCCCGTCGACGATCCCGGACGAGTTGCCGGGCGTGTGGACGTGCTCGATCTTCTCGACCCAGTGGTACTTCTGCAGCGCGACGGCGTCGAAGCCGCCCATCTCGCCCATGACGGCGAACGAGGGCTTGAGGCCGCCGAGCGTCTCCACCGTCGTGCCGGGGCGGATGAACTCGTCGCGGTCGAGCACGACGTGGTCGTTGATGTCCTTGACGGGGACGATCGAGTTGTCGAAGCGGCCCTCGGCCTGCGCTTTGGAGGCGCGCTCCTGCGAGCGGGCGGCGTACGTGTCGACGTCCTCGCGGCTGAACTCCTCGACCGTGGCGATCAGGTCGGCGCTGACGCCCTGCGGCACGAACGAGGTGTCGTAGGCGGTCTCCGGGTCCATCGCCCAGGCGCCGCCGTCGGTGCCCATCGGGATCCGCGACATCGACTCGACGCCGCCGGCGAAGACGAGGTCCTCCCAGCCGGAGGCGACCTTCTGCGCGGCGACGTTGACGGCCTCGAGGCCCGAGGCGCAGAAGCGGTTGAGCTGGACGCCGGCGACGGTGTCCGGCAGCCCGGCCTTGATCGCGGCGGTCTTGGCGATGTCGGCGCCCTGGTCGCCGACGGGCGTCACGCAGCCGAGCACGACGTCGTCGACCCGCTTGGGGTCGAGCTGCTCGTTGCGGATCAGCATCTCGTGCATCAGGCCGACCACGAGGTCGACGGGCTTCGTCGTGTGCAGGGAGCCGTTGCTCTTGCCCTTGCCACGAGGTGTGCGGATGGCGTCGAAGATCAACGCGTCTGTCGCTCCCACGGTCTTGTCTCCTCGAATCGAGTCGGGTTCTCTCACCGAGACTAACATGCATTCGCGAATGTATGTATCGTCTGGCGCGGGATGAGCACGATCGAGACGCGCGCGCGACGCACACAGATAGAGCGTCGCGCGACCACCCGCGCCGCGCTCCTGGACGCCGCGCTGGAGTGCCTCGTCGAGTACGGCTACGAGGGCACCACGACGGGCCGGGTGTGTGATCGGGCCGGGCTCTCGCGCGGCGCGCACCTGCACCACTTCGGCACCCGCCCGGCGCTGCTCGCGGCCGCGCTCGAGGAGCTCGCGACGCGGCGCGTGGACGACATCCGCCGCGAGCTCGCCGACCTGCCGCGCGGCGAGGAGC
>DASRAV010000023.1:0-19779 GCA_035637995.1 Conexibacter sp. | reverse complement strand
AGCCCGAAGCCGGGGCCGCCGGTGTCGCCGACGTAGCCGCCGTAGTGGGCGAGTGCGGTGAGGATCGTCTTCTTCCAGGCGGGGACGTTGAGCGCGGCGATCTGCGCGTCGCTCATCGCGAGCTGCAGGCGCGCGCCCATCGGCGGCGTGCTCGCGTCGTCCGCGCTGGAGCAGGCGCCGCCGCCATGGCTGGCGGGATAGACGAACGCGGCCTGGTCGTCGGGACCGGGATTGGTGCCGTAGCCGAAGCTCGTGTCGCCCGAGGTGCACTTGAGCACGACGAAGAGCGCGTGGTCGATGTGGCCGGCGGCGAGCTCCTGGGCGCGGATCACGCCCGCGAGGTTGCCGAAGTTCGACGCGGTGCCCGCGCTCTTGAGTCCGCTGCCGTCGATGCGGGTGCGGCCGCCGAGCCCGAAGCGCAGCGTGCCGCCGCCGGCCGGCTTGGACTGCGCCTGCCAGAGGTCGTACTCCCAGCCGTCGGGCTCGACGATCGTCATGTGGCCGTCGCCGCCCCCGGCGGGCTGCGCCTCGGACGGCACGGCGATCCGTCGCCCGTCGATCGCCGGGCTCGCATACGACGACTTCAGCGTGTAGATCGGATCGTTCGGCTGGGCCCAGTAGGTCGGGTGGCCGTAATCGCTGGAGCTGCCGGCGGCGCCGGCCTTGAGGCTCGCCACCTCCTCCCAGGAGAGGATCGTGCGCACGATCTGCGCCGAGCGCGGGTGGACCGTCGGGTTGGCGGGGATCGGCTGGTTGAACGGCGAGCTGCTCGCGTAGGGGCGCCAGTCGGCCGCGGGCCAGGCGCCGGCGCCGAAGCCGTTCCAGCCCCGGGCGCTGCCGCGAGCGGCGGGCGCGGAGGCGGTCTGCGCTGGTGGCGGCGCGACCGGCGCGCTCGCCGGCTGGTGCGCGGCCTGCTTGCGCACCTGCGCGCGGTGGCGCAGGACGGCGCGGTGGTGCGCGCGTCGGCGGGCACGCCGGCACTGCTTGGCCTTGACGCGCCCGCGGTGCGTGCGCAGCGGCAGATGCTTGGCAAGGCGCCGATGGATCGCGCGGCAGCTCGGAACGTGCTTCGCGTGGCGCTTGCCGTGGTGGGGGGTGCGTGTCGCGGCGGAGGCGTCCGCGGCGAGCGCGAGCAGCACGAAGGCACAGGCGATCACGGCGGCGATTGAGCGCAGCGATACAAGACGCGTCTGGGAACGGGCGCGCATGGACAGCGGGCAACCTTCCTGGTCTGGAGGTCGTCGGGCGGCGGGGGCAGGCTAACGACTCCCCGCAACAGCATGTGTCTGCCTTGTGATCGGCGGCGGCGCCGGAGCCTTCAATTCTGCAATGAACGCGGCACGAAACGCCCGCGCCGCTCAGCGGGAAGGTGGCGCGACGACGCGCAGGTACCGCGCCCAGTCGACGCCGCTCGCGACGTTGAAGGCGTACATGCCGTTCCAGGAGCCGACGTCGTTCTGCTTGGCGAAGGAGACGAGCGGGTCCGCGAAGCCGAACGCGGTGTACATCGTGCTCGACTCGAACTGCAGCCCGAAGCCGGGGCCGCCGGTGTCGCCGACGTAGCCGCCGTAGGTCGCGAGCGCATGCAGGATCGCCTTCTTCCACGTCGGCACGCCCAGCGCGTCGATCTGGCCCGCGCTCATCGCGAGCTGGAAGCGGGCGCCCAGCGGCGGCGCGTCGGCGTTGTCGGCGCCGCTGCACTCGCTTCCGCCCGCGGCAGCGGGGAACACGTAGGCGCTCTTGCCGTTGTCGGGCCGCGTGCCGTAGCCGAAGCTCGTGCTCGTCGAGGCGCACTTGACGACGACGAAGAGCGCGTGGTCGATGTGGCCGGCGGCGAGCTCCGGGGCGCGGATCACGCCGGCGAGGTTGCCGAAGCGGGCTGCGGTCGCGTTGCTCTCGAGCCCGCTGCCGTCGATGCGCGTGCGGCCGCCGAGCGAGAACGAGAGCGTCCCGCCCCGCTTCGCGTCGGCCTGCCAGAGGTCGTACTCCCAGCCGTCGGGCTCGACGATCGTCATGTGGCCGTCGCCGCCGCCGGCCGCGCGGGCGGCGGCGGGGATGCGGATCTGGGCGCCGTCGATCGCAGGGCTGTAGCCGCTCGAGCGCAGCGTGTAGAGCGGATCGCTCGGCTGGGCGTAGTAGGTCGGATGGCCGTAGTCGTTGGAGCTGTCGGCCGCGCCGGCCATCAGGTTCCCCGGCTCGCCCCAGGAGAGCACCTGGTGCACGATCTGTGCGGAGCGCGCCGCGACCTGGGCGCCGCCGCCGAGCGGCTGGTTGAAGGGCGAGTCGGCCGCGTAGGGGCGCCACTCCGCGCTCGGCCACGAGCCGACGCCGAAGCCGTTCCAGCCCTGTGCGTCGCCGCGCGTCGTGGCGCTGGTCGCCTGCGTGGGGCGCGGCGTCGGGACCTGCCGCGCGAGCCTGTGACGGCGGACGAGCGCGTGGCGGCGCGCGAGCGCACGGCGGTGCTTGACACGTGCGATGCGCCGCAGCCGCGCCGCATGGCGGCAGCGCACGGCGCGCGCGCGGACATGGGCGCGCAGCGGGCGGTGGTGGGCGAGCCGGCGCCGCAGGACGCGACAGGTCGGCGCGTGCCGGCCGGCGCGCGCCTGGTGGTCGGCGACGCGCGCGACCGCGGGATCCGCTGCGCCTGCGCTCGCGCTCATCGTCGTGAGCAGCAGCGCCAACGCCAGGACGGCGAAGGCGGCGCGGCGCATGGCGGCGAGATGCGGGCGGCGAGCGCGCATGACAGCGGGAGTCCTTCCGAACGGAGAGCGGCGAGTCGGACGGGCGGCATCCATGCCACGCCGTCGGGGAGACCGAGGCTCGCCGGGCGCTGCCGGCGTGCTCGGTGGTGTGCGTCACCCCTGGTATCGGGGCCCTTCGTCCGTCGCTGCACGTTCTGGAGGCGGACTGGACGCTCGTTCGATGCGCGTCGTGGCGCCGCTCAATGAGCGGGCGGCGCCACGATCCGCAGGTACTTCGCCCAGTCCACGCCGCTGGCGAGGTTGAACGCGAACATGTTGTTCCACTGCGAGATGCTGTTCTGCAGGGCGAACTGACGCAGCGGGTCGGCCACGCCGAACGAGGTGTACATCGTGCTCGACTCGAACATCAGCCCGAAGCCGGGGCCGCCGGTGTCGCCGACGTAGCCGCCGTAGTGGGCGAGTGCGGTGAGGATCGTCTTCTTCCAGGCGGGGACGTTGAGCGCGGCGATCTGCGCGTCGCTCATCGCGAGCTGGAAGCGCGCACCGGCGGGCGGGGCGTCGTTGTCGGCGCTGCCGCAGCGGCTGCCGCCGGCGGCGGCCGGGTAGACGAAGGCGCTCTTGGAGCTGCCGTCCGTCGTCGTGCCGTAGCCGAACGTCGTCGCCGAGCTCGTGCACTTGAGCACCACGAACAGCGCGTGGTCGATGTGCCCGGCGGCGAGCTCCTGGTAGCGGATGACGCCGGCGAGGTTGCCGAAGCGGGCGGCGGTCGCGTTGCTGCCGAGACCGGAGCCGTCGATGCGGGTGCGGCCACCGAGCGAGAACGTCAGCGTCCCACCCCCGGCCGGCTTCGAGCTGACCTCCCAGAAGTCGTACTCCCAGCCGTCGGGCTCGACGACCGTCATGTGGCCGTCGGCGCCGCCCGCCGCGCGTGCGGCGCTCGGGATGCGGATCTGCATCCCGTTGACCGTCGGGCTGTAGCCGGTCGCGTGCAGCGTGTAGAGCGGGTCGCTCGGCTGGGCGTAGTACGTCGGATGGCCGTAGTCGCTCGTCGTGTCGGCGCCGCCGGCCATGATGTTGCCGGGCAGGCCCCACGACAGCACGCGCTGGACCATCGTCGCGGAGCTCGGGGCCACCGCTGCGTCGCCGCCGATCGGCTGGTTGAACGGCGAGCTGTCGCCGTAGGGCCGCCACGTGGCGGCCGGCCACGAGCCGACGCCGAAGCCGTCCCAGCCGAGCAGCTCGCCGCCCGGAGCTGGAGCCGGCGGGGGTGTCGGAGCCGGCGGTGGGGTCGGGTCGGGCGTGGGCGCCGGATCGGGCGTGGGCGTCGGATCGGGTGTCGGTGTCGGATCGGGCGTGGGCGTGGGATCCGGCGCCGGCGGGTCGGGCAGCGGGAGCGGGGCCGGCGCGGGCGCCGGGACCGGCGTGGGTGCGGGGACCGGCGCCGGTGTGGGAGCCGGCGTCGGAGCCGGCTGCTTCTTCGTCTCGACCCGGCGACGGCGCGCGATGCGCGCCTCGCGTGCACGGCGCCGCGCCCGCGCCCGCGCGCGCCGTGCCTTCGCCTTCGCCTTGTGGGCCTTGGCCGACGCAGCGTGCGCCACCGGCCTGCTCGTCGCCGCTGCCGTGCCGCTCAACGGAGCGACGGCGAGCGCGAGGGCCAGGGCGCACGCCACGAGAAGACGCGGCAGATAGGCGATCGGGGACGTGCGGCGGCGTGCGGGCATGGGAGCGAGCCTCCTCGGCGGCGAAGGGGGTTCGGGGTGGCGGTCGGGCAGCGACCGCCGCGGCGGGAAGGCACTCCCTCCACGGCTATCCGTGCCTGGGAGGAGTGCGACTACGCCCTCGTTATCGGGGCGCGCCGTGCAAGGCTCGATCCGCGCCTCAAGGAGTGGACGGTCGTTGGACCGCGCCACCTGGACGCGCCTGGACGCTCAGCGGCGCCGTCAGCTGTGCGGGGGCGTCACGACGCGCAGGTAGCGCGCCCAGTCGACCCCGCCGGCGAGGTCGAGCACGTAGCGGCCGGAGTACTCCTGCACGGAGCTCGTGCTGGCGGCCAGCTCGCGCTGCGCGAACTGCACGAGCGGGTCCGGTCGGCCGAACGCGGTGTACGTCGTGCTCGATTCGATCTGGACGCCGAAGCCGGGGCCGCCGGTGTCGCCGACGTAGCCGCCGTAGGTCGCCAGCGCACGCAGCACCGCCTGCTTCCAGGCGGGCAGCCCGAGCGCCGCGATCTGCGTGCTGCTCATCGCGAGCTGGAGGCGCGCTCCCATCGGCGGTGCGTCGGCGTCCTCGCATGGTGCGCCGCCGCCGTCGGCGGGGAAGACGTAGCTGCCCTCGTCGTCGCGGTGCTGACGCTTGACGCCGTAGCCGAAGCTGCGCCCGCTGCTCGTGCAGCGCACGACGAGGAACAGCGCGTGGTCGATCCGCCCGGCCGCCAGCTCGGGCGCGCGGATGATGCCGGCGAGGTTGCCGAAGCCGGCCGCGGTCGCGTCGCCGTGCAGGCCCGAGCCGTCGATGCGCAGCCGGTCGCCGATCGCGAAGCGCAGCGTCCCGCCGCCGCGGGGCTTGGAGCGCACCTGCCAGAAGTCGTACTCCCAGCCGTCCGGTTGCACGACGGTCATGTGCGCGTCGCCGCCGCCGGCGGGGCGAGCGGCCGCGGGGATGCGGATGCGCCGGCCGTCCACGGGCGAGCGACCGTACTGCGAGCGCAGCCGGTAGACCGGGTCGTCCGAGCGCGCGTAGTAGGTCGGATGGGCGTAGTCGTCGGCGCTGTCGCTCACGCCCGCGACGATGCCCGCCGGCTCCCCCCACGAGAGGATCCGCGCGACGATCGCGCGCGAGCGCGGATGGACCCGCGCATGCGCGATCGGCGTGTTGAACGGCGAGTCGGCGGCGTAGGGGCGCCAGTCGGCGCCGGGCCAGCGGCCGGCGCGGAAGCCCTCCCAACTCGTCATGCGCTTGTGGTGCGCGGATGCGCAGCCGGCTGCCGCGAGTGCGGCGACCGCGGCCGCAAGCAGCGCCGTCAGGAGCAGCTGGACCCTGCGCGAGGGCATCGTCGATCCGTGACGCACGCTCGGCCGATGGTACCGGTTGACTCCGCGCGACCCCGTCCGCAGCGGGTTAGGATGCCGCGATGGCAGGGAGGTCACGGACCGCGCGCGCCGCAGCGCTGCTCGACGCGCGGCCGCTGCGCGCGCTGCTCGCACGCCTGCCGACGTGGCGCGGCGCGCTCGTGCTCAACTACCACCGCATCGGCGAACGCGCCGGCCAGCCGTGGGATCGCACGCTCTGGAGCGCGACCGCGGAGGGGTTCGACGAGCAGCTCGCCTTCCTCGCCCGCCACGTCGACGTGATCGGCCCGCACGACCTGCCGGCCGTCGCGGCGGCCGGCCGCGGCCGCTTCGTGCTGCTGACGTTCGACGACGGCTATCGCGACAACTACGAGATCGCGTACCCGCTCCTGCGTCGCCACCGGCTCGAGGCGACGTTCTTCCTCTCGACCGGGTTCCTCGACCGTCCGCACATCGCCTGGTGGGACGAGCTCGCGTGGATGGTCCGCACTGCGCGCACCGCGGTCGTCGAGCCGAGCGAGTGGCTGCCGCAGGCGGTGCCCCTGGACGGCGACCGCGAGGCGGCGATCGCAGCGCTCGTGCGCGCCTACAAGGCGTTGCAGGGCGATCAGGACGCGCCGTACCTCGAGCACGTCGCCGCGGCGACCGGCGCCGGGCGCTGCACCCCGGCGCATGCCGACGGGATGTGGATGACGTGGGCGATGGCGCGCGAGCTGCGCGACGGCGGCATGACGATCGGCGGGCACACCGTCAGCCACCCGCTCCTCGCACGGCTCTCGGAGGCCGAGCAGGAGCGGGAGGTCGGCGGGTGTGCGCGTCGCCTGCGCGAGGAGCTCGACCTGCCGATGCGCTGGTTCTCCTATCCGGTCGGCAGTCGCGACGCGTTCACCCCGGCGACGCAGGCGCTCCTCGCCCGCCATGGCGTCGAGCTCGCGTTCAGCTTCTACGGCGGCCATGCGCGCTTCTCGCGCTGGCGGCCGCTCGACGTGTCGCGCGTCCACGTCGGGCCGGCCGTCGAACGGCGGCACCTGCAAGCGCTCGCACGGCTGCCGCAGCTGTTCGCCCGCCCGGACTGAGGAACGATCGTGCGGCTGCGGTAGTTTGCCGAGCGCATGGAGACACTCGGATCCCCCGCCGACCTTCGGCGCGCCGCGGCCGGCTGGGAGGCGCTCGCCGCTGCCGCCGCGACGCTGCCGACGCAGGAGGCCGCGTGGGCGATCGCCGGCGCGGAGGCATTCGGGGACGCGCACGTCCTCGTGCACGGCGAGCTGGCGGCGCCGGAGGCGATCGCGCCGCTGGCGCGGCGCGGGCGCCGGCTCGAGCTGCTCGGCCTGCCGCAGCTCTACGAGCCGGCTGACGTGCTCGCGGGCTCCGAGGCCGCGCTCGACGCGCTCGCCGAGCGACTCGTGCGCGAGCGGCTGCCGCTCGCGCTCGGCCGCATCCCGGCCGAGGCGCCGATCGTCGCCGCCCTGCGGCGCGCGCTCGGACGCCGCGGCGTGCTGCGCGTCGCCGAGGCCCCCGGCCATCCCGCGCTGACGCTGACGGAGGTCTGGCAGGAGCCGGGCGGGGGTCTCAGCTCCAGCCGCCGCTCCGCGCTGCGCCGCGCGCGGCGCAAGGCGGAGCAGGCTGGGGAGGTCACGATCGAGCTGCACGCCCCGACGCCGGAGCAGGTGGAGGCGCTCCTCGAGGAGGCGATCGACGTCGAAGGGCGCTCGTGGAAGGCGCGCACGGGCACCGCGCTGGCCGCCTCGCCGCAGCTCGCACGCTTCTATCGCGTCTACGGTGCCGAGGCCGCCGCGCGCGGACAGCTGCGCGTCGAGCTGCTGCGGATCGACGGCCGCGCGGTCGCGATGCAGCTGGGCGTCGAATGGCGGCAGCGCATCTGGCTGCTGAAGATCGGTTTCGACGAGGCCCATGCCGCGGCCTCGCCCGGGCAGGTGCTGCTCGGGGAGAGCATCGCCGACGCCGCGCGGCGCGGGCTGGAAGGCTACGAGCTGCTCGGCTCGGCCGCGCCGTGGACGGACGTGTGGGCACCGGAGCTGCGGACATGCGTGCGCGCGATCGCCTATCCCGCGGGCGCTGCCAGCGGGATCGCCTTGAGTGGCGCGGCCGCGCGCGCGGCGCGCGCCGCCGCAGCCGCGCAGGCGCGGGCGACGCTGCGGGCCGCCGAGCGCGGCGCCGCACGCCGCTATGTCGCGGGGCCGGCGCTCGCCGACGGGCTGCGCGAGCAGCGCCGCTATGCCGCAGCGGGCTACGACACCGTGCTCGGCTACTGGCCCGCGGGCGACACGCCGGTCGCCGACGCGCGCGCCGAGAACGTCGCCGCCGCCGACGCGCTGGCGGCGGGTGTCCAGCTCGCGATCAAGCCGCCCGCGATGGGGAACGACGCGAAGGCGATCGGCGAGCTGATGGCGCACGCCGCCGCGCGCGGCGTGCCGCTGCACTTCGACGCGCTCACGCCCGCGACGGCGGAGCCGGTCCTGCGGCTCGCCGCGCAGCTCGCGCCCGACGCCGACGGAACGCTCGGCTGCACGCTCCCCGGCCGCTGGCGGCGCAGCGTCGCCGACGCCGAGCTCGCGATCGAGCACGGCCTGCGCGTGCGGATCGTCAAGAGCGAGTGGGCGGACCCCGACGATCCCGCGCGCGACCCGCGCGCGGGCTACCTGGCGGTCGTCGATGCGCTCGCGGGCCGTGCCACGCGTGTGGAGGTCGCCACGCAGGACGCCGAGCTGGCCGGCGAGGCGCTGCGGCGCCTGCAGGCTGCCGGCACACCCTGCGAGCTGCAGGTGCTGCACGCGATGCGCTGCGGCGACGCGCTCGCCGCCGCACGGGCGCTCGGCGTCTCGGTCCGCGTCTACGTGCCCTACGGCAACGGCCGCCTTCCATACGAGATCGACGCGCCGCACCGCCACCCGCAGCGGCTCGCGCGCCTGCTGGCGGACGTGGCCGGCGTGCGCCCGGGCGCCGGGCCGCCGACCTGAGATCCCCCGGAGCCTAAGCCTGCGCCGCGGCGCGCAGCCGCAGCAGCGTGTCGCGCGCGAGCAGCCAGGTCAACGCGCCGTAGACGGCGACTGCGACCACAGCCCCGACGATCAGCGCAAGCCACGCCGACCCGACGTAGCGCTCGACGGGGTAGAGCGCCGCGCCCATCCCGAGCGCCGCGACGAACGGTGCCCACAGCACCCCGACCGCGCGCCGCAGCGGGACGCCGAGCCGCCGCGACGCGACGCGCCAGGTGATCCCGAGGAAGAGCGCCTGCATGCCGGCCATGCAGAGCGCCACGGCCACGATCCCGCGGTCGGCGAAGATGTAGAGCGCCGTGAACTGCGAGATCACGTAGGGCACCGTCAGCGCGAACAGCACCCACGCCTGCCCCGTCGCCTTCAGCACCGTGCCGCCGGGGATGTTCAGCGTCACGACGACCGCGTAGACGACGAGCACCTGCATCACCTCGATCGACGGCAGCCACTTCGGGCCGGAGCCGAAGAAGGCGATCGTCACGGGGTGCGCCATCACGCCGAGGCCGGCTGCCAGCGGGAAGACGATCATCGCGGTCGAGCGCAGCGAGAGCAGGAACGCGTCGCGCAAACGCTCGTGGTCGAGCAGCGCGTAGGCCGGGAAGAGCACGTTGCCCGCGACGACCGCGAGGTTGATGATCAGCAGCTCCGGCAGGCGGAAGCCGATCGTGTAGTACCCGAGCGCGGTGGCTCCGAGCACGCGTCCGGTGAACCAGTAGTCCATCTCGTGCGCGACCGCCGCGCCGATGTCGACCAGCGTGAGCGTCCCGCCGAACGACAGCAGGTTGCCGAGGTGCTCGCGCGAGAGCCGCAGGCGCGGCCGGAACGGGACGAGCCGCCACACCGTGATCGCCAGCGCCGAGCTGCCGACGAGGTAGCCGATCACGAGGCTCCAGGCGCCGAAGCCGGACAGCGCGAGCGCGATCCCGACGACCCCCCGCGTCATCACGTCGGACCACTCCGCGAACGTGCGCGTCCGGTAGTCGAGCTCCTTGCGCGCGAGCGCGTAGTGCGTCGCCCCGAGCGAGCGCACGAAGAAGTTCAGCCCCAGCACCGAGATCAGCGCCGCCAGCGCGGACCCTTCGTGGAAGAAGCGCGCCACGAACGGCGAGCCGAGCGCCGTCAGCGCGCTCAGCACGGCGCCCATCACGATCGTCCAGCCGAAGACCGTCTGCGCGCGCGACTCCAGCTCCTCCGGCTTGCCGACGATCAGGGCCTGCCCGAGGCCGAGGTCCTTGATCGTGTCGAGGAACGTCATGAACGTCAGCGCGATCGCGACGAGGCCGAAGTCCTTCACCGACAGCAGGCGCGCGAGGATCGACAGCGCGACGAGCCCCAGCAGGCGCCCGCCGACGTAGGAGCCGTAGGCCCAGAACATGCCGCGCAGCGTGCGGCGGCCGACGCTCTCGCCGCCGTCGTCCGCGATCCCGGGCGGATCGACGACGTCCTCCGGAGCGGGGAATGCCTGGCTCACGTCCGGCACGCTAGCGTCGCCCGGAGACTGCACGCTCGCTCAGCACCGCGTCGTAGACCGTGCGCAGACGCTGCGCCCACCGCTCGGCGGTGAAGTCGGCCTCGAAGCGTGCACGCGCCGCCGCGCCCAGCCGCGCGCGCAGCTCCGCGTCGGCGAGCAGCCGCTCGAGCGCGGGGGCGACGGCGTCCGCGCTCGGGGGCGCTGCGACGAGCAGGCCCGTCTCGCCGTCGCGCACGATCTCGGGGATCCCGCCGACGGCGGTCGCGAGCACCGGCAGGCCGACGGCGCCCGCCTCCAGCAGCACGGTCGGAAAGGCGTCCATGCTCGTCGGATGCAGCAGCACGTCGGAGGCGCCGAGCAGCTCGACGACGTCCGTGCGGTGACCGAGCAGCAGGGCGGCCTCGCCGAGCGGCTCGATGAGCCGGCGCACGTCGGGCAGGGCGGGTCCGTCGCCGGCGATCAGCAGCTGCAGCTGCGGGAAGCGCTCGCGCAGCCGGCGCACGACCTCGACCGCGACCTCGTGCCCCTTGCCGGGGCGCAGCACCGTGACCATCGTGGCGACGAGCGCGTCGGGCGCGAGCCCGAGCTGCGCGCGCAGCTCGGCGGGGCCCGTGCGCGGCGGCGCCACGGCGATCCCGTTGTGGACGGTGACGACGTGGCGGGGCGTGTCCCAGCCGGTCTCCAGGTAGGCGGCGCGGGCCGCGTCGGAGACGGCGATCACGCGCGCGCCTCCGCGCTGGCGCGCGAGTGCCATCAGGCGCTCCTTCACGCGCTCGCGCGGGGGCAGGCCGGCATCGCGACGCAGCACGAGGTGGATCGTCGAGACGGCCGGCAGGCCGAGCGAGCGCGCAGCGATCGTGCCGAGCAGGTCGGAGGAGCCGAGGTGCGTGTGCACGACGTGCGGCTGGGTGGCGCGCAGCTGGCGGCGCAGCCGCCGCAGCACCGTGAGGTCGCGCAGCCGCTGCACGCCGACGAGCTGGGGCTCCACTCCGCGCTCGCGCAGGCGCGGCGCCATCGGGCTGTCGTCGACGTCCTGCAGGTAGCCGACCGACAGCTCGATGTCGGCGGCGGGCGCGCCGACGGCGAGGTCGGCCAGCAGGCTCTCGGCGCCGCCCCAGGTGAGCGAGTCGATCAGCACGTGCACGCGCAGGGGAGCGGGGTGCGTGGTCACGAGCGGGTCCTGAGAGTCGTCGCGCGCGGTGCGTGGCGGCGCCCGACGGGCGTCACTCGCCGCCTGAGCGGGATCCCGGCAGCAGCGCCGGGACGGTCATCAGGGCGATCTTGAGATCGAGCCAGAGGCTCCAGTTCTCGATGTAGTAGTTGTCCCACTCGACGCGGTCCGTCAGCGACGTCTCGCCGCGCAGCCCCTGGACCTGCGACCAGCCGGTGATGCCGGACTTGACGCGGTGGCGGTCGCCGTAGCGGTAGATGCGGTCCTCGAACGTGCGCACGTAGCCGGTCCGCTCCGGACGCGGGCCGACGAGCGACATCTCCCCGCGCAGGACGTTCGCGAACTGCGGCAGCTCATCGAGCGAGAGCTTGCGCAGGATCCGGCCGACCTTCGTACGCCGATCCGGCGAGGACACCGGGGCCTCGGCGGATGCGGGAGCCGTCGCGCCGGTGGCCGATGCGGCCCAGGCGGCGTCGGCCTCCCCGTCCTTGGAGGCGTCGCCGCGCATCGTGCGGAACTTGAGCATGTCGAACTCGTGCCCGTCGAGGCCGACGCGCGGCTGGCGGAAGAGGATGGGACCGGGCGAGCTCAGCCTCACGGCGAGCGCGATCGCGAGCAGCAGCGGCGAGATCAGCACGAGCACGCCGGCGGCGATCACACGGTCGATCGCGTACTTGATCGAGAACTGCCACCCCTTCGGGTCGACGGTCGCGGCGCGCAGCAGCGGGATCCCGCCGAGGTGCTCGACCTCGACGCGGTTGCTGACCTCCTCGAACAGCCGCGGCACGATCACGACCTCGACGCCGAGCTCGCGGCAGCGGCGGATCATGTTCAGCAGCACGGCGTGCGGGGCGGTCGAGAACGTCACGACGACCTGCTCGACCTCATAGCGCTGCACGACGTCCTCGAGGTCCCAGCTGGCGCCGAGCACCGGCAGCGCGTCGTCCTCGCTGTCCTCGATCATCGGGTCCTTGTCGAGGAAGCCGATCGGCCGCAGGCCCAGCTCCGGGCGTTCGCGCAGGCGGTTGGCGATCACGTGCCCGATCGAGCCGGCGCCGACGATCAGCGCGTTGAAGCCGGTCTCGCCGCGGCGCAGCGCACGCCGGCGGTCGAGCGTTATGCCGAGCCGGCCGGCGCCGAGGAACACGAGCGTGAAGGCCCACAGGCGCAGCGTCTGCTCGGCGAGCAGAGGGTCGTCGGTGACGAGCGCGCGCGAGAACGTGAGCACCATCGCGCCGATCGACGTCGCGGCGAAGATGCGCGCGGTCGTGTCGAGCGGCGAGTCGTGGATGCGGACGTCGTAGAAGCCGCGGCTCTCGAGGATCACCAGGGCCAGCAGCGCGTATGCCGCGCCCCAGCCGAAGTTCGCGAGGCTCTTGGCGCCCGGCGCCGCGATCACGGCGACGACGGAGGCCGCCAGCAGCATCGCCGCGTCGGCGAAGCGGTACATGCGCAGCCGCTGCTGGCGCGCCAGCTTGCGCGAGTGAGCAGCGGTGTGCCCCGACCGCCGTTTTCCGGCGGTCTCGCTGAGCTGTTCGGTGAGGACGGAGGCCACGGCGCTCTCCACGACTCTTCGGCAGATCTCCCCCGAACGTTGAGCCGTGAGCCGGGCCCGGCTCATCCGCGAGCGCGGGGCCCGGCGGTGCTCGGTCGAGGTTGCGCGTCGACCGTTCACCGCCGGGTCCTCACGTCCCGCGTATCAGTGCAATCGCCGACGATCGGTCAGTTGAGCGGCCGGGCGTAGCGCCGCAGGCCCACGCCGACACCCACGAGCGCGCACCCTCCGAGCGCGAGCAGGCCGATGTCGAGGCCGGTGAACGGCAGCGAGCCGCTGCCGGCCGACTGGACCGAGGCCGGGGGTGAGCCGTTTCCGCCGCCTGTCGCGCCGAGCACACCGTTGCCGTTTCCGCCATACGCGTCGCCGGTGGCGCCCTGTCCATACGCCGGAACTGCTGCGGCCACGAGCGCGAGGGCGACTACCACCATCATCAAGGCGAGTCGCTTCATCGAACCAATCCCTTCCCATCCATGTATTGGTTTGGTCGAGCGCTGGGCGCTCCAAACCTGCTTATCACGTACGAAAGTGGCGAATTGCGCCTCAACGTAGCATCAAAACGGCCCTTCTACAACCATCGTCGGCTCTTCGTGCGAGGGCTTAAGCCGTTCCGTCAGGGTGCCTTTCGCGCAGGTCAGGGCCGACCGGTCACGCGTTGGACGTTGCGGCGCACCTGGCTGACCGCCTCCGCGAGCGTCAACGGGCGATCGCCGCCCGCGCGGGCGAGCGCCTGTGCGACCAGCGGCTCGCGGGGGTCGAGCAGCTTGGCACGCCTGAAGTCGGCGCGAGCGGCGGCGCGATCGCCCGCGGCAGATGCCGAGAGGCCCTGCACGAACACGATGAACCAGTTCCCGGATTCGCGCTGCAGCGCGACGTCGAGGCGGACGAGCGCGATGTCGGGCCGCTGCAGCTGCAGCGCGACCACGGCCGCGACGAGGTCGGGCTGGGCGCTCAGGGGGTTCAGGTCGCGCGCGCTGCTCAGCTGCGACAGCGCGCCGGCGGGATCGGTGCGCCAGCTGTGCGTCGCATGCGCGACGTCGCGCTCGGCGAGGTACGGAAGGGCGAGCGCGAACGCGCCAGCTAGCGCCACGGCGCCCAGGAGTCCCTCTGCGACGGCCACCACGGAGCGGCGCAGCGGCTTCGTCTCGGCCGGCGCCCGGGCCGGCGCGCGCATCACGGCTGTCGCGAGCCCGAGGAACGCGAACGCCGGCCCGCTCAGCGCCGGGAACTCCCAGAACCAGTCGAGCGAGCCGTGCACCAGCCAGACCACGAGTGGCAGCAGCGCGATCGCCGCCACTCCGGCGGCGAGCGCGTCGGCGCGCCGGCGCCCGCGCAGCGCGGCGAGCAGCGCGGCGACGAGGAACGCGCCGAACAGCAGCAGTCCGACGATCCCCGTGTGCGTGAGCAGCCGCAGCTCGACGCTGTGGGTCCAGCGCGGCTGCTCGTCGGTGCGGCGGTGGCGCAGGTAGTAGTCGCCGTAGTTGTCCTGACCCAGGCCGCCGAGCGGATGCGCGGCGAACGCCTTCAGCGCCACGCGCCAGAAGTCCGGCCGGTTCGTGCCGGCCTGCGCGAAGCGCGAGCTGCCGGCCGCCGCCGCGTGGTAGCCGTGCGAGCGGTCCCAGTAGTGCGCGATCGAGCGATCCGGCCGACCATGGCTCGCGGCGAGCCCGACCGCGATCCCCCCGAGCGCGGCGAGGATCGCAAGCCCGGCCGCGACGCGGTTCACGTTCCGCACGGTGCGCGCCGGCAACGCGATGCGCCGGTCGGCGAGCGCCAGCACGAGCCCGACCAGCCCGACGACCGCGCAGATCGGCAGCGCGACCGTGCTCGCGTGCGCCGCGGTGTCGAGCAGCGCCGTGCGCGCGGCGGCCGGCGTCGCCGTCGCGTCGACGCGCGTGAAGACGTCGAGCAGCGCCGAGAGCGCGAGCAGCGTGCCGGCGAGCGGGGGCAGCGCCCACAACACGAGCCGCACGCGACCCGGCACCAGCACGACCGCGAGCACGAGCACCACGGGCAGCGCGAACAGCCAGCCGCGGCTCTCCGACAGCACCGACACCTGGAACGCCGCCGTCCCGAGCGCGAGCAGCAGCGCGCGCAGCACGACCGGCAGCTCGCGCCGCGAGGCGAGCGCTATCGAGACGACCGTGCCGATCATGAACAGCGCCGCCGTGCCGTTGACGTAGCCGAGCGGATAGACGAGCCGGCCCTCGGTGAAGAGGTCGGGTGCCCCGCTGCCGTGGAGTCGTACGAGCGTGACGACGGCGAGCACGCCGATCCCGAGCGCGTAGACGCTCAGCGCGGCCAGCGCGCTCCAGGCGCTCCACGGCAGCATGGCGAAGAGCCCGAACAGCAGCAGGAACAGCAGCGCGCGGTTGCTGCCGTCGAGCGCGTCGCCGGGCGAGGCGGCCCATGCGATCGAGAGATAGGACCAGGCGACGTAGCCGGCGAGCGACGCGAGCGCGATCGCCGCCGGGCGCGCGAGCCGCACGCGCCGCGGGCCGATCCCGATCGTCGTGGCGACGAGCAGACCGAGCACGAGGAGCGCCGAGGGCTCCCACGTAGTCGGCGCGTAGCCGCCGCCGTGCGCGGCCCAGTAGACGAGCAGCGCGACCGCGAGCAGGGCGGGGACGAGGACGATGCCCTCCGATCGCAGGCGCTGGGGCACGGCGGAAACATACGCGCTGCGCAGGCCGGCTCGCCGGGCGGCGCGGGTAGACTGGTTCGTCCCGTGTCCGCCGGCCCGTCGCTCTACCGCCGCCACCGTCCCCGCACGTTCGACGAGGTGGTCGGACAGGCGCACGTCGTGCGCACGCTGCGCAACGCGGTCGAGCAGGAGAAGGTCCACCACGCCTACCTGTTCGTCGGCTCGCGCGGGACCGGCAAGACGAGCATGGCGAAGATCCTCGCCGCCTGCCTCAACTGCGAGCACGGCCCGACCGTCTCGCCGTGCGGCGTCTGCGACTCGTGCACGTCGATCGCGGCCGCGACGTCGCTCGACGTGATCGAGATGGACGCGGCGTCCAACAACTCCGTCGACGACATCCGCGAGCTGCGCGACAAGGTCGCCTACGCGCCCGTCTCCGGCCGCCACAAGGTCTACATCCTCGACGAGGCGCACATGCTCTCCTCGCAGGCGTGGAACGCATTCCTCAAGACGCTCGAGGAGCCGCCGCCGCACACGATCTTCGTGCTCGCGACGACGGAGGCGGGCAAGGTCCTGCCGACCGTCGTCGACCGCTGCCACCGCTTCGACTTCCAGCGCCCGACGGTGCAGGAGATCGGCGGCGTGCTGCGGCGCGTCGCCGACCAGGAGGGGATCCGCGTGCCGGACGCCGCGCTCGCGCTCGTGGCGCGTCATGCGACCGGCTCCTTCCGCGACGCGCTCGGGACGCTCGAGCAGCTGACGACCTACGGCGGCACGGGGGCGGACGGCGAGATCACCGTCGAGGAGGTGCTGACGGTGCTCGGCGTCGCGGACGCCGAGGCGCTCTTCGGTGCGGTCGACGCGGTCGCCGCGCACGACGCGCGCGCCGCGCTGCTCGCGGTCGCGCGGCTCGTCGAGTCGGGCCGCGACGCCGGCCAGCTCGTGCGCGAGCTCGAGGCGCACGCGCGCGAGCTGCTCGCGGTGCAGGTGCTCGGGGAGGTGCCGGCGGAGCTGCGGATGACGCCCGAGCGCGACGCACGGCTCGCCGCCCAGGCCGACCAGCTCGGGCGCCAGGACGTCGTGCGCCTGCTCGACCTGCTCGCCGACGCGCTCGAGGGGCTCGCGAACGGGGCGCAGGCGCGCATCCAGCTCGAGCTGGCGCTCGTGAAGGCGGCCGCCCCGGAGGTCGATCCCTCCACGCGCGCGCTGCTGGCGCGCATCGAGCGACTGGAGCAGCGGCTCGGCGGCGCCGCGCCGGAGCCGGCGCCCGCGTCCCCCGCCCCTGTTGCACCGCAGCCTGTCGCGCCGCCGCCCGCGGCCGCCGCGTCGGAGCCGACCGTCGCGCCGCCGGCGCCGCGTCGCGCGTCCGTGGCTCCGCCCGTCGCGCAGGCGTCGTCCCCGGAGCAGACGCCGCCGCCGGCCGCCGTGGCCGTCGTCGAGACGCCGCCTGCGCCCGTGCCGGCGCCCGAGGGGCCGCCCGACGTCGAGACGCTGCGCGTGCTGTGGCCCGCCGTCGTCGACGCGGTGCGCGCCGAGAACGCGATGCTCGCCGCCGCGCTCGCCGAAGCGCGCCCGATCGCGGTCGCTGCGGAGGAGGCGACGTTCGCCTTCCCCGCCGGGTCGGACTTCCTCAAGAAGAAGGCCGAGACCGAGGAGCACCGTCGCATCGTCGTGGAGGCGCTGCGCACCCTCGCCGGCGCCCCGCTGCGGCCGCGCTACGAACTGCGCGAGCCCGACGCGGAGGAGCCGCAGGCGGGCGAGTCGGGTGCTGCTACGCCCGCGTTGTCGGGCGAGGATCTGGTCGCGCGCTTCGTGGCAGAGTTCGATGCCGAGGAGCTGAACGACGACGAGGGAGGCACCTGATGCCCCAGCCGAACATGCAGCAGATGCTGAAGCAGGTCCAGAAGATGCAGGCGGACATGGTCGCGGCCCAGGAGCAGCTCAAGGACGAGCAGGTCGAGGCGTCGGCCGGCGGCGGGATGGTGACCGTCACGGTCAGCGGCGACCTCGAGGTCAAGGCGATCGCGATCGACCCGGAGGCGGTCGACCCCGAGGACGTCGAGCTGCTCCAGGACATGGTGCTCGCAGCGACGAACGAGGCGCTGCGCGCCGCCCAGGAGCTCGCCTCCAAGCGCCTCGGCGGGATCACCGGCGGCCTCGGCGGGCCGGGCGGGCTCGGCGGCCTCGGGATCCCGGGCCTCTAGAGCACCTCGGCCGTGTCCTCGTTCGCGCCGCCCGTCCAGCGACTCATCACCGAGCTCGGCAAGCTGCCGGGCATCGGCGGGCGCACCGCGCAGCGGCTCGCGTTCCACCTGCTGCGCGCGTCCGAGGAGGACGCGCTCGGGCTCGCGGAGGCGATCCGCGAGGTGAAGGAGCGGATCGGCCTGTGCGAGGTCTGCTTCAACCTCGCCGACGGCCCCCGCTGCCGCATCTGCACCGACGAGCGCCGTGACGCGGGCCTCGTGTGCGTGATCGAGGAGCCCTCCGACATCATCCCGATCGAGCGCACGCACGAGTACCAGGGCCGCTACCACGTGCTCGGCGGCGCGCTCTCGCCGATCGACGGGATCGATCCCGAGGACATCAAGATCGCCGAGCTGCTGACGCGCGTGGCGAATCCCGCGCCCGACGCCGTGCCGATCCGCGAGGTCGTGCTCGCGACGAACCCGACGACGACGGGCGAGGCGACCGCGCTGCACATCGCCGAGCAGCTGCGCGAGCGCGCCCCCTCCGTCACCGTCACGCGCCTCGCCAGCGGCCTCCCCGTCGGCGCCGACCTCGAGTACGCCGACGAGCTGACCCTCGGCCGCGCGATGTCCGGCCGCCGCACGCTGTCCTGAGCGCTCGCGGCAGCGCGCACGGCGACACGCGACTAACCTAGGCCGCCATGGTCGAGGGAACGGTCGTGATGAAGTTCGGCGGGACTTCGGTCGCCGACGCGGAGCGCATCAAGCGCGCGGCGCGGCGGATCGTGGCCGCGCGCGAACAGGGCAGCCGCGTCGTCGCGGTCCTCTCCGCGCGCGGGAAGACGACCGACGAGCTCGTCGCGGCGGCGCACGAGATCTCGACCGCGCCGGACCCGCGCGAGATGGACATGCTGCTCTCGACCGGCGAGCGGATCTCGTGCGCGCTGTGCGCGATGGCGATCCACGACCTCGGCCACCGCGCGATCTCGCTGACGGGCTCCCAGGCCGGCATCGTGACCGACACCTCGCACACGAAGGCGCGCATCCTCGACGTGCGCGCCGACCGCATCCGCACCGCGCTCGAAGAGGACCTGATCGTGCTCGTCGCCGGCTTCCAGGGCGTCTCGACGAACAGCGACGTCACGACGCTCGGACGCGGCGGCTCTGACACGACGGCGGTCGCGCTCGCCGCCGCGCTGCACGCCGACGTGTGCGAGATCTACACCGACGTCGCCGGCGTCTACACCGCCGACCCGCGCATCGTCGCCGACGCGCATCGGCTCGACCGGCTCTCCTACGACGAGATGCTCGAGATGTCGGCCACCGGAGGGCGCGTGCTCGCGCTGCGCTCGGTCGAGTTCGCCCGCAACTACCGCGTTCCCGTCCACGTGCGTTCGAGCTTCACGTGGGAGACGGGGACGTGGGTGCACGACGAGGAGCAAGGCATGGAAGCGCCGATCATCTCGGGCGTCACGCACGACGTGTCGGAGGCGAAGGTCACCATCTTCCGGGTGCCCGACCGGCCCGGCATCGCGGCCAAGGTGTTCCGCGCCCTGGCCGACGAGAACGTCAACGTCGACATGATCGAGCAGAACGTCTCGACCGACGGCCACACCGACATCTCGTTCACCGTGCCGCGTGACGAGCTCTCGCGCACCATGGAGATCGTCGACAAGACCGTTGTTGAGATCGACGCCGGCGGCGCCAACTTCGACGACGCCATCGGGCGCGTGTCGGTCGTGGGCGCGGGCATGAAGACCAACCCCGGCGTCGCTGCGCAGATGTTCGAGACGCTCGCCAATGAAGGCGTCAACATCGAGATGATCTCGACGTCGACCATCCGCATCTCCTGCGTCGTCCACGAGAACGACGTCGAGCGCGCGGTCCAGGCGCTCCACGCGGCCTTCGAGCTCGAAGCGAGCCCGTCATGAGGGTGGGGGTCGTCGGTGCGACCGGTCTCGT
>DASRAV010000022.1:0-86454 GCA_035637995.1 Conexibacter sp. | reverse complement strand
CCGACGCGAGCCAGCTCGCCACGGGGAACGGAGTGATGGCGGTCACCGCCGTCCGCAACGTCGAGCGAGCGCGGTGGACGAGCTGGCGCACGGCGCCTTCGCTCATCCCCATCCTTGTCGCGACCTCGCTGCGCGAGCGGCCCTCGACCGCCGTCTGCACGAGCGCCTCCCGCTGATGCGCGGGGAGCTGCGCGATGCCGGCGATCGTCTCCCGCAGGTGCAGCTTCTGCTCGACCTGCGCTTCCGCCGCCGCGCCGCCGACGATCAAGCCGGGATCGAGCAGCTCAACAGCCTGCCGGCCCTCGCGCTGGCCCATCCGCATCCCCTCGTGGCGGACGATCTGATGCAGCCAGCCGCTCAGATGCGCGACCTCCGCGCCGGCGGCCAGCGCCGCCCACGCGCTCATCAGCGCCTGCTGGACGACGTCCTCCGCCCTCCCCTCCGGCGCCCCGCCGCGCGCGAACGCGAGCAGGGGCCGCCGGTAGCGCTCCACGATCGCCGCGAACGCCCGCTCGTGACCCGCGCGCGTGAGCGCGACGAGCCGCTCGTCGGTCTGCGTGCGCAGGAGCGCGTCGGAGAAACGGGCGTTCATGTGTCAGCGTCCGCCGCGGTCGTCCCCGGGCTCGTTCTCGCGGTGTCCGCCACGGTCATCGCCGGGCTCGGCGTGGTTGCGGTGATGCCGCTCACCGCACTGCGCGGCGTGGCGGTGCTGGTGATGTGCGACGGGGTCGTCCGCGCCGTGCTGCGCCATCGCGGTCGCGGCGAACGTGCCCGCCGCCAGGGCCAATGCCATGACGATCGCAATCAGTCGGGTCCTCATCTCGTGCTCCTTCGCCGGAGTTCGGAGCGTCCGCTTGACGCTCCTCTTACCCCGGAAGAGACGGCAACCGCGAAAAGGTCACGCGAGTTCTTCTACTGCGTGCCGTGGCACTTCTTGAACTTCTTGCCCGAGCCGCACCAGCACGGGTCGTTGCGGCCGATCTGGTCGATCGCGTCCACTTTGCGCTGCTCCACGCGTGCGCCGCCGTCGTCGGAGGGCGGCGGCGGCTCCGCGTAGCCGAGCGCCGAGCCGCCGGTGCCGGCCGCGAGTGCGCCGAGGGCGGTCGCCGTCGAGGAGCCGCTGGAGTAGGTGAGCCCGCCGCCTCCGGCCCAGTTGCTGTTGCCGGCGGGCTGCGCGGCCGGTATCGCCTCCTCCGGCTGCTCGTCGCCGCCTATCTCGACCTCGACGTTGAAGATCATGCGCGTGAAGTCGGCCCAGATCGTGTTCATGAGGTCCTGGAAGAGCGTGAACGCCTCGTTCTTGTAGGCGATCAGCGGTTCGACCTGGGCGAACCCGCGCAGGTGGATGCCCTCCCGCAGGTAGTCCATGTCGTAGAGGTGCTCGCGCCAGCGCTGGTCGATCGTCTGCAGCAGCAGGTAGCGCTCGAGCACGCGCATGATCTCTTCGCCGAGCTCCTGCTCGCGCTCGTCGTAGAGCCGCGTCGCGTCGTCGACGATCCGGCGCGTCAGTTCGTTGCGATCGGTTCTGTCCGGATCGACTTCGTCGGCCATGAAGCTCGCCGGGAATATCTCCTCCACGCGCGCGAACAGGCCCTCGAGGTCCCAGTCCTCCATGTAGTCGCCGGGCGTGAATTCCTCGACCGTGCGCGCGAGCATCGCGGAGATCTCCTCGCGCGCCTGGTCGCGCATGTCGCGCCCTTCGAGCACCTCGTCGCGATAGGCGTAGATGATCCGGCGCTGCTCGTTCATCACGTCGTCGTAGTCGAGCACACGCTTGCGCACGAGGAAGTTCTGCTCCTCGACCTTCTTCTGCGCCTTCTCGATCTGTTTCGTCAGCAGCCCGGCCTCGATCGGCTCTTCGCGGCCGTCCTCGTCGGTCGTGCCGAAGCGGTCGAGGATGCGGTAGATCCGCTCGCCGGCGAACAGGCGCACGAGGTCGTCCTCGGCGGAGAGGTAGAAGCGCGACTCGCCCGGGTCACCCTGGCGCCCGGCGCGGCCGCGCAGCTGGTTGTCGATGCGGCGCGACTCGTGGCGCTCGGTGCCGATGATGCAGAGGCCGCCGGCGGCCATCACTTTCTCGCGGTCCGCCTCGCAGCGGCGCTCGAGCTCGGGCAGCAGCTTCGCCTCGTGCTCCTCGTAGTCGGGATCGCCCGGCTGCAGGCCGAGCTTCGCGAGCTCGTGACGCACGAGGTGCTCGGGGCTCCCGCCGAGCTTGATGTCGACGCCGCGGCCGGCCATGTTGGTCGCGATCGTGACGGCGCCGGGGCGGCCGGCCTCGGCGACCGTCTCGCCCTCTCTCTCGGCGTGCTCGGGCTTCGCGTTGAGGACGGTGTGCGGGATCCCGCGGCGCTTGAGCCGCTCGCCCAACAGCTCGGAGACCTCGACGGAGATCGTGCCGACGAGCACGGGCTGGCCCTTCTCGTGGCGCGCGGCGATCTCTTCGACGACGGCGACCCACTTGCCCTCTTTGGTCTTGTAGACCTGATCGTTGCGGTCGTCGCGGATCATGTCGCGGTTCGTCGGCACCTGCACGACGCCGAGGTCGTAGATCTTCATGAACTCGGTCGCCTCGGTGATCGCGGTGCCGGTCATGCCCGCGAGCTTCTCGTAGAGGCGGAAGTAGTTCTGGTAGGTGATCGTCGCCATCGTCTGGTTCTCCTCGGTGAGGCGCAGGCCCTCCTTCGCCTCGATCGCCTGATGGAGACCCTCCGACCAGCGGCGCCCCTCGAGGATGCGCCCGGTGAACTCGTCGATGATCTGCGCCTCGCCGTCGATCACCGCGTAGTCGACGTCGCGCTTGTAGAGCGACTCGGCGCGCAGCGACTGCATCAGGTGGTTGACGAGGTAGCCGTTTTCGGCGCGGTAGAGGTGGTCTATGCCGAGGAAGCGCTCGGCCTTCTCGACGCCGCGCTCGGTGATGGAGACGGTCTTGTGCTTCTCGTCGAACTCGTAGTCGAAGTCGGCGATGAATTCCTTCTTCGAGCGCGGGTCCATCCCCTCGGGCGTCTTGCCGGCCTCCATCAGCGGCGCCAGGCGCGCGAACTTCGCGTAGACGTCGGAGGAGTCCTCGGGCGCGCCGGAGATGATCAGCGGCGTGCGCGCCTCGTCGATCAGGATGTTGTCGACCTCGTCGACGATCGCGTAGGTGTGGGCCGCGGAGCGGCGCTCGAGCCGGTCTTTCGCCGAACGGATCTCGCCCATGTCGCGGCCGCCGTGCTGGACCTTGTCCTCGAGCGTCGGCGCCATGTTGTCGCGCAGGTAGTCGAAGCCGAACTCGGAGTTCGTGCCGTACGTGACGTCGCACGCGTAGGCCTCGTGCTTCTCCTCGATCGGCTGCAGCGACTGCAGGATCCCGACGCTGACGCCGAGCAGGTCGTAGATCGGGCTCATCCACTCGGCGTCGCGGCGCGCGAGGTAGTCGTTGACCGTGACGACGTGGACGCCCTTGCCGGTCAGCGAGTTCAGCACGACCGGCAGCGTCGCGGTGAGCGTCTTGCCCTCGCCCGTGCGCATCTCGGCGATCGTGCCGTCGTGCAGCACCATCCCGCCGATCATCTGCACGTCGAAGTGCCGCATCGCCATCGTGCGCCTGCCGGCCTCGCGCACGAGCGCGAAGGTCTCCGACAGCAGCTCGTCGAGCGGCTCCGGCTCTTCCCCGCGGGCGCGCGCGCGCAGTTCGTCGGCGCGCTCGCGCAGCTGTGCGTCGGTCAGCGCCTCGAACTCGGGCTCGAGCGCGTTGATGCGGGCCACGCGCTGCTCATAGGACCGGAATCGCCGGCTCTCCCCCATGCGCAGCGCACGATCGATGAACGACATCGGCCTAGCGTAGCAGCGGCTCGCAGCCCATTCGCAACCCTCGTGTGATCGTTCAGACTGACGCCTGCTGCGTCGTCGCGGCGGCCTGCGCGGCGCGCGTCTCGCGGCGTTTGCGACGCCGGTCGCGATGACGCTTGACCTGGCGCGCGAGCTGCTCCTCGCAGACGTTGATCGAGTGCGCCATGTCGTGCGAGGCGCACCGCGCCCGCAGCGTCTCGCCCTTGAGCCGGAGCGTCGCCTCGGCGACCTGGCCGTCGGCGATCGCGGGATTGCGCTCCTCGTTCAGCTCGATCTCGAGCTCCGCCAGCTCCGAGACCTGGCGGCCGACCGTGCGAAAGCGCTTCTCGACGTGCTCGCGCAAGGTCGAAGTGACCGAGGTGTTCCGTCCGGTGACCGCGATGCGCATGGCGCGCCCCCTTCTGTTTCGGTGGGAGAGATCGTGCCCAGATCCTAGGCGCAGCAACCGTCGGCATTCATCCGTGTCCGACCGCAGCACCCCCACGGAGAGCCCGCGCGTAGGCGAGGGCGACCACCTGCTCGCTGCCGGCCGCACGCAGCGCGCGGGCGCAGGCGTCGAAGGTGGCGCCGGTCGTGTGGACGTCGTCGACGAGCACCGCGCGCCGCGGCACCGGCCCGTCCGCGGCGATCGCCAGCCGCCCGGCCGCGAGCCGCTGCGGGCGTGCCGCGCCGAGCTGACGCGTCGCGCGCCCGCCGCGGCGCAGGCAGGGCGCGAGGTCCAGTCCGCGGCGGCGCGCGAGCGCGCGGGCGATGAGCGCCGCCTGGTCGAAGCCGCGGGCACGGCGGCGCGCCGGATGCAGCGGCACCGGCACGAGCGTGCCGCCGTCCAGCAGCCGCGCCGGGGCGCCGGCCGCGATCTGCGCCGCCATCAGGTCCGCGACGGGCAGCGCGCCGTGGAACTTGAGCGCCGCGACGAGCGCCCGCGCCGGGCCCGCGTAGGCGAGCGGCGCCCAGGCGCTCGCGTACGCGGCATGGCGCGCGGGGCAGGTCCGGCACGGCGCGGGCAACCCGCAGCGGGCGCAGCGCGGGCCGCGCAGCCAGGGCAGCGCGCGACGGCAGTCGAGGCAGAGCGGCGCGCCGGCGTCGGCGAGCGGCGCGCGGCAGGCCGCGCAGGCGGGCGGTGCGAGCGCGGCGAGCAGCTCGCGGCGCAGGCGGTCGAGCAGGTCGGTCGCGGGCATGCGACCAGCGTCGCGCAGACGGCCGTTCCAGCGCACGGGGGCGACTGCGACAATTCCGTCGCATGGCGCCGGACGCATCGTGGAGCTTCGCCCCGGGCGTCGTGCTCGCGCTCGCGCTCTACGCCGGCATCTACGTCGTGCGCTGGCGTCGCTGCCGTACCGCGAGCGAGCCGCATCCGCCGAGCCCGGGGCGGCTGCTGCTGTTCATGACGGGGATCCTCGTGCTGGTCGCGGCGCTCTGCTCGCCGATCGACCGGCTCGCCGAGCAGCTGCTCGTGATGCACATGGTCCAGCACGTGCTGCTGCTCGACGTCGCGCCGATCCTGCTGATCCTCGGTCTCACGAAGGTGCTGCTGCGACCGGCGACGCGGCGCATCCATGCGCTCGAGGCACGCGCGGGCTTCTTCGCACAGCCGCTGTTCGCGGTCCTCCTCTACACCGCCGCGATGTGGGTCTGGCACGTCCCCGCGCTCTACGACGCGGCCGCGGAGCACACGGGGATCCACGTGCTCGAGCATCTGACGTTCTCCGCCGCCGGCTTCCTCTACTGGTGGCATCTCGTCTCGCCGGTCAGCACGCGCCTGCCGCGCGAGGGGATGACGCCGCTCGTCTACATGCTCTCGACGAAGGTGACGGTGGGATTCCTCGGCATCGCGCTGACGTTCGCCCCCAGCGCGATCTTCAGCTACTACCGCCACCAGCCTCACTACTGGGGGCTGACGCCGGACGGCGACCAGGCGCTCGCGGGCGCGGTGATGGCGCTCGAGCAGGCGATCGTGATGGGGATCGCGCTCGTCGTCCTCTTCACGCGGATGCTGAGCGAGTCCGAGAAGCGCGAGCAGCGCGCGGAGCGCTACGAGCCGGTCGGCTGATCAGCCGCGCGGGCGCATGCGCTCCAGGATCCCGGCGTGGCCGACGATCGCGCCGATCAGGATCGCCCCGGCGGCGACCTCGGTGCCCGGCAGCACGACGGAGTCCTTGAGCGCGGCGCCGTCGCCGATCGTCGCGCCGTCGCCGATCGCGAGCGGGCCCTGCAGGCGCACGCCGGCGCCGATCCGCACGTCGCGCCCGATCCACACCGGCGGCTCGATCAGCGTCGCGTCGGAGAGCTCGGTGCCCTCGCCGGCGGTCACGCCGTCCGCCATCTGCTCGCCCGGCACGTCGAGCCGCAGCTCGCCGCGCAGCGCGTCGAACGTGCCGCTCTTGAGCTCCTCGAGCGAGCCGACGTCGTTCCAGTACTCGTCGAGCTCGTGGATGTGGAACGGCACGTCGTTGGCGAGCAGCGCCGGGAAGACGTCGTTCGCCCAGTCGACGAGCGGCTGCTGGGGGAAGTAGTCGAAGATCTCGCGCTCGAACAGGTAGATGCCGCAGTTGCCGAGGTCCGACAGCGCCTCCGCGGGATCCGGCTTCTCCTGAAAGCCGGTGATGCGACCGTCGGCGTCGTGCAGCACGACGCCGTACTCACGCGTGTCCTCGACGCGCTTGACGGCGAGCGTCGCGATCCCGCCGGCCGCCTTGTGGCGCGCCACGAACTGCGTGATGTCGATGTCGGTGAGCGCGTCGCCGGAGATCACGAGGAACGGGCCGTCGTTCGTGAGGAAGTCGGCGCAGTTGCGCACGCCCCCGGCGGTGCCGAGCAGCGTCTCCTCCTCGCGGTAGGTCAGCCGGTCGCCGAAGTAGTCGCGGATCGTGTCCGGGAAGTAGTGCAGGTTCGCGATCACCTCCTCGCAGCCGTGGCGGTCCAGTAGATCGACGATGTGCGCCATCACGGGCCGGTCGAGCACCGGCACCATCGGCTTCGGCAGCTCGTAGGTGAGCGGGCGCAGCCTCGTACCGAGGCCGGCGGCCAGCACCATGGCTTTCATCGCGTCGTCCAGGCGTCCGGGTCCGTCGTGTGCGCCTTGACGGCCTCGGGCAGGTTGCCGCTCGCGAGGTCGGCGAGCGTAACGTGCTCGAGCACGTCACGCAGGCTCGCGCGGACCGCGACCCAGACGTCGCGCAGCGGCTCGGCGGTGCCGTGGAAGGCGAGCTTCTCCGGGCGCTCGCCGCCGACGCCGGCGAGCGGGCCGTCGATCGCGCGGATCACGTCGGCGACGGTGATCTCCTCCGGCGCCTGCGCGAGCCGGTAGCCCCCGTCGGCGCCGCGGCGCGAGTTGACGATCCCCGCCTGGCGCAGCTGCACGAGGATGTTCTCGAGGAAGCGCAGCGGGATGTCCTGGGCGGTCGCGATCCGCTCGCTCTTGACCGGGTGCTCGTCGCTCGCGGCGGCCAGCTCGACGACCGCGCGCACGGCATAGTCGGTCTTCGCCGAGATGCGCATGCGGCGGATTCTCGCCGAATGGGCGGCGGCGTGCGGTACCGGGGCTAGGTCCCCTGCTCCCAGGCGGTCAGATAGGCCTGCTGGGCGGGTGTCAGCGCGTCGAGCTCGACGCCGAGGGCCGCGAGCGTGAGGCGCGCGACCTCCTCGTCGAGCGCGCGTGGGACGTCGTGGACGCGCGGCGCGAGCTCGTCCGCATGCGCCACGAGGTAGGCGGCCGCGAGCGCCTGGTTGGCGAACGCGACGTCCATCACGGCGGCGGGATGGCCCTCGGCGGCGGCGAGGTTGACGACGCGCCCCTCGGCGAGCAGATGCAGGCGGCGCCCGTCGGGAGCGAGATGCTGCTCGACGTGCGGACGCACGCGCCGCGGCGCGGGCGCGTAGGCGCGCAGCGCGGGCAGGTCGAACTCGACGTCGAAGTGCCCGGCGTTGGCGAGCAGCGCGCCGTCGCGCATCAGCTCGTAGTGCTCGCGGCGCACGACGTCGCGCCCGCCGGTCGCGGTGATGAAGACGTCGCCGCGCGCCGCGGCGGCGAGTCCGGGCATCACCTCGAAGCCGTCGAGCTTCGCCTCCAGCGCCCGCACGGCGTCGACCTCGCAGACGATCACCTGCGCGCCCGCTCCCCGTGCCCGCGTGGCGATCCCGCGACCGCACCAGCCGTAGCCGAAGACGACGACGACGCGCCCGGCGAGCAGCACGTTCGTGGCGCGCAGGATCCCGTCGAGCGTCGACTGGCCGGTGCCGTAGCGGTCGTCGAAGAAGCGCTTCGTGCGTGCCGCGCCGACCGCCATCACGGGGAAGCCGAGCCGCCCCTCGCCCTCGAGCGCGCGCACGCGGATCAGTCCGCTCGTCGTCTCCTCGGTGCCGCCGAGCACGTCGGGCAGCAGCTCGGTGCGGCGCGCGTGGATCGTCGAGATCAGGTCGGCGCCGTCGTCCATCGTCAGGCGCGGGCGCTTCTCGACGACCGCCTCGACGTGCGCGTAGTAGGTCGCCATGTCCTCGCCCTGGATCGCATGGACCTCGGCGCCGTAGCGGTCGACGAGCGCCGCGGCGACGTCGTCCTGCGTCGAGAGCGGGTTCGACGCGCACAGCCCGACCGTCGCGCCGCCCGCGAGCAGCGTGCGCACGAGGTTCGCCGTCTCGGCGGTGACGTGGAGGCAGACGCCGACCGTCAGCCCGTCGAGCGGCCGCTCGCGCGCGAACCGCTCGCGGATCGAGCGCAGCACCGGCATCTGCGCATCGGCCCACTCGACCCGCGCAGCGCCGGCCTCCGCCAGGCCGAGGTCGGCGACGTCATATGCGGGCTTAGTACCGGTAATGGTCTGGCTTGTAGGGGCCCTCGACGGGCACGCCGATGTAGGCCGCCTGCTCGGGGCGCAGCGCGGTGAGCCGGACGCCGAGCGCGTCGAGGTGCAGCCGCGCGACCTTCTCGTCGAGGTGCTTGGGCAGCACGTAGACGCGCTTCTCGTACTCGTCGTTCTTCGTGAAGAGCTCGATCTGGGCGATCGTCTGGTTCGTGAAGCTGTTGCTCATCACGAACGACGGATGGCCGGTCGCGTTGCCGAGGTTCAGCAGCCGGCCCTCGGAGAGCATGATGATCGTGTGGCCGTCGGGGAAGCGCCACTCGTCGACCTGCGGCTTGATCGTCACCTTCTCGATACCGGGCACCTTCGTCAGGCCGGCGATGTCGATCTCGTTGTCGAAGTGGCCGATGTTGCCGACGATCGCCTGGTGCTTCATCCGCCCCATCTGCTCGGCGGTGATGATGTCCTTGTTGCCGGTGCACGTGACGAAGATGTCGCCCTCGCCGATGACGTCTTCGAGCGTCGCGACCTGGTAGCCCTGCATCGCCGCCTGCAGCGCGCAGATCGGGTCGATCTCGGTGACGATCACGCGCGCGCCCTGGCCGCGCAGCGATTCCGCGCAGCCCTTGCCGACGTCGCCGAAGCCGCAGATGACGGCGACCTTGCCGCCGATCATCACGTCGGTCGCGCGGTTGATGCCGTCCACGAGCGAGTGGCGGCAGCCGTAGAGGTTGTCGAACTTCGACTTCGTGACGGAGTCGTTGACGTTGATCGCCGGGAACAGCAGCGTGCCGTTCTCGGTCATCTCGTAGAGGCGGTGGACGCCGGTCGTCGTCTCCTCGGTGACGCCCTTGATGCCCTGGCCGATCTTCGTCCAGCGCTGCGGGTCCTCGCCGAGCGAGCGCGTCAACAGGCTGAGGATGACCTCGAACTCCTCCGAGTCCGCGGTCGAGGGGTCCGGCACGGCGCCGGCGGCCTCGTACTCGGTGCCCTTGTGCACGAGCAGCGTGGCGTCGCCGCCGTCGTCGAGGATCATGTTCGGGCCCCCGTCAGGCCAGCGGATGACCTGCTCGGTGCACCACCAGTACTCCTCGAGCGTCTCGCCTTTCCACGCGAAGACCGGCACGCCCCGCGGGTCCTCCGGCGTCCCCTCGGGACCGACGGCGACCGCGGCGGCGGCGTGGTCCTGCGTGGAGAAGATGTTGCACGAGCACCAGCGGACCTCGGCGCCGAGCGCGGTCAGCGTCTCGATCAGGACCGCCGTCTGGATCGTCATGTGCAGCGAGCCGGTGATGCGTGCGCCCTTGAGCGGCTGCTGGGCCGCGAACTCCTCGCGGAGCGCCATCAGGCCGGGCATCTCGTGCTCGGCGAGGCGGATCTCCTTGCGGCCGAAGTCGGCCAGCGACAGGTCGGCGACCTTGAAGTCGGTTTTGCTCGAAAGGGCGGTCATCGTGGCGCGGTCTCCATGGATTCGGTGTTGATCAGCTTCTCGTGCTTGTCCTGCTCCCATCTCAGCCAGTCGCCGGCTGCGACGTGCTCGGGTCGATGCGGCTCCGCTTCGAGCCACTCGTCGACGGCGCCGTCCAGCTCCGCCTCGCGCCGCAGCCGCAGCGCGAAGACGAGGTCGGAGAGGCTCAGCTCGAAGCGGTCCAGCAGCTCGCGCAAAGTCCGCAGCCGCTGCAGCTCCGGGGCGCCGTAGAGGCGGTACCCGGACGCCGAGCGCACGGGCACGACGAGCCCGCTGCGCTCGATGTAGCGCAGCATCCGCGCAGACCAGCCGGTGATCTCCGCGGCCTCGTGGATCGTGAGCGCCTCAGCCGCCATGCGGCCACAACCTTACCAGAGCTGTGTCAAGGTTCTGGCGGGTGCTACGGGCGGGCGGTCGTCGAGTCGACGACGCCGGACTCGACGTACGTCGACTCGTACACCAGCTCGCCCGAGCCGGCGCGCACGGTGCGCTGCATCAGCAGCTGCGCCGTGTCGGGGTCGAACACCAGCTCGCGGCGCAAGCCGTCGTCGGTCTGGGCCACGGCGATGCCCTCGCGCGCGCGTCCGTCGCGTACCTTGCCGAGCAGCTCGACGTCGGGAAGCCGGGCCGCCACGCGATAGAGCGCGGCGCGGCGCGCGGGTGGCAGTGCGGGCGCGGCGCGCAGCCAGTCGCCGACGATCGTGAACATCTCGTGCGTTCGATCCGCGACAGGAAGGCCGTTCCCGCTCGCCCAGGCCATGCCGGCGCGCTCGATCGCGTCGTAGAGCCCGTTCACGTCGGCGGGAAGCGCGCGCACCTGCTCGTAGGTGAGCGGCTGCGGGAAGAAGCTGTACGAGAGCGCGCCGTCGGCGATCGAATGCTCCTCCTCCGGCTCACCCGGACGACGCACGACCCACCGCCCCTGGCCGGTGAGCGAGAACCAGTCCTCGCGGACCTCGGGGCCTCCGCGGTCCCCCCCGGGCTGGCGGCTCTCGCTGCGCACGTACCAGTACTGACCTGGCTGCAACGCGACGTCCGGACCTTGCGCCGCCACGTCGGCCGCCTCACGCAGCGCCTCCGCTGCGGTCGCCGGCTGCACGCCGCCGGAGTCCAGCCCCGCGACGAGCGCGATCGCCGCCGCGGCAGCCGCAGCCAGGCCAAGCCCGCCGACGAGGATGCGGGACCGCGGCCGGGGTGCGCGACGCAGCGGCGCAGTGGGAGCAATCCGCTCCAGCAGCAGCGCGCGCGCCGCAGCGCGTGCGTCGGGGTCGGGTGCGGCGTCGTCGGAGCGGAAGGCCCGCAGGTGGTCGATCTCGGTGCTCATCGGGACTCCTCTCGTGCCGTGGCGATGACCGCGGCGATGGACTCATCCATCTGTTCGCCGCTGCGCACGAGCAGTTCGCGCACGACCCCGCGCGCCCGGTGCAGGCGCGAGCGCACCGTGCCGACGGGGATCGCCAGCGCCGCGGCGATCTCGTCGTAGCCGAGGTCGGCCCAGGCGTAGAGCAGCAGCACGTCGCGCTCGCCGGAACCGAGGCTCGCGAGCGCCGTCGCCAGCTCCGCTCCGGCAGCGCGCGCGTCGAGTCGCTCGTCGACGCCGTCGAAGGCACCCGCCTCCCCGTCGCGCGCCGCCGCGCGCGCATACGCGCGCAGACGGCGCTCCTCAACGCGCCGGTGGCGGCGCAGCAGGTTCGCCGCGATCCCGTAGAGCCACGGGCGCGCGTCGGCCCGCTGCGTGTCGTAGCGCTCACGCGCACCGAACGCCTGCAGGAACGTCTCGGCCGCCAGCTCGTCGGCGAGCGCGTGCTCGACGCGCCGCCGCAGGAAGCCGGCGATCGCGTCGTAGTGGCGGTCGAAGACGGCGGCGAAGGCGTGGGGAGCAGCGAGCGACTCGGCGATCACTTCTGCGTCGGTGCGGAGCAGGGCGCGATCCTCTCGGTCGGGGTCCTCGCCCCTCCTTGCCCGCACCGCCCCGGGCGGTTCGCGCTACCCGCCGTCCAGCGCCGTCTTCAGCTGGTCGATCGCCTCGACCGGGGTCGGGTCGACGCCGCGCAGGACGGCGAGGTAGAGCGAGACGAGGTCGCCGAGCAGGACGAGCGAGATCAGCCGCTCCATGCGCGTCTCGCCGCGGCTCTCGACGCGGAACGTCGGTGCGCCGGTCGCGCTGATCGCGCCGCGCGTCAGCTCGATCCGCTGCCGGACGCGGGGATGCAGGTCGGAGTCGTCGAGGAAGACGGCGCCGAAGCGGCCCAGCTCGGCGGCGGCCGACCAGCCGACGATCTCGTTGTGGTCGAGCTCGGGCAGCTCGTTGGAGAACGCCGGCGCCTTCGCGTTCTCGTTGATCTGCGTCTTCCAGCGATAGGCGATCGGCGCCGTGAGGCCGGCGCCGGCGATCTGCGGAATCGTGCCGTGCAGCCCGCGCGCGAGCTGCTTCGCCAGCCCGTCCTCGGCGCCGTCGGGACCCCACTCCTCCACGAGCGCCTCGGAGTGCGCGGCGGCGACGTCGATCTCGGAGTGCAGCGACGGCCCCGCGCCGCACAGCGCGGCGGCCTCGAGCGCGATCACCAGCATGTAGCCGACGGCGACGCGCGGCTGGAACATCCCCGGCAGCGGGATCACCGGGACCCCCTCCTCGCGGGCGAGCGCGGCGAGCTTGCCGCCGGTCGTCGCGACGAGCCGCCGTGCGCCGAGCGCACCCGCAGCTTCGAAGGCCGCGAGCGTCTCCTCGGTGTTGCCGGAGTAGCTCATGCACAGCACGGTCGAGTCGGGCGTCGTCCAGGCGGGCACGCCGTAGTCGCGCATCACGACGATCGAGCGCGAGGCGCGGTCGTCGAGCACGGCGCGCGCAAGCACGCCGCCGATCGCCGAGCCGCCCATGCCGGCGACGATCAGGCCGCCCGGAGCGTCGTGCGGCTCGAGCTTCGCCGACTCCACGCGCCACAGCGCGTCGCGCAGGTGCTCGGGCAGGCCGAGGAGGTCGTCGACCTCGTTGGAGACGTCGACGGCGCCGATCGCCTCGCGGGTCAGGGGGGCTGATGAAGTCAAAACTTGATCGCTCCGTCCGGTAGGGACACGTTCGGGAACAGCCGCGCGCCGGCTGCGAGCTGGTTGTCGGCGCCGAGCACGACGCCCTCGCCGAGCACGACGCCCTCGCCGATCCGGCAATGCGCGCCGAGCTGGACGCCGGGGCCGACGATGCAGTGCGTGAGCGTGCAGTGCGGACCGACGACGGCGCCGTCGAGCACGACCGCTCCGTCCACGTGCGCGCCCTCGCCGATTGCGACGCCGCGGCCGAGCACCGTGCGTCCGCTCACGAGCGCGTCGGCGGCGACCGTCGCCCCGGGCCCGACGACCGCCGGTCCGACGACGCGCCCGGCGACGTGCGCATCGTCGGCGAGCGCGACGTGCGAGGCGTCGTACGCGTCGGTGATCGAGGTCTTGACCGCGCCGTCGAGGATGTCGTGCGTCGCCTGCAGGTAGCGCTGAGGCGTGCCGATGTCGAGCCAGTAGCCGGACGCCTCGTAGCCGTAGAGGCCCGCGCCCACGAGCGTCGGGAAGACCTCGCGCTCGATCGAGACGTGGCGGTCCGGCTGCACGTCGGCCAGCACGTCGCGGTGCAGCACGTAGGCGCCCGCGTTCACGAGCCGCGTGTCGATCTGGTCGGGGCTCGGCTTCTCGAGGAACTCGCGCACGCTGCCATCCGGCTCGCGTCGCACGAGCCCGTATGCCGACGGGTCCTCGACGGCGATCAGCGCGAGCGTCGCGCGCGCTCCGGTGCGCTCGTGCTCGGCGATCTGCGCGCTCAGGTCGATGTCGGTGAGCACGTCGCCGTTGAGGACGAGGAAGCGCTCGTCGAGCAGCGGCTCGGCGAACTTGATCGCGCCGCCGGTGCCGAGCGGCCTGGGCTCCTCGACATAGCGCAGGTCGATGCCGTAGGCGGAGCCGTCGCCGAGCACGTTGTGCACGCCGGAGGCCATGAAGCCGCACGAGATCACGACGTCGTCGACGCCGTGCCCGCGCAGCCAGTCGAGCATGAAGGCGATGAAGGGCCGGTCGACGAGCGGGACGACCGGCTTGGGGACCGTCGAGGTGAGCGGCTGCAGCCGCGTGCCCTCGCCGCCGGCCAGGATCAGCGCCTGCATCAGCCGCCGCGCCCGATCCCCTCGTGTGTGAGGCCGGCGGCGGCGATCGCGGCGGCGTCGAGCACGTTGCGCCCGTCGACGACGAGCGTGCCCTGCATCCGCTTCGCCGCCTCGCCCCAGTCGAGCGTGCGGAACTCCGGCCACTCGGTCACGAGCACGACGGCGTCGGCGCCCTGCACCGCGTCGAGCGCACCGCCGGCGAAGTCCACGCCCGGCATCAGCCGCCGCGCCTCCTGCTCGGCGATCGGGTCGTAGGCGCGCACCGTCGCACCGTCTGCCTGCAGCCGCGCCGCGAGCACGAGCGAGGAGGCCTCGCGCATGTCGTCGGTGTCGGGCTTGAACGCGAGCCCGAGCAGCGCGACCGTCTTGCCGACGAGGCTGCCGAGGTGCTTCTGCAGCTTCGAGATCACGCGCCGCTTCTGCAGCTCGTTGACCTCGATCACGGCGGTGAGCAGCTGGAAGTGATAGCCCGAATTACCAGCAAGCTGTTTAAGAGCACTCACATCTTTAGGAAAGCAGGATCCGCCATATCCGATGCCCGGCCGCAGGAAGTGCGAGCCGATGCGCCGGTCGAGGCCCATGCCGCGGGCGACCTCGAGCACGTCGGAGCCGGTCTCCTCGCAGACGTTGGCGATCTCGTTGATGAACGAGATCTTCGTCGCGAGGAAGGCGTTGGAGGCGAGCTTGTCCATCTCGGCGCTTGCGATGTCGGTGCGCACGAGCGGGGCGCCGAGCGGCGCGTACAGCTCCACGACGGCGTCGCCGGCCCAGTCGCCGTCGTCGCCGACGACGACCCGATCGGGCTTGCGGAAGTCGGCGAGCGCGGTGCCCTCCTTGAGGAACTCCGGGCAGGAGACGTAGCGGAAGCCCTCTTTGCCGCGCTGGGCGAACGCGCGCTTGATCGAGGCGCCGGTGCCGACCGGCACGGTCGACTTCATCACGAGCGCGTGGCGGTCCGACGGCGGCATCGCGTCGACGACGGCGTGGACGGCGGAGAGGTCGGCGTCGCCGGAGTACGTCGGCGGCGTGCCGACCGCGACGAACAGCAGCCGCGCGTGCTCGAGCGCCGGCGCCAGCTCGGTCGAGAAGTGCAGCCGCTCGCGGTTGGCGGCGATCGAGTCGGCGAGCCCCGGCTCGTAGATCGGCACCTCCCCCGCGTTCAGCCGCGCGACCTTGTCGGCGTCGATGTCGACGCACCACACCTCGTTGCCCAGCTCGGCGAAGCCGGCGGCGGTGACGAGGCCGACGTAGCCGGTGCCGATCACGGCGATCGGTTCGCGTTCCCGGTTCATGAGGCGGCGAAGCCTACTAGCGCATCCGCCCGAAGCGACTAGCGCCCGAGGCGCGTCAGCGAGCCGGCGATCGCGAGCATCTGGTCGTTGGAGAGCGTCTCCGTGAGCGTGTTCTGCACCCAGTACGACGCGTGCGGCGTCTTCCAGCCGACGGTGCGCAGCTTCGAGCCGTCGTAGAACAGCAGCAGCTGCTTGCCGTGGATCGTGCGCGTGTCGGCGGAGGGGTTGCGCAGGATCGGCGGATCCTTCCAGCCCGTGCCCTCGATGCCGTAGTAGGCGCCGTTGATCGTGGGGATCGCGACCACCAGCCGGTAGGCGTCGTGCCAGTGGTGGTCGGTGTCCATGATGCGGTACTTGCGCGGATACACGCCCACGGACGGCGGCATGTACTGCCCGCTCGACGTCAGCAGCTTCGGGTAGTAGATCGGCACCCGCGTCCCGCCCAGTCTGATCGCATAGTCCTCGCCCGTCTGGGAGGCGTCCACGAGCCCGTTCGTGCTGGGACCCTTCGCACCGTGGTGCTTGCCACCGCGTCCGCGACGGCGCGCCGGCTTGGCGCTCGGCTCCTTCGGCGGCGGCGAGATGAACTCGTGACGGACCGCGGCGATCTGCTCCGGCGAGGAGACGACGTAGGAGACCCCGCCGGTGAACTCGAGCCCCGCCTGGAACTGCACCTGGCGGATCGGATGGTTCGCCGAGTACGCCAGCAGGTTCGCGAGGCTCAGCAGCTCCTCCTTCGACTGCAGCGACGGATCCGTGCGCATGTACTTGCCGATCTGCTTCGTGATCTGGTGCGGATCGTTGATGAAGCGATCGACGCCGTACTGCGACTTCGCCTGGCGCAGGAAGTCCTGCTGGCGCGCGGCGCGCACGAAGTCGCTGTCGGCGTGGCGGAAGCGCACGTAGTCGAGCGCCTTGGAGCCGCAGAGCCGCTGATAGCCGGCCGGGATGTCGATCTCGGCGTACTGGTCGACCGACCCGAGGTTCGAGTGGTAGTAGTGATGGTCGATGTCGGCGTAGACGCAGCCGATCGCGTCGACGACCGCCTTGAAGCCCTTGAAGTTGATGTTGACGACGTGGTTGATCGGGATGCCCAGCAGGTGCTTGATGACCTTCGCCGTCAGCGCCTCGCCCCCGACCGTGTACGTCTCGTTGATCTTCGCCCCGGTGCGCAGCGCCCCGTTGTACGTGTAGTCGACCTTCAGGTCGCGCGGTATCGAGAGCACGGTCGTCGCGCTCGCGTCCGGATCGAGGTGCACGAGCATCATCGTGTCCGAGCGCGCGTCGGTGCGCGCGGCGCCGTAGCGGTGGTCGGAGCCGATCAGCAGGATCGTCTGCGGAGCGCCGACGTCCGCGCGGCTGATGACGTCGCCGAGGCCGTGGATCGTCCCGCCCTGCTTGATGTCGTCGACGAAGCTCTGCACCTGCAGCAGTCCCGCCGTCGCCGTGGCGCCCGCCGCGAGCACGACGACGAGCACGCCGGCCAGCAGGAAGCGCAGCCACAGCCGGCCCGAGCCGCGACCGGGGAACTCGGGGCTCATGCGAGCCCGCCTTCGATCGCCTTCAGGCCGCTCTCGCCCGCCGCGCGGTCGCGCGCGAGCCACTCCGGCAGCGTGCGCACGAAGTCGCCGAGCGCCTGGCGGTAGCGGCGCAGCGAGCTGAGCGAGACCCACTCATCGGGGCCGTGGTGCCCGCCGCCGACGGGCCCGAACTCGACCGCAGGTATGCCCGCCTCGATGAACGAGATCGCATCGGAGGCGCCGTCGCGCCCGACGCTCAGCGGCTCGTCGTCGAGCGTGCGTCCGAGCGCGTCGCGCAGCGCGCGCACGTACGGGTTCGTGCGCGGCACGTTCGCGGGCGCGCGCGTCAACGTCCTCACGACCGTCACGTCGGGCAGCGCGCGGACCTGCGCGAGGATCGCGCCCGGGTCCTGGCCCGGCAGGTAGCGCACGTCGACGACCATCTCGCAGCGGTCGGGGACCTTGTTGAAGACGTCGCCGCCGTCGATCCGCCCGAGGTTGATCGACGGGCGGTCGAACAGCTCGCTCGACTCGCGCGCGAACGGCATCGCCTCGATCTGGCGAAAGACGTCGAACGCCTTCAGGATCGCGCTGTCGCCGAGCCACGGCGTCGAGCCGTGCGCCGAGCGCCCGCGCACCTCGATGCGCATCGCCAGCACGCCCTTCGCCTGGATGCCGATGTGCAGGTTCGTCGGCTCGCCGGTGATCGCGAAGTCGCCGCTCAGGCCGCCGCGCACGAGCTCGTCGGTCGAGCGTTCGTCGACGTCCTCGGCCTCCTCGTCGGGGACGCAGAGGAAGCGCACGCGCACGCGGTCCTGCTCGGCGCAGTCTCTGAGCGCGCACAGCATCGCCGCCAGGCCGCCCTTCATGTCATAGGCGCCGCGGCCGATCAGGCGGTCGCCCTCCACGCGCGGCGAGAACTGCTCCTCGAAGCCGGGCACGACGTCGAGGTGGCCGTGCAGGATCACCGTCGGGCCGTCCGTCGCGCCGACGTCGGCGAGGATCACCGGCAGGCCGTTGTGGTTGTGCTCGTCGACGCGGATCTCGCGCGCCTCCAGCCAGCCCTTCACGAACGCGGCCGCCGCCGCGAGCTCCTCGGCTCGCGACGTGTCGTAGCTCATCAGCCGCTCGGCGAGGGCGCGTTCGTCGACCACGATCGAGACAGGATAGGGGGCCGGACCGGCGTCGCGGCTCTCGTCAGACGACCGGCGGCCAAAGGGTGGTGAACGGCGTGTAGGGAGGGGAAACGGAGGCGGCCGGTGCTCCGACGCCGCCGCGGATCCCACACGATTCCTTGCACCGGATTTACGTGACGACACTTTGGTGTCGTATGCGGTGCTAAATCGCCGCACGTCAAAGTAGTGCAAGGAATCGTGTGGGAACGACAGCTCGGCCGAGGCCCAAGCCCCCGCTCCACCCCCTCCCCAGACGCCGTTCACCGCGGCCGGGGCACGGACCGCGGCCTACTCCGCGCCGGCGATCCGCGCGAACGCCTCCAGGCGCCGCTTGTCGCGGGCGGCGAGGCGCTGCTGCTCGGAGCCGGCCTCGGCCGACGCGAGCGCGGCCTCGGCGGCGCTCAGCCGCTCGCGCAGATCAGCCGCGTCGAGCTGCTCGGGCGCCTGCGCCTCCTCGACGAGGATCAGCGCGCGGCTGTCGGCCACCTGCAGGTAGCCCTCGCCCTGCGCGAAGCGCACGATCTCCGTCTCGGAGCGGTAGAGCCGCAGCTCGGTCGGGTCGAGCATCGCCAGCAGCGGCGTGTGGTTGGCGAGGATGCCGATCGAGCCCGTCGCCGTGCGCGTCGAGATCATCTCGACCTCCTCGTTGAAGACCTCGCCCTCCGGGGTGAGGACCTCGACCGGGAACTTCGTGCGCGCCATGGTCGCGAGCCCTAGCCCTTCGCCGCGGCGACGACGTCGTCGATCGTGCCCTTGAGCAGGAACACGCGCTCGGGCAGCTCGTCGTGCTTGCCCTCGATGATCTCCTTGAAGCCGCGGATCGTCTCGGCGATCGGGACGTAGGCGCCCGGCGTGCCGGTGAACTGCTCGGCGACGTTGAACGGCTGCGAGAGGAAGCGCTCGACCTTGCGCGCGCGCTGCACGATCAGCTTGTCCTCGTCGGAGAGCTCGTCGATGCCGAGGATCGCGATGATGTCCTGGAGCTCCTTGTAGCGCTGGAGGATCTCCTTGACCTCGTTGGCGACCGCGTAGTGCTCCTCGCCGAGGATGTCCGGCTTGAGGATCGTCGAGGTCGAGTCGAGCGGATCGACCGCCGGGTAGATGCCCTTCTCCGAGATCGCGCGGCTGAGCACCGTCGTCGCGTTGAGGTGGGCGAACACCGAGGCCGGCGCCGGGTCCGTCAGGTCGTCGGCGGGGACGTAGATCGCCTGCACGGAGGTGACCGAGCCCTGGCGCGTGGAGGTGATGCGCTCCTGCAGCTGGCCCATCTCGGACTCGAGCGTCGGCTGGTAGCCGACCTGCGAGGGCATGCGCCCGAGCAGGGCGGAGACCTCGGAGCCGGCCTGCACGAAGCGGAAGATGTTGTCGATGAACAGGAGCACGTCCTGGCCCTGCTCGCGGAAGTACTCCGCCATCGTCAGGCCCGAGAGCGCGACGCGCATGCGCGCGCCGGGCGGCTCGTTCATCTGGCCGAAGACGAGCATCGTCTTGTCGATGACGCCCGACTCCTTCATCTCCAGCCACAGGTCGTTGCCCTCGCGCGAGCGCTCGCCGACGCCGCAGAAGGCGGACAGGCCGCCGTGCTCCTTGGCGAGGTTGTGGATCAGCTCCTGGATCAGGACCGTCTTGCCGACGCCGGCGCCGCCGAAGAGGCCGACCTTGCCGCCCTTGGCGTAGGGCGCGAGCAGGTCGATGACCTTGATGCCCGTCTCGAACATCTCGGTCGTCGGGGTCAGGTTCTCGACCGTCGGCGCGGGGCGGTGGATCGGCCAGCGCTCCTCGTTGGCGACCTCGCCGGCGAGGTCGATCGGCTCGCCGAGCACGTTGAAGATGCGCCCGAGCGTCGCGGGCCCGACCGGCACCGTGATCGGGCCGCCGGTGTCGAGCACCTCCATGCCGCGGGCGAGGCCGTCGGTGGAGTCCATCGCGACCGCGCGGACGCGGTCGTCGCCGAGGTGCTGCTGCACCTCGCAGACGAGCAGGCCGTCCTCGCCGCGGTCGACGGTGATCGCGTGGTTGATCTCGGGCAGCGAATCGGGGAAGACGGCCTCGAGCACGACGCCCTGGATCTCCTCGATCTGCCCGACGTTCTTCGTCTTCGGGTTCTCTGCGGTGGCTGACATGTGGTTTCGGGTCTCCTCGGGGGTGCTCTACGTCGTCGAAGTCGTCGTTGTCGTCTAGCGGAGCGCCTCGGCGCCGCCGACGACCTCCATGATCTCCTGCGTGATCTCCGCCTGGCGGGCGCGGTTCATCTCGAGCGTCAGGTCGCCGATGATGTCGCCGGCGTTGTCGGAGGCGCTGCGCATCGCGGTCATGCGCGCGCCCAGCTCCGAGGCCGTCGACTCCAGCAGCGCCCGGTAGATCGAGATCTCGACGTAGTCGGGCACGAGGCGCTGGAGGATCTCCTCGGGCTCGGGCTCGTACTCGACGAGGGCGTGGTGGCCGCTGGGCTCCTGCGCCTCCTCCTCCCCGCCGGGAGTCGCTTCCAGGATCGTCGCCTGCTGGAGCGGCAGCAGCGTCTCGCGCCGCACCTCCTGCGAGATCGGCGAGATGTAGCCGTTGTAGAGGATCTCGACGCGGTCGACCTTGCCGTCCACGTACGCCGCGGTCAACGCATGGGCGATCTCCCGCGCGTTCGCGTAGGAAGGGCGCTCGGTGAAACCGGTGAAGCCCTGCTCGGGCTCGGTGCCGCGGAAGGTCAGCGATGAGACGCCGCGGCGCCCGGTCGCGTAGTAGACGACCTCGCGGCCGTCGGCCTGATAGTCGGCCGCCGTGCGCACGCCGGCGCGGATGATCTGCGAGTTGAACGCGCCCGCGAGGCCGCGGTCGGCGGTGACGAGCAGCAGCGCGACGCGCCGCTCCTCGTCGTGCTCGGAGAGGATCGGCAGCGCCGGCACGTTGCCGGCCGCCTCGGCGGCCTGGCGCGTCATCCGCCGGATCGCGTCCGCGTAGGGCCGCAGCGCGGCGATGCGCTGCTCGGCGCGGCGCAGGCGCGCCGCGGCGACCATCTCCATCGCGCGCGTGATCTTCTGGATGTTCTTGACCGACGCGATGCGGTTCTTGACGTCTCGTTGGGCCATCTAGACCGCCGCGGCCTCCGGCTCGGGCTCGTTCGCCGTGGCCGCTTCGGCCACGGCCGGCGAGGCGTGCGTCGGGCGCACCGGCGGCGCGTCCTCGTCGGTGAGCGGCTGGCCCTCCTCGTCGAGGTCGTAGCCGAAGTCCTCCGCGTAGCGCTTGACGAGGTCGTCGACCTTGCCCTGCGTGTCCTCCGACCAGTCGCCGCCGGCGATCGCCTTGCGCACGTCGCCCGCCTCGCTGTGCGCGCGGCGCGTGAGGCCGTCGAGGAACCGCTCGACCTTGTCGACGACGATGCGGTCGAGGTAGCCGTTCGTGGCGGCGAAGGTCTGGATCACCTGGTCCTCGACCGCGAGCGGCGCGCGCTCGCCCTGGTTGAGCGTCTTCACGAGCCGCTCGCCGCGCGCCAGGGTGCGCTGCGTGTCGGCGTCGAGGTCGGAGCCGAACTGCGCGAAGGCCTCGAGCTCGCGGTACTGGGAGAGCTCGAGCTTGATCTTGCCGGCGACCTTCTTCATCGGCGAGATCTGCGCGTTGCCGCCGACGCGCGAGACGGAGATGCCGACGTTGATCGCCGGGCGCACGCCCGAGTTGAACAGCTTCGGCTCGAGGAAGATCTGCCCGTCGGTGATCGAGATCACGTTCGTCGGGATGTAGGCGGAGACGTCGCCGCCCTGCGTCTCGATGATCGGCAGAGCAGTCAGGGAGCCGCCGCCGAGGTCGTCGTTGAGCTTCACCGAGCGCTCGAGCAGGCGGGAGTGCAGGTAGAAGACGTCGCCGGGGTAGGCCTCGCGGCCCGGCGGGCGGCGCAGCAGCAGCGACATCTGGCGGTACGCATACGCATGCTTCGTCAGGTCGTCGTAGATCGCGAGCGCGTGCTTGCCGTTGTAGAGGAAGTACTCGGCCATCGCGGCGCCCGCGTAGGGCGCCATGAACTTGATCGGCGCGGCCTCGTCGGCGGAGGCGGCGACGATGATCGTCGTGTCGAGCGCGCCGTTCTCGGCGAGCGTCTCGGCGAGCTGGACGACCGTCGCCATGCGCTGGCCGATCGCGACGTAGACCGAGACGACGCCGGTGTCCTTGTTGTTGATGATCGTGTCGATCGCGATCGCGGTCTTGCCCGTCTGACGGTCGCCGATGATCAGCTCGCGCTGGCCGCGGCCGATCGGGATCATCGCGTCGATCGCCTTCAGGCCCGTCTGCAGCGGCTCGACGACCGGCTGGCGCTGGACGACGCCGGGCGCCTTGAACTCGGCCGGCCGGAACTCGCTCGTGGCGATGTCGCCCTTGCCGTCGAGCGGGTTGCCCAGCGGGTCGACGATGCGGCCGAGCAGCGCCTCGCCGACGGGGATGTTGAGCAGGTGGCCGGTGCGCTTGACGGTGTCGCCCTCGACGACCTTCTGCCACTCGCCGAACAGCACGACGCCGACGTTGTCGGACTCGAGGTTGAGCGCGAGCCCGGTGACGTCGTGGGGCAGCTCGAGCATCTCGAACGACATGCAGTTCTCGAGCCCGTGGATGCGGGCGATGCCGTCGGCCACGGACAGCACGGTGCCGACCTCGGTCAGGTCCGCGCCGCCGGTGTCGAGGCCCTCGATGCGGCTCTTGAGGATTGAGGTGATCTCGTCGGGCTTGATCTGCATGAGAGGTTCTTTGGCTCCTTGACAGGCGCAGTGGCAGCTACGCCTGCGCGACGTGCTTTCGAAGTTGGTCGAGGCGGTGCTTGATGGAGGCGTCGAGGATCGAGTTGCCGACACGCAGCACGATCCCGCCGAGGATGTCCGGGTCGACGGTGCTCGTCAGCTCGACGCGCTGGCCGGTCTGCTCGCCGATGCGGTCGCCGATCGACTTCACCGTCGCCTTGTCGAGCTCGACGGCGCTCGTGACCTCGACGGGCAGCAGCTTGTTCTCCTCATCCCACAGCCGCTGATACGCCGCGCGGATGCGGAAGACGACCGGCATGCGATGCCGCTCGAGCAGCGACTCGAGGAAGTTCACGATCGTCGGGTCGGCGCCGTCGAGCGCGCGCTGCAGCCCGTCCTTCTTCTCCTCGGTGGAGAAGTAGGGCGAGAAGAAGAAGACGCGCAGGTCGCCGTTGTCGTTCAGGGCATCGGCGAACTGGCCGAGCTGCTCGCGCACGACGTCGAGCTTGTCCTGCTCCTTCGCGACCTCGAAGAGGGCGCGCGCGTAGACCTGGGCGATCTCCTCCATGGGACTAGTTGCGCTCCCCCGACAGGCCGCTGAAGTCGAGCTCGCCGAGCGCCTCCTCGACGAGGCGGCGCTGGTCGTCGGCGTCGAGCGTCTTGCGCGTCACCTTCTCCGTCGCGAGCACCGTCAGGTCGGCGACCTCGCGGCGGATCTCCTGGATCGCGCGGCGCGTCTCGGCCTCGACGTCCCGCTTGGTCTGCTCGAGCAGCTCCTCGCGCTGGGTCTTGGCCGCGGCAAGCGACTCGTCCTTGGCGACCTCGCCGGCCTTCTCGGCCTTCGCGACGATCTCGTCCGCCTGCGCACGGGCGTCGGTGAGCCGCTGACGGTACTCGGCCAGCAGCGCATCGGCCTCCACCCGCGTGCGCTCGGCCGCGTCGATCGACTCCTCGATCGCGCGCTGACGCTTGTCGAGCGCGTCGCCGATCGCCGGGAAGGCGTACTTGCGCAGGATCAGCAGCGTGATCCCGAACGCCAGCAGCAACCAGATCATCAGGCCCACGGAGGGCGAGACGAGGAAGGTGCCGCTGTCCTTCGCGGCTGCGAGAACGATCGGCATGGCTACGAGAGGAAGAAGGCGATCAGGCCGAAGATGAACGCGTAGAAGACGATCGCCTCGGTCAGCGCGAAGCCGAGCCATTGGATGCTCGTGATCTCGTCGCGCATCTCGGGCTGGCGCGTGACCGACTCGATCACCTTGCCGAAGATGTAGCCGACGCCGATGCCCGGGCCGACGGTGCCGAGACCGGCGCCGACGCCGAGCGCGATCGCCTTGCCGGCCTTGCGGCCGATCGCCTCGTTCTCGGCGACCGTGGCGGCCAGCGTGTTGATGACGGAGAGGTCCACAGCAGAGCTCCTGTGTCGTTAGTGAGACTCGGCGACAGCGCCGCCGAGGTAGATGGCAGTCAGAGTGGCGAAGATGAACGCCTGCAGGGTCGCGATCAAGCCGACCTCGAGGATGAAGAACAGGACCGCGATCGTCCCGGTGACCAGGCCGAGCAGCACCGAGCCGACGACCGCGAGGTTCAGCAGCACGACGAGGCCGCCGCCCATGAAGAGGATCAGCAGGTGGCCGGCGAGGATGTTCGCGAACAGCCGCACCGACAGTGAGATGAGGCGCATGAAGTGCGAGATCACCTCGATCAGGAAGATCGGCCCGGTCGCGGGGCCCTCGACGCCGGCGGGGACCCAGCTCTTGAGGTACTTGACCGGCCCCTTCGCACGGACGCCCTCGACGTGGTAGCTGACCCACACGACCAGCGTGAGCGCGAGCGGCACCGACAGGTTCGCCGTCGCCGCGTAGAGCGCGAGCGACGGGATGTGCGCGCCGAAGATGTTCACCGTGTGCTCGGTGCTCGTCGGCAGCGGCAGGTAGCCGAGCATGTTCGAGAACCAGATGAAGAGGAACAGCGTCCCGATGAACGGGAACCACTTGCGCGCCATCGCGCCGCTCATGTTGCCGCCGGTGATGTTGTCGTGCATGAGCGAGTAGGCCGCCTCGACCGCCGTCTGCACGCGGTTCGGGCGCGCCTGCATGCGCCGCGCGATCCACACCATCGTGATGCAGGTGAGCGCGCACGCCATGACCAGGTACACGACCGCCTTGTTGATCGAGAGGTCGAGCCCGCCGACGTGGATCGAGATCCACGGGTCGAGCTTGAACTCGTTCTGCGGCTTGAAGTCCTCGTTCACCTGCAGCGCGGAGGCGCCGGCCGGCGTGAGCAGCGGCAGGGCGAGCGGGGTGAGGGCGGCGAGGAGGCGGGCCTTCATGGCCGCGGATCCTCCTGCTCGAATGGGCGCAGGATCATGGTGACGGTGAAGTAGATGGTGAAGAGGGCGATGAACAGCACGGCAGCCGAGAGGCCGGCCTTGTCGCCGACGACGATCCCGACGGCGAAGATCGTAAGGGCTACGAGCCATCCGCGTCCGATCATCGACCCGGCCATCAGCCCGACGGTCGTCCGGACGTCGGTGCTGGCCTGTGCGCGACGGGCCGTATAGGCGCCGATCGCGCGCTGTGCGGCGTACGCGCCGGCGCCCGTGATCCAGCCCGCGAGCGGCAGGTCGGCGAGCAGGAACAGGGGCAGCGCGAGTGCCGCGACGACAAGGTCGAGGTTGCGCAACAGGCTCATGGGGTCAATCGCCCCTGCGGCATGCGTATCGCTCATCGGGCTGCTGCTCGTGGTGATCGGGGGGACACATGGAAGGCGTTGCCGCCAGATGCAAGCAACCCGCACCACGCGGCGCGGGTCGCCGCAGGCCGATGACGGGAATCACGAGCCTGCGATGTAGCCGCAGTGTACAAGCTCCGGCGGGCTTGTAACAACATTGTGACACGCGGCACGCGCCACGTCCCGGCGGGTTGGCGACCAACCAGGCGCACCGGGTAGCGGTCGAACACCGCTACCCTGACTCGGTGCCATCGCCGCTGAGCCGCCGGACCGAGGCGCAGAGCTCCAAGCGCGCCGCCGTCGAGGCGAGCGTGATGCAGGCGACGGAGGCGCTGCTCGACGAGGGTGCCTCGTTCGCCGAGCTGCGCGTGGAGCAGATCGCCACGCGCGCGGGGATCTCGCGCACGGCCTTCTACTTCTACTTCCGCGACAAGCGCGAGCTGCTCGAGCGCGTGACCGAGGGCGTCGCCGAGCAGCTGTTCGCGCGCGCCGAGCAGTGGTGGCAGGGCGACGGCGACGGCGCCGGCGAGCTCGCCGAGGCACTGAGCGGGATCGTCGAGCTCTACCGCCGGCATGCGTCGCTGCTGCGCGCGATCGTCGAGACCGCCGCCTACGACGAGCTCGTCGCGCGCTACTGGCGCGCGATGGTCGCGCGCTTCGTCGACGCGACGCGCCAGCGGATCGAGCGCGAGCAGACGGCCGGCAACGTCGACGCCGCGCTGCCAGCCCAGGCGATCGCGTTCGGACTCTGCTGGATGACCGAGCGCGCCGCCTACGAGAACCTGGTGCAGGACGGGGACCTCGCCGACGCAGGGCTGATCGACGGCCTGCTCGCGATCTGGCTCGGCGCGGTCTACGGCCGGCCGCGCTGAGCGGACCCTTCCGCCGCAGCCGGCGGCGGCACGACCGCCGAGAACTCACCGGTCGCGAGCTCGTGCTCGACCTGCGCGTCGATCTCGTGCTCGCTCGTCGCCGGGTCGGCGCGGCGCAGCTGCCAGGCGCGCAGCCGCTTGAGCTTGAGGATCTCCAGCACGACCACGAGGTAGACGCTCGCCGCCAGCACGAGCAGGCCGAGCACGACCATCACGAGCGTCCAGCCGAGCCGGAAGTGGCCGTGGTTGTCGGAGTACGGGACGAAGCGCAGCGCGACGGCGAGCCCCGCGAGCGCGAACGTCCACGCGTACAGGTAGAGCACGGTGCGCCGCTGACTGAAGCCGACGCGCGCGAAGCGGTGATGAAAGTGCTGCGCGTCAGCCGACCACGGTGCGCGGCGGTGCTTGAGCCGGCGTGCGATCACGAAGCTCGTGTCGAGGAACGGCACCGCGAGGATCGCGAGCGGGCCGACGAGCGCGATCAACGCGTTCGTCTTCAGCGAGCCCTGCACCGCGACGCAGCCGAGCAGCAACCCGAGCAGCAGCGCGCCGCAGTCGCCCATGAAGACGGAGGCGGGGTGGAAGTTGTGGATCAGGAAGCCGAGCGCCGCGCCCGCGACGATCGCCGCCAGCACGCCGGCGCTCGTGCGCCCGAGGTCGAACGCGATGATCGAGAAGGCGACGGAGCTGATCGCGCAGACGCCGGCGGCGAGGCCGTCGACGCCGTCGGAGAAGTTCACGACGTTCATCAGGCCGACGAGCCCGATCACGGTCAGGGCCCCGCCGCCGCCGGCGTGGAAGTCGAGCGCGCCGGCGAACGGCAGCGTGACGTGCTCCACCCGCACGCCGCTCAGCACGGGGATCAGCGCCGCGCCGATCTGCCCCACCAGCTTGATGCCCGGCCCGAGGTCGAAGATGTCGTCGATCGCGCCGACGAACGCGATCAGCGCCGCGCCGCCGAGGATGCCGCGCGTCTGCTCGTCGACCGGCAGCCACAGCGCCGCCGCGACGAGCACCCCCGCGAGGATCGCCAGCCCGCCCAGCAGCGGCGTCGTGCGCGCGGCGAGCCCGCGCTCGCGCGGCTCGTCGACCGCACCGACGCGCACCGCGACGCGCGCCACGAACGGCGTCAGCAGCGCCGCGACGGCAAGCGCCACGAGGAAGGCGTAGAGGGCGTCTGATTCGTCCATCTCGCGGGCCACAGCATCGCAGCCTCGCGAGACGCCGTCAGACCACCGCGGCGTTCAGATGCGCGTACAGCGGATAGCGCTCGGCGAGCGCGCTGACGCGCTCGGTCAGCTCGCCCTTGCGCGCGTCGAAGTCGCTGCGCAGCGCGGCGGCGAGGATCGCGCCGACCTCGCTGAAGTCCTCCGCCTGGAAGCCGCGCGTCGCGAGCGCGGGGGTGCCGATCCGCAGGCCGCTGGAGATCATCGGCGGACGCGGGTCGAACGGGACGGCGTTGCGGTTGACCGTGATCCCGATCTCGTGCAGGCGGTCCTCGGCCTGCTGGCCGTCGAGCTCGGAGTCGCGCAGGTCGACGAGGATCAGGTGGACGTCGGTGCCGCCGGTCAGCACGCTCACGCCGCCGCCGGTCTGCAGCACCTCCTCGGCGAGCGCGCGCGCGCCGGCGAGCGTGCGCTCCTGGCGCTCGCGGAAGCTCTCGCTCATCGCGATCTTGAACGCGACCGCCTTGCCGGCGATCACGTGCTCGAGCGGCCCGCCCTGCTGGCCGGGGAAGACGGCGCTGTTGATCGCCTTCGCGTGCTCCTCCGTGCAGAGGATCAGCCCGCCGCGACCGCCGCCGATCGTCTTGTGCGTCGTCGAGGTGACGACGTGCGCGTGCGGCACCGGGCTCGGATGCAGCCCAGCGGCCACGAGGCCGGCGAAGTGCGCCATGTCGACCATCAGGTAGGCGCCGACCTCGTCGGCGATCTCGCGGAAGCGCACGAAGTCGAGCTGGCGCGGATAGGCCGACCAGCCGGCCAGCAGCAGCTTCGGCCGGCGCTCGCGCGCGATCTCCGCGACCCGGTCCATGTCGATCAAACTCGTCTCGCGCTCGACCTGGTAGGGCGCGATCTCGTACAGGCGCCCCGAGACGTTGATCTTCATCCCGTGCGTGAGGTGACCGCCGTGCGCGAGCTCGAGGCCCATGATCGTGTCGCCCGGCGTCAGCAGCGCGTGGAACACGGCCGCGTTCGCCTGCGCGCCCGAGTGGGGCTGCACGTTCGCGTGCTCGGCGCCGAACAGCTCCTTCGCGCGGTCGATCGCGAGCTGCTCGGCGACGTCGATCCACTCGCAACCGCCGTAGTAGCGCCGGCCGGGATAGCCCTCGGCGTACTTGTTCGTCAGCACCGAGCCCTGGCATTCGAGCACCGCCTGCGGCACGAAGTTCTCCGAGGCGATCAGCTCCAGCGTGCGCTGCTGGCGCTCGAGCTCGTGCTGGAGCACGTCGGCGATCTCGGGATCGACCTCCGCAAGCGGACGGTTGAAGTAGTCGGGCGGCAGCTCGGTCATGCGGTCATCTCCGTCGGGGTCGCTTCCAGCGCGCTGATCTGCATGACGCGGCGCTCGTGGCGGCCGCCGTCGAAGGGCGTGGCGAGAAAGGCGCGGACGATCTCCGCCGCCGTCTCGGCGTCGAGGCGCATGCCGGAGAGCGCGACGACGTTGGCGTCGTTGTGGCGGCGGCACAGCTCCGCCTCCCCGACGTCGTGCGCGTTGACGGCACGCACGCCGGGCACCTTGTTGGCGACGATCGCGACGCCGTTGCCCGATCCGCACACGAGCACGCCGCGCTCGGCCCCGCCGTCGGCGACGAGCCGCGCGGCGGGCGCGGCGTAGTGCGGATAGTCGACGGACTCCTCGCCGTCGGTGCCGAGGTCGACCACGTCGTGGCCGTCCGCGAGCAGTGCGGTGGCGAGCTGCGACTTCAGCGCGAAGCCGGCGTGGTCGGATGCGAGGGCGAGCTTCATGGCGGCCCGCTGACGATACCAAGGGATCTGGCGATCTCCTCAGCCGCGACTGCGCCCTCGCGCACCACGCTCCAGCGCCCGTCGCGCTCGTAGTCGGAGAGATCGACGACGGTCGACGGGGTCCCCGGAAGCGGGCCCGCGTCGAGCACCAGGTCGGCGCCCTCGCGGATCGCGTGCGGCACCTCCTCGACGGTCCGTGGATCGGCGCCGCCGGCGTGGTTGGCGCTCGATTGGAGGACCGCGCTCGGCACCGTCGCGAGCGCCGGGACGTCGGGCACACGGATCCCGAGCACGGCGGCGCCCCCGGCGAGCGGGAAGCGCTCGTCGGGGTTGCGGACGAGCAGCGTGACCGGACCCGGGAGCAAGCGCCCGAGCGCGGCGCGTGTCCGGGGGCCGAGCCACGGCAGCGCAGCGAGCGCCCGCTCGCGATCGAACCACATCACCGCCGCGGGCTTGTCCGCGGGGCGCCCCTTCAACGCGTACAGCCGCGCGACCGCCGCCGCATCGAGGGGATCGCACGCGAGGCCATAGACCGTGTCGGCGGGGAACACCGCCACGCCCCCCTCCTCGATGCAGTGGGCGAGCGCCTCGGCCTGCGTGGTCACCTGGTCCCCACCACGACCCGCTCGATCCCCGCCAAGTCGCGGTGCGCAACGATCGTGGTCATTCCGGCGCGGCGGAGCATCTCTCCCACCGTCCCGGCCTGCCCCGCCCCGACCTCGAGCGCGACGAACGGCGCTCGCGCGGCTGCGTCGGGCACGAGGCGGCGCAGGACGTCGAGCCCGTCGGGGCCGGCGAAGAGCGCCTGCGAGGGCTCGCGGTCGAGCTCGGGTGCGAGCTCCGCCCGGTCGGGGACGTAGGGCGGGTTGGAGAGGATGGCATCGAGGGGAGCGGGTCCGAGACCTGCCAGCAGGTCTCCCTCGATGATCTCCACGTCGAGATCCAGCGCGGCAGCGTTGGCACACGCGACGGCGAGAGCATCGGGACTGATGTCGGTCGCAACCACGTTCAAGTCGGGCCGCTCGTGCTTGAGCGCCAGCGCCACCGCCCCGCTCCCCGTGCCGATGTCGGCGACGCGCGCGCCGCGCGGCAGGCGCAGCGCGACCTCGACGAGCAGCTCGGTCTCGGGTCGCGGCACGAGCACGCGCGGATCGACGGCGAGCTCGATGTGCCGGAAGGCGCGCGTGCCGAGGATGTAGGCGACCGGCTCGCGCGCACGACGGCGCGCCAGCGCGAGCGCGAAGCGGTCGGACTCGGCCAGCGTCAGCTCGCGCTCGGGGCGCAGATGCAAGGCCGTGCGGGTGCTCGCCAGCGCGTCGGCCAGCAGCAGCTCGGCGTCGAGGCGCGGGCTCTCGCAGCCGGCGTCGCGCAGCTCGGCGGTCGCCACCGCGAGCGCCATCCGCACCGCCGGTCCGTCGGCGAGCGTCACCGTCATCGCCGCGTCAGGCAACCGCCTGGGCCTCGAGCCGGCGGCGCTTCTCGTCGTCCTGCAGCGCCTCGGTCAGCTCGTCGAGCTCGCCGCCGAGGACGCCCTCGAGGTTGTGGACGGTGAGCTTGATGCGGTGGTCGGTCACGCGGCCCTGCGGGAAGTTGTACGTGCGGATCTTCTCGGCCCGTTCGCCGCTGCCGACCTGCGCCAGGCGCGTGGCGGCCAGTTCCGCCTGCTGCTCGGCCAGCGCCCGCTCGTACAGCCGCGCGCGCAGCACGCGCATCGCCTTGTCGCGGTTCTGCAGCTGGGACTTCTCGTCCTGCATCGAGACGACGATCCCGCTCGGCTTGTGCGTGATCCGCACCGCGGAGTCGGTGGTGTTGACCGACTGGCCGCCAGGTCCGGAGGAGCGGTAGACGTCGATCTGCAGGTCGGACTCGTTGACCTCGACGTCGACGTCCTCCGCCTCGGGCAGCACCGCGACGGTGGCCGTGGAGGTGTGGATGCGCCCCTGCGACTCCGTCTCAGGTACGCGCTGGACGCGGTGCGTGCCGCCCTCGAACTTGAAGATCGAGTAGGCGCCGTCGCCCTTGATCGCGAAGGTGTACTGGCCGTCCCCCTCCGACAGCGACTCGGTCTGCAGGCCGCGCCGCTCGGCGTAGCGGTTGAGCATCCGGTAGAGGTCGCCGGCGAACAGGCCGGCCTCGTCGCCGCCGGCGCCGGGCCGGATCTCGACGATCACGTTCTTGTCGTCGTTCGGGTCGCGCTCGACCATCGCCAGCCGTATCTCCTCGTCGAGCGCCTCGATGCGCGCATGTGCGGCGTCGGCCATCTCGCGCAGCTCCTGGTCGTCTCCGTCCTCGGCCAGCAGCTCGCGCGCGCCGGCCTCGTCGTCGACGGCGCGGCGCCACTCGGCGGCGAGCTTCGCCGCCGGCTCGAGCTCCGCGTAGGCGCGACCGGCGTCGGCGTAGCGCTGGCGATCCCCGATCACCTCGGGGTCCGAGAGCTGAGCCTCCAGCTCGGCGAAGCGCGCCTCGATCTGCTCGACGAGCTGCTCGATCATCGGATCCCGAGTCTACGCAGGGTCTCTGTCACGTGCCCGCCATCCAGGACCTGGCGATGCGTGAAGCGCACCACCTGATACCCCGCGGCGGTGAGGGTGGCGTCCCGCGTCCGATCCCTTTCGAACGCGTGCCTGGTGTGGTGGGCGTCCCAGCCGTCCAGTTCAGCAACGACGCGCCGCTTCCGCCAGAGCGTGTCGACCTCCATTCCCTCGATGTGGGCGTTGGTTTCCGGCATCGGCAGGCCGGCTCGCTTCAGGAGCGCGAGAAAGGCATCTTCGAGAGGGGAGCGGGTGAGGGTCGTGGCCATGGCCTTGAGCTCGGCGAGTGCCTCCCCTCAATGCCCTGTCGCCGGGGCCGGTTCGCGTCCTCATCCGGATGCGGCAGGCTTCGAGCGCCTTGACGTCGAGGAGCCTCAGCCGGTCCGCTTCTCGGAGCGCCTTGTGGAGATGGTCGTGCGGGACGACGCCGGCGAGATCGACGAGCGTGCGAGCGACCGTCGTCACCGGGATCCCTCGCTCGGTGGTGGTGTCCTGATCATCGAGGGAGCGTGTGCGGTGGACTCGGATCCCTCGCTGATCCTCCGCTCGCGTCGTCGTGGTGACGTCGGTCCTCACACCACCAGCCGGCCTGAACCCATGCAACGCCGCGGCCGACCGGTGGCTCAGCACCGCGGCGAGCCAGTGCCCCTCCCGGCGCAGCTCTCGGTGTCCGACGGCGTAGACGCCGCGATGGATCCGCAGCAACTGCCGGCGGGCGCTCCAATCGCGCAGCATGTTCGTCGACAGGCCGGCATCGAGGAGCTGCCGTCGAGAGATGACGCCGTGCTGCTCTGCCGCAACCGCCGCGACCCGATGCGTGGCGACTTTGGGTCCCATGAGGACCTAAGACCGACACGCATCTCCGATTTCGCCCCCAGGTGGGCGCGAGCCGTTGGGGTTAGGCGACGACCTCGACGCCGACGAGATCGCCGGCGTGCTTGGTGGCGAGGTCGGGCTCGGCCTTGAGGACGGCCTCGAGGGCGGCGATGGCGACGGCGAGCTCGGCGTGGTCGGGTTCGCGCGTGGTGAGGTACTGGAGCTGGATGCCGGGCCACATCAGGGCGCGGACCCAGCGGCGGCGGCGGTGCTTGCCGCTCAGCTTGATCAGCTCGAAGGAGATCCCGGCGATCAGCGGGACGCCGAGGATCCGCGTGAGCAGGAGCCAGTACCAGGCGGGCAGTCCGATCGGGGCGAAGACGAAGATGGCGACTATCATCACGAGCAGCAGGAACGTGGTCCCGCAGCGGGGATGGAGGCGCGAGAAGCGCTCGGCGTTGGCCGGTGTCAGAGGCAGTCCGGCCTCGAAGCAGGAGATCGTCTTGTGCTCCGCGCCGTGGTACTCGAACACGCGCCGCAGGTCGCGCAGGCGCGAGAGCGCCAAGAGGTAGCCGAGGAAGATGCTCGTGCGCAGCAGTCCCTCGACGAGCCAGAAGAGGAAGGACGAGCCGAGCTGGTCCTTGATCAGCGAGGTGAGCCCGACCGGGATCAGGAAGAACAGCCCGATCGCCAGTATCACCGACAGGACGACGGTGCCGACCCACATCCCGCCGGAGATCTCCTGCTCGCCCTCCGGCAGCTGCGCGTTGGCGCTGATGCCCAGCGCCTTGAAGCCGACCTTCAGCGACTCGGCGAGGGCGACGACGCCTCGTATCACCGGGAGCCGGAGCACCCGATGGCGCTTGAGCCAGGAGTCCAACGCCTCGGTGGTGACCGCGATCTCGCCCAGCGCGGCCTCGTCGGGCGCGAGCTGGTGGCCGTCGGCAAGCTGCTCCGGGGTCGGCTTGCGCACCGCGACGGCCCACGTCGCGATGCCGCGCATCATCACGCCCTCGAGCACCGCCTGCCCGCCGACGGGAGCGTCGCGGGCGGCGCGCAGCTCGCCGTCGCCCGCCGGTGCGGAGACGTCAGCCGGCGCAGGCGTGCCGGTCTTCGCCGCGGCTTCGGCTCCGACGCTCACGACCGCTTCCCCCCGGCGCGGTCCATCGACATGGCTGGGGGCCTAGGCCCCCGTGGCCTCGCGCTGGCGCTTCGCGGCGCGACGCTGGAAGCGTTCGACGCGGCCGCCGGTGTCGATCAGTTTCTGCTTGCCCGTGTAGAACGGATGGCAGTTCGAGCAGATCTCGACGCGGATCTCGCGCTCGACCGAGCGGGTCGTGAACTCGTTGCCGCACGTGCAGCGGACGTGCGCGTCGATGTACGGAGGATGGATTGCGGTCTTCATGGTCAGTCCAGTGTAGCGACGCGCCGAGGTCCGGCGCGTCCTACGGGACCGGGCAGGTCAGCGCGAAGCCGTTGTTGGTCTCGTCGGACTCCTCGACCGTGCCCGCCGGGTCGACGGTGAAGGTGGGCCCGGCGGCTCCCGAGGCGCAGCCGGGACCGATGAAGGTCACGCGAGCGACCCCACCGGGAGCGACGCGACCGACCCGCCGCGTCCGCGAAGCGGTGTCGCCCGGCAGCATCGCCCCCACGGAGACCCCGCGCGCGTCGGTGGTCCCCTTGTTGCCGATCGTCACGCGGTAGCGCACCGCCCCCGAGCGCAGCGACAGCGGCTGCACCGAGTCGATCGTCAGATCCGGCCGCAGGTCGGGCTCGCGGCACGTGCGGGTGGTGACGGCGGCCTTGCGCACGACGGCGCCGTGAGCGTCGAGCCAGCGGAACGAGACGCGGAAGCGGTAGGCGAACGGGACGTCGAGCCGCGCGACCGCCTGGCGGTAGGTGAACACGTCGGTCGCGTGCTTGCCGATCGACGGATCGCTCGGGGACGTCCACGACCCGAGGCCCGGGACGTCGGTGCGCGCCGTCCAGCGACCACCGCCGAGCGGGCGCTGGTAGAGATCCAGCTTCAGCGCCAGGCGCGTCCCCCCCGCGATCGGCCGCATCGTCGCCCTGACGGTCACGATCCGCCGATCGGCCTGCGGCGAGCGGCGGCAGGCGAGCCGGGCGGCGTACGCCGGCGCTCCGGGCGCGCCCGCGGCACCGTCGACGGAGACGGCGCTGCCGTGCGACGTGAAGCGGGCCGCGGCGGCGCCCGGGAACAGGGACGCCAAAACCGCGGCGAGCGCGAGCAGCGTGGTCGCTGTGCGGGTCATCGTGTCGCTGAAACCCTACGGCTGCGGGGAAGTTGCGGGGCTGGCGGCCCGCTGAGTCAGGTGGCCTCCAGCAAGTCGATCGCGCGGCGCAGCCGCCGGATCCCCTCGCGCGCGCGCTCCGGCGCCTCCGCGCTGAACGCGAGCCGCAGGGCGCTGGGGAAGGCGCCGCCGACCGAGAACGCCGGGCCGGGGATGAACGCGACGCCCTGCTCGAGCGCGGTCGTGAACAGCGCGGCGGCGCTGATCCCCTCCGGCAGCGTCAGCCACAGGAAGAAGCCGCCCTCGGGATCGGTCCAGCGCGCGTCGAGCCCTGCCAGCTCGTCGCCCAGCGCCGCCTGCATCGCCACCTTGCGGCGCCCGTACTCGGCGCGCAGCGCGTCGAGGTGGCCGTCGAGATGCCCGCCCGCGAGGAAGCGCGCCACGAGCCGCTGCTGCAGCGTGTTCGTGCAGGTGTCCATCGCCTGGCGCGCGTCGACCATGCGGGCGATCACCTCGGGCGCGGCGATCGTCCAGCCCACGCGCAACCCCGGCGCGAGGATCTTCGAGAAGGTCTGCACCGCGATCACCGGCACGCGCCCGGCGGCGAGCGCGCGCAGGGACGGCAGCTCGTTGCCGGCGAACCGCAGCCAGCTGTACGGATCGTCCTCGAGCAGCAGCGATCCCCACCGCTCGGCCAGCTCGACGAGGCGCTCGCGGCGCGCCGGCGAGAGGGTCGTGCCTGAGGGGTTCTGGAACGTCGGGATCGTGTAGATCAGCTTCGGCGGGGCGGGCTCGCGCGCGACCAGCTCGGCGAGCGCGTCGACGTCCATCCCGTCGCCGTCGCACGGGACCTCGACGATGCGGCCCTCGTAGCCGGCGATCGTGGCGGCGCCGTTCGTGTAGGTCGGCGACTCGACCACGACGAGGTCGCCGGCGTCGACGAACAGCTTGCAGGCGAGATCGAGGCCCTGCATCCCGCCGGTCGTCACGAGCAGCGACTCCGGCGCGACGTCCTCGCCGCGGCCGGCAAGGCAGCGCAGCAGCTCCTCGCGCAGCGAGCGCTCGCCCTCAGTAGGGCCGTAGTCGAACGCGTCCGCGCCGTCGACGGCGACCGCCGCGAGCAGCTCGCCGAACAGCTCGACGGGCACGAAGTCGGCCGCGGGGCTGCCCATCGCGAGCCGCACGACGTCGTTGGGGCGGGCCTGGATGATGCTCGTGCTGGCGTCGATCACCGACCCGGTGATGCGGGCGGCTCGCGCCGCGTAGTGCGAGCGGCGCACGCGGGCGCTCGTCGACGCTGGGGCGGTCACACCGGCGAGTCTGGCCAGCGGCGCCGCGCAGCGCCATGCACGCACTGTGGCAAGCGGAGCGGCGCGCGCGTGCCGAGGTGGCGCAGGCGGCCGCTACGCGCGGGCGAAGCGCTCGAGCCGCAGGCACAGCTCGAACAGGAAGCGGTCCTCGTGACGCGCGAGGTCGCGGCCCGTGAGCGCCTCGATCTTGCGCACGCGGTAGAGCAGCGAATGGCGGTTGAGGTGCAGGCGGCGCGCGGCGGAGCTGGTGTTGCCGTGCTCCTCCAAATAGACCTCGAGCGTGTGCAGCAGCTGGCGCGAGGTGCTCGCGTCGTAGTCGAGGATCGGCTGCAGCACCGCGTCGGCCGCGCGGCGCGCGTCGGGGTCGGCGGCGAGCGAGGCGAGCATCAGGAACGGCGCGAGCGCCTCCGACTCGAACACATGGCCCTCGCCGCGCAGGCTGCGACCGACGGCGATCGTGCGGCGGGCATCGGCGACCGCCTCGGCGAGCTCCGGCAGCGAGCTGCTCGCACGCGCGACGCCCCAGCTGATGCCGTCGCCGCCGACGGCGTCCTTGAGCCGCTGCGCGAGCGCCGCGGGCGCGAGCGCGGCCGGCGCCTCCTCGGGCACGAGCACGAGCAGCTCACCGCCGCGGCGCGTGCAGCGCACACCCGCGGCGGCGCCGCGGCGCCGCAGCTCGTAGGCGAGCTCGTCGTACAGGCGCTCGACGATGGCCGGCGCCTGCGACGCGCCGGCCGCCGCGACGAGCACGCCGTAGCGGCGATCGAGGTCGTAGCCGAGCAGCAGCGCCCTGCCCTCCAGCTCGCGGCGGTCGCCCGGCTCGCCGGCCGCGAGCTGCCACAGGAAGTCGCCCTCCGCGCGTGCCTCCGCCTCCGCCGCGGCACGGCGCCGCAGCGTCTCGATCGCGACCGCGGTCGCGGCTTGCTCGAGCGCCTGGAGCTCGTGCGACAGCAGCACGCCCCCCTCCTCGTCGGGCACCAGCACGTAGCCGGCGCTCGCGCCGTGCACGCGCGCGGGCGCGGCGAAGCCGGCAGGCAGACCCAGCTCCGCGAGGGCGCCGAGGCGGTGGACGCCCTCCGCGCCGAGCGCGCCGCGCAGCGCGCGCCGCCGCTCGCGGTCGAGCGCCGGCGCCCGCTCGAGCTCGACGCCGAGCCGCTCGGCGGCCAGGCGGCTGCGCGCGATCGGCACGAAGCCGCGGTCGAGCACGACGACCGGACGCCCAGTCATGTCCTCGAGCGCCTGCGCGATCGCCGCCACCCCGTCGGCGTGCAGGAGCGCATCGGTGAACTGCGGCGCAAGGCGGTCGGGGTCGGCCGCAGCGGCGCGGTACTGAGCCGACAGCAGCCGATCGACGACGGCGCGCGTCACGTCGGCGAAGCGCACCTCCCAGTCGAGCGCGATCACCGGCAGCCCGCGCTCGTCGCCGAGCGCGACGATTCCCGCCGGCACCTCGCGAAACGGCGCCCGCTCGCCGACGCCGACGCACAGCGCCGCCGCGTCCGCGTCCGCCGCCTCGCGCGCGAGCTGGACGAACATCTGCTCGTCGCAGCCGACGCCGGTCGTCAACACGAGCTCGTCGTTGCCGACGAAGTCCTCCACCGGCCACTCGATCACCGCGACCCATGCGACCGCATGCGCGTCCGTCCCGGATGCGCCGGCGACGACGCGAGCGGACGCGAGCGGATCGAGGCGCAGACAGTCGGCGACGCTGAGGCGGACGCCGTTGCCGGCGGCGCTCGAGGGGATGTCTGGCACCCGCAGAGCGTACGTCAGCGCTCCGCGCAGCCCCCGCGTGGCCGGCAGGTTTGCCCGTTCTGGTGCAGCGGGACCTCCGATCTTCGCCCACCTCGTCGGTCGCTTCTCGAACCCGCACGCTCCAGCATCGCCGGCATGGCCCCTCATGCGCAGCACCTCTGGCACCCCTTCTCCGACATGGCCTCGGTTCCCGGGCGCGAGGTGGTGTTCGCGCGCGGCGAGGGAGTCTGGCTGTACGACGAGCAGGACCGCCGCTACCTCGACGCGACCGCCAGCCTCTGGTACTGCAACGTCGGCTACGGCCGCGCCGAGCTGGCCGACGCGGCGGCCGCCCAGCTGCACGTGCTGCACGCCTACTCGACCTTCGACGTCTACGCGAACCGACCTGCGCTGGAGCTGGCGGAGCGGCTCGCGGCGATCGCCCCGATCGAGGACGCCGTCGTCTTCCTTGGCTCGGGCGGTTCCGACGCGGTCGACACGGCCGGCAAGCTCGTGCGCCGCTACTGGCAGCTGCGCGGGCGCCCGGAGCGCACGATCTTCGTCGCGCGCGCCGAGTCCTACCACGGCATGCACGTGTTCGGCACGAGCCTCGCCGGGATCGCGCCCAACGCCGCCGGCTGGGGCACGCTCGTGCCCGACGTGCGGCACGTGCCGCTCGACGATCCGGCCGCTCTCGGCGAGCTGCTCGAGCGCGAGGGCGAGCGCATCGCCGCGTTCGTCGGCGAGCCGATCGTCGGCGCCGGCGGCGTGATCCCGCCACCGGACGGCTACTGGGCGGAGGTCCAGCGCCTCTGCCGCGCGCACGACGTGCTGCTGATCGCCGACGAGGTCGTGACCGGCTTCGGGCGCACCGGCCCGTGGTTCGCGTGCGAGCGCTACGGGATCGAGCCGGACATCGTGACCGGCGCGAAGGGCGTCACGTCCGGCTACCTGCCGCTCGGCGTGGTGCTGTGCGGCCCGCGCGTGCGCGAGCTGCTGTGGGCGCGCGACGCCGGCCCGTTCCGCCACGGCTACACCTACTCCGGCCACGCCGCGGCGTGCGCGGTCGCGCTCGCGAACCTCGACCTGATCGAGCGCGAGGGGTTGCGCGAGCGGGTGCGCGCGCTCGAGCCCGTGCTCGCCGCCACCGTCGCCGGGCTGGCGGACGTCCCGCTCGTGGGCGCGACGCGCTGCGCTGGGCTGCTCGCCGGCGTCGAACTCGACGCCGGCGCGCGCGCCGCGGTCCCCGGCCTCGCCGAGCGCGCGGTCGTGCGCCTGCGCGAGCGCGGCGTGCTGACGCGCGCGCTCGTCGGCCACAGCCTGCAGCTCTCGCCGCCGTTCACGATCTCCGCGGAGGAGCTCGCGCAGATCGGCGAGGCGATCGCTGCGGTGCTCGGCGAGCTGCACGCCGAGCTCGAGGCCGAGGGCGTGATGAGCGCCCGATGATGCGCCGTTACGCGGATCGTGTCGCGCTCGTGACGGGCGCGACCGGCGGGATCGGCGCCGAGACGGCGCGCCGGCTCGCCGCCGAGGGCGCGCGCGTGCTGCTCACCGGGCGCAACGTCGCGGAGGGCGAGCGGATCGCCGCGGAGCTGGGGGCGAGCGCGTCGTTCGTGCCCGGCGACCTCACCGATCCCGACTGCCCGAACGCGCTCGCCGCCATGGCGCTCGAGCGCCACGGCCGCCTCGACCTGCTCGTCAACAACGCGGCGCTCGACCACATCGGCGACCTCCTGCGCACGCCGCTGGAGGAGGTGCGGGAGCTGTTCGAGGTCAACGTCTTCGCAGCGCTGACGATGCTGCAAGCAGCCGGCCGCGCGATGGCGGCGCAAGGCGGCGGCGGCGCGATCGTCAACGTCACCTCCCGCCTCGCCTCGATCGGCGTTCCGACGATGTCGCTCTACGGCGCCTCCAAGGGCGCGCTGCTCGCGCTCACGCGCGCGGCCGCGGTCGAGCTCGCGCCGCTGGGTATCCGCGTCAACGCGGTCGCGCCGGGGATGACGCGCACGCCGCTCTACGACGCGTGGCTCGCGCAGCACGACGACCCGCAAGCCGTCGACCACGCGACGAGCGCGAAGGTCCCGCAGGGCCGGCTCGCCGAGCCGGCGGAGGTCGCCGCGGCGATCGCCTACCTCGGCTCCGCGGAGGCCGCGCACGTCACCGGCGCCTCGCTGCCGGTCGACGGGGGCTACACCGCGGCATGACTATGCTCTCCGACCTCGTCAACGACCAGGTGGGAGGCGGCACATGGACGGCGAGCGGATCGCGTTCCTCGGGCTCGGCATCATGGGCTCGCGCATGGCCGCGAACCTGCGGCGCGCCGGCTTCGAGCTGACCGTCTGGACGCGCACGCCCGGCAAGGCGCAGGCTTGGTCGGAGCAGCACGGCGCGACCGTCGCCACCACGCCGGCCGAGGCCGCCGCCGCGGCTGACGTGGTCGTCACGATGCTCGTCGACGCCGCCCAGGTCGAGGCGGTGCTGCTCGGCGAGCAGGGCGCCGCGAGCGGCGCGGAAACCGGCACGCTGTTCCTCGACATGTCGACGATCGGGCCCGCGGCGACGCGCGCGATCGGCGCGCAGCTCGCGGCGCGCGGCATGCGCCTGCTGGACGCGCCCGTCACGGGCTCCTCGCCCAAGGCCGAGGACGGCACGCTCACGATCATGACCGGCGGCGCCGCCGAGGACCATGCGCGCGTGCTGGCGCTGCTGGAGGCGATGGGCGCGCTGATCGTCCACGTCGGTGCGCTCGGCCAGGGTCAGATGCTCAAGCTGATCAACAACGCCGTCGCGGCGGCGAACCTCGTGACGCTCGGCCAGGCGCTGCTCGTCGCGCACGCCACCGGCGTCGACCTCGACGCGCTCGAGCAGGTCGTCGGCGCCGGCTCGGGCGGCTCCACGATGCTCGCGCTCAAGGCCGGCCCGATGCGCCGCCACGACTACACGACGCTCTTTAAGCTCGAGCACATGCTCAAGGACGTGCGCCTGTGCCTGGAGGAGGGGCAGGCCGTCGGCGTCCCCTTCCCCGCCGCCGCCGACGCGCGCGAGGTGCTGAGCGCCGGCATCGGCCGCGGCTTCGCGGACGCCGACTTCGCCGCCGCGATCGAGGTGCTCGAGGGGCTGGCGGGGCGGCGGCTGTAGCGCCGCCGCCCGCCGCCGGCGCGCCTCAGGTGATCTGGTAGAGCGGCCCGTCGCCGCCCTCGGGCGTCGTCAGGCGCCCGCCCTTGGCGGTGATCGCGCCGCACTGCACGCAGTTGGTGTAGTTGACGATCACGTCGACGGGCCCGGTCTCGGGCGCGTCCTCGGGGATCTCGTAGACCCCCGCCGGGCACATCCACTTCCACGTCTCCGCGACCTCGCGCGGCACGTGCTTCTGCACGCGGATGTGGTTCGGCGCGTCGTCGCGCGTCGCGTTGCCGGTGATGAAGACCGAGGACAGCTTGTCGAACGTGTACTTGCCGTCCGGCTTGACGTAGCGCTTGTGCGTGTTGCCGATGAACATCGGCTTCTCGTCGTTGCGGTGCCAGCGCAGCCGTCCGGGCGGCAGCTTGCCCTTCGTCGCGATCGCGAGGTTGACGAGCGGGCCGCCCTTGAGGAAGCCTTTCTGGAACGGCTGGCGCAGGTTGCGGACCTGGTAGAGCTCCTTGCCGGTCATCGACTCCTCGATCGCCTGCTCGTAGGAGGCGAACGACGACTCGCCGTTCTTGAGCCCGCGGTAGATCGCCTCGGCCGCGAGCTTGCCGGAGTTGATCGAGTGGTGGACGCCCTTGAGCGCCGCGGTGTCGACCATGCCGCCGGCGTCGCCGACGATGACCGCGCCCGGCATCGAGAGCTTCGGCATCGACCAGTAGCCGCCGCCCGGCAGCGCCTTCGCGCCCCACGCGACCCGCTCTCCCCCTTCCAGGATCTTGCGGACGAACGGATGGGTCTTGAACAGCTGCAGCAGGTCATGCGGCGAGGTCGTCGCGTCGGCGTACTCGAGCCCGACGACGAGGCCGATCGAGACGAGGTGCTCGCCCGTCTTCTCGTCCTTCATCGGATAGAGCCACGTGCCGGCCACCTGCCCGTATCTGCCCGACAGCTTGGCGGGCCACGGCCCGGCCGTGTGGATCAGGCGGTCGAGCGGCTTGGGGACCTTCCAGACCTCCTTGATGCCGAGCTCCCACACCTGCGGCTCGCGGTTCTCGCCGAGGCCGAACTGCTTGATCGCCGCGCCGGTGAGGTGGCCCCAGCAGCCCTCGGGGAGCACCGTCGCCTGCGCTTTGATGTCGGTGCCCGGCTCGAAGTTGCCGAGCGGCTCGCCGTCCTTGCCGCGGCCCTTGTCGCCCGAGCGCACGCCGACGACGCGCCCGTCCTCGACGACCAGCTGCGTCGCCGAGGTCTCGGTGAGGATGTAGGCGCCGGCCTCCTCGGCGACGCGCTGTTGATAGCGCGCGAGCCCGGAGACGGAGATCACCTCGTTGCCGTGGTTCTTGAACGGCGGCGGCGTCGGGATGCGGATCGCCAGCTTCGACGTCGGCGTCAGGTAGACGGCCTCCTTCGTGACCTCCCCGAACGCGAAGCCCTCCTTGCGCCAGTCCTCCCGCGTCACGTCGGGGAACAGCGACTGCAGCGCGGCCGGGCGCATGACGGCGCCCGAGAGGTTGTGCCCGCCGCACGTCTTGGCCTTCTCGAGCACGGCCACGGGCACCTCGCCGAGGCGCTCCAGGAGCGCCTCGTCGTCCGCCAGCAGCTGCAGCAGGCGGTTGGCGCACGCGAGGCCGGCGGTGCCGCCGCCGACGATCGCGACGCCGACCTCGATGCGGTCGTCCTCGCCGTCGAGCCCGCGCTTGACGAACTCCTGCGGCGAGTCGACGGGCGGCGGGAAGTCCGCCGGAACGACCTTGCCGTTGCTGCTGCCGACGGACATGCGCGTCACCCCGCCTTCTTGGCCTTCACGGCCTCGGTGAGCTTCGGCAGGATCTTGTTGAGGTCGCCGACGATGCCGAGGTCGGAGAACTCGAAGATCGGGGCGTTCGAGTCCTTGTTGATCGCCACGATGTTCTCCGAGGCCTGCATGCCGACCTTGTGCTGGATCGCGCCGGAGATGCCCGCCGCGAGGTAGAGCTTCGGCGCGACGGTCTTGCCCGTCTGGCCGATCTGCGCCGCGTAGGGGTACCAGCCGGCGTCGACCACGGCACGCGTGGCGGCGACGGCGCCGCCGAGCGCGTCGGCGAGGTCCTGGCAGAGCTCGAAGCCCTCGGCCTTGCCGAGCCCGCGGCCACCGGCCACGAGGAAGTCGGCGTCCTCGATGTTGACGTCGGCGCCGCGCTGCTCGCCGCGCTGGACCATCGTCGCCTGGTTGGACCACGGCGAGTACTCGATCGCCAATTCGACAACCTCGGCCGAACCGACGCCCGCGCCGTCCTTGATCTCGAACGCGTTGATGCGCCCGATGATGATCCCGAGGTCGCCCTTGTACTTCGAGCGCGAGATCTGCGAGTCGCCGAGGATCGGCCGCTCGGCGACGAGCTTGCCGCCCTCCGCCGTCACGCCGGTGACCTCCATCGTGACGCCCGCCTGCTTGCGTGCGGCGAGCCCGGCGCCGATCTCGAAGCCGAGCAGGCCGCCGCCGAACAGCGCGTAGCTGTGGCCGTTCTCGCTGATGACCTTGTCCATCACGTCGATGACCGGCTGCGCGAGGCCCTCGGCGCCCTCGGCCTTGAACACCCGCGTGGCGCCGTAGCCGCCGAGCGTGGCGCAGAGGTCGTTCGTGAGGTCGGCGCCGCCGACGACGACCGCGTCGCAGGTGGTGCCCAGCTCGCCGGCGAGCTTCGCGCCCTCGGAGACCGCGCCGAGCGAGTTCTTGTTGAACGCGCCCTCGTAGTGGAGGACGTAGACGAGAATTCCGCCCATCTAGATCAGCTTCCTTTCGTCAAGCCACGCGACGATCTGCTCGACCGTCTCGTTCGTGTCCTCGTCCTCGATGATCTTGCCGCTGGCCTTCGCCGGCGGCGCCTTGAACTCGCCGCAGTCCACGCGCGAGCCCTCGGCGCCGACGAGCGCGCCGTCGATGCCGACGTCGCCCGAGCCCTTCGTGTCGAGCGGCTTCTTCTTCGCGCCCATGATCGCCTTCAGCGACGGGTAGCGCGGCTCGTTGATCGCGTCGCCGACGGAGATGACGGCGGGGAGCTGGACCTGGACGGTGTCGTAGCCGTACTCTGCCTGGCGCTCGCAGCGCAGCGCGCCGGACTCGACGTCCATCTTGATGACCTGCGTGAGCGAGGGCATCTTGAGGTGATCGGCCACGACCGCGCCGATCGTGTAGCACTCGCCGTCGTCGGACTGCTGACCGAGCAGGACGAGGTCGGGCGCCTCGGACTCGAGCGCCTTCGCCAGCGCGTAGCCGGTGGCGGCGACGTCCGAGCCGGCAAGCGCCGGGTCGGTCAGGTGCAGGGAGCGGTCGGCTCCGAGCGAGACGGCCTTGTGGAGCGCGCGCACGGCGGACTCCGGGCCCATCGTCACGGCGACGATCTCCTCGACGGGGATCGCCCCGCCCTCCTTGATCTGCATCGCCGCCTCGATGGCGTGCGTGTCGTACGGGTTGAGGTTCTTCTCCCCGCCTCGGTCCATCCGCCCCGTCGAGGGGTCGATGCGCTTCTCGACGGCGGCGTCCGGCACCTCCTTGACCAGAACGCAAATCTTCAACTCGGGTGCCTCCTCAGCAGATCCAAAACGGCAGTTCGCGACAAAGCTCGGGACTGGTTGCGCCCGGATGATACCGTGTTGACTGACCAGTCAATCGCATACCGCGGCGGAGCCGCCCGGCGATCCGCGCGCGGAGCCGCTAGGCGGTCGTGTGGACCGCGTCGCGGATGAAGTCGACGATCTCCTGCGTCGGCGCACCGGGCGTGAAGACGGCCGCCACGCCCAGCGCCTTGAGCTCCGGGATGTCGTCCGCCGGGATCGTCCCGCCGACCGTCACGACGACGTCGTCCACGCCCTGTGCACGCAGCAACTCCACCACCCGCGGCACCAACGTCATGTGCGCGCCGGAGAGGATCGAGAGGCCGACCGCGTCGGCGTCCTCCTGGATCACCGTCTCGACGATCTGCTCCGGCGTCTGATGCAGGCCGGTGTAGATCACCTCCATGCCGGCATCGCGCAATGCACGGGCGATGATCTTCGCACCGCGATCATGGCCGTCCAAGCCGGGCTTGGCGACGACGACGCGGATCTTGGGCTCGGAGTCGGACATGGGCGCGGATGTTAGGGCCTCAGCGCAGCCAGCGCGTGCGCGGCGCAGGCTGCGACCCGCGACGCGCGAGCGCCACGCTGCCGACCCCGCCGAGCGCGGTCGCGACGACCAGGGTCCCAGCCAACGCGAGACGACGGCCGAGGCGCTCGAAGCGCAGCACCTCCCAGCCCTCCTCGCGCGCGGTCCGCGCGAGCGTCGCGTCCGGGTTGACGACGACCGGATGGCCGACCGCGCGCAGCATCGGCAGGTCGGACTCGGAGTCCGAGTAGGCCCACGAGTCGGCGAGGTCGATCCGCTCGCGCGCCGCCAGCTCGCGGATCGCGACCGCCTTGCCCTCGCGATAGGTGAAGGGGCCGTCGGGACGGCCCGTGTAGACGCCGTCGCGCACCTCCGAGCGCGCGCCGAGCCCGCCGTCGAAGCCGAGCACGTACGCGAGCGTCTCGGCGAGCTCGTGCGCCGCCGCCGTGCAGATGTAGACGCGCCGGCCGGCGTCCTGGTGCTCCCACGCGACCCGCAGCATCTGCGGGTAGATGCGCGGCAGGATCCCGGCCAGCACGTCGGGGCCGAGGCGTTGCAGGTCCTTCACGCGCACGCCCGCAATCGCGCCTGCGATCTGGGCGCGCAGCTCGTCGGTGGCGGCGTCGGTCGAGCCGCGCAGGCGGAATTGCGCGTTGGCCCACGCCCCCGCCGCGAGCTGGCGGCGGGAGAGCAGTCCGTTGCGATAGGAGGCGCGCGCGAACTCGTACGCCGACGAGCCCGCCATCAGCGTACGGTCGAGGTCGAAGAAGGCGGCGCCGCTCAGGCGGCGACCTCGACGATCACGGCGTCGCCCTGCCCGCCGCCCGAGCAGATCGCCGCGCAGCCGCGCCCGCCGCCGCGCCGCTGCAGCTCGAGCACGAGCGAGCCGATGATGCGCGCGCCGGAGGCGCCGATCGGATGGCCGAGCGCGACGGCGCCGCCGTTGACGTTGACCTTGTCCTCGTCGATCCCGAGCATCCGGATCGAGTTGAGCGTCACGGAGGCGAACGCCTCGTTGATCTCCCACACGTCGATGTCGCCGGCGCTCATGCCGAGCTTCGCGAGCGCCTTCTGCGCCGCGGCGGCCGGCGTGCGGGCGAGGTACGGGAAGTCGTCGGCGACCTGCGCCTGGGCGACGATCGTCGCGAGCACACGCTTGCCGTTGGCCTGCGCCCACGCGTCGGAGGCGAGCACGAGCGCGCCGCCGCCGTCGTTGACGCCCGGCGAGTTGCCGGCCGTGTGCGAGCCGTCCTTGAGGAAGATCGGCGGCAGCTTGGCGAGCGTCTCCAGCGACGTGTCCCGCCGCGGCGCCTCGTCGACCTCGACGACCGTATCGCCCTTCTTTCCCTTGATCGTCACGGGGACGATCTCCTCCGGCAGGCGGCCCTCGTCGGCGGCCTTCAGCGCCAGCTCGTGCGAGCGCACGGCCCAGCGGTCCATGTCGGCGCGCGTCATCTCGAGCTCGGCGGCCACCTCGGAGGCCTCCTGCGCCATGTGCTTGCCGCTGAACGGGTTCGTGAGGCCGTCGTTGAGCATCGCGTCGAGCGCCTTGCCGTCGCCCATGCGGTAGCCGAAGCGCGCGTTCTTGAGCAGGTAGGGGGCGTTCGACATCGACTCCATGCCGCCCGCGACCGCCACGTCGAGGTCGCCCGCGCGGATCGCCGCGTCGAGGATCCCCGCGGCGCGCACGCCGGAGGCGCAGACCTTGTTGATCGTCTCCGAGGAGACCTCCTTCGGAATCCCGGCCTTGATCTGCGCCTGACGCGAGGGGATCTGCCCCTGGCCGGCCTGCAGCACCTGGCCCATCACGACGTGCTGGACCTGCTCGGGGGCGACGTCGGCCCGCTCGAGCGCAGCCTTGATGGCGGCGCCGCCGAGCTCGGTCGCGTCGAGCGACGCAAGGCCCCCGCCGAGCTTGCCGATTGGGGTGCGCGCGGCACCGAGGATGACGGTCGTGGGCATCGGATCTCCGTTTCGCGTGTGGGGAGGGCGCCCGTGGGCACCCTCCCTGCATGCTACCTCCGGGTAAGGTGGCGGCGATGCGCATCGCCGCCACCACCGACGCTCCGCTCGCCACCGACGCCGACACGATCGTCGTCGGCGTCTTCGAGGGCGAGGACGTCGCGCACGACGTCGGCGACGGGACGCTGCAGCATCTGCTCGACCGCGGGGAGGCGCGTCGCGCCTTCAAGCGCCTCGCCGTCGTGCACGCCGAGGGCCGCCGCTGGATCGTCGCCGGGCTCGGCGCGCGCACCGCGTTCGACGCCGAGCGCGCGCGGGTGCTGGCGGCCGCGGTGCACGGCCGCGTCCGCGAGCTCGGTGCGGCCGCGCTGTGCTGGGAGCTGCCGCACGGCGTCGAGGACGCGGTCGCGGCCGGCCTCGTCGAGGGCACGCTGCTGCACGCCTATCGCTTCGACCGCTATCGCAACAACCCCGAGGAGGAGGATGCGCTCGAGACGCTGCTGCTCAGCGCCCACCACGACGTGAGCGCGGCGGTGGAGGTCGCGGTCGTCGTGGCGCAGGCGCAGAACCGCGCGCGCGACCTGCAGAACGCGCCCGGCAACGAGCTGACGCCGGAGCGGCTCGCGCACCGCGCGCAGGAGCTCGTCGGCGAAGCGGGCGGGCTGACGGTCGAGATCCACGGCGAGGCGGACCTGATCACCCACGGGATGGGCGCCTTCGCGGCCGTCGCGCAGGGCTCCGAGCAGGAGGCGAAGCTGATCGAGCTGCGCTACGACGGCCCCGACGCCTCGGGACCGCTGCTCGCGCTCGTCGGCAAGGCCGTGACGTTCGACAGCGGCGGCATCTCGCTCAAGCCCGGGAGCAAGATGTCGGAGATGAAGTTCGACATGTCGGGCGGCGCCGCGGTGCTCGAGGCGATCGGCGCGATCGCCCGGCTGCAGCTGCCGATCCGCGTGCTGGGGATCGTCGGCGCGACCGAGAACATGCCGAGCGGCCGCGCGCTGAAGCCGGGCGACATCGTGCGCGCCTCGACCGGCACCACGATCGAGATCGTCAACACCGACGCCGAGGGCCGCCTCGTGCTCGCCGACTGCCTCGCCTACGCCGTCTCGCACGGCGCCGAGCGGATCGTCGACCTCGCGACGCTGACCGGCGCGATGGTGACGACGCTCGGCCACAGCCACGCCGGACTGATGTGCAACGACGACGATTGGGCCGCGGCCGTGCTCGAGGCCTCGCGCGCCAGCGGCGAGCTCGTCTGGCGCCTGCCGCTGCACGACGACTACGCCGAGATGATCAAGGGCCGCTACGCCGACATCCTCAACGCGGTCGAGAGCCGCAAGGCCGGCTCGATCACCGCGGCCGAGTTCCTGCACCGCTTCGTCGGGGACGTCCCGTGGGCGCACCTCGACATCGCCGGGACCGCCTGGGACACCGGGCGCCCCTACGCCCCGACCGGAGGATCCGGCTGGGGCGTGCACCTGCTGGTGGCGCTGGCGCGGCGGTTGACCGCGTAACCGGCGCTCAACCCCGCATCGGGGCGTGCCGATGATGGCGGCAGATGCTGCTCGCCCTCTCGATCGTCCTCGTGCTCTGGCTGATCGGCGGCGTGCTCGCGCTCGGCCTCTGCCGCGCCGCGCAGCGCGGCGAGCTCAGCGATTCGCCGCGAGCCTGCGAGACGCCGCAAGCAGCCCCGTCAGCGCGCCCGCGAAGGTCTGAGCCGCGGCCCGCCGATCGCCTCCCCGCACGACGTGCCGTGCGGTCACGAGCGTCGTGCGTCGCAGCTCGCCAAGTGCAGTAGCCCCGGGCCTGCGGCTTCGACGCATCCGCACCGTCGCGAGCGCTCGCGCCCCCGCCGCGCGACTCGGGCCCGCGCCCGTGAGGCCGTGGACGTCGCGATAGCCGACGACCCAGCCGGCGTCGAGCGCCTGCTCGACGAATGCGTGCACCGCGCTCAGCAGGTCGCTTGCCGTCGCCTCGGCGCTCAGCAGCGGGAGCAGCTCCCGCCGCACGACGAGATAGTGCGGCGTCGTCACGGCGTCGAGGCGCAGATCCTCGGGGCGCTCGTCGCGCGCGTGCAGGACCAGCGGCGCCGGCGGCGCCGCTTCCGCCAGCGCGCAGCCGAGCACCGCGCCCACGCGCGCACCGTCGAACGCCACGAGCGCCTCCTGCAGCCAGCGTGCGTCGGCGGCGACGCCCGGCAGCGTCAGCGCCGCCAGCTCGGCGCCCTCGTCGAGCGCCGCGGCCGCGAGCTGCCCGGCGTCGAGCACCTGGGCCCGGCGCACGTGGTCGTGCGCCTCGTCGCGCTGCGGACGGCACCCGAGCGTCGCCGCCGCCTGCTCGACGGCGGTCCAGGGGACGGCGTCGAGCAGCTGCTCGGCGACGCCCGCCGTCCACTGCCCGAGCGCCGGGCGCACGCGCCCGACCTCGCGGCCGCCGAGCAGCACGCGCACCGTCGGCGCCGCCAGCGTCGGCGGCGGGATCGGCTCCGCGGAGTCGAGCGCGACGTCGAGCAGCGGCTCCTCGACCTCGACCGGCGGCGCCGCAGCGACGCCGCGCTGGTAGCTGAGGCCCTGGGCGACATTGAAGATCCGCACCCACGTGCCGCGCAGCCGGCCCCATTCGAGCGCGGCCAGCAGCGCCAGCGCCCCGCGCCGGACGACCGGAGCGCCCCATGCCGTGCGCTGCAGCGCACGCCTGCGCCCGGGCGCCATCGCGCCCGTCGCCAGCGGCAGGACGGGCGCGGCGGCCGCCGGGTGCGCCGCCAGCAGCAGCGCGTCGCCATGCCCCTCCAGCTCGGCGGCGCGCAGGCGCGCGCTCGCGTCGAGCTGGTACTCGTGCATGCCGCGGGCCGCCGGCTCGTAGTGCAGCGTCAAGCCCGCCTCGAGCGCCCGCACCCCCCACTCCCAGTCCTCGCGCCGGACGCGGCCGAAGCTCGCGTCGAAGCCGCCGCTGCGCGCGAAGGCCGCGGCGGAGATCGACATGTTGCCCGTCAGCGCGCCCACGTACGTCGGCGCGGCGTGCTCGAGCGTCCGGAAGAGGTCGTGCCACCACAGCGCCGCGGCCGAGGCCGCGAGCGACGCCGTCAGCGGGCGCGGCGGATAGGAGCCGACGACGATCGCCTCGCCGTCCTCGCATGCGTGCCGCTGGAGATGGCACCGCACGAGCTGCGGGGCGGCGACGACGTCGTCGTCGAGGAACAGCAGCAGCGGCGCCACGGCCGACGCAGCGCCCGCGTTGCGCGCCGCGGCGGCGCCGCCGGCGCGGGTGTGGATCGTCCGCACGCGCAGTCGCGCCGCGTGACGGCCATCGATCGTGGCGCTCGCCGCCGCCGAGTCGTCGACCACGACGACCTCGAAGCAGCCCGTGCCCGCGTCCTGCTTCGCAAGCGCGTCGAGGCAGCGCTCGAGCGACTGCGGGCGCTCGTGCGTCGGCACGATCACCGAGACGGCGAGCGGCTCGTCACCGCGGGGCGGGGAGGGCTGCGCCGGCGCCGCCGTGTCGGCCGCTTGTGACCCAGCCGCAGGCGCGGCCGGCGGCGCGGCCGCCGCCTCCCGCAGCGCGCGCCGCCAGCGCAGCGGACCGAGCAGGCCGCCGCGCACGTAGTCCCACGCCAGGCGCGTCTCGACCGCGTCGGCGAGGCCGGCGAGCCGGCGCTGCTGGGTCTTGCGGTACTGCGAGAGCAGCCACAGCCAGATCGCCGGCGTCGAGAGCTCGCGATCCTCCACCAGCAGCTTCGTCAGCGCGGCGCCGAGTCCGATGCCGTAGCCGCGCACTGCTCGGTGCAGCGCGCGCGCGTCCTCGCGGTGGCGGTGGTAGACGAACGTCGCGGGGTCGTAGACGAGCCGGTGCCCGTTCGCGAGCAGCCTGGCGATCACGTACGTGTCGCCGCCGGACTCGGTCGCGGTGCCGGCGTCGAGCTCGGGAGGGAACGGACGCGGACCCAGCTCCGCCAGCGCCGCGCGACGGAACGCCATGTTCGCTCCCACGCCGATCGCCCCGGCACCGGCGACGGGGAAGGTGATCCAGTCGAACTCGAGCCGCCGCAGCCCGCGCGCGAGGCTCGCCTGCCGCTCCATCCGACGGCGCGAGGGCGTGTCCATCGCGTGCGGGAACGCCGGCCCGGTCACGCCGCCGACGGCCGGGTTGGCGAACTCCTCCGGCAGGCGCGCCAGCCAGCCGGGCGACGGGACGCAGTCGTCGTCGATGAACGCGACGAGCTCCGAGCGCGCCGCGGCGATGCCCGCGTTGCGCGCGTTGTCGAGCCCGCGGCGGTCCTCGCGCACGTAGCGCGTCCCGGCGGCGAGCACGTCGGCGCGGCAGTCGTGCTCGCCCGGGTCGTTGTCGACGACGACGATCTCCGCCGGCGGCGGATCGAGCTGCGCGAGGCCCGCGAGCAGGCGACGCAGGTCGGCGGGGCGGCGGTGCGTGCAGACCACGACCGAGCACGTCGGCGGCGCACCCGGCGCCGGCGCCTCCATGCCCAGCCGCGCCCGCAGGCGGTCCAGGACCGCGTCGCGCGAGGCCTCCCAGTCGGCCCAGCGCAGCAGCGCGGCGGACACCAGCGCGCTCCCGCTCGTCGCGCCGGGGCTCGCCAGCTCGACGCGCGCCGCCGGCCGGCCCTCCTGCAGCACGAGCACGTGCCAGCGATCGGCGCTCGCGAGATCCACCTCGACGATCCCGTCCGCCGCATCGACCGTCAGGGTGCCCGTCACGTCGGCCGGCAAGGTGGCGGCATCGTAGCGGGGGACCCTGCCGCGCCGGGCTCAGCGCAGCGTGCGCACAAGCGTGACGTCCGGCGCACCGGGCGCGTGGACGCGCACGCGCACCGTCACCCTGCCGCGTCCGCGCTGCGGGAGGCGCAGCCGGATCCGATGGCGCCGCGCGAGGCGATCGCTCGCGCTCACCGCCCGCGGCCGGCGACCGTGACGTCGCACGCGCACGACGGCGCGGCACGCCTCCGAGCATGCGACCTCCACGAGGACCGCTCTGCGACCGACGCGCTGCACGGAGGCGACGACGCGATTGCGCGCCGGCGCGATCGCTGTGGAGCTCGGAGCGAGCGACGCGGTCGGCGGCGGCAGCTCGGCCGGCGGGTCGAGCAGGTGCCGGGCGAGGACGGGCGGGTCGGCCGGCACCGTCGCGGCCGGCGGCGGCGAGGGCGGCGGCGCAGCGGGCGCGGGCGGGTCGGCCGGTGGCGGTGGCGGCGGCGGTGGTGGCGGCGGCGGTGGCGGGAGCACGGGCGCGACGACCGGGTCCGGCGGCTGCGTGGCCGGGACCGTGCGCCCCGCGCACGGGTCGGGGGGCGCGAGGTCGGTCCCACTCTCGACCGCCGCGATCGCGGCGGCGAACGCGACTCCGGTCGGCTTGAGCGTCGCGTCGGGATAGGCGATCCCGAAGTAGTCGTTCGGGTCGCTCGCGTCGACGTCGGGCGTCAGCCAGGTGTGGACGATCACGTGCTCGATCCCGCACGAGGAGCGCGCGAGCCCCGGCACGAGCGCCGCCATCCGCGTCGCGCGCGTGCTCTCGGGCAGCGGCGGGGTCGCCCAGCCCGTCTCGGTCACGTCGATCGGCAGCGTCTGCGCGCCGTGCGCGTCGAGCCAGTCGCGCAGCACGCGCACGCGCGAGCCGGTGTTCGTGAACGTCGTGCCGTAGGGATGGAACGCGACCGCGTCCGTCTGCGCGATCAGGCCCGGATGCGTCGCCTCGATGCGATCCAGGAACGGCACCAGGTTGAGCGAGGAGAGTCCGCCGACGACGACGCGCCCGTTCGGGTCGGCGGCGCGCAGCGCCGGGATCGTCGCCGCGAGCAGCGCCGCGTAGCGATCCGCGGCACCCGTGACGTCGGGCCAGAACTCGGGCAGGTTCGGCTCGTTCCAGACCTCGTAGCTCTGGACTGGCAGCGTCGGCAGGGCCGGATGCTCGGACCAGAACGAGCCGCCGGTCCCGTAGCGTCGCGCGAACGCGGCTGCGTAGGCGGCGAAGTCGTCCGCGCTCGCCGGGGCCGACTTCCAGCCCCTGGGCCCGGGCAGCGTGCCCTCCCAGCTCGTCGCGTAGTCGAGGATCGGGTACCAGCGCAGGCCGTTGCGCGCGAGCGCCGCTGCGACCGCGTCCGGTCTGTCCCAGTTGTAGCTGTGGACGCCGTGCACCGGGCGCACCAGCTCGACCTGCGACCAGAAGGCGTCGCGGCGCACCTCGCCCACGCCGGTCGCCGCGATCGCGGCGAGCTGCCGGTCCCACGCGGCCTCGGGCAGCTTGAAGACGTTCTGCGCGTTCATGCCGAAGCGCTCGCGGCCGAGCGGCACCCCGGCAGCGCTCGCGCCCCCGCTGACGGCGAGGACGAGGGCGCACAGCGCAAGGCCGAGCGCCGGACGCACAGACGACCGGTGTGAACGTGACGAGCCCACGGACGATTCGGATCGTCATGCCGACTGCGCTGCTGCACCCGGTTGCGTCGAGGTTGGACGAACGATGAGATTTTCTGGTGCGTCTAGGATTCGGCGGGTGTCGGCTCCCCTCGTGTCGGTCTGCATGCCGGTGTCGCGGTCCGCTGCGGAGATCGCACGCAGCCTCGACAGCGTCCTCGCCCAGACGCTCGCCGACGTCGAGGTGCTCGTCGGCGACGACGGCGGCCATGGCGAGCAGGTCGTGCGGCGCGCCGGCGACGCGCGCGTGCGCTATCGCCGCAACGCGCCCGCCCTCGGCTTCGCCGGCAATCACGAGACGCTGTTGCGCATGGCCCGCGCACCGCTGATCGCGTTCCTGCACGACGACGACCGCTGGGAGCCCACCTATCTCGAACGGGCCGTGCGTGCGCTCGAGCGCGACCCGCGTGCCGGCCTCGCGCTGACCGCCCACCGCGAGCTCCCCGGCGGCGCGGTCGCCCCGCACCTGCCGAGCGGCAGCCACGCCGACGCGCTCCCGCTGCTGCTCGCCGACGCGGTCCGCCTGCTGCCGTCGGCGACCGTGCTGCGCCGCGAGCTGCTGGCCGACGTGCGCAGCCCGTGGCCGCCGCTGTCGTGCGGCGACATGGTGCTCTACCTCGACGCGGCGGTCGCCGGCTGGGGCGTGGCGGTCGTCGACGAGCCGCTCGTCGCCTACGTCCGCCATCCGGGGCAGCTGAGCGCCGACGACACGCGCTTTCGCGAGGACCTCGCCGACCTGTTCGAGCTCTACCGCTTCGAGCAGCCGGCGACCGAGCGGCTGCGACGCCACCGCGTCGCGAGCGCCCGCATGTCGGTCGCGCGCGCGCATCTCAGAGGCGACCGGCCGACCGCGGCGCGCGCCGCGGTCGAGCAGGCGCGCGCGGCCGAGCGCAGCGGCCGCACGCGCGTGGAGGGGGCAGCGCTGATCGCGCTCAGCCGCCGTCCGCAGCTGCTGCGGGCGGTGCTGCGCGCGTGGTATGCGATCCGCGGCGTGCCGCCGACGACGGGCGTCTGGGAGCCGCGATGACGCCGGAGCTGTCGGTCGTGATCCCGAGCCGCAACCGCTGGCCGCTGCTGCAGCGCGCGCTCGCGAGCGCGCTCGCGCAGCGCGACGTCGAGCTCGAGGTGCTCGTCGTCGACGACGGCTCGACCGACGACAGCGCCGAGCGCGCGGAGGCCGTCCCCGACGCGCGTGTGCGCGTCCTGCGCCAGCCGCGCGGCGGCGTCGCCGCTGCGCGCAACAGCGGCGTCGAGCACGCCGCGGCCGCGTGGGTCGCGCTGCTCGACGACGACGACGTGTGGGCGCAGGACAAGTGCCGCCGTCAGCTCGACGCGCTCGCGGCGCGCGACGCGCAGATCGCGTACACGAGCGCCGTCGTCACGGACGCCGCGCTGGCGTTCAAGCGCGTGCTGCCGGCGCCCGACCCCGATCGCGTGCTCGCGACGCTGCTCGGCTCCAACACGATCGGAACGCCCTCGTCGGTGATCGCAAGCCGTGAGGCGCTGCTCGCCAGCGGCGGCTTCGACCCGAGCCTGTCGGTGCTCGCCGACTGGGACATGTGGCTGCGGCTGTGCCCCGGCCGGCGCGCGGCGGCGTGCCCCGAGCCGCTCGTGGCCTACGTCGAGCACGACGCGAACCTGCACGTCGTCGACACCGGCGCGGTGCTGCGCGAGTTCGCCGTGCTGCGCCGCCGCCACAGCGGGCTGGCCGCCGCGCACGGGGTCAAGCTCGGCGACGTCGACTGGTGGCGCTGGATCGCCTCCAGCCACCGACGGGCCGGTCGCCGGCCGCAGGCCGCGCTCGCCTACCTCGGCGTGGCGCTGCGCTTCCGCTCGGGCCGCGACGTCGCACGCGCGCTTGCGGTACTCGGCGGCGAACGCGCGATGCGACGGCTCGCGCGACCGCCGTCCCCGCCCGACGCGCAGCGTCGCCGGGAGTGGGCTTGGATCGAGGGAAGCGGCTGAGGCGGTGCGCGTCGCGATGGTCTCGAACCTGCTCCCCGGCCCCGGCCGGGGCGGAGCGGAGCGCTACGCCGGAACGCTCGCCGGCGCGCTGGCGGCGGCAGGGCACGAGGTGACCCTGTACAGCGGCGAGCACGGGACGATCCCCGGCGTCGCCTGCCGCCGGCTGCCGGGCATGCGGGAGCTCGAGCCGCATGCCGGCAGCGCGCAGCGGGCCGCATGGCACGCGCGCGAGCAGTGGCTGCCCGCGGTCCACCGCACGCTGCGCGACGCGCTGCGCGCCGCGCCGCCCGACGTCGTGCACAGCCACGAGCCGCAGCTGCTGTCGGCCGCCGTCTTCACCGCGATCGCCGCCGAGCGCCTCCCGCACGTCCACACCGCGCACGACTTCAACCTGCTGTGCGCGCGCGTGACGATGACGCGCGCGGGGCGCCCCTGCGGCGGGCGCTGCGCCGCCTGCCGCGTGCAGCGCACGATCCGCGTGCACGCGCTGCGCCGGCGCCTCGACCTGCTGCTCGCGCCCTCGGACTTCGTGCGCGAGCGCCATGTCGCCCATGGCGTGGTCCCTGCGGAGCGCGCGCTCACCGTCCGCCACGGGGCGGAGCCGGGTCGGCGGCGGGCGCGCCGGCCGGCGGCGGGCGCGCTGCGCATCGGCTTCCTCGGCGCGCTGTCCGCGCACAAGGGCGTGCGGACGCTGCTGCGCGCCGCCGCCGCGATGCCGGCGGGCTGGACGCTGGCGATCGCCGGCGCCGGTCCGCTCGCCGACGAGGTCGGCGCGGCCGCGGCACGCGACGCGCGGATCAGCTTCGCCGGCGAGCTCGACGCGCCGGCGCGCGACGCCTTCCTCGACGCGCTCGACGTGCTCGTGATCCCGAGCGAATGGGAGGAGCCGGCGACGCTCGTGGCGACCGAGGCAGCCGTGCGCGGGCTGCCGGCGCTCGTCAGCGACCGCGGCGGCCTGCCGGAGACGCCGCAGGCGCGCGTCTTCGCCGCGGGCGACGCGACGGCGCTGCTGGCGGCGCTGTCGGAGCTGGAGCGCGACCCCGGCGACCTCGAGCGACGCTCGGACGCCTTGCTGGACTCAAGCGCCGCATACGAATGGCCGACGCATCTGGCACTCGTCGAGGACGCGCTCGCGCGCGTCGCCCGGAGCACCTGACATGCGCATCCTGCTCGCCGCACACCGCACCGACGCCCCCGGCATCGCCACGGTCATGCACGGCCTGAGCGACGCGCTGCCGCGCGTGCTGACGGCCGAGGACGAGCTGCTGATCGTCGGCAACGCGCCGGCGACCCCGGCGCCCAGCGCCGCGCGCGTGCGCTGGCGCGCGAAGCCGGCGCGGCTGAACGGGCGCTACGGGCGCGCCGCCTACGAGCAGGGGGCGATCCCGTGGCTCGCGCGCCGCATCGACCTCGTGCACATGGGCGACTGCCGGCCGCTGCTGCTGCGCGGCCAGCCGACCGTCGTGACGGTCCACGACCTCTTCTTCCTCGACGTCCCCGCGTGGCAGCCGCCGCTGGTGCGGCGCTTCAAGATCGCGATGCTGCGCGCGGCGATCCTCAAGCGCCCGGCGGCGATCGTGTGCGTCTCGGACTACACGCGCACGCGGCTGCTCGCCCACGTCCCGCAGGCGCGCGACCTGACCGTGCGCGTCATCCATCCCGGCATCGCGCCGGCGCGCGAGCCGGAGGCGTGGACGCCGGAGGAGCCGTACTTCCTGACGCTGTCGGAGATCAACCCGCGCAAGAACCTGCTCACGCTGCTGCGCGCGTTCCAGCTCGCGCGCCGCCGCGGCCTGAAGCTGCGCTGGAAGCTCGCCGGGCCGCGCGGCTTCCGCTCCGACGCGCTCGTCGCGGCGCTGGGCAGCGCGGAGGGCGTCGACATGCTCGGCCACGTCTCCGACGGGATGCGCGAGGCGCTCTTCCGCAACGCCGCCTTCATGGCGTTCCCCTCGCACGCCGAAGGCTTTGGGCTGCCGCCGCTGGAGGCGATGGCGCGCGGGGTTCCGACGATCCGCTCGGCCGGGACCGCGATGGACGAGACGATGGGCGAGGCGACGCTGCGCGTCGAGCCCGAGGACGTGCGCGGCTGGAGCGAGGGGCTGCTGCGGCTCGCCGGGGAGAGCGCACTGCGCAGCGAGCTGGCCGACGCCGGCCTGCGCCGCGCGCGCGAGTTCACGGTGGAGCGCAGCGCGCGCGCCCACGTCGAGCTGTACCGCTCGCTGACCGAGCGCCGTTGAGCGCCGCTCAGGACGCGTCGAGCGACGGCGAGAGGTCGACCGAGCGGTAGCGCTTGGCCGACGGGCGCGCGCCGGTGAGCACGGCGCCGACGAGGCCGACGGCGAGGTGGTCGAGCTCCGCGCGCAGCGCGGCGAGCGGCTGTGCCGGATGCGCGCCCGTGCGCACGACAACGAGCACGCCGTCGACGCTGCTCGCCAGCGGGATCGCGTCCGGCACCTTGCCCAGCGGCGGCGCGTCGACGAGCACGAGGTCATAGCCGTGGCGCGCCTCGTCGAGCAGCTCGGCCATGCGCGGCGTCGCGAGCAGGCTCATCGGCGTCCCCTCCTCGGGCCCCGGCTCGAGCACGTCGAGCGTCCCGCGCGGACCTTCGGTCCGATGCACGACCTCGCCCAGCGCCGTGCCGTGCGCGAGCACGGAGGTCAACCCGGGGCCCGCGCTCGGCGAGCGCAGGTCGGCGCGCACGAGCAGCACGCGCGCGCCGGAGTCGGCCGCCGTCGCCGCGAGGTGCCACGCCACCTCCGAGCGGCCGTCGCGCGCGCCGAGCGAGGTCAGCATCAGCAGATGCAGCGTGCGTTCGACGCCGTCGTAGTGGAGGTTCGCGTGCAGCGCCCTGAACGCGTCGGCCGTGCGCGCGCCGAGCGTCGCACCGCTCTTGATGCGGCGTCGAGCGGGCAGCGCCCCGAGCACGGGGGCGCGCAGCGCGCGCCGGATCTCGTCGGCGGTGCGCAGGCGCACGTCGAGGCGGTTCAGCAGCAGCGCGAGCCCGAGCCCGAGCACGAGGCCGAGCACGAGCCCCAGCACCGCGGCGCGCTTGGGACGCGGCGAGGACGCCGCGCCGGGCACGCCGGCCGGCGAGACGAGCTCGGCGTCGCCGGTCTGCAGCGCTGCGAGGATCCGCAGCTGGTTGGCGCGATCCTGCAGGGCCACGCCGTCGGTGGCGGCGCGCTCCTCGGGGGTCAGCTGCGCGAGCTGGGCCTCGACGACGTCGCGCGCGGCGCGCAGCTGCCCGCGCTCGGCGTCGCGCCGGAAGATGATGTACTGCCGCACGTAGGTGTCGGCGAGCTTGGCGGCGAAGCGCGGCCCCCCCCAGGTCGCGGTCACCGAGGCGACGTTCGCATCGCCCTCGGCCGCGACCGCGATCGCACCGGCGACCTGCTCGGTCGGGAGGCCGAGCTTCCTGCCCGTGCGCACGCTCACCTCGCGCAGGTCGACAAGCCGCAGGTTCGTGGCCGCCTGGCGGGTGGGGTCGGGAGCCGGCGTGGCGCCGGTGCCGAACAGCGTCTGATCGAAGCGCGGCGCGCTGAAGAGGATCTCCGCCTTCGCCGCGTACTGCTTCGGCTTGCTCGAGGAGATGACGAGCGCGATCGCGGGTGCGACGATCGCGCACACGAGCACGAGCGGCCACCGGCGGCGGAGCGCCCCGACGAGGTGCAACAGATAGGTGTCGCCGGTCGGCTGATTCATCGCCGCTGGCCGGACACCGTAGCTGAAACACCTGGAAAGGTCATGCACTTGCCTCCAGCAGGCGGCCGAGCCGCAGGACCTGACCGGGGAGCGCGAAACGCGCTGCCACCGCCTCGCGCAGGCGCAGGCCGAGGCGCACGCGCAAGGGCGCGTCGTCCAGCAGCAGCGCGAGCCGCTCGCCGAACGCCTCCGGCGAGGCGTCGGCCGGCAGGATGCAGTGCGCGCTCAGCTCCGGATCCGCGCCGAGCACCTCGCGCACGCCGCCGACGTCGCGCGCGAGCACCGGCACGCCGTGCGCGCCGGCCTCGATGCACGCGAGCGGCAGCGCCTCGCGCCGCGAGCAGAGCACGAGCACGTCGATCGCGGCGAGCGCGGCGTCGCGGTCGGTCCAGCCCTCCAGCTCGACGTGGTCGAGCCCGGCGGCGAGCGTCCGCAGCGAGTCCGCGAGCGGCCCGTCGCCGAAGACCCGCGCACGGCAGTCGACGTCGCGCACCGCCTCCAGGAAGACGTCGGGCGCCTTCTCGACCGACAGCCGCCCGAGGAATCCGACCGTGCGGCCCTCGCGCGGACGCAGCGCAGCCGCCGGCGGCAGGCACACGCCGTTGTGGACCGTGATCGTGCGCATGACGCCGAGGTCCGCGCGCAGCACGTCGCCGAGCGCATCCGCGACGGTCACCACGCGCTCGGCGCGCCCATAGGCCCAGCGGACCGCCGCGCGCCAGGCGAGCCGCCGGGCGGCGCCGCCCTCCCCCGGCGCGGGGTACGGGCGCCCGTGCACCATCGCGGTCCACGGGACGCGGCCGCGCAGCGTCTGCGCGCAGGCGAGGTCGGACTGCGGCAGCAGCGACAGCACGCGATCGGGGCGGAACTCGCGCACCGCGCCGCGCACCGCCTGCGGCAGCGCGCGCACGCGCGCCGCGCGCCCGCCCGCCTCCTCGACACGGTGCTGCCAGTCGACTGCCGGCGGGTCGGCCGAGACGCGCGCGGCCCACACGAGCCCGACCGTCCAGCCGGCCTCGCGCAGGATCGGGGTCGCCTCGGCGAGCCACGAGTAGACGCCGCCGCGCGAGATCATCGGGGCGGCGACGACGAGCAGCCTCATGCGGTCGCGGCCTCCGGCGCGACCCGCTCGCCCCGGGCGTCGCCGGAGCGCAGGCCGAGCCCGAGCAGCACCGCCCATACGCATGTCGGGCTGATCAACGAGACGAAGTTGCCGGTCACCATCGCGACGCACAGCGCGACCACCGCGCCGAAGGCGGCCGCCGCGGCGACCGCTCCGTGCTGCGCGCGGCGCCACAGCTCCGCGGCGAGCAGCAGCAGCGCGAGCACGAACACGACGAGCCCCGGGATCCCGTACTGGACGGCCATCAGCAGGTAGCCGTCGTCGGGCACGAGCGGCCCGAGCGGCGCGTCGTCGCGCGCCTGGCTCAGCGGCCCGGCCGATCCCGCGCCGGCGCCCAGCGGGTGCGCGCCGATCTCGTGCAGCGCGTGCGGCCACACCTGCGTCTGGCGCTGCTGGAAGGCGTAGTCCTGCCCCGGGGTGAAGATCGAGGCGACGCGCGTCTGCAGCGTCTGCGCCTTGTGCGCGTCGAGGAAGAGACCTGCGCCGACGCTGCCGAGGACCGTCACGACGAGCGCCAGCGCGACGCCGCTGGCGACGATGCGCGAGCGCGCGCTCGGATCGCGCGCCAGCGCCAGCGCGGCGGCGAGCGCGCCGAGCGCGCCGGCGACCAGCCCGGAGCGCACGAGCGAGCCGAACAGCACCGCCAGCGTGGCCAGCGCGAGCAGCGTGAAGCCGGTGCGCCAGCGCACGCTCCTGCCGCGCGCCATCGCGCACGCGCACACCGCCGGGAAGGCGATCGCGACGAGGAAGGCGAAGTCCTGGTTGGAGCGCGTCGCCCCGAGCAGGCGGATCTGATCGCCGACGAGGTAGGTCGAGCGGGTCGACTGGATCCAGCTCAGCTCGCTCCCGGTGAAGCCGAACAGCCACTGGCGCCCGGCGAGCACGACGTTGAGGACCCAGCCGACCACCCCGATCGCGATCAGCACCTGCTCGTCGCGCCGCGTCAGCCGCCCGCTGCCGACGGCGACGAGCAGCAGCAGCGGGATCGCGATCGCGCGCGCGCCGGTCACCCCGTAGCTGAGCGACGGCAGCAGCGGGTTGAACGCCTGCGCGAGGATCAGCGCCACGAGCGCCAGCACCGCCACGCGCCAGGGACGCCCGGGCGAGCGCGTCTCGAACGCCAGCAGGCCGAAGCCGGTCAGGACGCCGAGGTCGAGCAGCAGCGGAAGCCAGCTCGGCGCATGCCCCTGGACGTAGAGCGGACCGGCGAGCAGATGCCCCGCGAGCGCCAGCGCGATGCCGGCGCCACGCAGTGTCCAGCGGGCGGGGTGCACGGGCCCAAGGATAGGTGCGACGCGCCACCGCCGCTACAATCCGCCCGGCCGCCTGGTCGACCGCGGCACTGCGATGGCTCGTCTCTACAACGAGGTGCTGCGCCATCTGCCGGACCGGCTCGGTCGCGAGTCCCGCAGGCGCTACCTCGAGCGAACCGCTCAGGCCTACGGACGCGACAGCGTCGTCGGGCGCGGCTGCCGCGTGCTCGCTCCGGAGCTGCTGACGATCGGCGCCGGCGTCGTCGTCGCGCGCGACGTCACGCTCGACGCGCGCGGCGGGCTCGAGCTGGAGGACGAGGCGCTGATCGGCTTCGAGAGCGTGCTGCTCACGCACACGCACCGCAGCGACGAGGTCGGCGTCGCGATCCAGCATCAGGGCATGTACTCCGCGCCGGTGCGGATCGGCGCGCGCGCGTGGCTGGGGATGCGCGTCCTCGTGCTGCCCGGCGTCGAGATCGGCGCCGACGCGATCGTCGCCTCGGGGGCCGTCGTGGCCGAGTCGATCCCGGCGCGGGCGGTCGCCGGCGGCGTCCCGGCGCGCGTGCTGAAGGAGCGCTGAGGCCGCATGGGCCTGCGCATCCTCTACCTGAACCACACGAGCCAGATGAGCGGCGGCGAGCGCTCGCTGCTGCTGCTGATGCGCGGGCTGCCGGATGAGGCGGTCGCGGTGCTCGCGTGCCCCGACGGGCCGCTCGCCCATGCCGCACGCGCCGAGCAGGTTCCGTGGGTGCCCGTGACGGGGACGACCGGGAGCCTCAAGCTGCACCCGCTCTACACCGCGCAGGCGCTGCGCGACCTCTCGCAGGCGGCGCTCGAGGTGCGTCGCGTCTGCGACGAGCTCGGCATCGGGCTGGTGCACGCGAACTCGATCCGCGCCGGCCTGATCGCCGCGCTCGCGCGCCGCCTCGGCGGGCCCCCGACCGTCGCGCACCTGCGCGACGTGCTGCCGGCGGGCACGCTCTCGTCGCTGACCGTGCGCACGCTCGACGCGGGCACCGACGCGATCGTCGCGAATTCGCGCTACACGCTCGAGCACCTGCCCGCAGCGTTCCGCCGCACGCCGGCGCACGTGGTGCACAACCCCGTCGACCTCGCCCGGTTCGACCGCTCGCGCAGCGATCCCCGCGCACTGCGCGACGAGCTCGGGCTCACGGGCGGCAAGCGCCTGCTGACCGTCGTAGCGCAGATCACGCCCTGGAAGGGGCAGGACACCGCGATCCGTGCGCTCGCGGGGCTGCGGCAGCGGGGGCACAACGTCCATCTCGCGCTCGCTGGCTCGGCCAAGTTCGTCGCCAAGCAGACGCGCTACGACAACGAGGCGTTCCTGCGCAGCCTGCACGACCTCACCAGCCAGCTCGACGTCGAGGACCACGTCACGTTCCTCGGCGAGCGCGAGGACGTGCCGGCGATCATGGCCGCCACCGACGTGCTGCTGATGCCGTCCTGGCAGGAGCCGTTCGGGCGCGCGATCATCGAGAGCATGGCGATCGGGACCGCGGTCGTCGCGACGAACGTCGGCGGCACCGGCGAGATCGTCAGCGACGGCGTCGACGGCCTGCTGATCGACCCGTGCGAGCCCGAGCAGTGGGTGCGCGCGCTCGACCGCCTGCTCGGCGACCGCAGACGGCTGCGAGGGCTCGCCGCCGCCGGGCACGAGCGCGCGCAGGCGTTCGCGCTCGAGCACCACGTCGAGGCGATGCTGGCGGCCTACGCGCTCGCGACCGCGGACGCGGGTGCGCTGCCGGCCTCGGCCTGAGCGAGCCGGGCGACCTCCGCCAGCAGCCGCCGCTGGAACGCCTCGACCGAGAAGCGCTCCGCGTTCGCGCGCACGCGCGCCCGGTCGAAGCGGTCGAAGTCGACGTCGCGCAGCGCGGCGGCGAGCGCCTCGACCGAGTCGGGCTCGACGTGGACGCCGGTCTCGCCGTCGAGCACGGTCTCCAACGCGCCGCCTGCGGCGGCGGCGACCACCGGCCGCCCGGCGGCCTGCGCCTCGACGGCGGCGATGCCGAACTCCTCGACGTTCGGCACGATCTGCGCGCGAGCGCGCGAGACGACGTCGACGAGTTGCTCGTCGCTCACGCGGCCGGTGAAGCGGACGCGCTCGCCGTGCAGCGCGCGCAGGCGCTCGAGGTCGGGGCCCGAGCCGACGACGACGAGCGGTACGTCGGCGCGGCGCGCCGCCTCGATCGCGAGCTCGACGCGCTTATGGCGCGTGACCTCGCCGACGAAGACGAAGTAGTCCTCGGGCTCGCGCGCGACGAAGCGCTGGATCGCGACGGGCGGGTGCACGATCGTCGCCTCGCGACCGTAGAAGCGGTGGATGCGCTCCTGCGTGATGCGCGAGTTCGCGACGTAGTGCGTCACGCGCCGCGAGACGCGCAGGTCCCAGCGCCGGACGCGCTCGAGCACGAGCCCGAGCGGGCGGCGCTGCCACGCGCGCGCCTCCTCGAGCGCGCGCGCCCGCTCATGCCACGCGTAGCGAAACGGCGAGTGGCAGTAGCAGACGTGGCACGGATCGCCGGGCGCCATGACGCCGTGGGCGAACGCGCTGCTGCTGGAGACGACCAGCTCGACCGGCTCGCGCAGCAGCCGCAAGGCGGCGAGCGGAAACAGCGGCAGCAGGCGGCGGAAGTCGCCCTGGCGCGCGCCGAGGCGCTGCAGCGAGCTCGTGTGGACCGGCCGCGTCCCGAGCAGCTCGCGCATCGAGTCCGCGTCGTGCAGCAGCGCGTGGATCGACGCCGCCGGCCAGCAGTCGGCCATCGTCGCGAACGTGCGCTCCGCCCCGCGCGGCGTGAGCAGGTAGTCGTGGACGAGCGCGACGCGCCCAGGATCGATCGTCGGCGTCGTCATCGTCTCAATGGCAGATTCGCACCTGCTGGACCCGCATCGGCCGCCGCAGCACCGCGATGCCCGCGCGCAGCGCCCGGCCGGACGGCCTCGGCGTCCCGTCGGGACGTGCGATCCCGAACCAGCCCTCCGGCGAGGCGCCCGCGTCGGCGCTCGTCCACGTGTGCACGATGAAGCGCGTCACGTCGCAGTCCGAGCGCGGCAGCTCGAGCGCGAGCTGCCGCAGCCGCCGGGCGCGCCAGGACTCGGGCACCGGCGGCACCGCCCAGCCCGTCTCGGTGATCTCGATCGGAACCTCCGCGGCGGGGAAGAGGCGATCGAGCACCGTGCGCAGCAGCCGGATGCGCTCATAGGTGACCTGCAGGCCGCCGTCGGGCCCGCCGCCGTAGGGATGCAGCGCGACCGCGTCGAGCTGCCCGACGAGCCCCGGGTGGTCGCGCACCAGCGCGCGCACGAACGCGCCCACGTGAATCGCGCTCAGGCCGCCGAGCACGACGCGCGCGGAAGGATCGACCGCCCTGATCCGTTCGCGCGCGGCTATGTACATGGCACCGAGCCGCGACGCCGCGTCGGAGCGGCCGAGCCAGAACCGCCGCACGTTCGGCTCGTTCCAGATCTCGTAGTTCTGCACCGGCACCGACCGCAGCCACGGATGCGTGCGCCAGAAGCGCCCGTCGGGCCCGTAGCGCCGCGCCAGCGCACCGGCGAACGCGCCGTAGTCGGCGACGTGACCGCCGACCGGCGGCGCCTTCCAGCCGCCGCCGCTGGCCCACGGCGTGCCGTAGTCGACGATCGGATACCAGCGCAGGCCGCTGGCGGCGAGCGCGGCGACGAGCCGGTCGGTCGCGCGCCAGTGGTAGCGGTGGCGTCCGTCCAGCGGAGGGCTCGGCTCGATCGCCGACCAGAACGCGTCGCGGCGCACCGTGCCGACGCCGAGGCGCGCGATCTGCGCCGCCGCGGCGCGCCAGCGGCGCTGCGAGCCGGCTGCGAACACGAGCTGGGCGTTGACGCCGTAGTAGTCGGCCGGCGCGGAGATCGAGACCCACACCGGCGCCGCATGCGTGGAGGACAGCCCGACGCGGACGACCGCGAACGCCGCTCCGAGCACCACGACCACGACGAGCATCAGCTTGCGCATGCGCGCGCCCATGCTAACCACGCCGCCGCCATTCGCCGCCGCCAGCCCGCGCGGCTACGCTTACGCGCCAGTGAGCGCGACCTCCGACATCGAGCGCGCGACGGGCGTCGCGGTCGTCGCTCCCGAGCGCTCGCGGCGCCATCTCGCCGATCTCGTGCTGCACCTCGTGCGCCGCGAGCTGGCGAGCGCGCACCGCAACACGCTGCTCGGCTGGACGTGGCCGCTCGTGCGCCAGCTCGCGCAGCTCGCCGTGCTCGTCTTCCTCTTCTCCAAGGTGCTGGACCTCAAGATCCCCGACTACCCGACGTTCGTCTTCACGGGCCTGATCGCGTGGACGTGGTTCGCGACGGCGCTCACCGCCGCCGCCTACAGCGTCGTCTCGAACGCGCACTTCGTCACCAACCCGCGCTTCCCGACGATCACCCTGCCGTTCGTCGCGGTCGCGGTCCCGTGCTTCGACGTGCTGATGGCGATGCCCGTGCTGCTCGTGCTGCTCGGTTTCGAGGGCCGCCTCGGCGACACCGCGCTGCTGCTGCCGCTGCTGCTCGTCGCCCAATTCGCCTTCACGGCGGGGGTCGCGCTGATCGTCAGCGCGCTGAACGTCTACCTGCGCGACGTGCAGAACGTGGTCGGCGTGTTGCTGCTGCTGCTCTTCTACCTGACGCCGGTCTTCTACGGCCTCAAGAACGTGCCCCCACAGTTCCACTGGCTGCTGCGCGCCAACCCGCTGACCGCGTTCGTCAACGCGGACCGCGCGGCGCTGTTCGACGGCCGGCTGCCCGCACTCGTCGACGTGGCGATCGCCAGCGGCTCGACGATCGCGGCGCTCGGCATCGGACTGGCGCTGTTCCGCCGGCTGCAACCGGGCTTCGTCGACGAGTTATGAGCGTCCTGCGCTTCGAGGGCGTCTGGAAGGCGTACCCGGACTGGAGCCGCCCGCCGCGCACGCTGCGCGGGATCGTCACGGGCCGCGTCCCGGTGCTGGCGGGGCGCCGCCGCGCGAAGCGCTGGGCGCTGCGCGACGTCACGCTCGACCTCGCGCCCGGCGGGAGCCTCGGCCTGATCGGCCACAACGGCGCGGGCAAGTCGACCTTCCTGCGCCTCGCCGCCGGCCTCAGCCGACCGACGCGCGGCGGGTTGGCGGTGCACTCCGACACCGCGGCGGTGCTGAGCCTCGGCTCGTCGTTCGACATGCAGCTCAAGGGCCGCGAGAACGCGCTCACGGCCGCGCTGGTCGCTGGGATGACGCGGCGCGAGGCGCTGGCGCGGCTGCCCGAGATGCTCGACTTCGCCGAGCTCGGCGACTTCGTCGACTCGCCCGTGCGGACGTACAGCGAGGGCATGAAGCTGCGGCTCGCGTTCGGCGTGATCGCGGCGCTCGAGCCGCGCCTGCTGATCCTCGACGAGGTGCTCGCCGTCGGCGACCTCGCGTTCCGCCAGAAGTGCCACGAGCGCATCGCCGAGCTGCGCGACGGCGGCACGAGCCTCGTGCTCGCCTCGCACTCGCTCGACGAGGTCCGCACCACCTGCGATCAGGTGGCGTGGCTGCACCACGGCGGCGTCCACGCGCTCGGCGACGTCGAGACGGTGATCGAGGAGTACGAGCGCGCGTCGATCGAGCGCACCTACGAACGCACCCCGGTCGGCAGCTCGCGGGCCGACGACGAGGGTTTGCGCCTGCGCGAGAACCGCTTCGGCTCCCAGGAGATGACGATCGAGTCGGTCGAGGTCCGCGGCGCGACGCCGGCCGCCGCGCTGCGCACGGGCGATCCGCTCCATGTCCACGCGACCGTGCGCGCGCGCGACGCCCCCGTCCGCGATCCGATCGTCGTCGTCTCGCTGCGCCGCGCGGGCGACCAGGCGGTCGTCTTCGACCTCTCCACGCGCGCCGACGGCTTCACGCTCGGCGCCGAGGTCGCCAGCGCCGACGTGACGCTCTCGATCCAGCGCCTCGACCTCCCGGCCGGCGACTACGCGCTCGACGTCGGCGTCTTCGAGGCCGCCTGGGAGCACGCCTACGACTACCACTGGCAGACGTACCCGCTGCGGGTCGAGGGACCCGCGGGCGCGTCGGGCATCCTCGTGCCCGAGCACCGCTGGAGCATCGCGGACTAGGCGCCGGCGACGCCGAGCCCGCTCAGCGCGCGCGCGAGCCGGCCGTCCGCAACGCCCGCGCGGAACGCCGGCGCACCGCAGATCTCGCCGTGGTCCGCGCAGTGCCGCTCGACGCCCGCGAGCATCAGCTCCTCCATCCGCCCGACGGGCAGGCCGGGCAGCGCGGCCTCCAGCAGCCGCCGGATCGCGGCTCCCTCCGCGCCCTCCACGCACTCGAGCTGTGCGAGCCCGGTCGCAAGGTCGAGCTGCTTCACCCCCGCCCGGACGCAGAGCAGGTCGAGCACCGCGATCGTCGCGTCGCGCCCCACGGGCGCCTTCGCCTCCTGCGCTGGGCGGTCGACGAGCGTCATGCGCCCGCCGCTGCCGACGACCATGTTGTTGAGGATCAGGTCGCCGTGCTCGCGGCAGACGGGCGCCCCGGCCTCACTCGCGTCGAGGAGCGCGCTCCGCAGCTGTCGCTCGATCTCGGCGAGCAGTCGCACGCGCCGCGCCGTGCGTGCGCCGCTGCGCAGCGGCCACGCGATCCAGCGGCGGGCGTTCCAACCGTCCACGAGCGTCTCCGAGCGCTCCTGCTCGCCGGTCAGGCGGCCCGTCGCCGTCACGCGACCCGCACGCCAGTCGATCGCCTTGATCGCGCCGTCGCAGAATGGCGAGCCGGTGATGACGCCGGGCACGTGCGGCGCCGGCGCGTCCTTGGCGGCGATCGCCCAGAACGACGGCAGCACGCCGACGACCCAGCCGGCCGGGGCGTGCAGGAGCACCCGCCCGGCAAGCCGCCGCGGCAGCGAGCTGGCGTGGAACGCGTGCCGCACGTAGAAGCCGAGCCCGGCACGCGCATCGGCCTCGTCGAAGGCGAAGCGCGCCTGCTGGTAGGAGGGCAGCACGGCCGCGATGCGCGGGGTGAGGCCCGCCTCGGCGAGCAGCTGCTTGAGCGCCGCGCGCGAGTGCGTCGGCGTCTCGAACGGGACGCCGCGCGCGCGACGGCTCTGCAGCTGCGCCAGGCGACGCGGCAGCAGCGCGGAGAAGCGCAGGTCGGTGTGGTCCTCGCGCGCGCCGAGGAAGTAGTGGGCGGCATAGCGGTTCTCGATCCCGAGCAGCAGCACGCCGCCGGGCTTGAGCACGCGCCGCACCTCGGCGAGCATCGCGCGCTGCGCAGCCGGCGCGTCGCCCGTTCCGACGCCGGCCCACTCGAGCACGCCGATGATCGTGACGAGGTCGCACAGCTCGTCGCGCAGCGGCAGCCGCACGCCGTTGGTCTCGAACGCCGTGACGTTCTCGAGCCCTTCAGCGCGCGCGCGAGCGGCGGTCAGCGCGACGCGCACGGGCGAGCGGTCGGTCGCGAGCACGTGGCCGGCCGAGCGCGCCACGGCGGTCGCGAACGTGCCGAAGCCGCAGCCGACGTCGAGCGCCACCGTGTCGCGACCGTTCAGCAGCAGCCGCGCGATGTCGGCCCGCCCCTCCCACACGGGATTGCCGATCGGGATGCCGAGCGTCTTCGCGGTCTCCAGGATCACGCGCTCCGAGCAGGCGGGCGCCTCGAGCTCGTCGAGCGCCGGGATCAGGCGCGGGACGATCTCGGCGTCGAGCGGCTGCGCGAAGTTCGCGCCCACCTCGGAGAACGCGAGCGTGCCAGGGTAGGGACCCTCGCGATGCTCCCCGACAAAGGCCCCTTGCAGGATCTCCGGGATCATGGGTCGAGCAGCCTAGCGATACTCGGCATGCCGGGCCGGCCCTATGCTCTCGCGGATCGTGCGCGCACCACGGATCACCGTGCCGGCGTTCCTGCGGCGCTCCGGGCTGGCGTTGCTCGGACAGGGCGGACAGGCTGCCAGCAGCTTCCTGCTGACGATCGTCGTCTCGCGGGCGGTCGACCCCTCGATCCGCGGCGCGTTCGTGCTCGTGACGCTCGTGCCGCAGATCGGCGTCTACTTCGTGACGCTCGGACTGCCGGGCGCCGTCCTGCGCGGCGTCGCGGCCGATGCGACGGAGCGCCCGCCGCTGCTCGGGATCTCGGCGATCGCCTCGCTCGCCGGCGGCACGCTGCTGACCGCCGTGACGCCGCTGTTGATGTCGCTCACGCACGCCCGGACGCCGCCGATCGCGCTCGTGCTCGCGGGGACGGTCGCGCTCGGATGGCTGATCTTCGTCGCCTGGTTCGCGTTCGGGTGCGAGCAGTTCCTGCTGGCCGGAGCGCTGCGGACCGCGCCGATCCTCGGCGCCGCGATCGCGATCCTCGTGCTCGACCGGCTCGGGCACACCGGGCTCGTCGCGATGTACGCGCCGTGGGCTGCGCTGCACGCGCTCGTCGCTCTCGGGAGCGCCGTCTACGTCCTGCGGCGCTACGGGATCGCGCGGCCCTCGCGCGCGCTGACGGCGCGGTCGATCCGCTACGGGATCCGCTACTCGGCGATCCAGGTGCTCAACCTGATCACGCTGCGCCTCGACCAGCTGATCCTCGGCTGGCTCGGCACGACGGCCGCGGTCGGGCTCTACTCGATCGGGGTCTCGCTGTCGGAGGGACTGCTGCTGGCGACGACCGCCGTCGGCCTGATCGTCTTCCTCGACTCCGCCAAGGGCGAGGCGGCGTCGCGCTTCTCGCGCAAGCTCGCGCTGACGGTCGCTGCGAGCTGCGTCGCGGCGGGGCTGCTCGCGCTCGTCGCCCAGCCGCTCGTGCACCTGCTCTTCGGCCAGCGCTACGAGGGCTCGGTCGCGCTGACGCGGATCCTCGCGATCGGCACGCCCGGGCTCGTCGTGGTGCGCCTGATGACCAACCGCCTCGCCGGTGGCGGCCAGCCGGGCCGGGCGTCGATCTACGCGCTCGTGACACTCGCCGTCACGAGCGGCCTGGACGTGCTGCTGATCCCCTCCCACGGCGCGACGGGGGCGGCCTGGGCCTCGACGGTCGGCTACAACGTCGGCGGCGCCACGGCGCTCGTCGCGCTGCGCTGGACGCAGCGCGCGCGCACTACGCCCGCAGCTTTGCGACAAAGTCGCTGAGCGTGTCGGTGCCGCGCACTTCGACGCGCGGCAGGCTCAGCAGGTCCTCGCCGAAGGAGGCGTGCCATTCGTTCGTCGTGACGCCGTAGCGGAAGCCGCAGCCGGCGGCGATCGCGAGCACGCCGGGGTCGTGGAGGCCGAACGGGTAGCAGAGCGAGCGCGTCGGCACCCCGAGATGGTCCTGAAGGCTCATGCGGCTGCGGCAGAGGTCGCGCGTGAGCTCGGCGGCGTCGAGCGCCACCAGCGGGCGATGCAGCGAGCTGTGCGCCCCGACGTCGACCCCGCGGGCGTGCAGGCGCTCGAGCGTCGGCCAGTCCATCAGCGGCAGCGACTCGCCGAGGCCGTCGTCCCATGCGTTGGTCGCCCCGACGAGGTCGGTCACGACGAACATCGTCGCGTGGAAGCCGTAGCGGTCCAGCAACGGCAGCGCGTAGTCGGGAAAGTCGGCGTAGCCGTCGTCGAACGTCACCATCACCGAGCGCGCCGGCAGCGGCGCGCGCCGGTCGGCGGCGGCGCGCCACTGCTCGAACGTGACGGACTGGTAGCCCCGCTCGCGCAGGTGGCGCAGCTGCGCCTCGAAGGCGTCGGGATGCACGCGCCAGCGCTCCGCAGTCGTCGCGCCGGCGGGCGCGACGCGGTGGTACATGAGGATCGGCAGACGGGTCGTCGTCGGCTCCGGCTCCGCCGCCGCGTCCTCGCGGCGCACGCGCCCGCCGGTGGGCAGGAAGCGCGCGGCCAGCGCCGGCGCCAGCTCGGAGGCGGCGGCGGTCGTGCGCTGCGCATGCGAGCCGGCCAGCCGCGGCAGCAGGCGGCGCCCGCGCCGGCGTGCGTAGCGCTGGACGCGGTAGTGCGGCGTGCGGATCTCGCGCTGAAGCTCCAGCAGCCCGGTGCCGAGCAGCGCCTGTTCGATCGTGGCGGCGCCGAACGGCACGTCCCAGTCGAAGCCGGGCGCATGCGGCTCGTCGGCGACGACGTGCGCGTGCGCCGTCACCAGGTTGCCGCCGGGCGCGAGCGCCGTCGCGAGCGCCCGTACGGCGCGCGCCAGCGCGCGCCGATCTTCGGCGTAGTAGAGCAGCTCGCTGCAGACGATCAGGTCGTAGGGGCCGGCGGGCGGGCGCTCGAACAGGTCGAGCTGCTCGAAGGCGACGTTCGCGTGCTCCGCGCACCGCGCACGGGCGCGCAGCAGCGCAAGCGGCGAGACGTCCGCCGCCGTGAGCGCCCGCACGCGCTCGGCGAGCTGCGCCGTGAAGCGCCCCTCCGCGCAGCCGAGCTCGAGCGCCTGCTCGACGCCGGCGGGCACGAGCGAGAGCGTCTGCTCGTACTTCGTCTGCTCGTAGGCGGAGTCGTAGCGCCACGGGTCGGGTCGCGCCGCGAACATGCGGTCGAACTCGAGCGAGCGCAGCAGCGAGCTGTCGGAGGAGGTCTGCAAAGCGGCGGCGGCCTCGAGCACGACCGGTGCGGCGAGCAGGCGCGTGACCTCCGCCTCGTCCGGACCGCCGATCGGCTCCGCGTCGCGGCGCGCGAGCGCGAGCCGCTCGGGCGCGGCGGCGGCTGGCAGCACCGTCCAGCGCGAGACGGCGGTGCCGTCGGGGCCCATGCCGCGGCCGATCGTCGTGATCTCCGCCGCGACCACGGGGGCGTCGGCGGCCTGGCGCGCGGCGAGCGCGTGCGCGAGGCGCTCGTGCAGCGTGCCCGTCGCGTCGGCGGGCGCGAGCACGATGGCCTCGCGCACGACCGCCCTGCACAGCTCGAAGCCGCACTGCGTGAGGATCGTGCGGCGCAGCTCCTGCGCGGTCACCTGCCCACGGCGCACCGGGCAGGTGAGGAGCGTCAGCGGCGCTCCCGCAACCGTCAGCGCGACGACGACCTCGTCGTGGTCGCGCACCTGCAGCGCGGGCAGCGGCGCGGCCAGGTCCACCTCGACGCGTGGTGTCGTGACGAGACGATGCGGAGCCGACTCCGCCGGCGCGTCGCGACCGTCGGCGTAGAAGTCGTCGCTCGACCAGCTCGGGCGATCCCACAGCTCGCGCAGGAACACGGTCCAGCCGAGCCGGTCGTGCGCATCGGGGTCGGCGGCCTCCTCCCCGAGACCGGGATAGACGTCGCGCGCGAACAGCGCCTCGAGGATCGCCCACGCCTCCGGGGCGGCGACCGCGTCGGCGAGCGCCCGCGCAGGCATCCAGCCGTCCACGACCGGGATCTCGAGCTCGGCGATCCGCCGTTCGCCGAGGCGCACGGCGCACAGCAGCCGTTCGATCCCCTCCGCGAGCATCAGCTCCTGCGCTGGCGCGTCGTCGAGGTCGAGGTCGATCAGGTACCACCGGCCGGCTCGTCGCGGGCGCTCGTCGCGCGTCGCAGCGAGCAGCAGGCGCTCGAGCGAGTCGCGCGCGCCCCACGCGAGCCAGTGGCTGCCGAGCCGCTCGCCGAGCGCCTCGATGAACTTGTTGCAGTGGCGGTGGACCTCGTCGGGGAAGAGCGACCACTCGCTCGCATGCGTGGCGCGGCCGACCGGGATCGCATGGAACAGCGTCTGCGCGACGCCGTGCGGATCGACGTCGCCGGTGATGCCGTCCTCGAGCGCGTCGATCATGTCGCGCGCATCGTTGCCGCGGGCGATCTCGAGGCCCGCGGTGTAGCAGACGAAGTAGGTGCGGGCGACGTCGCGCGAGGCACGCGACAGCGGCTCGCGCGCGACCTGCGGATGCGCGGCGAGCCGCGGGTCCTCGCCGTGCCCGCGGTCGATCACGAGCAGGCCGTCGGCGAGCATCCGCCGCCCGACGCCCGACGCCGAGCCGACGCGCATGCGGTAGTAGGCGACGAAGTCCGGGATCCGCGCGAAGCGCCCGCCGACGCGCGCGATCCGCTGCCACAGGTCCCAGTCCTCGCACGTCACCAGCGACTCGTCGAAGCCACCCACGCGCCGCAGCAGCTCGGTCTTCGCAAGGCAGGTGTGGATCGAGATCGCGCACGTGCGGGCGAAGAGCGGGAAGAGGTCCTCGGCAAGCTCCGGCAGCTCGCGCTGCAGCTCGCGCAGCTCGTCGTCGACGCGCACGTAGCCGCCGTAGACGGCGTCGGCCGCCGGATCGGCCGCGGCGGCGGCGAGCAGCCGCTCGAACGTCTCGGGGATGATCCAGTCGTCGGCGTCGAGGAAGAACGTCCACTCCCGGCTCGCGAGCGCGAGCCCGTTGTTGCGCGCCCGACTGACGCCGCCGTTGGGCTGGCGGTGCACGCGGATGCGCGGATCGCGGCCGCCGTACTCCTGCGCCAGTTCCGCCGTGCCGTCGCTCGAGCCGTCGTCGACGACGATCGCCTCCCACCCCGCGTGCGTCTGCGCGAGCAGCGAGTCGAGCGTCGCGCCAAGCGTCTCCCGGCGGTTGTACGCCGGCACGATCACCGAGATCATCGCCGTAGATGATGCCGCCCCGGCGGCGACCGCGTCACACCTCGATGCGGTGCCTCACAGACCGCGGCGTCCGATCACGTGCGGGATCGTGCGCAGCAGGATCTTGATGTCCGTCCACAGCGACCAGTTCGCCGCGTAGAGGTAGTCGATCGCGACCATCTCGCGCAGCGGGACGCGCGTCGGGCCGAGGATCTGCCAATGCCCCGTCATGCCGGGCATCAGCTCGAGCCGGCGCCGGTGCCAGCCCTCGACGCGCTGGTCCTCTTCGGTCACGAGCGGGCGCGGTCCGACGAGGCTCATCTCGCCTCTGATGATGTTCAGGAGCTGGGGGAGCTCGTCGAGCGCGCTCTTGCGCAGCCACCGCCCGACGCGCGTCACGCGCGGGTCGTCGGCGATCTTGAAGAGGCCGTCCTGCGCCTCGTTGCGATCGCGCAGCGAATCTTTGAGCTCCTCCGCCTCCGGCACCATCGTGCGGAACTTCACGACGCGGAAGCGCTTGCCGTGCTGGCCGACGCGCAGCTGGCTGAAGAAGACCGGCCCGCGCGTGTCGAGCTTGATCGCGAGCGCGATGCACGCGAACAGCGGCGCCATCAGCAGCAGCAGCAGCGAAGCGCCGAGCAGGTCGAAGCCGCGCTTGACGGCGGCCGAGGAGCAGTTGAGGTCGAAGCGGCGCACGCCCATGACCGTGACGCCGTGCAGGTCGTCGAACTCGACCGAGGAGCCGACCACCTCCAGCAGCCGCGGCAGCACGCTGACGCGCACGCCGACCGCCTTCAGCGTGCGCACGAGGTCGAGCATCTCGCCCGCGTCGGCGCTGCCCGGCGCGATGATCGCCCGGTGGACGTCGAGCTCCTGCGCGAGCTTGCGGATCTCCGCGAGCCGCTGCGGGGAGAGGCCGGCGGCCGACCACGGCCCGGCGTTGTCGAGCTCCCGGTGCGCGACGATCTCCGCCTTGACGCCGCTGTGACCGGTCAGCTTGGAGCGGATCGCGGCCGCCGCAGCGCCGTCGCCGATGAAGAGGCAGCGCTCGGAGTCGACGAGTCGCAGCGCGAGCGCACGCGCCGCGCTGCGACAGAGCACCAACAGCAGCACGAGCGACAGCCACAGACACAGCGCCTCACGGCGATCGAGCGTCCCGTCGACGATCAGCCCGCCGGCGAGCCACGCCGTCAGCGTGCTGATCGTGGCGACATGGAGCAGCTTCGGCGCCTCGTCGAGCGTCGTCTTGCGCAGCAGCGCCTCGTCGCGGTCGTAGAGGCCGAAGAGCTTCGCCCCCACGAGCAGGATCGGAACCGCCACGATGCTCGCCGAGGTGAGCGCCAGCGAACGCGAGGACAGCTCCACCGTCAGCACGAACGCGCCGGCGAGCGCGGCGACGTCGGCGACGTGGAGCATGCGCCGATAGAGCGCGTCGCGGCGGATGCTCGCTTCCGGCCCACGCGCCTCGGTGATCGGGCGCAGCGCCGAGCGGCGGCGCACGGTCGGGACGCGGAATCCGCGCGGGCTCGGCGGCCTGCTACCGGGGACGACCGGCCGCTCGGGTGCGGTGCTGACCTCGCTCTTCATCGTCGCCGCGAGTGCCTGACCGCGCCCCCGCGACGCCGATTAAGAAACTTTGAGTGATACGCACATACTTTGTGGTGAACGTCTCCCGCGCCCACGCATCGGCGAGTCGGCCCGCGGCGAGCCCGGCCTGCGCATTGCAGGCACGTGCACGACAGATCGCAGCGACCGCACTCACGAACCACCGGTAAGAACTCCCTTCTCACCTTCCATGGCGGCGGCAGTCTACGCAGGTCGATGGAGGTTCTGCAACTCCGAGCCGTCAGACACCGGACGCGGGAGCGACGATAGCGCCGATGCGACAGCTTCCGATCCCATACATGACGGGATATTCGCTATTTAAGGTACGGCAATGCACCGGGCAGGACCGGTGGAGATCTTGCACAGCTTTCAGATGCTCGTCTGCGTTCGCATGAGGATCTGCGCCGCCGCGCTCGACGGATCGATCCGTCGCGCACAGACCTCGTCGAGCAGCTTCTGGACATCCGGGTCGGCGTGGATCGAGGCCTCCAGCTCGCGCCGCATGCGCGCCGTGGCGATCGCGACGACCTCGTTCATGAGGTTGCGACGACGCCGCTCGACGAGCGTCCCCTCCGCCTCGATGTGCTCGCGGTGCGCCTCCATCTGCTCCATCAGCTCGTCGATCCCCTCGCCGAACGCGGCCTGCGTCTTGACGATCGGCACGCGCCACGAATCGGTCCCGCCGCCCACCCCCGCTGCCGGCCCCAGGCTCAGCACGCCGCGGATCTCGCGCACCATCGTGTCCGTCAGCGGATGGTCGGCCTTGTTGACGACGATCACGTCGGGGATCTCCATCACGCCCGCCTTCAGCGCCTGGATCGAGTCGCCCGAGCCGGGCATCAGCACGAGCACGACCGTGTCGGCATGGTCGATCACGTCGACCTCCGCCTGGCCGACCCCGACCGTCTCGACGAGCACGACGTCGCGGCCGGCGGCGTCCATCAACAGCGCCGCCTGCAAGGCCGCCTCCGAGAGGCCGCCGAGCGCACCGCGGTTCGCCATCGAGCGGATGAAGACGCCCGGGTCCAGGAAATGCTCGGAGAGGCGGATGCGGTCGCCGAGCAGCGCTCCCTGCGTGAACGGCGACGAGGGGTCGATCGACAGCACGCCGATCGTGCGTCCGCGCGCCCGCTCGGCCGTCGTGAGCGCGCCGAGCAGCGTCGACTTGCCGACGCCGGGCGGCCCGGTGAAGCCGACGACCGACGCCTTCCCCGTGTGCGGGTAGACCTCCTTGACGAGCTCCCAGCCCTCGGGGCGGTCGTCCTCGACGAGCGAGATGCCGCGCGCCAGCGCGCGCTTGTCGCCCGCGAGCAGGCGCTCGGCGAGGGTCGGGTCGGCGGTCATCAGGCCGCGGATGATGTCAGGCACGCCGGCTCGGTCGCGATGCCGCGCGAATACCATGCAGGCCGATGGAGTCCGCCCTCTCCCCCGCCCCGCAGGCGCCGCCTGCCGTGCCTCGCGCCGCGCCGCCGCCGCTGCGCGGCGGCCCGCTCGCGCTGCTGCGCTTCATGCGCGCCAACGGCATGCTCAACCGCCACTACGCGGTGCTCGTCGCGCGCTGGGCGTGGCTGAAGCTGCGCTGGCGCGGGCGCCTGCAGACGGACGGCCTCTGCTTCGTCTGCCGCGGGGTCACGTTCGAGATCGGCCGCGACGCGCGCGTGCGCCTGGGGCGCTGGTCGTGGCTCGGGCACGGCACGAAGGTGCGCGCGCACGAGGGCGAGATCGAGGTCGGCGCCAAGACGGTGCTCGGCCAGGAGTGCACGATCTCCGCCTACCAGCACGTCTCGATCGGGCGCGAGTGCATCGTCGCCGACCGCGTGATGCTGATCGACTTCGACCACGGCGTCGTCGAGGTCGAGCGGCCGATCCGCCTGCAGGGGATCTACAAGCGCGACGTGCGCGTCGGCCACAACGTCTGGATCGGCTACGGCGCGTGCATCCTGCGCGGCGCCACCGTCGGCGACAACGCGGTGATCGGCACGAACAGCGTCGTGCCGAAGGACGTGCCCGCCAACGCGGTCGTCGGCGGCGTGCCCGCGAAGCTGATCCGGATGCGCGAGGAGCCGCGGGAGCTGAGGTGGACGTGAGCTCCGGCAGCCCCGCGATCTCGCTGCGCGGCGTCGTCAAGCGCTTCGGCCCGATCACCGCGGTCGCGGGCCTCGACCTCGAGGTCCCGCCGGGGATCTGCCTCGGTCTGCTCGGCCCCAACGGCGCCGGCAAGTCGACGACGATGCGGATGCTGACGGCGCAGGCGATCCCCGACGAGGGCGAGATCGAGGTGCTCGGCTACAAGCTGCCCGGCGAGTCGAAGCAGGCGCGCGCCGAGTGCGGCGTCGTGCCGCAGCTCGACAACCTCGACGTCGAGCTGACGTGCCGCCAGATCCTCACCGTCTTCGCGCGGTTGTACCGCGTCGGGCCGCGCGAGCGGGCGGCGGCGGTCACGCGCGCCCTGGCGATCGCGAACCTGACCGAGCGCGCCGACACGAAGGTGGACGAGCTGTCCGGCGGCATGCGCCGGCGGCTGCTGATCGCCCGTGGTCTCGTGCACCGGCCTCGGCTGGTCCTGCTCGACGAGCCGACCGTCGGGTTGGACCCGCAGGTCCGTCAGGAGCTGTGGTCGCTGATCGACGGCCTGCGCGCGGAGGGCACGACGGTGCTGATGTCGACGCACTACATCGAGGAGGCCGAGCGGCTCGCGGACGTCGTCGAGGTGATGGCGGCGGGGCGGATCGTCGCGCGCGGGCGTCCGCAGGAGCTCGTGACCGCGCACGCGGGCCGCGAGACGCATGAGGTCTACGGGCCGCCGGCGCGGCTGCAGGAGCTGCGCGCGCAGGGCGAGGCCGCCGGCTGGACGATGCGGCGCTCGGGCCCGGCGCTCGCGATCCTCCACGCCGAGCGCCACGACGGGACGCTGCCCGAGGGCGTGCGGCGGGCCGCTACCTTGGAGGACGCGTTCGTCGTCCTGACCGGAGAGGAGATCGAGTGAGCACCGCCGAAGCGGCACCCATCGCAGCCGCAGGCGGGCGCCCCGGTCGCAGGCGCCGCCGACGGCTGCACCGCATCGAGCCGCGCGCCGTCTTCGGCGTGATGAGCCGCGACGCGACCGTCTTCACGCGCAGCTGGAAGACGACCACCTTCTCCTCGATCGTCGAGCCGACGATCTACCTGCTCGCGTTCGGCTTCGGCTTCGGCGCGCTGATCAGCTCGATCGGCGGGCTCGACTACAAGCAGTACGTCGGCACCGGTATCGTCGCGACCGCGGTGCTGTTCTCCTCGGCGTTCCCGGGGATGTACGGCACGTTCCTGAAGTACCGCTTCCAGCGCACCTACGACGCGTTCCTCGCCGCGCCGGTGGACGTGGACGAGATCGTGAGCGCGGAGATCCTGTGGATCGCGCTGCGCGCGGGCGTCTACGGCAACGCGCCGCTGCTCGTGGCGATCGCGTTCGGCCTCGACCCGAAGCCGACGGCGCTGCTCGTGCCGCTGATCTGCTTCATCACGGGCGCCGGCTTCGTCGCCTTCGGCGTGATGCTCGCCGCCAGCGCGCAGTCGATCGACAACTTCAGCTACATCACGAGCGGGGTGCTGACGCCGATGTTCCTGACCGCCGGCACGTTCTTCCCGATCTCCTCGTTCCCGGCGGGGATCGAGGCGGTCGCGAAGATCAACCCGCTGTATCACTGCGTGCAGCTCGTGCGCGACGCGGTCGTGCTCGGGATCGACCCGCTGCCCGATCTCGGCCACCTCGCGTTCCTCGTCGCATTCGCACTGATCCTGTGGCGGCTGGCGATCTGGCGGCTGCGCAAGCGGCTGATCGACTGAGCGTGCCTGCCTCGCCCCGCTTCCTCATCGACGTCGGCTCGCCGTACGCCTACCTGGCGGCAGAGCGGGTCGAGCGTGTGCTGCCGGTGGCGCCGGTGTGGGAGCCGGTGCTGCTCGGAGGGATCTTCCGCGCGACCGGCGGCGGGTCGTGGGCGCTCACGGAAGCACGGCCGCTCGGCATCGAGGAGGTGGAGCGGCGGGCGCTGGACTACGGGCTGCCCCCGCTGCGCTGGCCCGAGCCGTGGCCGGGCGACATGCTCTTGGCGATGCGAGCGGCGACGGCCGCCGACCTGCGCGGCGCGGGTCGTGCGTTCCTGCTCGCCGCGCTGCGCCTCGGCTTCCGCGAGGGCCGCGACCTCGGCTCGCCCGACGCGATCGCCGACGCGGCCGGGGCCGCGGGCATCGAGGGGGACGAGCTGCTGGCCGCCGCGGCGGACCCGGCGGTGAAGGCGACGCTCCGCGAGCGCACCGACGCCGCGGTCGCGGCTGGCGTCCGCGGCGTCCCGACGGTCATCGTCGGCGACGAGGCGTTCTGGGGCGACGACCGCCTGGAAGACGCGGCCGCCGCCTGCCGAGGAGTGTGAATCTGACGTCGCTCGGCGACGTCAGATTCACGGTCCCTCGTCTCCCCTCAACCGATGAAGCTGTGGAAGTCGCCGAGGCCGCCCGGCAGCTTCGGCGTGAAGGGCTTGAACGTGTACGACTTGCTCGTGTCGAAGCCGGCCTTGGCCGCGGCCGTCTTGTCGATGAACGGGGTGAGCGCGTCGACCGCCTTGGAGATCCTCGTCCAGTGCAGCGTGCGCTCGTAGGTGTTGTTGTTCGGCGGGTCGACCGACTCGGCCTTGCCCTGGATGCCGGTGACCTTCTCGATCGGGCCGCCGTCCCGGGCGGCCACGCTCGGCGCGACCACACGGGCGAGCGTGCGGTGATCGCTCTCGATGCCCATGATGCGCGCAGCCGTCACGCGCAGGTCAGGTGAGCTGAACCTCCGCACGCCGACCAGGTACGCCGCGATGAACGCATCCTCGAGCGTGACGAGAACGTTGAGCGTCGTCTGCGCGTCGCTGAACATCTTCGGCGGGTAGTAGAACGTCGTCACCGGCGTCGGCTTCTTCGTGACGCTCTTCTCGAGCAGGTAGTGCGCCATCTCCTCGGCGCGGGCGGCCTTGAAGTAGCCCTGGTCGTCCTGCTCGAGCCGCGTGAAGAACGGTGCGGTGTCGATGATGCCGGTGTACGTGGTGACGGCGAGCGCCTCCGCGATCTGCGCCGCGCCGAGGATCGCGAGATCGCCCTTCGTGACGCCGCCCTTGTGCTTGCGCGCGGCGGCGATGCCCGGCAGCAGCGCCTCGATTGTCCCGGCACTCACCACGGCGCCCATGCCTGCCGCGGCGCCCTTGGACATGAACCCGCGCCGATCCATCACTCCGTCGCTTGAGCGAGAAGACATCAATTAACTCCCCTATCAGATGAGATCTGAGCCGGCCTCGTCGGCACGCGGCTCTCAGAGGACTATTCGCGCCGGCGGCGCAACTGGATCAATCAGACGGCAAGCCGGCGCAGATCGCCGTAGATCTCAGCCGTCTGGCGGGCGATGTCGCCCCAATCGAAGCGCAGCACGTGCTCGCTCGCCTCGCTGACCAGCCGCCCGCGCAGCACGTCGTCGGAGAGCACCCGCTCCATCATCTCCGCCAGCGACGCCGGATCGCGGGACTGGAAGCGCAGCCCCACCTGCTCGTTCGGCACGACCTCGCGCAGCCCGCCGGTGTCGGCGACGATGCACGGGCAGCCGGAGGCCATCGCCTCCAGCGCGACGAGCCCGAACGGCTCGTAGATCGACGGGACCACGGTCAGGTCGGCGATGCGGTAGAGCGAGTGCAGCACGTCGTCGCCGATCCAGCCGAGGAACGTGCCGTGCTCGGCGAGCCCGAGCGCGTCGGCCTGCGCGCGCAGCTCCGCCTCCGCGGTGCCGGAGCCCGCGACCAGGAAACGCACGTCGCCGAGCCGCTCGATCACGCCCGGCAGCGCCTCCAGCGCGATCTGGAAGCCCTTCTCGTAGACGAGCCGGCCGACCAGCAGCACGAGCCGTTCATGCCGAGCGGCGAAGCGCGCGCGCAGCGCGTCGAGGTTCTCGACGGGCTGGAGGTCGAGCGGATCGATCCCGTTCGGGATCACCGCGACGCGCGACTCGTCGAGCCCGTAGACGTCGGCGACGTGGTCGCGCATGTAGTGCGAGCAGGTGATGACCGCGTCCGCATTGTTGGCCATCCACGTCTCGACGGCGTGGATGTGGGACTGCGGGTGCTGCTCGACCCAGCCCTGGTGGCGGCCGTACTCGGTCGCGTGGATGGTGACGACCCACGGGCAGCCCAGCCGCCGCGCGAGCTCGTCGCCGGCGGTCGCGACGAGCCAGTCGTGGCCGTGCACGAGGTCGAACTCCACCCGCTCGCCCAGCTCCAGGCCGGCGGTGAGCATGTCGGCGTTCATGTGCTCGATCCAGGCGACGAACTCGGTCAGGTCGCCGGGCTTGCGCGGCTCGCGCACCCGATGGATGTGCACACCCTCCATCTCCTCCTCCGGCGCCATGCGATCGTCGCCGCGCGTGAGCACGTGCACCTCGACGTCCTGCTGCACGAGCTGCTCGGAGAGCTTGCGCACATGCCGCGCCAACCCGCCCTCGATGAGCGGCGGGTACTCCCAGGAGAGGATGAGGATGCGAGTCGCGGCCATGGGGTTTGGCTTCCCGGCCAATCCGACCGGCCGCGGGGAGTCTAGAGCGCGGCGGGCGCGATCTCGCCGGCAGGCGGCACGTTGCGCCGAGCGCGGGAGCGCGGGCCGGCGATCTCCGCCAACGCTCGTGCGCGCCGCTCGACGATCGCGAGCACGTCGTCGAGCACGTCGTGGTCCCAGCCCTCCGCAGCCAGCTCGGCGCGCACCGCGCGCGCGGCGGACGGTGCCTCGGCGGCCATCGCGCGCAGGCGCCGGCGCGCCGCCGCGGCGCCGAGCTGCGCCTCGCCCAGCAGGCGATCGAGGTGACGCTGCCGCACGTAGTCGGGGCGGCGCTCACCGCCGATCCCCATCGCCGCCTTGCGCGCCAGGCCGGGGTAGGCGATCGTGCTGAGCACGTCGTAGAAGGGGGCGAGCGAGACGCGATCATGCGCGTAGAGCAGTGAGAAGTTCTTGCCGTGCGCGTCGTTGTTGCCGACGAGGAAGTTGAGTCCGACGGCGTCGAGCAGCACGAGCGCGTGCGCCGCGGGCACCGTCGTGGTGTTGCGCACGAGCGCGAAGCAGTCGGCGAGCGAGGGACCGCCCTCCGTCTCGTACTTGTGCTCCGGCGCGATGCCGAGCGCCTGACAGAAGTCCTCCTGATGCAGGCGCTTCACGCTGCCGGGCATGACCTCGCGGTCGTAGCGCTCGACGAGCAGGAACTCGTGCGCGAGCACTCGCCGCGGCGTCGCGCGCACGGTCGGCACGGCGAGGCGGCGGCCGAACGCGAGGCAGAACGCCTCGTTGACGACGGTGCCCTCGAAGCGCGCGATCGGTGTCTTGACGATGTGCGTCGAGGGCGTGCCGCCCGCGGTGATCCCGACGCGCCCGTCCTCGCCTACGACCACTGGCAGCTTGTCCTGCGCTCCAGCCAGCGAGAGCCGGATCTCGCCGTCCTCGCCGGCGAGCATGGGGCGGTCCGGCAGCGTTGCGATCAGCTCGGCGAGCTCGGCGTCGTCGAGCCACGTGACGTCGTCGGGGCGGTCCGGCGCAGGCGGGCTGCCCGCCGAAGCCAGGCTGATCGCCCCGGGGCAGTCGCCGCCGATCGCGGCGAGCAACGAGAAGTCGTTGCGCTCGCTGAAGCCGACCCGCCGCGCAAGCAGCCGGCGCGGCTCGCCCTCGGGCAGCATCCCGGCGAAGAACGCGCGCACCGCAGCGCTCGACGGCTCGCCTGCCAGCGGCAGCGAGTGGGAGAGCGGCGGGCGCCCCGCCGCGATCCATCCGGGGTCATATGCGAAGCGCAGCCCTCCCGGCTCGTCCACGAGGACGCCGGCACGCTCGCCGAAGCAGCTGACCTCAAGCGTCCTCATCGTCGGTCCCGTGCAGCTCCAGATGCAGCCCCAGCGTTCGGATCACGCGCAGCGCCCTGTCGAGCTGGACGGTTGCCTTCCCCCGCTCGAGCTCGCTGAGGAAGCGCATGCCGACGCCGGCCGCGAGCGCGAGGTCCTCCAGCCGCAGGCCGAGCGCACGGCGCTCACGGCGGATGACGGCGCCGAGCTCTTGGGGGCTTGCGATTGGATCGCTCATCAACATATTCCCGGACGGGAAAATTACTTGTATGAGAGCATATCAGACAAAAATATTCCCGAGCGGGAATATTAGTCCTCGCACTACCAGCCTTAGCAGCAGCTGTCCCGTACGGGAACGTCAGTCAGCCGCAAGTGCCGCATCGAGCGCCGCCAGATGCCCCGCCGCACGCTCCCGCGGATACGGACCGGCGAGGTCGCGGGTGACCTGGAAGGCCCAGTCGCTCGACTGCAGCAGCAGCAGCTCGCGCAGCGCGCGCGGACTCGGCTGCGTCGCGCCACCGAGCGCGCGCAGCTCCGCGTCGCGCGCGGCCCACGCGAGGTCGGCGACCTGCGGGCCGTCCCATGTCGAGAGGTTGCGCGGGGTGCCCCACGTGGTCGTCGGCAGGCCGCGAACCGGTGCGGCGACCGGCGCGCGTCGCGCGAGCGCGTCGTCGAGCCGCGCGAGCGCGAGTCCCTGGCGCTCGGCCTGCTCCAGCACCGCCTCCAGCCAGGCGATCCCCTCATACCACCAGTGCCCGAGCAGCTCGGTGTCGAGCGCGCAGACGGCGAGCGCGGGCCGCCCCAGCTCCCGCGCCCCGTCGTCGAGGCGCGCGAGCGTGCGCGCCACGAAGTCGGCCGCGTGCGCGCGGGCCTGCGCGAGCGCCGCGGCGTGGTCGTAGGTGTCGCCGTCGTTGCGCCAGACGCGATGGTGGTGGACGGTGAACGCGTGGTAGTCGCGGTAGGCCGGGTGCGCCGGGTAGCCGCCCTCGCTCCACACCAGCTCGATCGTCGCGCGGTCGATCGGGACGAGCAGCGGGCCGTCCGGCGTCGCGAGCGGCGCGAGCTGGCCCGGCGCGCCGTAGCCGAGCACGTCCGTCAGATCGATGCACGTCGCATGCACGCCGGCCTCCTCGAGCAGCGGGTCCAGCCACGACGCGTGCGCGCACTCTGGCAGCCAGAAGCCGCCCGCCCACTCGCCGCAGCGGACCCGGTGCGAGGCGATCCCCGTCTCGACCTGGAGCCGCACGCCGGCATCGGTCGCGAGCAGCGGCAGCACCGCATGCGTCGCCGAGGACGTCCAGCTCGCGTGCCGGGCGAGCGCGCCGAGCAGGTCCCCGCCGAGCGCCTCGAAGCGCTCCAATGCGTGCTCGTAGTCACCCGCCGCGCGCTCCAGCTCGGCCGCGTACTCGTGCCTGCCCGCCTCGCGGCAGCCCGCGATGTCGATCGCGTGCGTCTCGCGGCGCACGTCGCGCAGGAAGCGGGTGAAGCGCTCGGGGACGCCCGGCGCGGAGAGCTGATCCCCCAGCACCGGCGTCAGCGACAGCGTCAGCCGCTCGCCGGCCGCGTCGAGCACGTCGAGCAGCGGCAGATAGCACGTCGCCATCGCCTCCCACAGCCACTCCTCGCCGAACGGCCACGTGCCGTAGCTCTCGACGTAGGGCATGTGCGTGTGCAGGACGAGCGCGAGCTCGCCGCGATCCGACGGGTCGGTCCGGGTCACGCCCGGCAGACTGCCAGGAAGTCCAGCGCGCGGTCGAGGCGCGCCGCGTCGGCGTCGAAGGCGAAGTCGCTCGCGGCGATCGCGGGCGTGAAACGGTCGTAGAACGGCTTCGTCAACCCGAGTCGCTTGTGCACCGCGTCCCAGCCGAGCTTCAGCGCCAGCGCGTGGACGCGCAGCTTGCGCGCGTGGTGCAGGCCGAGCAGCTCGACGCTGCCGAAGCAGGCCTCGCACAGCGAGCGGAACTCCTCGGCGCGGTACTCCTTCACATGCCACGGGTTCTCGGACTTCTCCGCCCCTGGCGGCGCGAGCGTCAGCAGGTTCGGCGTCGTGACGTAGACGACGCCGCCGGGCGCGAGCATCGCCTTGAAGTGCGCGAGGATCCGCTCCGGGCTCTGCACGTGCTCGATCGTCTGCAGGAACACGATCGCGTCGCACTCCTCGGCGAACGTCTCGACGAGGTCGCGCTCGAAGCGCAGGTTCTGGCGCACGTAGCGCAGCCGCGCGTGCTCGTGCGCCTCGGGATTCGCGTCGACGCCGACGACGGAGGCAGCGCCGCGCGCGAGGACCTCCGAGCCGTAGCCCTCGCCGCAGGCCATGTCGACGACGCGCTTGCCGATCGTGCGCGCGGCGATCCACTCGTAGACCGTGAGATGGCGCCGGTACCAGTAGTTCTCCTCCGGCACGTCCGGCAGCGTGCGCTCGCCGGTGAGCGCGAGCGGGGGAACGCCGTTGGGCTGGTTCGACTGGACGTATGCGGTCTCCATGAGGGGTGTCCGTTTCGGCAGGCGTGGAAGTCGTGCCGCCACTGACCCTAGAGCTTCCTGCCCCGTTCGCGACTCGCTCAGTCTGCACGATCCGATGAACCCGTGTTTGGAGTCCGACATGCCCAGTGGGCTTTACACCGTGCCTTG
>DASRAV010000021.1:0-27283 GCA_035637995.1 Conexibacter sp. | reverse complement strand
GATCTTCGAGCTGCTCGTGCGCCTGACCGACGAGCTCGGCATCGGGCTGCTGCTCGTCACGCACGACCTCCCGATCGTGATGCACTTCTGCGACCGCGCCGGGGTCATGTACGCGGGGCGCATGATCGAGTCGGCTCCGGTCGACCGCCTCTACCACCACCCTGCCCATCCGTATACACAGCGCCTGCTCGCCGCCTCGCCGGACCTGCACACGCGCGAGTCGGTCCAGCCGATCCCCGGCACGCCCCCGCGCCTGGACCGGACCGTCGTCGGCTGCGGCTTTCGCGATCGCTGCACCGTCGCGGTCGAGCGCTGCGCGCAGGAGGACCCGTCGCTGATCCACGTCGAGCGCGAGCACGACCACCGCGCCGCCTGCTGGCGCGCGCCGGCAGCGGGCGAGGAGCAGCGATGAGCGACGGCGCGCCGCTGCTGGAGCTCGAGGACGTCGCGGTCACCTTCCGCCAGCGCGCGACGGGCGCCCCGCTGAAGCCCTGGAGCCGCGTGCCGGTGCACGCGGTCGCCGGCGTCTCGCTGCAGGTCGGACGCGGCGAGATGGTCGCGCTCGTCGGGGAGTCGGGCTCCGGCAAGACCTCGACCGGGCATCTCGCGCTGCGGCTGATCGAGCCGTCCGCCGGGACGATCCGCTTCGACGGGAGGGACGTCACCAAGGCGCGCGGACGGCAGCTGCGCGAGCTGCGCCGCCGCATGCAGCTGATCTTCCAGGACCCCTACGAGGCGCTCGACCCGCGCTGCCGGGTGGGCGCCATCCTCGAGGAGCCGCTGCAGATCCACGAGCCGAAGCTGCGCCGCGCCGCGCGCCGCGAGCGCGCCGCCGAGGGCCTCGCGCGCGTCGGCCTGAGCCCGCCCGCGACGTACCTGCGCCGCTACCCGCACGAGCTCTCCGGCGGCCAGCGCCAGCGGGCGGCGATCGCCGCCAGCCTGATGCTCGGGCCCGAGCTGGTCGTCGCCGACGAGCCCGTCTCGATGCTCGACGTCTCGGTGCGCGCGGAGATCATGGGCGTGCTCGGCAGCCTGCGCGACGCCGGCATGGGCGTGCTGCTGATCACGCACGACCTGCCGACGGCGGCCAAGTACGCCGATCGGATCGCGGTCATGTACCTCGGGCGGATCATCGAGATCGGCCCCGCGGCGGACGTCGTCGACGCGCCGCAGCACCCGTACACGCGCGCGCTGCTGTCCGTCGTGCCGCGGCTCGACCCGCGCCTGCGCAAGCAGCTCGAGCTGCTGGCCGGCGAGGTGCCGAATCCGACCGACGTGCCGTCCGGCTGCCGCTTCCACCCGCGCTGCCCGGTCGCGTTCGAGGACTGCCCACGGCTCGACCCGCGGCTCGCACCCGTCCCGGACGATCCGAGCGGCCGCCACACCGCGGCGTGCCTGCTCGTCAACGCCGCGGCCGGGGAGCCTGCCGCCGCTACTGCGTGACGCGCGGGTCCAACCGGACCGCGATCACGTCCGCGATCAGGTTGCAGGCGACGACGGAGACGGTGAGCACCACGAAGATCCCCTGCAGCATCGGGTAGTCGCGCGATCCGACGGCGCTCGCGGTCGCCTGCCCGATCCCCGGGTAGGAGAAGACGGTCTCGACGAGGATCGCCCCGGCGACGATCTGCCCGAGGATCAGCGCCGTCAGGCTGGTGATCGGCAGCAGCGCGTTGCGCAGCCCGTGGCGGATCAGCTGGCGCGAGGTCGAGAGGCCCTTCGCGCGCGCGGTCAGCATGTAGTCCTCGCCCATCACGTCGAGCATCGAGGAGCGCACGATGAACGCGTACTGGCCGAGCAGGAAGAGCGCGAACGCGGTGCCCGGCAGGATCATGTGCCGCAGCTTGTCGACCAGGTGCGTGGTGAACGACGGGTCGATCAGGTACTGGTCCTCGATCCCGCCGGAGGGCAGCACCCCCGCGAACAGGTAGAGCAGGATCAGGCCGACCCACTGCGTCGGCAGCGCGTAGGTGACGACGATCGCGAGCAGGCCCGAGCCCTCGGCCTTCGTGTTGCGCATCCAGGCGATCAGCACGCCGATCACGAGCCCGAGCAGGAGCGCCAGGGAGGTGGCGATCAGGACCATCGGAAGCGTGTTGAGGAGGTCTGTCTTGATGTTGTCGACGACGTATGCGTGGTTCGCGGTCGAGACGCCGAAGTGCAGCCCGCCGAGCTGGCCGAGGTACTTGACGTACTGGGTCAGGAGCCCCTGGTCGAGCCCGTACTCGTGGCGCAGGTTGTGGACGAGGGCAGGCGGCGTGTTCGGCTTCAGCGCCAGCAGCGTCGTCGGGTCCCCGGGCGCCGCGCGGAAGATGAAGAAGTTGACCGTGACGGCGATCAGCACCGTCAGGATCGCGAACAGGAAGCGCTGCAGCAGGTACTGGGTGCGGGTCATGCTGCCTCCGGCGCGCGCGCGATCGCGTCCAGCACGCACGCTGACGTCATGATGCCATCGAGGAAGCGCGCGAGCTCGATGTTCTCGTCCGGGGCGTGGTTGGCCTCGTCGGCGTTGGCGAGCGGGATGCCGAAGCAGGGCGCACCGAGCACGTCGGTGAACGCGGACAGCGGCAGCCCGCCGCCGATCGCCGGGACCCGCAGCGGCTCGATGCCCGTGCCGAGCCTCACCCCGTCGCGCACCGCCTGCGCGAAGGGCGCGTCGAACGGCGTGCGCGAGGGCTCCATGCCGCCGTTGACGACGAGCTCGACGCCCGGCGCGTGGCGCTCGACGTGGCGCCGGATCGCCGCGACCACGCGCTCGACCCGCTGGCCGGGGACGAGCCGCACGTCGCAGTAGGCCGCTGCAGCCGTCGGCACGACCGGCCGCGCGCCCTCGCCGCCGTCACCGACCTTCATCGCCTCCAACGTGAGGACCGGGTGCACGACGAGGCGCTCGGCGACGGAGCGGTCCTCCGGCGCCGCCAGCCGCGTGATGCCGATCTCCCCGGCGGCGGCGCGGTAGAGCGGCTCGAGCTCCGCGAGCGCGTCGCGCTCGGCCGGCGTCGGCGGCTCGATCCCGTCGTGAAAGCCGTCGATCGTGATCTCCCCCTCGGGCGAGAGCATCGACGCGAGCAGGTGCACGAGGCTCCAGCCGGGGTTGCGCGCGATCCCGCCCCAGTTGCCCGAGTGCAGGACCCCGCGCGCGTCGTCGCGGGCGTGCAGCTCGAACAGGATCGCGCCGCGCACGCCGTGATCGACCGACGGACGGGCGCTGTCGTGGACCGCGCCGTCGCTCCAGACCACGACGTCTGCCGCGAGCCGCTCGCGGTGGCGCGCGACGAACGGCGTCAGCCCCGGCGAGCCGATCTCCTCCTCGCCGTCGAGCAGGAAGATCACGTTCAAGGAGGGGCCGTCCGCAAGCGTGCGCCACGCCCGGTAGCCGAGGACGTGCGCCAGGTGCTGGCCCTTGTTGTCGCCGGTGCCGCGGCCGTAGACGCGTCCGTCGCGCACGCATGCCGCGAACGGAGGGCTTGTCCACGCCTCGAGCGGGCCGGCGGGCTGCACGTCGTAGTGCCCGTAGATCAGGACCGTCGGCGCGCCGGCGACGTGCGGCGAGCGGCCGACGACGAACGGATGGCCGTCGCCCGGCTCGACCGCGGCCTCCAGGCCGGCGTCGCGCAGCAGGTCCGCGGCGTACGCGGCGGCACGCTCGATGCCCTCGCCGGTCGCGCTGACGCCACCGACGTCGACGTAGCCCAGCAGCGTCTGCACGCAGGCGTCGCGCTCGGCGGCGAGGTGCGCGTCGAGGCGGGTACGCAGCTGCCGTCGTTCGCCGTCGTCGGGGGCCACGAGTCGAATGTAGGCGATCGTCGGCAGGGTCAGATTGTGGGCTGCGACAACGGCGTCGGCCGGAGTTCTCGTCACCCGTCAAGCGCCGTCGCCGGCAGACAATGGAAGATGGCGCATGCACGAAACCGCCCGCGCGGCTCCCACGCCGATCTGGACCCCGAGCGCGGCGCGGCGCGAGCGTGCGGCGCTCACCGGCTACCGTGCCTGGTTGCGCGAGCACCGGGGACGCGACTTCGACGACTACGCGGCGCTGTGGGCGTGGTCGGTCGGCGAGCTCGAGGACTTCTGGGGCTCGATCTGGGAGTTCTTCGACGTGCAGGCGAGCGTGCCGTTCGAACGCGTGCTCGGGTCGCGCGCGATGCCGGGCGCGCAGTGGTTCCCCGGCGCACGGCTGAGTTACGCAGAGCACGTCTTCCGCGGCCGGCGCGAGCAGGACGCGGCGATCCGCCACGCCTCGGAGCTGCGCCCGCTCGACACCTGGACATGGGGCGAGCTGCGCGCCCGCACCGCGGCGATCGCGGCGGGGCTGCGCGAGCTCGGCGTCGGCGAAGGCGATCGCGTCGTCGCCTACCTGCCGAACCTGCCCGAGACGGTCGCCGCGTTCCTCGCCTGCGCGTCGATCGGCGCGATCTGGTCCTCGTGCTCGCCGGACTTCGGCGTGCGCAGCGTCGTCGACCGCTTCGCGCAGATCGAGCCGAAGGTGCTGCTCGCGACCGACGGCTACCGCTACAACGGCCGCGACTTCGACCGCCGCGAGGAGGTCGCGCTGCTGCGCGAGCGGATCCCCTCGCTCGAGCACGTCGTGCTGCTGCCCTACCTCGGCGCGGGGCCGCTCGACGGCACGCTCGCGTGGGAGGCGCTCGAGCGCAGCGGCGCGGGCGCCGAGCTCGCGTTCGCGCAGCTGCCGTTCGACCACCCGCTGTGGGTGCTCTACTCCTCCGGCACGACCGGCCTGCCGAAGGCGATCGTGCAGGGGCAGGGCGGGATCCTGCTCGAGCACCTCAAGCACCAGCACCTGCACCTCGACGCGCAGGCCGACGACCGCGTCTTCTGGTTCACCACCACCGGCTGGATGATGTGGAACTTCCTCGTCGGCGTGCTGCTCACGCCCGCCTCGATCGTGCTCTACGACGGGAGCCCCGGCCACCCGGACCTCGACGTGCTGTGGGAGCTCGCCGAGCGCGCCGGCGTCACCTGCTTCGGCACGAGCGCGAGCTACCTCGCCTCCTGCATGAAGGCGGGGGTCCGACCCCGCGAGGGCCGCGCGCTCGCGTCGCTCGCGAGCGTGGGGTCGACCGGCTCGCCGCTCGCGCCCGAGGGCTTCCAGTGGGTCTACGACGAGCTCGGCGCCGACACCTGGCTGTTCTCGGCCAGCGGCGGCACCGACGTCTGCACCGCCTTCGTCGGCGGCGTCCCGACGCTGCCGGTGCATGTCGGCGAGCTGCAGGCGCGCGCGCTCGGCGCCGACGTGCAGGCATGGGACGAGCAGGGGCGCGCGCTCGTGAACGCGGTCGGCGAGCTCGTCGTCGCGCAGCCGATGCCGTCGATGCCGCTGCGCTTCTGGAACGACGCCGACGGGACGCGCTACCGCGAGAGCTACTTCGACATGTTCCCGGGCACCTGGCGTCACGGCGACTGGATCGAGATCACCGATCGCGGCACCGCGATCGTCTACGGCCGCTCGGACTCGACGATCAACCGCGGCGGCGTGCGCATGGGCACGAGCGAGATCTACAGCGCGGTGCTCGCGCTGCCGGAGATCCTCGACGCGCTCGTCGTCGACGTCCCCGAGGAGGGCACGATCGGCTGGATGGGGCTGTTTGTCGTGCTGCGCGAGGGCGCGGAGCTCGACGAGGAGCTGGTCGGGCGGATCCGGCGGCGGATCCGCGAGGACTGCTCGCCGCGCCACCTCCCCGACGCGGTCCACGCGATCGCCACGGTGCCGCGCACGCTCTCGGGCAAGGTGCTCGAGGTCCCGGTCAAGCGCATCCTGATGGGCGAGCCCGTCGAGCAGGTCGCCAGCCGCGACAGCCTCGCCGACCCCGACGCGCTCGACTGGTTCGTCGCGTTCGCCCAGCGCGATCGTGGTTGCGCGGACCCCGCTCCTTGACCGGCCCTGAGCTGCTCGGCTAGCGTCGTTCGCGCGGGTGCGGGGGCGCTGCTGCCGGCAGCGAACAGGGGGACAGGGGGAGGAACGATGCGCACGAAGATCACTGGTGGGCTCGCGGCGGTCGCCGTCGCGGCGGCGCTCGCGTCGGCGACGCCGGCACAGGCCGCATCGCCCGAAGGCTTCGCGACGGTGGAACGGACGGTCGTGGCGGGTGGACCGCTCGACCCGTCCAAGCCGAGCTTCCTGACGCTGCAGCAGGGTCCGGGTTGGGCTCGCGTCACGCGGGAACTGCTGCCGGGGCAGGCGCAGGCCGGGCGCGAAACGCGGCGCTCGTCGCTCGCCTACTTCGCCCAGGTCACCGACTTCCAGATGGCCGACGAGGAGTCGCCGGCACGCGTCGAGGCGGCCGACTCGCTCGCCTCCGGCGCCTGGCGCCCGGAGGAGGCGCTCAACCCGTTCTCGATCGACGCCGCGATCAGACAGATCGACGGCTTCACGGGCGCGAGCCCCGTCCAGCAGGCGGGCGGCACGCGCGCGGGCATGGACTTCGCGATCTCCACCGGTGACAACGCCGACAACCAGCAGTACAACGAGAACGTCTGGGTCCGCCAGCTGCTCGAGGGCGGCACGACGCTGAGCCCGAACAGCGGCGTCAAGTCGAGCTACTCGGAATGCAGCACGATAAGCAGACTCGCGCTCCAGGGCAGAGAGCTCCTCGGCAGACTGCCGAACGAGCCCATATACACGGGGGTCCAGGACTTCGGCGACCAGACCGTCGACACGAGCACGTTCTACGACCCGAACAGCCCGAGCGGCAGATACGTCGACTGGCCGAGATACAGAGGCCTGATGGATCGTGCGCAGCAGAGCTTCACGCCGACCGGCCTCAGAAAGGGCGCGAGCGCGCTGCCGTCCTACATCGCCAACGGCAACCACGACGGGCTCGTGCAGGGAAACCAGGCGTCGACCTCGTTCATCGAGGGGATCGCGCTCGGGTGCATAAAGCCCGTCGTCCCGAGCCTCGAATTCGGCGGGATCATCGAATCGCTGACGTTCTTCGTGCGGCCGGACCCGAATCGCCGGCACGTCGACAAGGCCCAGCTGAAGGCCGTCTATGCCGGCGGCTCGCAGACGGACGCGCACGGCTTCTCGTTCGTCGAAGCCGCGCAGAACACGGCGTCGAACGGCGCCGCCTCCTACTACGCGTGGGATCCCAAGCCGGGCGTGCGCTTCATCGCGCTCGACACGGTCTCCGAGGGCGGCGTGATCGCAGCCTCGGCCGACGGCAACCTCGACGACCCGCAGTACCAGTGGCTCAGAAGACAGATCGCCGACGCGACGGCGGCGAGAAAGCTGATCGTCGTCTTCGCGCACCATCCGATCCGCTCGCTGACCGCCAACGTCTCCGACGAGACGGCGCCGGCGTGCACGAGAAACGACAGCCACGGCCACGACGTCAACCCGGGCTGCGACCGCGACCCGCGCGTCTCGACGCCGATCCATCTCGGCGCCGACGTGCAGGCGTTGTTCAACGCCAATCCGAACGTGATCGCCTACGTCACCGGCCACACGCACGAGAACCGCGTGCTGGCGTGCGGCTCCGAAGCGGGCTGCCCGGCCGGCGCCAACTGGTGGGAGCTCAACACGGCCTCCGAGATCGACTGGCCGCAGGAGAGCCGCCTGCTGGAGATCATGGACAACAGAGACGGGACGTTGTCGATCTTCGGCACGCTGCTCGACTCCGCCTCGACGTACGAAGTGCCGGCGGCCGGCACCGCGAGCGGCTTCAGCGTCGCGCAGCTCGGCGCGATCAGCCGCACGCTGTCGTACAACGACCCGCAGTCGGCCCACGGTGCAATCGGTCAGCCCGGCGATCGCAACGTGGAGCTCGTGCTCGACGATCCGCGCTGAGCGACACTGATGACACTCGGGTAGGCACTGATATCATCGGCGCGATGGTCCGTACGATCGTGCAGCTTCCCGACGAGCAGGCAGCGGCGCTGGAGCGCGCTGCGCATCGGCGCGGCGTGTCCAAGGCCGCCGTCGTGCGCGAGGCGCTCGGACTTCTGCTCGGTCCCGAGCAGACCGCGGACGGCGAGGCGCTGAAGCGTGCGCTCGCCGCCGCGGGAAGCGTCGCGTCCGGCGTTCCGGATCTCGCCGAGCGTCACGACGACTATCTCGCCGAGCGGTGAGGTTCGTCGACACCTCGGCGCTGCTCGCGTTCCTCGACCGCGACGCGACGCACCACCGCCAGATGGTCGATGCGCTGACCCCTGTGCTCGCCGAGCGAACGGGCGTCACCCACAACTACGTCGTGCTCGAGACCGAAGCGCTCGTGCACCGACGACACGGCGCCGGCCCCGCCCGCAGGCTCCTGCAAGACGTCGTCCCGCTGCTCGACGTCGCTTGGATCACGCCCGAGCTGCACGCCGCCGCCGTGGATGCGCACCTCGCCGACCTGCGCCGGCGGACGTCGCTCGTGGACCATGCGAGCTTTGTCCTGATGCGCGCACGCGCCATCGATCACGCACTGGCGCTCGATCGCCACTTCGCCGAAGCCGGCTTCGCCGTCAGCCCGGCGTAGGGAGCGGCTTGGGCGAAGCGCCAATCGCCGTCCGCGCGGTTGTTCGCCGCGCCCAGGATCCGGCGGCTCCGTTCGTGATTGGCTGGGTGCCCATGTCGTCCGCACCGACCCAGCACGCAGAGGAGCGCGTCGTCGCCGCGACGCCGCAGCGCCTGTACGTCGACGGCGAGTGGTGCGACGCCGAGGGCGGCGCCACGCTGGCGGTCGAGGATCCGGCGACCGGCGCGACGCTGTGCGAGGTCGCCGACGGGACGCCGGCGGACGCGCTGGCGGCGCTCGACGCGGCCGATCGCGCGTTCGCCACGTGGCGCTTCTCGGCGCCGCGCGAGCGCGCCGACGTGCTGCGGCGCGCCTACGAGCTGGTGCTCGCGCGCCAGGACGAGCTGGCGCTGCTGATGACGCTGGAGATGGGCAAGCCGCTCGCCGAGGCGCGCGGGGAGATCGTCTACGCCGCCAACTTCCTGCGCTGGTACTCGGAGGAGGCGGTGCGCATCAACGGGCGCTTCACCAACGAGGAGCACGGCCGCGACCGCGTGCTCACGCTCCAGCAGCCCGTCGGGCCGTGCGTCTTCGTCACGCCGTGGAACTTCCCGTTCGCGATGGGCGCGCGCAAGGTCGGTCCGGCGATCGCGGCCGGCTGCACGATGGTCGTCAAGCCGGCGCAGCAGACGCCGCTCTCGATGCTCGCCTTCGCGCAGATCCTGAGCGACGCCGGCCTGCCGCGCGGCGTGGTGAACGTCGTCACGACCTCCTCCGCGTCGCCGGCCGTCGCCGCGCTGATCGACGACCCGCGCATGCGCAAGCTGTCGTTCACGGGCTCGACCGAGACCGGTCGGCGGCTCGCGGCGCAGGCGGCCGAGCGCGTGCTGCGCGTCTCGCTGGAGCTGGGCGGCAACGCGCCGTTCATCGTCTTCGAGGACGCCGACCTCGACGTCGCGGTCGAGGGCGCGCTGCTCGCCAAGATGCGCAACGGCGGCGAGGCGTGCACGGCCGCGAACCGCTTCCTCGTCCACGAGCAGGTCGCGGCGGCGTTCAGCGAGCGGCTTGCGCAGCGGATGGCGGCGCTGAAGGTCGGGCGCGGCACCGAGCCGGGCGTCGAGCTGGGCCCGCTGATCGACGCGCGCCAGCGCGACAGCGTCGAGGCGCTCGTCGAGGACGCGGTCCGGCGCGGCGCGCAGCTGCTCGCCGGCGGATCGCGGCCGCCGGGCGCCGGCCACTTCTTCGCGCCGACCGTGCTCGCCGACGTGCCCGCCGACGCGCAGCTGCTGCACGAGGAGATCTTCGGGCCGGTCGCGCCGATCACGACGTTCGGCGCCGAGCAGGAGGCGATCGCCGCGGCGAACGACACCGAGTACGGGCTCGTGGCCTACCTCTTCACGCGCGACGTCGATCGCGCCTTCCGCGTGATCGAGCAGCTTGACACCGGCATGGTCGGCTTCAACCAGGGGATCGTCGCGAACGCCGGCGCGCCGTTCGGCGGCGTCAAGCAGTCGGGCTATGGGCGCGAGGGCGGTCCCGAGGGACTGCAGGAGTACCTCGAGACCAAGTACGTCGCGCTGAGCCGCGGCCGGGCGGTGCCTGCGTGAGCGCGCTGTGGCACCCGTTCGCGGACATGGGCGCCGTCGAGCGCGAGCGGCTGCTGCTCGTGCGCGGGGAGGGCGCCTGGGTCTGGGACGACCAGGGCAACCGCTACCTCGACGGCACCGCGGCGCTGTGGTACGCGAACCTCGGTCACGGGCGCAGCGAGATCGCCGCGGCGGTGCGCGAGCAGCTCGAGCGGCTCGACGCCTACAGCATCTTCGGCGACTACGCGAACGAGCCCGCGCTCGCGCTCGCCGAGCGCCTCGCGGCACTGGCCCCGACGCCCGGCAGCAAGGTCTTCCTCGGCTCCGGCGGCGGGGACATGGTCGACACCGCCGCGAAGCTCGCGCGCCGCTACCACGCCGAGCGCGGCGCGCCGGAGCGCACGCACCTGATCGGGCGCGAGCACGGCTACCACGGCACGCACGGCATCGGCACGAGCGTCGGCGGGATCCCCGCGAACGCGGCGGGCTTCGGCACGCTCGTCCCCCAGGCGTCGAGCATCGCGCACGACGACGCCGAGGCGCTCGAGCGCGAGATCCAGCGCGTCGGGCCGGAGCGGGTCGCGGCGTTCTTCTGCGAACCGGTGATCGGCGCAGGCGGCGTGCGCCTGCCGCCGCCGGGCTACGTCGAACGGGTCGCGGAGATCTGCCGCCGCCACGGCGTGCTGTTCGTCGCCGACTGCGTGATCTGCGGCTTCGGGCGCCTGGGCACGTGGCTCGGGATCGACCGCTGGCCGGTCGCGCCGGACCTCGTGACGCTCGCGAAGGGCGTCACCGGCGGCACGCTGCCGCTCGGGGCGCTGCTCGTCGCACCGCACGTCGCGGAGCCGTTCTTCACCGGCGAGCCCGGCGCGCCCGCGTTCAGACACGGCGCCACGTACGCCGGGCATCCGAGCTGCTGCGCGGCCGCCAACGCCGCGCTCGACATCTACGAGCGCGAGCAGCTGATCGAGCGCGGGCGCACGCTCGAGCGGCCGCTCGCCGACGCGCTGGCGCCGTTCGCGGACGATCCGCTCGTCGCCGAGGTGCGCGCCGGGCTCGGGCTGATCGCCGCGCTCGAGCTGACCGAGGAGGCGCGCGCCGCGGATCCCGGACTCGTCGTGCGCCTGCAGATGGCGTGTCGCGAGGCCGGCGTGCTCGTGCGCCCGCTCGCCGCCGGCGTCGCCGTCTCGCCCCCGCTGGTCGTCGGCGAGCCCGAGCTCGAGCAGCTCGCCGACGGCATCGCCCGCGGGCTTGCGACGGTCCAGCTGCACGGCTCCGGGGCGCGCTCCTGATGGCGCTGCGCGAGATCCTCAATCCCGCCAGCGGCGCGGTGCTCGCGACCGTGCCCGACGGGACGGCCGAGGACGTCGAGCGCGCGGTCGAGGCGGCGCGCGCGGCGCGCACGGAGTGGGCGCAGGCGACGCCCGGCGAGCGCGCGGCCGTGCTGCTCGCGCTCGCCGACGTGCTCGACGACAACGCCGCCGAGCTGGGCGCGCTCGAGTCGGCCAACGCCGGCAAGCCGCTGAGCGCGGCGCGCGAGGAGGTCGGCGCGTGCGCGGACGTGCTGCGCTACTTCGCCGGCGCGGCGCGCAACCTCGAGGGCAAGGCCGCCGGGGAGTACATCCGCGGCTTCACGTCGATGATCCGGCGCGAGCCGATCGGCGTCGTCGCGGGGATCGCGCCGTGGAACTACCCGCTGATGATGGCCGCCTGGAAGATCGGCCCCGCGCTCGCCGCGGGCAACGTGCAGATCCTCAAGCCGGCCGAGCAGACCCCGCTGTCGCTGCTGCGCTTCGTCGAGCTGGCCGGCGACGCGCTGCCCGCCGGAGTCCTGAACGTCGTCACCGGCGAGGGCGCCGTCGTCGGCGCCGCGCTCGTCGAGCACCCCGAGATCGGGCTCGTCTCGCTGACCGGCGACGTGCGCACCGGCAAGACGATCGCCCGCAACGCCGCCGACTCGCTCAAGCGCGTGCACCTCGAGCTGGGCGGGAAGGCGCCGGTCGTCGTGCTCGCCGACGCCGACCTCGACGAGGCCGTCGCGGCCCTGCGCGTCGCCGGCTACTGGAACGCGGGTCAGGACTGCACCGCCGGCACGCGCGTGATCGCCGACCGCGCGATCTACGACGCGCTGCTCGAGCGGCTCGTTCCCGCCGTCTCCTCGCTGCACGTCGGCGACCCGGCCGACGGCGAGCAGGTCGAGATGGGGCCGGTGATCTCGCGCGCCCAGCAGGAGCGCGTGCTCGGCTTCCTCGAGCGCGCGGTGTCCGCGGGCGGGCGCGTGCTGACCGGCGGCGCCGGCGGGCCGGCGAGCGGCTGCTTCGTCGAGCCGACGGTCGTCGTGGACGTCGCCCAGGACGCCGAGATCGTGCAGCGGGAGGTGTTCGGCCCGGTCGTCACGGTGCAGCGCGCCGAGGACGCCGACGAGGCGCTGAGGCTCGCCAACGACACGGTCTACGGACTTGCGGCGTCGGTCTTCACGCGCGACGTCGCGCGTGCGCTGGACGCGGCGCGGCGCCTCGAGTTCGGCGTCGTGTGGGTCAACGACCACCAGTCCCCGATCACCTCCGAGATGCCGCACGGCGGCTTCAAGCAGTCCGGCTACGGCAAGGACATGTCGATGTACTCGCTCGAGGAGTACACGCAGGTCAAGCACGTCGCCGTGAAGCTCGGCTGACGCCCCGCCCAGCTCTCAGTCGAGCAGCTGCTTCTGGACCTTGCCCATCGCGTTGCGCGGCAGCGCGGCGAGGAAGCGGACCTCGCGCGGGCGCTTGTGCGGCGTCAGCGTCGCGACGACGTGGTCGACGAGCTCGCGCTCGTCGGCGCGCGCGCCGTCGCGCAGGACGACCCACGCGACGATCCGCTCGCCGAGGTCGGGGTCCGCCAGCCCGAGCACCGCGGCCTCGCCGACGGCGGGATGGGCGAGCAGCGCGCCCTCGATCTCGGCGGCGCCGACGCGATAGCCGCCGGTGTTGATGAGGTCGGTCGAGCGCCGTCCGACGAGCCGCAGGTAGCCGTCCGGCGAGCGCGTCGCGACGTCGCCGGTCGCGAACCAGCCGTCCTGGAACGCCTCCGCGGTGTCCGCCGGCCGGTTCAGGTACTCGGCGAAGCAGCTCGGTCCGCGCACGAGCACGCCGCCGATCGTCGCGTCGTCCGCCGGCACCTCGACGCCGGCGTCGTCGACCACGCGCACCTCGACCCCCGGCAGCGGCAGGCCGACGTAGCCGGCGCGGCGCTCCCCGTCCGCGCGCACCGCGGTGATGATCAGCGTCTCGCTCATGCCGTAGCGCTCGACGATGCGGTGGCCGGTGAGGCGCTCGACGCGGTCGTGGTCGCTCGGCAGCAGCGCCGCCGAGCCGGAGACGAGCAGGCGCGCGCCCGCGAGCGCGTCGCGCACGGCCCCGTCGGCCTCGGCTGCGTCGGCGAGCCGGCGGTACATCGTCGGGACGCCGAACAGCATCGTGGCGCCGTCGCGCAGCGCGGCCACGACGCGCCCGACGTCGAACGAGCCGACGTGCCGCACCGCGCCGCCGAGATACAGCGGCCCGAGCACGCCGAGCAGCAGCCCGTGCGTGTGGAACAGCGGCAGCCCGTGGACGAGCACGTCCGCGGCCGTCCACTCCCACGCGTCGGCGAGCGCGTCAAGGTTCGCGGCGAGCGCCGTGCGGCTGACGACGACGCCCTTCGGCGGCCCGGTCGTGCCGGACGTGTACATGATGATCGCGGGCGCCTCACCCGGCGGCTCGGCGGGCAGCGGGACGTCGGGCGCGTCGGCCGCCGCGGCGAGCACGTCGATTCGTCGCAGCCCGTCGAGCGCCGGCGGCAGCGCGACCCCGGGGGGCGCGATCACCGCGCCGGGGCGGGCGTCGTCGAGGTGGTGCGTCAGCTCGGTCGCGCCGGCCTTCGGGTTCAGCGGCACGAGCGGCGCGCCCGCGGCGAGGCCGCCGAGCAGGCCGACGACCGTCGCGAGCGAGGGCGCCGCCCACAGCGCGACGCGCTCGCCGGCGGGCAGCTGCGCGGCGGCGGCCGCGACCGCGGCGCGCAGCTCGGCGTACGTCATCGAGCCGTCGCCCATCGCCACCGCCTCGCGCTCCTCGCCGCGGGCGAGCGCCGCGAGCAGCGTCGGGTGGGCGTCGGCTTTTGTATCGTCTGGCGGAACGCTGGACCGCATCGGAGGCGGAGCATATTGCACGCTCCGAGCGGACGGCACTGCGGCGGCGCCGGCGCTCCTCAGCCGTCGTGCAAACCGAGCATCTCGCAGAAGGTGTCCGCGATCTGCTGGGCGTCGTAGCGCCCGCCCGGGCGGTACCACCAGTACATCCAGCTCAGCATGCCGATGATCCCCTCCGTGACGACGCGCGTCGGGGCCTGCGCGGGCAGCAGCCCGAGCTGCTGCACGGCGGCGACCACGTCGTCGATCCGCGCCATGTAGCGGCGCAGGTCCGCGGCCGTCTCCTCCCGCACCGCCTCCGGCAGCGAGTGCTGCTCCTGCCAGTAGACGGCGAACGTGCGGTGGTTGCGCGTGAGCGTGTCGGCGAAGGAAGCGATGATCCCGCGCAGCTGCGCGACCGGCTCGTCGCTCGCCGCGACGCTGCGCTCGAGCGCCGCGCTGAAGTCGCGGTCGACCTGGTGGGCGATCTCGCTGATGAGGTCTTCCTTCGAGCCGACGTAGTGGTAGATCGCCGGCTGGCTGAGGCCGACGCGCTGGGCGATCTCGTGCGTCGTCCCACGCGCGAAGCCGCGCTCGAAGAAGACCTCGGCGGCGCCGGCGAGGACGCTGCGGCGGCGGCGATCCCAGCTCGTCTCGTCGGGCGCCGTCGCGGGGGGCTCCTCCCCGCGGCTCGCGCGCGCGGCGGCGCGCTCGGCGAGCTGGCGCCGCCCGCGGGCGAGCGCCCTGCGGCCGGTCGCCGTCAGCACGACGGGACGGCGGCGGCGATCGTCGGCGGTCTGCGTGCGCGCGACGAAGCCGTCGCGTTCGAGCCGATCGACCGCGCGGGTCGCCGTCGGCTGCGCGACGGCGGCGGCGGTCGCGATCCGGCTGATGCCCTCGGCGCCGCTGTCGGCCACCGCCTCGAGGATCGCGACCTCCGTGTCGCTCAGCGCGGGCGGGCGGGCGACTCCCGGGGTGCCGTTGCGCCGGCCGCCGGCCGCTCGTGCCTGGACGCTCGGTTCCACGCGCCGATGCTACCGGAGCGATCGGAGAACATACGTATGCGCTTGTCAATTGGTTGATCGACCGGCTATGCTGCTGCGCATGGATACCGTCGACGTCGCCGGCGTGCGCACGACCTACCTCGAGGCGGGGACCGGAAGCGCCGTGGTCCTGCTCCACGGCTCGGGCCCCGGCGTCTCGGCCGCGTCGAACTGGGCCGGGGTGATCGGGGCGCTCGGCGCGCGCCACCGCGTGCTCGCACCGGACATGCCCGGCTTCGGCTTCACCGACTTCCGCCCCGACGGCGACTACGACATCAAGGTCTGGACCGGGCACCTGCTCGGATTCCTCGACGCGCTCGGGCTCGAGCGCGTCGCGCTCGTCGGCAACTCGCTCGGCGGCGCCGTCGCGCTGGCGCTCGCGCTGCGCCACGCCGAGCGGATCGAGCGGATCGTCGCGATGGGCACGCCCGTCGGCGAGTACCCGATCACCCCGGGGCTGGCCGCCGGGCGCGCGTACGAGCCCTCGCCGGAGGCGATGCGCGCGGTGATGGAGCACTTCCCGTACGACCCGTCGCTGATCGACGACGCGATGGTGCAGGCGCGCTTCGCGGCCAGCGACCGCCCCGGCGCGCAGGACGCGATGCGCTGCCTGCTGCCCGCGCCCGCCGCGGACGGCGGCGAGACGATCGTGCGCGGCCTGCCGGAGTCCGCGCTCGCGCACGTCGCGATGCCCGTGCTGATCCTGCACGGGCGCGAGGACCGCGTGATCCCGTTCGAGCACGCGCTGCGACTGCACCGCGGGATCGCCGACTCCGAGCTGCACGCCTTCGGCCGCTGCGGCCACTGGGTCCAGCTCGAGCGCCGCGACGGCTTCGTGCGCCAGGTGCTGGGCTTCCTCGGCGACGGGGCGCCGGCCGGGCGATGACGCCCGCGAAGCAGCTCGCCCGCCTCTGCGCCGCCGACGCGCTCGCCGTCGGCGAGATGCGCCGCTTCGAGCTCGACGGCGCGCCGCCGATCGCGCTCTACCGCCTCGCGGACGGCTTCCACGCGACCGCCGACACGTGCACGCACGCACGCGCGAGCCTCACCGAGGGCGATCTCGAGGGCGACGAGATCGTCTGCCCCGTGCACTTCGGCACGTTCCACGTGCCGAGCGGCCGCGCGCTCTGCTTCCCCGTCACGGAGGACCTGCACGTCTACCCCGTCCACCTCGCCGACGGCGACGTCCACGTCGAGCTGTCGTGAGCCTCCCGCCCCCTGCCGCGCTCGTCGACGTCGAGCGCGGCACCGTCGACCGCCGCATCTTCTGGGAGCGCGAGCTGTACGAGCGCGAGCTGGAGCGGATCTTCGCGCGCTGCTGGCTGTTCGTCGCACACGAGTCGCAGCTGCCGGAGCCCGGCAGCTTCCTGACGACGACGATGGGCGAGGACAACGTGATCGTCGCGCGCGGGCGCGACGGCGTCATCCGCGCCTTTCTCAACTCCTGCCCGCACCGCGGCAACCGCGTCTGCCACGCCGAGCGCGGCACGGCGCGCGGCTTCGTCTGCAACTACCACGGCTGGTCGTTCGGGCTCGACGGCGCGCTGCGCGGGATGCACGAGTCGGGCGCCTACGAGCGCACGCCCGGCTTCGACCCGGCCGAGCACGGCCTGCTGCAGGTCGCGCAGATCGACGCCTACAAGGGTTTCGTGTTCGCCACCTTCGACGCCGAGGCGCCGCCGCTGGCCGACTACCTCGGCGACTTCCGCTGGTACCTCGACATCCTGCTCGACAACGACGACGGCGGGACCGAGTTCGTCGGCGGCTGCATCCGCTCGGTGATCGCGTGCAACTGGAAGGTCGCGGCCGAGAACTTCGCCGGCGACGCCCTCCACGCCGGCTGGACGCACGACTCCGGCGCCCGCGCGATGGGCGGCGCGAGCGTCCCCACGCTCGACGGCCAGGAGTCCTACCAGGTCAACGTCAACGGCCACTGCTGGGAGTTCAACCTCGACCTCGTCGGCAACGCGGCGACGTTCGGCGACAAGCGCGTGACGAAGAACCTGCGCGTCCGCGAGCAGGAGCTGGCCGAGCGGCTGGGCCCGCTGCGCGCGCGCATGATCGGCGCGATCTCCTCCGCGACCGTCTTCCCGAACATGTCCTTCCTGCCGGGCCAGCAGACGTTCCGCACCTGGCAGCCGAAGGGCCCCCACCACACGCAGCTCGACACGTGGGTGCTCGTGAACCGCTCGCTCTCCGACGAGCTGAAGGAGGCCTACCGCAAGGGCGTGATGATGACGTTCTCGCCCTCCGGCGTCTTCGAGATGGACGACGGCGAGAACTGGGAGTACTCCACGCGCTCCAACGCCGGCGTCGTGACGCGGGCTCAGAAGCTGCACTACGGCCTCGGGCTCGACAGCCGCATCGAGCATCCGGAGCTGAAGGGCAACGTCTTCCGCTCGCAGCTCAACGACGCCAACGCGCGCGCCTTCTACGCGCGCTGGACCCAGTTGCTGGAGGCGGACTCGTGGGCGCAGGTGAACGACCGGTGAGCGCCGAGCTCGCTGCGGCCGAGCGCTTCCTCTTCCTCGAGGCGCGGCTGCTCGACGCCGAGCGCTACGACGAGTGGCTGGCGCTGCTGACCGACGACGTCCACTACTGGGTGCCGGGCGTCGAGAACCGCAACCGCACCGACGCCGAGGGCCCGTTCGCGCCCGGCCGGATGGCGCACTTCGACGACGGCTGGACGGACCTGCAGCGCCGCATCGTGCGCTTCACCTCGGAGACCGCGTGGTCGGAGAACCCGCCGACGCGCCACGTCCACGTCGTCTCCAACGTCGAGGTCGAGCCGGCCGAGCGCGAGGACGAGCTGCTCGTCCACTCGCTGACCGTCGTGCACCGCGGCCGCTACGAGGCCAGCGACGAGGCGCTCTACGGCCGCCGCGAGGACGTCCTGCGACGCGTCGAGGGCGAGCTGCGGCTCGCGCGGCGGCGCGTGATCCTCGCCCACAACGTCCTGCCCTCCAAGAACCTCAACACGTTCCTGTGAGCGGGCGCCTCGCAGGCCAGGTGGCGCTCGTGACCGGCGGCGGGAGCGGGATCGGCCGCGCCGTCGTCGAGCGCTTCCTCGCCGAGGGGGCGCGCGTCGGCGTGCTCGTGCGCGGGGAGGAGCGGGCGCGCGCGCTGGAGGCCGAGCTCGGCGCGGGCGTCGTCGCGAGCGCCGGCGACGTGCGCTCGGCGGCGGACAACCGGCGCGCGGTCGAGGCGACGCTCGCGGCCTTCGGGCAGCTCGACGCGCTGATCCCGAACGCCGGCGTGTGGGACTTCGCGAAGCGGCTCGACGCGTACGCGCCCGACGAGCTGGCGCCCGCCTTCGACGAGGTCTTCGACGTCAACGTCAAGGGCGGGCTGCTCGCGGTCGCCGCGGCGCGCGCGGCGCTGCAGGAGCACGGCGGCTCGATCGTCTTCACGATCTCCAGCAGCGGCTCCTACGCGGGCGGCGGCGGGCCGGTCTACGTCGCCTCCAAGCACGCCGTCGTCGGGCTCGTGCGCCAGCTCGCGTTCGAGCTCGCGCCCGCGGTGCGCGTGAACGGGATCGCCCCCGGCGCGACGCTGACGTCGCTGCACGGCCCGGCCGCGCTCGGGCTCGACGACACGCGCATGGACGAGCTCGACGACTTCGAGGCGCGCGTCGCGCGCCAGCTGCCGCTCGGCTTCGTCTCGCGGCCCGAGGACCACGCCTCGCTCTACGTGCTGCTCGCCGCGCGCGCCGAGTCGCGCTTCATCACGGGCGCGGTGATCCCCTGCGACGGCGGGCTCGAGGTGCGCGGCGGTGGGCGCGGCCGGCGCACGCTCGCGGACGCGGCGGGAGCGGCATGACGAGCGCCGCGCGCGCCCGCGTCGAGCAGCTGCGCGCGCAGCTGCGGATCCCCGTCGTCGCAGCGCCAATGTTCCTCGTCTCGGGCCCGGAGCTGGTGATCGCGGCCTCGTGCGCCGGCGCGATCGGCTCCTTCCCGGCGCCGAACGCGCGCACGGTCGACGACCTCGAGGCGTGGTGCACCGGCATCGCCGGCGCGCTCGCCCCGGAGGGACTGCCGTGGGCGGTCAACGCGATCGTGCACTCCTCCTACGACCGGCTCGCCGACGAGCTGGCCGTGTTCGCGCGCCATCGCCCGCCGCTCGTGATCACCGCGCTCGGCAGCCCCCGGCGCGTGCTCGACGAGGTGCACGCCTACGGCGGGCTCGTGTTCGCCGACGTCGCGACGCCGGCGCACGCGCAGAAGGCGGCGGCGGCCGGCGCCGACGGGCTCGTGCTCGTCTGCGCGGGCGCGGGCGGGCACACCGGCTCCTTCAGCCCGTTCGCGTTCGTGCGCGAGGTGCGCGCCTTCTGGGACGGGCCGCTGATTTTGTCGGGCGCGATCGGCGACGGCCGCGCGATCCGCGCCGCGGAGCTGCTCGGCGCCGACCTCGTCTACGTCGGCACGCGCTTCATCGCCACGCGCGAGAGCCTCGCGAGCGAGGCCTACCGGCAGATGCTCGTCGAGGCGCAGATGGCCGACGTGGTGCTCAGCAGCGAGGTCACCGGCGTGCCGGCGAACTGGCTCGCGGCCAGCGTCGCGGCGGCCGGTGCGCCGGCCGCGCCCGCAGCCGGCGTCGACTTCTCCGGCACGATCAGCGAGCGCAAGGCGTGGAAGCACATCTGGTCGGCCGGGCACGGCGTCGGGCTCGTACGCGAGGTGCTCGGCGTCGCCGAGCTGGTCGACGAGCTGGCGGTCGGCTACGAGGCGCTCGCGCCGGCCGCGGAGCGGGAGCGCGCGCGATGAGCGCCCGCAAGGCCGCCGCCGCGATCGTCGGCTCGGGCAACATCGGCACCGACCTGCTGGAGAAGCTGCTGCGCTCCGACGCGGTGCAGCCGCGCTGGATGATCGGCGTCGACCCCGCCAGCGCCGGCCTGGCGCGGGCGCGCGAGCGCGGCGTGGAGACGAGCGCGGAGGGCGTCGACTGGCTGCTGGCCCAGGACGAGCTGCCCGATCTCGTCTTCGAGGCGACCTCGGCGGCCGTGCACGCGGCGAACGCGCCGCGCTATGAAGCCGCGGGGATCGTCGCGATCGACCTGACCCCGGCTGCGGTCGGGCCGTTCGTCGTCCCGCCCGTGAACCTGCGCGAGCACCTCGACGCGCCGAACCTCAACATGGTCACGTGCGGCGGGCAGGCGACGGTGCCGATGGTCCATGCCGTCAGCCGCGTCGTCGACGTCGCCTACGCCGAGATCGTCGCCTCGATCGCGTCGCGCTCGGCGGGCCCGGGCACGCGCGCGAACATCGACGAGTTCACCGAGACGACGGGGCACGCGGTCGCCTCCGTCGGCGGCGCGGGGCGCGGTAAGGCGATCATCGTGCTGAACCCGGCCGAGCCGCCGCTGATCATGCGCGACACGGTCTTCTGCGCGGTGCCCGACGGCTGCGACGAGCAGGCGATCGCGGACTCGATCGCGGCGATGGTCGCCGAGGTCCAACGCTACGTGCCGGGCTACCGCCTGAAGGCGCCGCCGCAGTTCGGCGACGGGCGCGTCGCGATCTTCCTCGAGGTCGAGGGCGCCGGCGACTTCCTCGCCCCCTACGCCGGCAACCTCGACATCATGACCTCGGCCGCGGCCGAGGTCGGCCGCGCGCTGGCGCGCCATCGGCTCGGCGTCGCGGTCGAGGAGCCGGTCTGATGGCGTTCTCGGAGGCGCTCGACGTGCGCCTCACCGACTCGTGCCTGCGCGACGGCTCCCACGCCGTCGCGCACCGCCTGACCGTCGCGCAGGTCGAGGCGACGGTCGCCGCGCTCGACGGGGCCGGCGTGCCGGTGCTCGAGGTCAGCCACGGCGACGGGCTCGGCGGCAGCTCGTTCACGTACGGCTTCTCGGGCACGGACGAGCGCGAGCTGATCGCCGCCGCGGTCGCGACCGCGGAGCGCGCGCGGATCGCCGCGCTGCTGCTGCCGGGGATCGGGACGGCCGAGGACGTGCGCGCCGCCGCCGACCTCGGCGTCGCGATCGTCCGCATCGCGACGCACTGCACCGAAGCCGACGTCGCGATCCAGCACTTCGGCGTCGCGCGCGAGCTGGGCCTGGAGACGGTCGGCTTCCTGATGATGTCGCACTCGCAGCCGCCCGCCGTGCTGGCCGCGCAGGCGCGCGTGATGGCCGACGCCGGCTGCCAGTGCGTCTACGTCGTCGACTCGGCCGGCGCGCTCGTGCCCGATGCGGCGGCGCAGCGCGTCGCGGCGCTCGTCGCGGAGCTGCGCGACGACGCGCAGGTCGGCTTCCACGGCCACGACAACCTCGCCTGCGGCGTCGCGAACACGCTCGCGGCGATCGACGCCGGTGCGCTGCAGGTCGACGCCAGCACGCGCCGGATGGGCGCCGGCGCGGGCAACACGCCGAGCGAGGCGCTCGCCGCGGTGCTCGAGAAGCTGGGTGTGCGCACGGGGATCGACGTGCTCGCGCTTGCCGACGCCGCCGAAGAGGTCGTGCGGCCGCTGATGAGCGGCGAGTGCGTGCTCGACCGCGGCGCGCTCGTGCTCGGCTACGCGGGCGTGTACTCGAGCTTCCTCAAGCACGCCGAGCGCGCCGCCGCGCGCCACGGCGTCAGCGCGGCCGACCTGCTGATGGAATGCGGGCGCCGCGGGCTCGTCGGCGGCCAGGAGGACCAGCTCGGCGAGATCGCCTACGCGCTCGCCGGGCACGTGGCGGAGCCGGCCGCGTGAGCGGAGCGCTCGCCCGTCCCGGCGCCCGCGTCGTGATCGCCGGCGCCTCGCTCGCCGGCCTCGCGGCCGCGCGCACGCTGCGCACCGAGGGCTTCGACGGCGAGCTCGTGCTCGTCGGCGCCGAGCCGCACCTGCCGTACGACCGCACGATGCTCTCGAAGGAGCTGCTGCTCGGCGAGGTGCAGGAGCCGCGCCCGCTCGTCGACGCGGCCGAGCTGGAGGCGCTCGACGCCGAGTGGCTGCTCGGCCGCCGCGCCCGGGCGCTGCGCGCCGACGTGCGCGAGGTCGAGCTCGACGACGGCCGCCGGCTGCGCTTCGACGCGCTCGCGATCGCGACCGGCGCGACGCCCCGCCGCCTGCCGTTCGCCGCGCTCGACGGCGTCGCCACCTTCCGCGACCTCGACGACGCGCGCGCACTGCGGCGGGCGCTCGTGCCCGGCGCGCGCGTCGTCGTGATCGGCGGCGGCTTCGTCGGCCTCGAGGTCGCCGCGGCCGCCCGCCATGCCGGCGCGGAGGCGACGATCGTCGAGGCCGCCGAGCAGCCGCTGGCGCCCGTGCTCGGCACGACCGTCGGCGCCGTCTTCGCGCGCCTGCACCGCGAGGAGGGCGTCGCCGTCCACACCGACGTGCAGGTGCGCGCGCTCGAAGGGCGCGACCGCATCGAGCGCGTCGTGCTGGAGGACGGGCGCATGCTCGCGGCGGAGGCCGTCGTCGTCGGCATCGGCGCGCAGCCGGCGACGAGCTGGCTGCTCGGCTCCGGCCTCGCGCTCGACGGCGGCGTCGTCTGCGACGAGCGGCTCGCGACCGCGATCCCCGGCGTCGTCGCGGCCGGCGACGTGGCGCGCTGGCATCACCCCGGGCTCGACGCGCTCGTGCGCAGCGAGCACTGGGAGACCGCCCACGAGCAGGGCGCCGCCGCCGCGCGACGGCTGCTGCACGGTCCGGGCGGCGTCGCGCCGTTCGCGCCGCTGCCGTTCGTCTCCTCGCGCCAGTACGACCAGATCCTGCACGTCGCGGGCTGGCCGGCGCCCGCGGCCGAGCTCGTCGTGCTCGACGGCGACCCCGCCGAGAGCCGCCTCACCGCCGCCTACGTCGCCGGCGGGCAGGTGCGCGCCGTGCTCGCGCTGAACGACCCGCGCGGCTTCCGGCGGCTGCGGCGCGCGCTCGGCGACGGCGCGCCGCTCGCCGCGCTCGCCGGCGCGACCGCATGAGCGTCCACCCCACCCCAAGGAGCCCGTCATGACCCCGGAGCTGGCGAAGCTCGGACACATCGCCCTCGTCACCCCCGACCTCCAGCGTTCGCTCGCGTTCTTCACCGACGTGATCGGCCTCGACGAGGTCGCGCGCGCCGACGGCGTCATCCACCTGCGCGCCTGGGGCGAGCGCGAGCACCACTCGCTGAGCCTGCGCGAGGGGCCGACCGGCGTCGACCACATCGCCTTCCGCACGCGCCGCCCCGAGCACGTCGCGGCGTTCGCGCAGTCGCTCGCCGCCGCCGGGATCGAGGTCGCGCACGTCGAGGCGGGCGCGGAGACGGGCCAGGGCGAGGCGATCCGCTTCCTCACGCCGAACGGCCACCCGTTCGAGCTCTACTACGAGATGGAGACCCCGGAGGCGCCGGAGGAGCTGCGCTCGCGCCTGCGCAGCAACGTCGCGCGCCCCTTCCGCCGCGGCGCCTCCCCGCGCCGCATCGACCACGTCAACCTCGCCGACACCGAGGTCGAGCCGGGGCTCGACTGGCTCGGCGCGCAGCTCGGCTTCAAGCTGCGCGAGTGCGTGCGCTCCGAGAAGCACGGGATCGTCGCCGGCTGGACGTCGGTCACCTCGCAGGTGCACGACATCGCGCTCGGGCGCGACCTCGGCGGCCGGCGCGGCACGCTGCACCACCTCGCCTACTGGCTCGACACGCGCGAGGAGGTGATGCGCGCCGCCGACCTCGTGCTGGAGGCCGGCATCCCGATCGACCACGGGCCCGGCATGCACGGGATCGCGCGCTCGTTCTTCTGCTACGTGCGCGACCCCGGCAGCGGCCACCGCGTCGAGCTGTACTCCGGCAGCTACCAGATCTTCGACCCCGACTGGGCGCCGGTCGAGTGGGACGCGAGCGAGATCCGCGCGGCGCTGTCGTGGTGGGGCCCGGAGTACCTGCCCGGACGCGGGCACCGCTTCGACGAGACGACGCCGTGCTGCGAGGGCTACGCTCAGTGAGCGTCCTCCGCGCGCAGCCCAGCGCCGGCCGGCGCTGAGCGATGGCCTACCGGCTCGAGGACAAGTACGCGCTCGCCGAGGGAGCGGTCTTCCTCACGGGCGTGCAGGCGCTCGTGCGCATGCCGCTCGACCAGCGGCGCGCCGACGCCCGCGCGGGGCTGCGCACGGCGACGCTCGTCTCCGGCTACCAGGGCTCGCCGCTGGCCGCCTACGACAGCGAGCTGGCGGCGCAGCGCGCGCTGCTGGCTGCACACGACGTCGTCCACCAGCCCGCGGTCAACGAGGAGCTCGGCGCGACGGCGATCCTCGGCAGCCAGCTCGCCGCGGCGCGCGCCGACCGCCGCTACGACGGCGTGGTCGGCATCTGGTACGGCAAGGCGCCGGGGCTCGACCGGGCGCTCGACGCGATCCGTCACGCCAACTTCATCGGCGTCGCGCCGAGCGGCGGCGCGGTCGCGCTCGTCGGCGACGACGCGATCGCGAAGTCCTCGACGCTGCCCTCCGCCTGCGAGCACGCGCTGCACGACGCGCAGCTGCCGATCCTCTACCCCGGCGACGTGCAGGAGGTGCTCGACCTCGGCCGCCACGCCGTCGCGCTCTCGCGCGCCGCCGGCCTGTGGGTCGGCATGAAGATCGCGACGAACGTCGCCGACGGCTCCGCGACGGCGCACGTCGGGCTCGACCGGGTCGCACCGATCCCCGTGCAGATCGAGCTGGACGGGCGCCCCTACGTGCACGTGCCGAACGCGAAGCTCGTCTCCCCCGTGCCGCTGCAGCTGGAGCATTCGCTGCACGCGCGCGTCGAGGCCGCCCGCCGCTACGGCGTCGCGAACGCGCTCAACCGCATCGCGGTCGCCGGCCCGGAGGACGTGCTCGGGGTCGTCGCGGCCGGCAAGACGTCCGTCGACGTGCGCCACGCGCTGCGCCGGCTCGGCCTGCGCGACGACGCGGACCTCTACCGCTTCGGCATCCGCCTGCTGCACGTCGGGATGCCGTTCCCGCTCGACGGCGCGCTCGTGCGCGAGTTCGCGCAGGGGCTGCGCGAGCTGCTCGTGATCGAGGAGAAGCGCCCGTTCCTCGAGCCGTTCGTCAAGGACGCACTCTACGGCCGCAGCGCGCAGCCGGCCGTGAGCGGGAAGCATGCTCCTGACGGCGCGCCGCTCGTGGCCCACGGCGGCGAGCTGGACCCGGACGCGATCGCGCAGGTGCTCGGCGCGCGCCTGGCCGCGCACCGCGACGTGAGCGCGCTCGCGGAGCGCCTCGACGCTCTGCGCCCGGCGCTCGCGCCAGCGCCGCTGCCGGTCCATCGCACGCCCTACTTCTGCTCCGGCTGCCCGCACAACAGCTCCATGCGCACGCCCGCGGGCGCAACCGTCGGGGCGGGGATCGGCTGTCACGGCCTCGTCGTGCTGATGGAGGACGACGGCAACGTCGGCGAGATCCTCGGGATGACGCAGATGGGCGGCGAGGGCGCGCAGTGGATCGGCATGGCGCCGTTCGTCGAGACGCGGCACGCGATCCAGAACGTCGGCGACGGGACCTTCTTCCACTCCGGCTCGCTCGGCGTCCGCGCCGCGGTCGCGGCCGGCGCCAACGTCACGTTCAAGCTGCTCTACAACTCCGCCGTCGCGATGACCGGCGGGCAGGCGGCGGCGGGCGCGAGCAGCGTGCCGGCGCTCACGCGGCTGCTCGAGGCCGAGGGCGTGCGCCGCATCGTCGTCACGACCGAGGATCCCGACCGCTACCGCGGCGTGACGCTCGCCGCCAACGCGGAGGTGTGGGACCGCGGGCGGATCGTCGAGGCGCAGGAGCAGCTCGCGGCCGGCGGCGGCGTGACGGTCCTGATCCACGACCAGGAGTGCGCGACCGAGCTGCGGCGCAAGCGCAAGCGCGGCAAGGCGGCGGCGCCCGCGGAGCGCGTGCTGATCAACGAGCGCGTCTGCGAGGGCTGCGGCGACTGCGGCGTGAAGTCGAACTGCCTCTCGGTCCAGCCGGTCGAGACGGACTTCGGGCGCAAGACGCGCATCCACCAGGCCTCCTGCAACCAGGACCTCTCCTGCCTGGAGGGCGACTGCCCGTCGTTCCTGACGGTCGTGCCGGCGAAGGGGCGCGCCGCCGGCCCGCCCGCCGTCGCGGCGCTCGACGCGGCGGCGCTGCCGGAGCCGACGCCGCGCGTGCCCGCCGAGGCGTTCGGCGTGCGCATCACCGGCGTCGGCGGCACGGGTGTCGTGACGGTCGCGCAGATCGTCGGCGTCGCAGCGCTGCTCGAGGGCCGCTGCGTCCACGGCCTCGACCAGACCGGCCTCGCGCAGAAGGGCGGACCGGTCGTCTCCGACCTGCGGGTCGAGGCGACGCCGTCGGCGGCGCCGGGGAAGCTCGGTCGCGCCGAGTGCGACCTCTACCTCGGCTGCGACCTGCTCGTCGCCGCCGAGGAGCGCAACCTCGCCGTCGCCGACGCGGAGCGCACGCTCGCGGTGCTCTCGACGGCGCGCGTGCCGACCGGCGGGATGGTCGTCGACACGGGCCTGGCGTTCCCCGACGCGGACGGGCTCGTCGCGCGGATCGGCGCGAGCGCCCGCGCCGACGGGCTGGTGGCGCTCGACGCGGCAGGGCTCGCGCGGCGCCTGTTCGGCGGGGAGCAGACGGCGAACGTGCTGCTGCTCGGCGCCGCCTTCCAGGCGGGCGCGCTGCCGCTGCCCGCCGCGGCGATCGAGCAGGCGATCGAGCTGAACGGCACGGCCGTCGCGCTCAACGTCCAGGCCTTCCGGCGCGGGCGCCAGGCCGTCGCGGACCCGGACGCGCTTGAGGCGGCGCTCGCGGCGGTGGCGCCCGCCGCGCCCGATCCCCCGCCGCCCGACCCGGCGGCGCAGGCGATCGCCGCGCACGTCGGCGCGCCGGAGGGGAGCGAGCTGGCGCGGCTCGTCGCCTCGCGCGTCGGCGAGCTGATCGCCTACCAGGGGCGCGCGTACGCGCGCCGCTACGCCGAGCGGGTCGAGCGCGTGCGCGCGGCGGAGGCGGCGGCCGTGCCCGACGGCGACGGCGCGCTCGCGGAGGCGGTCGCCTTCCACCTGCACAAGCTGATGGCGTACAAGGACGAGTACGAGGTCGCGCGGCTGCACCTCGACCCGGCCGTGCGGCAGGCGATCG